>NZ_AP022612.1:2611803-3264753 GCF_010729895.1 Mycolicibacterium confluentis
GGAATCAGCTCTGGTGACGGTGTGTCGGGGGTGGCCACCAGCGTGCCGTCGGCCAGCGGAATCCGGGCGAGCTGGGCCTGGGTGCCGATCGCCCCCATGGGCACCGCGTGGACGCAGCGGCTCTGGTAGCCGGCGCGGCAGATCTCGCAGGTGTTGTCGGAGGCGAAGAACGAGCCGACGACGAACTGTCCCGGTCTCAGCGTCGTCACCTCGTCGCCGATCTCCTCGACCACACCGACATACTCGTGCCCCATCGGCGCCGGTGCCGTCACCTCGTCGAGGCCGCGCCACGGCCACAGGTCAGAGCCGCAGATGCAGGTCGCCGACACGCGAATGATCGCGTCCGTCGGCTCGACGATCTTCGGTTCCGGCAGGTCTTCGACCCGGATGTCGCCGGGCGCGTACATCACCACACCACGCATGGGAACCCTCCTCTGGACACACGCCACGCTTCGGTGGTGGCTGGGTACCCAGCTGGGGCCAGATGTCCCCTATTCGGGAGCCAGCAGAACGTCGGCGTCGAAACAGCTGTGGTCGCCGGTGTGGCACGCCCCGCCGACCTGGTCCACCTCGAGCAGGACGGCGTCGCCGTCACAGTCCAGGCGCACCGAGTGCACGCGCTGGGTGTGACCCGACGTCGCGCCCTTGATCCACTGCTCGTTGCGGGACCTGGAGAAGTAGGTGGCCTCGCGGGTGGCCAGGGTGCGGGCCAGCGCGTCGTCGTCCATCCAGGCGACCATCAGGACGTCCCCGGAACCGCGCTCCTGCACCACGGCGGTGAACAGTCCCTCGGCGTTGCGCTTGAGTCGCGCCGCGATCGCGGGATCCAACGCCGTCATCGGACCACGATCCCCTCCGCGGCCATGGCCGCCTTGACCTCACCGATGGTCAGCTCGCGGAAGTGGAAGACGCTGGCGGCCAACACCGCATCGGCGCCGGCGTGCACGGCGGGCGCGAAGTCGCCGACCGCGCCCGCGCCGCCGCTGGCGATCACAGGCACCGTCACCGCGGCGCGCACGGCCTTGAGCATCGGCAGGTCGAACCCGCCCTTGGTGCCGTCGGCGTCCATCGAGTTCAGCAGGATCTCCCCCACGCCGAGCTCGGCGCCGCGCACGGCCCATTCGACGGCGTCGATGCCGGTGCCGCGCCGCCCGCCGTGCGTGGTGACCTCCCACCCCGAGGGGGTGGCCTCTCCGCCCGCGGGCACGGTCCGTGCGTCGACCGACAACACGATGCACTGAGACCCGAACTGGCGTGACAACTCCGCCAGGAGTTCGGGGCGGGCGATCGCCGCGGTGTTGACCGAGACTTTGTCGGCGCCCGCGCGAAGCAGCACGTCGACGTCCTCGACCGAGCGGACTCCCCCGCCGACCGTCAGCGGGATGAAGACCTGCTCGGCGGTGCGCCGCACGACGTCGAGCATCGTGGCGCGACCCGACGACGACGCCGTGACGTCGAGGAACGTGAGTTCGTCGGCGCCCTCGGCGTCGTAGGCCGCGGCCAGCTCGACGGGATCACCCGCATCACGCAGGTTCTCGAAGTTGACGCCCTTGACCACCCGGCCCGCGTCGACGTCGAGGCACGGGATCACCCGAGTCGCAACATCACTGATGATCACAGGTAGTCCTCCGGGTTTCCGACCGATCGCAGAATCTCGAGCATCTCCGCGTGTACGCCGGGCGCGGCGGCCAACGCCGAACGCGACTCGGGCGTCCACTCCTGGCCGGCCAGGTCGGTGACGATGCCGCCGGCCGACCGCACCAGTGCCACGCCTGCGGCGTGGTCCCAGATGTGGTGTCCGAAACTGATGGCGGCGCCCAGGATTCCGGCACCGACGTAGGCGAGGTCGATGCCGGTGGCACCGTGCATGCGAACGCGCGAGCTCACGCGACTGATGTTCTCCAGCACCGTACTGCGGTAACGCCCGGGGAACGTGCCGCGCGAGTCGATGTTGTAGGTCTGGATCCCGACCATCGACTCCGCCAGCGTGGAGGGCTCCAGAGCGGGCAGAGTGACACCGTTGTCCTGCATCGGGAACCCCGCCATCGCGGTGTAGCGCTGCCCGACGAACGGCAGCCAAGTCAGCCCCGCGACCGGTTCGCCGTTGTGCAGCAACCCCAGAAGGATCGCGGCCATCGGCGAGCCCGCCGCGTAGTTGAAGGTGCCGTCGATGGGATCGAGCACCCACACGTACTCGGAGTCCAGCGACTCGCCGCCGAACTCCTCGCCATGCACGCCGATCCCGGTCAACCGGTTCAGTTCCGCGACGACCCGCCGCTCGATCGCGAGGTCGATCTCGGTGGCGAAGTCGTTGCCCTTCTTGGCTACGGCCGAATCGGCGCGGTGCCCCGCGATGAACTGGTCGGACGCGCCGTCGAGGACGCCGGCGGCGGTCTGCAGCCAGCCTGCGAGCTGATCGGAGTCGAGCGCCATCGCGGTCTAACCGCTGACCGCGGCCAGCGCCTGCGGCAGCGTGAACCGCTCGGCGTAGAGCGCCTTGCCGACGATGGCGCCCTCGACGCCGACATCGGTCAGGGTCGCGATGGCCTGAAGGTCGTCGAGGCTCGACACACCACCAGAGGCGATCACGGGCTTGTCGGTGCGCTTGGCGACCTCGCCGAGCAGTTCGAGGTTGGGCCCGGTCAGGGTGCCGTCCTTGGTGACGTCGGTGACCACGAAGCGCGAACACCCCTCGGAGTCAAGGCGATCCAGCACCTCCCAGAGGTCTCCACCGTCGGTCTCCCAGCCGCGGCCCCGCAGGCGGTGCGCACCGTCGATGATCTGGACGTCGAGGCCGACCGCGACGCGGTCGCCGTATTCGGCGATCGCCTGCGCACACCATGTCGGGTTCTCGAGGGCGGCGGTGCCGATGTTGACCCGGGCGCACCCGGTGGCCAGCGCTGCGCGCAGTGACTCGTCGTCGCGGATGCCGCCGGACAACTCGACGGCGACGTCCAGCTTGCCGACGACCTCGGCCAGCAGTTCGCGGTTGGAGCCGCGACCGAAGGCCGCGTCGAGGTCCACGAGGTGGATCCACTCGGCGCCGTCGCGCTGCCAGGTCTGGGCGGCCTCGAGCGCCGACCCGTAGTCGGTCTCGCTGCCGGCCTTGCCCTGCACGAGGCGCACGGCCTTGCCGTCGACCACGTCGACGGCAGGCAGCAGAATCAGTGGTGGTTTAGAAGTCACAGTCCCTCAACCCAATTCGCGAGCAGCGAGGCACCGGCATCGCCGCTCTTCTCCGGATGAAATTGTGTCGCCGACAGCGGGCCGTCCTCCACGGCCGCAAGGAACGGCACGTGGTGGGTGGCCCAGGTCAACAGCGCATCGGGATTGCCCTCCCAGCGCTGCGCGGCGTACGAGTGCACGAAATAGAACCGGGTGGAGGAGTCCAATCCCTTGAACAGCACGCTGTCCGACGGCGCCTGGACGACGTTCCAGCCCATGTGCGGAATGACCGGGGCGTCAAGCCGGGTCACCGCGCCCGGCCACTGTCCGCAGCCCGTCGACTCGACACCGAACTCGACGCCCCGCGCGAACAGGATCTGCATGCCGACGCACACGCCGAGAACGGGACGGCCCGCGGCCACCCGATCGGCGATGATCTTCTCGCCGTTGATGGAACGCAGTCCGGTCATGCAGGCCTCGAACGCGCCGACCCCGGGCACCACCAGGCCGTCGGCGTTGGCGGCCGCGGTGGGATCCGCGGTCACCTCGACGTCGGCACCGACGCGCTCAAGGGCACGCTGTGCGGACCGCAGGTTGCCCGACCCGTAGTCGAGCACCACCACGGACTTGGAAGTGCCGCTCACAGGCTGCCTTTCGTGGACGGCACGCCGGAGACCCGCGGGTCCGGTTCGACGGCTTGGCGCAGCGCCCGCGCGACGGCCTTGTACTGGGCCTCGGTGATGTGGTGCGGGTCGCGCCCGTAGATCGTTCGCACATGCAGTGCGATGCGGGCGTTGAAGGCCAGCGATTCGAAGACGTGCCGGTTGATCACGGTGTGGTACGGCGCGCCGGTGCCGGCGATCGTGAAGGTCACCATGGACTCGGGCTCGCCGGTGTGGACGAAGTAGGGCCGCCCGGAGACGTCGACCGCGGCGTGCGCCAGGGTTTCGTCCATCGGGATGAAGGAATCGCCGAAGCGGCGGATGCCCTTCTTGTCGCCGAGTGCCTGTCCGAGCGCGGTGCCGAGAACGATCGCGGTGTCCTCGACGGTGTGGTGCGCCTCGATGTGGATGTCGCCCACGGCGCGCACCGTCAGGTCGAAGCTCGCGTGGCTGCCCAGCGAGGTCAGCATGTGGTCGAAGAACGGCACACCCGTGTCGATCTGCACCTTTCCGGTGCCGTCCAGGTCGATCTCGACGGTGATGTCGGACTCCCTGGTCTTGCGTTCGACCTTCGCGTAGCGGGTCACGGTGCTCCTACTCGGTTCGGGGCCAGTTCGGTCGCGGCCAGGCGCTGACTCACGGCCAGGAATGCGTCGTTCTCGGCGACCAGGCCGATCGTGGTGCGCAGGAAGCCCGGGATGCCCACGTCCCGGATCAGCACCCCGTCGTCCAGGTAGCGCTGCCACGTGGCCGCGGCGTCGGCGAACTCGCCGAACAGCACGAAGTTGGCGTCGCTGTCGATCACCCGGAAGCCGTACTCGTGCAGCGCCTTCGACACTCGATCGCGCTCGGCGACCAGGGCCGCGACGCTGCCCAGGGTGTCGTCGGCATGCCGCAGTGCGGCACGCGCCGCGACCTGGGTCAGCACCGAGAGGTGATACGGCAGGCGCACCAGCAGCATGGCGTCGATCACCGCGGGCGAGGAGATCAGGTAGCCCAACCGCCCACCGGCGAACGCGAAGGCCTTGCTCATGGTTCGGCTGACGATGACCTTGGTGGGGTGCTCGTCGATCAGGGCGACGGCGCTTGGCTGAGACGAGAACTCGCCGTAGGCCTCGTCGACGACGAGCACGCCGCCCGTCATGGCCTCCAGGATGCGGCGCAGATCGTCGAGCGGAATGCTCTGTCCGGTGGGGTTGTTCGGGCTGGTGACGAACACCACGTCGGGGCGGTGCTGCTCGATCGCGGCCACCGCGACGTCGGTGTCCAGCGCGAAGTCCGCCGTGCGCGCCGCGCTCACCCACCGGGTCTGCGTGCCGTCGGAGATGATCGGGTGCATCGAGTACGACGGGACGAACCCGATCGCGCTGCGCCCCGGCCCACCGAACGCCTGCAGCAACTGCTGCAGAATCTCGTTGGAACCGTTTGCGGCCCAGAGGTTCTCCGCTCCGACCTCGATCCCGGTCGCCGAGGTGACATAGGCCGCCAGATCGGTTCGCAGCGCCACGGCGTCGCGATCGGGATAGCGGTGCAGTTCGGCCGCCGCGACCCGAACGGACTCGGTCACGTCGTCGATCAGGGCCTGCGTCGGCGGGTGCGGGTTCTCATTGGTGTTGAGTCGCACCGGAACCGACAGCTGCGGGGCGCCGTAGGGCGACTTTCCGCGCAGGTCGTCGCGCAGCGGAAGGTCGGCCAGGCTCACGGAGTCACCGATCACCGCTCGAACCTCCGACGGACCGCCTCACCGTGCGCGGGCAGGTCCTCGGCCTTGGACAGCGTGATCACGTGACCCGAGACGTCCTTGAGCGCGGCCTCGGTGTAGTCGATGACGTGGATCCCCTTGAGGAACGTCTGCACCGACAGACCACTCGAATGCCGAGCACAGCCCGCGGTCGGCAGCACGTGGTTCGAGCCCGCGCAGTAGTCACCCAGGCTGACCGGCGCCCACGGGCCGACGAAGATCGCCCCCGCAGAACGGATCCGGCCCGCAACCCCGAGCGCGTCGATGGTCTGGATCTCGAGGTGCTCGGCGGCGTAGGCGTTGGCCACGCGCACGCCCTCGTCGAGATCGTCGACCAGGACGGTCGCCGACTGCCGGCCGCTCAGCGCGGTCGTGACGCGGGCCCGGTGCTTGGTGGTCTCGAGCTGACGGGTCAGTTCGGCATCGGTGGCCTCGGCCAGATCGACGCTGGTGGTCACCAGCACGCTGGCGGCCATCTCGTCGTGCTCGGCCTGGCTGATGAGGTCGGCCGCGACGTGGACGGGATCGGCCGTGTGGTCGGCCAGGATCGCGATCTCGGTGGGCCCGGCTTCGGCGTCGATGCCGACCTGCGAGCGGCAGATGCGCTTGGCCGCGGTCACGTAGATGTTGCCCGGGCCGGTGATCATGTCCACCGGGGCGAGTTCGGCGCCGTCGGTGTCGGTGCCGCCGTAGGCCAGCAGCGCGACGGCCTGGGCGCCGCCGACGGCCCAGACCTCGTCGACGCCGAGCAGGCGTGCGGCCGCCAGGATCGTGGGATGCGGCAGGCCGGCGAAGTCGGCCTGCGGCGGGCTGGCGATGACGAGGGAGTCGACTCCGGCCGTCTGCGCGGGCACGACGTTCATCACCACGCTCGACGGATAGACAGCGTTACCGCCGGGCACGTACAGCCCGACCCGCTCGACGGGCACCCACCGCTCGGTGACCGTGGCCCCGGGCGCGAGTTCGGTGGTGGTGTCGGTGCGACGCTGATCGGCGTGCACGGCGCGGGCGCGCGCGATCGCCACCTCCAACGCCGCACGCACGTCGGGGTCCAACTCGGCGAAGGCCCGCTCGATCGCCTCAGCGGGCACGCGCACCGTATCGGGGCGCACACCGTCGAACGACTGCCCGTAGTCCAACGCGGCCGTCGCGCCATGCTCGGCGACGGCGTCCACGATGGGTCGCACCTTGGGCACCACGGCGTCGACGTCGACGCCGCCCCTCGGCAGGGTGGCGCGCAGTTGCGCCGCGGACAGGCCACGGCCGCGCAGATCGATTCGGGACATCGAGAAGTTGGACATCTCCTCCATTGTCGCCGATCGGTCCAGTCGAATAAAAATCCGTTTGAGCTGCGATGTCGATCACTGCCACACTTCGGGCGTGGAGTTGCAGCTGTGGTTGGCCTTCATCGGGGCCTCGATCGCGATCAGTGTGTCCCCCGGCGCGGGCGCAATCCTGTCGATGGCCACCGGGTTGAGCCATGGCGTGCGACGCACGTATTGGTCGATTCTCGGCCTGCAGATCGGGCTGATGACACAGCTGGCGCTGGTCGCCGTGGGCCTGGGTGCGCTCGTGGCGAGTTCGGTCCTGGCCTTCACGGTGGTGAAGTGGCTGGGCGTGCTCTACCTCGTCTACCTGGCAGTTCGGCAGTGGCGCAGCGCTGCGATGGACCTGGAGAGCGAGTTGGACGACGTGCCGGTGTCCACCCGCCGTGGCCTTGTGGTGCGCGGCGCGCTGGTCAATCTCACCAACCCCAAGGGGTTGGTGTTCCTGCTGGCGGTCCTACCCCAGTTCGTCGTGCCGACCGCTCCGCTGACGCCGCAGTACCTCGCGATCGGCGTCACCATGGTGGTCGTCGACCTCGCGGTCATGGGCGGCTACGCCGCGCTGGCCGCACGGTTGATGCGGTGGTTGAAAACACCACGCCAGCAGCGCGCGGTCAACCGGACCTTCTCCGGTCTGTTCGCGGCGGCCGCGGTGGGGCTGTCCCTGATGCGGCGCGCCGCGACGACCTGAGCCGGCCTCAGGCCGACTGCTCGACGTTCTTGGCGATGGCCTCAGCGGCCTCGAGCCCCTGCCCGGTGTAGGCGGGGCCGCAGACCATCGTGTCGATGACGAGCGCGCCGCTGACGCCCAACGCATGCTCGCAACCGACCATCGCGTCGGGCGAGTCGGGCCCCTGGCTCTGGGTGAGGAAGCCGTCGCCACCCGTTCCGACCGAACCGAAGCGCACCGGCACCGGCGGCTTGTCCGCCCTGGACATCATCACGACGCTGTCGGCACAGCCTCGCCAGGAATCCCGCGCGGTGCTCGCGTAATCCTGGGCGTCACTGGGCGAGTCGAAACTGACGGCGGCCTGGATCAGCAGCAGGCCGCCGTCACCGGCGGACTTGAACCCGCTGACCGCGACCTCGTCGTAGCCGCTTCCCGCGTAAGCCTTGCGTTCAGCCGGCCCCCACGAGGCCATGCACTCGGCCCGATCGATGCGATCACTGTTGTCCAGCAGGGTGTCGCTGGTGCCCATCGCCTTGAGCGAATCGCTCAGGAGATCTTCGGCATCGGAGCGCGACAGCAGCACCGAAGCGGGGTCGATGACCGCCGCCTCGGGTTCGCTTGTGGGCGCGGTGGTCTCGACCGCCGTGGTCGGCGTCACCGTCGTGGTGGTGACCGACGAGGGACCGGTCTGGTCAGAGCCGCCGGTGGTGGCGACCACGACGCCCGCCGTGGCGAGAGCGGCCACCGCGACCGTCGCGGCGGCGATGATGGCCCACTTCTTGCCGTTCCCGCCGTTGTTCGGCGCGGGCGGCATCGGCCAGGGCGCCCCGGGAGGTGCCGGCGGCATCGGCGGGCCCCACTGCCACTGAGGCGGCACAGGCGGGCGTCGGGGAATGACGCGGGTGGGGCCGTCGGCGGCGGGGGCGCTCGGAGCGCGCCAGAGGTCGTGTCCCGAGGGGGTCTGAGTGCTCGTCATCGGTGGCCCTTTCGGCGGCAACCGCCGGACTGTCCGGCTGCGCTACACAGTAACGCACCAAACCGTAGCATTGCAACAGTTTGATGAAGTCACGCTACAGATACGCCGTTCACCGGCCTCAGCTCCGCCTTTAGTGTGCGAATACCGCCCGTCGAAAAATGAAACCGCAGCGTTCTGCACCACGAGCGCATCAAGAACCGAGCGTTGTGGCGAGTCCCGGCGCGTCCCACCCGTTTTGACGCTTACGTAGATTTATGCTGGCGGCTCACCTGTGCCGACCAGAAGGGGTGCCCGCTGTCCATGACCCTGCCAGTTACGCCGACCGTCCCGACGGGCCGACGCAGACTCACCCAGAAGAAGGCGGCGTTCGCACTCGCCGCGCTGATGCTGGCCGTCCCCGGCATCCCGATGCTGCTCAGCGCGCTGGTACCCGAGCGCGAATGGCACGTCGCGGCACCGGGATCCGACGAGGTCGAAATCGTCAGCGCCGCCGGCCACGGTGTGCTGGTCACCGCCCCGCCCGGCTGGGAGACCCGCGACGACGGGCACACCATGGCACTGCGGTCCGGTGGGGCGACGGTCGTGGTCCAGGTCTACGACCGGGGGGAACGCGACCCGGATGCGGTGGCACAGCGGCTGATCCGATCCAACCGGGTGGCCGGGTGGACTTCGGCCCTGGACGGCGGGCGGATCGCCAGCGCCGACGGCGGGTTGACCGGCGACACCTGTGTCGTGGTGGCGGAGAGCCGCACCGGCACGTGCGCATTCCTGGCCGACGACGACGTCGTCGTCTCGGTGCTGGCGCTCGGCGACGCCGAGAACCCGGCCCCTTCGATCGCCGAGATCGTCGCCCCGCTGACCAGGAGCCAGCCGTGACCGTCATGGAGAACCACACCGCCGAGCCCGTGACCGCGACCCGGATCCCGGTGGTCTACCGGCCCGAATCAGCGGTGTTCTGGCTGTTCGTCGCCGCGCTCGGACTGAGCACCGCGCTGGTGCTGCTCAACGAGGGCGCCGCGATCGCCGAAACCCTCGGCGCCCAGATCGCGCTGGCGCCGCTGTGGCTGGGCCTCATCGTGTTCCTGCTGTGGTTGATGCTGAAATTCGACCCATTCCGCAGCGTGCGGGCCCACCCACAGGTGCTGGCCGCCGGCGCCGCCCTCGGCGGCACCACCGCGATGGTGCTCGCACTGCATGGCAACACCGCGCTGTTCGGGTTCTGGCGCAGCGTCCTGGGGCCCGACACCGCGGACCAGTGGTCGGCCGCACTGTCGGCGCCGTTCGTCGAAGAGGCGGCCAAGGCGGTGTGCGCCGCGGTGGTGCTGGTGCTCAGCGCGGCGGTGTTCAACCGGATCTCCCACGCCCTCCTGCTGGGAATGTTCGTCGGCGTCGGTTTCGACCTGATGGAGGACCTGGTGTACGCCAGCCGCCAGGCCATCGCCAGCTTGGACTCCGATGTGGTTGGCGCCGGCGCCAACCTGATCCTGCGGGCGTTCACCGCCGTCCCCGCGCACTGGTCCTACACCGCCCTGGCGACCGTGGGGGTGTTGATGCTGCTCCCGTCGTTCGCCGGTCGCGACAGCTGGCCCCGGTCACGCCGGCTGCTGGCGGCGGTCGGGTTGTTCGGCGCGGCGTCGCTGATGCACTTCATCTGGGACGCTCCGGGCCCCGACGCACCGGCCGCCGCTCTAGGGGTGTTGGCGCTCAAGGTCGTGGCGAACGTCGTCATCTTCCTGGTGCCCGTGCTGGTCCTGCTGCGGTCCGAACGCGCCTGGGTGTCGCACCAGATCGCCGCACGGCCCGACCTGCCGTTCGACCAGGCGCTGCTGGATTCGCTGCTGACCCGCCGCGATCGCCGCCGCTACGTGCGGGAGGCGCGCCGCGACGGCGGCCGGGCGGCCAAGTCGCTTGCCCGGCGCAGTCAGCGCGCCGCGCTGGACGTCATCCAGCGCGGCTGACGGGAACGTCGACGTCAGAAATCGAGGCCGATGTCGAGCACCCGCACCGAGTGCGTCAGCGCGCCGACGGCGAGATAGTCCACGCCCGTACCCGCGTACGCCGCGGCGTCCTCCAGCGAGAGGCCACCCGAGGACTCCAGCAGCACACCGGGCGCGGTCGAATCGCGTCGCTGCACAGCGATCTGGGTCTCCCACACCGCGAAATTGTCCAGCAGCACCAGTTGCACGTCCTCGGCGAGCACCTGGTCAAGCTGCTCCAGCGAGTCCACTTCGACCTCGCACGGCAGGTCCGGCGCCGCCGAACGCACCGCGCGCAGCGCGGCCACGACCGACCCCGCCGCCGCGACATGGTTGTCCTTGATCAACGCCGCGTCACCCAACCCCATGCGGTGGTTGACCCCGCCGCCGACACGCACCGCGTATTTCTGCAGTGCCCGCAGGCCCGGCAGGGTCTTGCGGGTGTCGCGGATTCGGGCCTTGGTGCCCTCCACCTCGGCCACCCAGGCCGCGGTGGCGGTCGCGATACCGGACAGATGGCAGACCAGGTTCAGCATGGTGCGTTCGGCCGTCAGCAGACCCCGTGTCTGGGCCTCCAGCGTCAGCAGTGCGTCGCCCCGACGCAGTCGGTCGCCGTCGTCGGCCCGCCCCGTCACGCGGTAACCGTCACTGCCCAGCACCTCGTCGAGCACCAGCAGAGCGAGGTCGACGCCTGCGGCCACGCCGTCGACGCGAGTGACCATCGCGGCTGTGGTCCGGGCATCCGCTCCGACCGTGGCCATCGTCGTCACGTCGGGTCCGTAGCGCAGGTCCTCGTCGAGGCCCCGGGCGATCACCTGGCGTGCCTCGGCGAGTTCGGCCTGCGTCATCCGGGCGCGGCTCATGCGGCCACCACCGAGTTGTCGACCTTCACATGTCCGTCAACGAGGCGCACCACGGTGCTGCGCGCCTGGGCGCCGTCGGTCTCGGGCCAGTCGGACCGGTGATGGCAGCCGCGACTCTCGGTGCGGTCCGCGGCGGCCACGGCCACGGCCTGCGCCGTGAGTGTCAGAGCGGCGTCTTCGAATCCCGCGCGCGTACCGACGGGCCGCGATCCAGCCTCGGCGAGGGTGTCACTGAGCCTGCGCAGGCCGTCGGCATCGCGGACCACCGAGGCGTCGCGCGACATCGCGATCTGCAGGTCGGCCCGGTCCAGGATCTCCTGACGCGGCAGTGCGGGTGTGCCACCCCGGCCCGAACCTGTCGACGCGGCATGGGCGGCGGCCGCGGCGCCGGCGCGCGCACCCACCACCAGGCCCTCAAGCAGGCTGTTGGACGCCAGCCGATTGGCGCCGTGCATGCCCGTGCGGGCCACCTCGCCGGCCGCGTAGAGACCTGGGAGGGACGTCTGCCCGCTGACGTCGGTGAGGACTCCCCCGCAGCTGTAATGCGCGCCGGGCAGTACCGGGATCGGCTGCCGCGTCGGGTCGATTCCCGCGGCGTGGCAGGACGCGGTGACGGTCGGGAAGCGACGGGCGAAATCGGCGACGCCGCGCGCGTCGAGATAGACACACGGCGCGCCGGTGGCCCGCATGCGCGCGTCGATGGCCGCGGCCACCACGTCGCGCGGAGCCAGGTCCGCCATCGGGTGGACTCCCTGCATCACCGAATCACCGTGTGCATCAACAAGAATCGCTCCTTCTCCGCGAATGGCCTCGGTGATGAGCGGACGCCTGCCGCCGGCACTACCGTCGAACAGCATGGTCGGGTGGAACTGGATGAACTCGAGATCGCTGACCGCGACCCCCGCGCGCAGTGCCAGCGCGATGCCGTCGCCGGTCGACCCGGACGGGTTGGTGGTGGCCGCGTAGAGGTGGCCCAGGCCCCCGGTGGCCAGGACGACGGCGGGCGCGTGGATGACACCGGGCCCGTCGGGACTCACGACGTGGACGCCGCGGACCTCACCGCCGTCGGTCAGGATCTGCAGCGCCGCGTGTTCGTGACGGATATCCAACGTGATCGTGGCGTCGTTGAGCGCACGCTGCACCTCGGCGCCCGTGGCGTCGCCGCCGGCGTGGATGATGCGACGTCGGGTGTGGCCACCCTCGCGCGTCAGTGCCCACTGTCCCGGGGTGGCCTCGTCGAATCTGGCTCCGCTGCGCACCAGGTCGGCGACCGCACCGTGGCCGTCGGCGACGATCGAGGCGACCGCGGCGGGATCGCACAGTCCACCGCCCGCCGCGAGGGTGTCGGCGACGTGGGCGTCGACCGAGTCGGCGGTGTCGGGCAACACCACGGCGATGCCGCCCTGGGCGTAGAACGTGGCTGTGGAGATGTCGCCGCGCGCGGCCTTGCTCAGTACGACGACGCGCAGGGGCCGCTGTTGGGCACTGCGGTGGGCGGCCAGGGCCGCGACCAGTCCCGCGACGCCCGTGCCGATCACGACGACGTCAGCGCGCTGCTGCCACATTCCTGCGCCTCCGCAGGCCGGTGCGGTCATTCTCCGCCGCCGGGCTGCCCGATCTCGATCATCCGCTGCACGCTGGCCCGGGCCAGTCGAGCGGTCTCGGGGTCGACATGCACCTCGTCGGCGCCTTCCACCAGGCAGCGCAGCATCGCGGCGGGCGTGATCATCTTCATGTACTTGCAGGACGCCCGGTCGTTGACCGCCTGGAAGTCGATCTGCGGTGCGGCACGGCGCAACTGGTGCAGCATTCCGACTTCGGTGGCCACCAGCACCTGGCGGGCCTTGGACTCGCGGGCCGCGTCGAGCATGCCGCCGGTGGACAGGATCTTGACCCGGTCTTCCGGGAAGGCGCCTTCGCCGGCGAGGTAGAGCGCCGAGGTCGCACAGCCGCATTCGGGGTGGACGAACAGTTCGGCGTCCGGGTGGCTGCGGGCCTGCGCGGCGAGTTCGTCGCCGTTGATGCCCGCGTGGACGTGGCATTCGCCCGCCCAGATGTGCAGGTTCTTCCGTCCGGTCATGCGTCGCACGTGCGCGCCCAGGAACTGGTCGGGGCAGAACAGCACCTCACGGTCCGGGTCGATCGACGCCACGACCTCGACGGCGTTCGAGGACGTGCAGCAGATGTCGGTGAGGGCCTTGACCGCGGCGGTGGTGTTCACATACGACACCACGACGGCGTCGGGGTGTTCGTCCTTCCACGCACGCAGTTCGTCAGCCGTGATGGAGTCCGCCAGCGAGCATCCCGCGCGCTGGTCCGGGATCAGGACGGTCTTGTCCGGCGACAGGATCTTGGCGGTCTCGGCCATGAAGTGCACGCCCGCGAAGACGATGGTGTCCTCGGGCGCTTCCGCGGCGATGCGGGACAGTGCCAGCGAGTCACCGACGTGGTCGGCCACGTCCTGGATCGCGGGCAACTGGTAGTTGTGCGCCAGCAGCGTCGCGCCGCGCAGGCGGGCCAGGCGCCGGACCTGGTCGGCCCACTCCTCGTCGCCCTCCACCCCGGAGTAGCCGTTGGGGCCGTCGACGATGCGGGCAGCCAACGCGATGTCCATGTCGCGTGCGGTGACGGTCATGACCGGTCCTTTCGGCGTCGAGGTTTTCGACTTACAATCGAAAACATGGCTCATACTAGCACTGCGCATGAAGTGCTCGCCGTCGTGTTCCAGGTTCGCGACCTGGAGACGCGGAACCCGCAGCTCAACGTCCTGCTATGGGAGCGTGCGCTCGATCCCGAGCGCGGCGCATGGGCCCTGCCCGGCGGTAGCCTGCGCCACGACGAGGACATGACGAGTTCGGTGCGGCGCCAGCTCGCGGAGAAGGTCGACCTGCGTGAGATTGCCCACCTCGAACAGTTGGCGGTCTTCTCCGATCCGGACCGCGTACCCGGCCGGCGCACCATCGCGTCGACCTTTCTGGGCCTGGTGCCCTCCCCCGCGACTCCCGAACTTCCGCCCGACACCCGGTGGCACCCATTGCACGCGCTGCCGCCCATGGCGTTCGACCACGGGCCCATGGTCGAACACGCGCGCACTCGACTGGTCGCCAAACTGTCCTACACCAATATTGGATTCGCCTTGGCACCAAAGGAATTCGCACTGTCGACGCTGCGCGACATCTACGGCGCCGCGCTGGACTACCAGGTCGACGCGACCAATCTGCAGCGAGTCCTGGCCCGCCGCGGCGTGATCACCCGCACCGGCACCACCGCGCAGTCCGGCCGAAGTGGAGGCCGCCCCGCGGCGCTGTACCGCTTCACCGACTCCCAACTGCGTGTCACTGACGAATTCGCGGCCCTGCGTCCCCCAAACTGAGTGGGCTGGTCTCTAAGGGATCCGTAAGAGACAATGGATGATCTTTGTCCACGTCCGGAGGAGACGCATGGAGTTGGGCAGCACGGCCGCAGCCAGAAGTGCCGAGTGGATCGGTGCACCCGTCCATGAGGAGTGGGGGCAGCAGAGACGGCCCCTGGTGCCGTCCAAGGACCCGTTCTACCTGCCCCCGGCCGGCTACGAACACGCCCGCCCCGGGACCGTGCTGCGCAGCCGTGACGTCCAGATCGCCTTCCTCGGGCTGATTCCGCAGCGCATCGTCGCGACCCAGCTGCTGTACCGGACCACCGACATGGACGGCGAGCCCGAGGCCGCCGTGACCACAGTCCTGATCCCCGCCGAACGCCCACCGCACAGGCCGACCCCCGTGCTGTCCTACCAGTGCGCGATCGACGCGATCAGCGACCGCTGTTTCCCCTCCTATGCGCTGCGCCGCGGCGCACACGCCGTCGGCTCGCTGCCCCAGGTGGAGTTCCTGCTGGTCGCCGCTGCGCTCGCCGAGGGCTGGGCCGTGTCGGTGCCCGACCACGAGGGCACCCGCGGCATGTGGGGCGCCCCCGACGAGCCCGGTCACCATGTGCTCGACGGCCTGCGCGCCGCGCTCTCGGCACCGCGCCTGGATCTGGACCCGGATGCGCCCGTGGGCCTGTGGGGGTATTCGGGTGGCGGTCTGGCCACCGCGTGGGCCGCCGAAGTGTGTGCCGACTACGCCCCCGAGCTCAACATCGTCGGCGCCGTCCTGGGTTCCCCGGTGGGTGACCTCGGCCACACTTTCCGCAGGCTCAACGGCACGATCTACTCCGGTCTGCCCGCGACGGTCGTCGCCGCGTTGACGCACATGTATCCCGACCTGCGCCGTCTCATCGACGAGCACGCGACACCCGAGGGCCAGAAGATGCTGGCGCGCATCGAGCGGATGACCACGATGCACGCCGTGTTGCGGCATGTGCGCACCGATATGGACGACCTGGTGGACTGCCCGCTCGACGAACTCCTGGACAGCCCGGAAGTCCAGCATGTGTTCGACGCCATCAAACTGGGCCGTACCGCCCCGACCCCTCCGGTGTTGATCGTGCAGGCCGTGCACGACCGCATCGTGTCGGTCGACGACATCGATGTGCTCACCGACGCCTACAAGTCCGGCGGCTCACACGTCACGTACCACCGCGACATGTTCAGCGAGCATCTGCTGCTGCACCCGATGTCGGCGCCGATGACCCTGCGCTGGCTGATCGACCGGTTCGAGGGTCGACCGCTGTCGGAGAACACCGTGCGCACCAAGTGGCCCACGCTGCTCAATCCGATGACCTACCGCGGTATGTGGCGGCTGGGCACCGTGGCGGCCCGAGTGGTCACCGGACGGGTGCTTCACCGCCGTCCACTGTGACGACCGGCGAGCGCAGGACGATGCCCTCGACCGGCGGATGACCGCCGAGGTCGTCGCGGGGAGTCGCCACCGCCGCGATGGCGTACACCATCGCCGCGGCGGCCGCGGGCACCAACAACGATGTGGCGATCTGCAGCGGCGTGTGGCCGAAGAACACCGATGGTGCCTCGGTCACATAGTGGACGCGGTGCTCCGGACTCACCGGCGCGCCCGCGACGTCGATCGCGTCGTACTGCGCGCGGACCAGCAGTCCCCCGACCAGCGCCGCCACCCCGCCGGCCCCGATGGCGCCCAGCGACAACCCGAACACCATGAGCGGCCCCCGGTGGGCCCGCCACTGCCAGGCCGCCGCAGCACCGGTGACGGCAAGTACGCACAGCATGCCCAGCATCAGGAAGGCCGCGACGAAGAAGTGGTCGGCCTCGGCGCCCAGGTAGGCGTAGATCCGATCGCCGCTCTTGGTCAGCGCCACCACACCGTGCGCGGGCGGGGCCAGGGCGGCCCATACGGCACCGACGAGGGCCCCGGCGACCAGGAATCCGAGCACCACGAGGGCAACGGCACGACGACGCGGGATCGACGGTGCGGACAGGGGCCGGGCCTCAGACGACGTCACCGCTGGGTCTCCAGATCCTTCGAGTCGACCAGGCCGTGTCTCGAGCATTTGGCCCACCAGCCGTCCGGCCGGACCTGCACCATCATGCGGCGACCACACGCGGCGCAGAACCGCGGCGGCTCCAGGCCCAGCGAAGCCGCCGTCGGCACCACCGCGCCCGCCTCCGAATCGGCGGACTTGCCGGTGTAGACGTTGAAGACGCCCGCACTCACCGGTTCGGGCAGCGCAGGCAGTTCGGCGATCATCACCTGTTTCTACAGGCTCGCGTTGAGTGCCTTGATCGGCATCTGCAGATCGTCGAGCAGTTCGAGATCGGCCTCGGCAGGCCGGCCGAGCGTGGTGAGGTAGTTCCCGACGATCACCGCGTTGATGCCGCCGAGGATGCCCTGCTTGGCGCCGAGGTCACCGAGCGTGATCTCGCGGCCGCCGGCGAACCGCAGCATGGTCCGGGGCAGCGCGAGACGGAAGGCCGCGACGGCCTTGAGCGCCTCGGAGGCGGGCAGCACCTCGAGATCGCCGAACGGCGTGCCGGGGCGCGGGTTGAGGAAGTTCAGCGGAACCTCGTGCGGGTTCAGTTCGGCGAGGTTGGCCGCGAACTCGGCGCGCTGTTCGAGGGTTTCGCCCATTCCGAGGATGCCGCCGCAGCACACCTCCATACCGGCGTTACGCACCATGCCCAGGGTCTCCCAGCGCTCCTCCCAACTGTGGGTGGTCACGACATTCGGGAAGAACGACCGGGCGGTCTCGAGGTTGTGGTTGTAGCGGTGCACACCCATCGCGGACAGGCGGTCCACCTGCTCCTGGTTGAGCATGCCCAGCGAGCAGGCGATCTGGATGTCGACCTCGTTGCGGATGGCCTCGATGCCCGCGGCCACCTGCGACAGCAGGCGCTCGTCGGGACCGCGGACCGCGGCGACGATGCAGAACTCGGTGGCCCCCGACTTCGCGGTCTGCTTGGCGGCCTCCACCAGACTCGGGATGTCGAGCCATGCACTGCGCACGGGCGAGGCGAAAAGCCCTGACTGCGAACAGAAGTGGCAGTCCTCGGGGCAGCCGCCGGTCTTGAGGCTGATGATGCCCTCGACCTCGACCTCGGGTCCGCACCACTTCATCCGGACCTCGTGGGCCAGGGCCAGCAGTTCTTCGAGGCGGTCGTCGGGAAGCTGCAGCACCTGCAGCACCTGGTCCTGGTTGAGCCCCTCGCCGCGCTCGAGAACCTGCTCCCGGGCCGAACTCAGGACATCGACAGTTGCCTGCGTCACCAGCGCTCCTTCAACCACAACTCGACTGCGATCCGAACTTGAACGGTGTTCAGGCTATGCTAGCCACGTGCAGCTGCACAAACGCGCTCTGGTGACCAAGGCCCTCGAGATCCTCGACAACTACGGCCTGGCCGACCTGACCATGCGCCGACTCGCCCGAGAACTCGAGGTCACCCCCGGTGCCCTCTATTGGCATTTCGCCAACAAGCAGGAACTGCTCGGCGCCGTGGCCGACGACATCCTCGCGCCGGTGTGCTCACCTGCGCAGGCCGCCGACTGGCAGTCGTCGATCACCACGCTGTGCTCACGGTTGCGTGACGCGCTGCTGTCGCACACGGACGGGGCCGAACTGGTCTCCGCCAGCTTCTCCACCGGGCAGTCCACGGCCGTGAGCGCCGTGCTGGAGCGCCTCGCCGAGGCCGCCGTCGACGCCGGAACCACCCCGGCGCGCGCCGAATTGGCGGCCCGCACGATCGTGCATTACGTCCTGGGGTTCACCGGCGACGAGCAGTCCCGTCTGCAATGGGACGCCGCGGGCGCACTGCCTGCCGAACAGTCGGTGTTCGACCCGGCCGCCGCACCGGGTGCGGCCTTCGACTTCGGCCTGTCGCTGCTCATCGACGGATTGGCCGTACAGGCCGCCGCGTCTGCCCCAACGCGGGATCGGGCCGCGAACTAGCCGTAGATCAGGTCCACCCGGGCGTCCCCGTCCCAGCGGCGCAGTCCGGCGAAGTGGCCATGCCGGTCGGCGGAAAGGCCGGGCAGTGTCAGGGCGTCACTCAACTGTTCGGGCCGCAGGCGTCGAGCCAGTGTGGTGTGCGGGGTCCACGCGTCGGGGTCGCTGTGCGCCATGGCGCCGCGCGGCAGATGGGGTCCACACGCCGCCGCCACATCGCGGTGCAGATCCAGCAGATCGACCGTGGGCACGATGAGCCGGGCCAGCACGTAGGGCGCCCGGCCGAACAGCAGCAGGGCGCCGACGGTGCAGGGCAACGGCAGCCGCCGAGCGAACCCGGCGAGAACGTCGTCGACCGAGGCGTCGATGTGCTCGGCGGCCACCAACGTGACGTGCGGGCGGTTGGTCTCGGCGCGGATGCGCGCCTGACTCGGCAGTCCCGCATCGGTCAACTGTTGCCAGCACCCCCGCAGAGCGGCCTCGGTGCGGTCGTCGAACAGCAGCTCGATGGAGTGCGCCATGGTCAGATCAGGCCGGCGACCCAGTCCGCATCGAACGCCGCGGCCGACAGTTTCGCGAAGTCCGTCGGCGACAACGACCCGGCACCGGCAGGCAGGGCCGCCCGCACCGGCGCGAGGGCCTCAAGCGCCCCCCGGTTGGACACCTCGGCGGGGCCGGGTTGCGCGGGCCACGCCCCCACCACCAAACCCGGGCATGAAAGCTGTTTGGCACCAAGCGCTTCCAAGGTCAGCGTGGTGTAGTTCAGCGTGCCCAATTCAGGGCCGACGACCACCACGACCTGGGCGGCGAGGTCTTCGGCCAGGTCTCGCAGCGTGACGCCGTCGGCGCCGAGTTCCACCACCAGTCCACCGGCCCCCTCCACGAGAGTCAGCCGGTCGGGCCGGTCGGTGGCACGGACGAAGTCGACAAGTTCGGTACGGGTGGGCAGTGCCATACCGGCCTCCGCAGCAGCCGCGACGGGCGCGAGCGGTTGCGGGTAGCGGGCCAGGCCGACGAGTTCGGTCGCGCCGGACAACCGGCCGACGGTCGCGAGATCGTCGTCGCCGTCGATCGTTCCGGTCTGCACGGGCTTGCACACCGCGACGTCCATCGCATGCAACCGGGCATGGCAGGCCAGGGCCGCGGTGGCCACGGTCTTCCCCACTCCGGTGCCCGTGCCGGTGATCATCACGACGGTCATTCGCGTGCCCTGAGCACGTCGGTGAGCACCTCGCGGGCTCGGGACAGCTCGTGATCGGTCAGCGAGGCCCTGGCGGTCAGCCGCAGCCGGGACGTGCCCGCGGGCACGGTGGGTGGACGGAAGCAGCCCACCCGGACACCGCGCTCGGCGCACGCGGTGGCCGCCGCCACCGCGACGTCGGGATCGCCCAGGATGACCGACACCACGGCGGACTGGGGTTCCTCAACCACATCGCACATGTCCGCCAGCGCACGGGCGTGGTCGAGAACCGCGTCGGCCAGCGCGGGCCGCTCGGCCAGAAGTCGCAGGGCCGCCGAGGCCGCGCCGACCGCCGCCGGCGCGAGGCCGGTGTCGAAGATGAAGGTGCGGGCTGCGTCGATCAGGTGCTCGCGCACCGCGACCGCGCCCAGGACCACGCCACCCTGGCTGCCGAGCGCCTTCGACAGCGTGGTGGTCATGACGATGTCGGGTTCGCCGGCCAGCCCCACCTCGTCGAGCAGGCCACGGCCGCCGCGACCGCGCACACCGAGGCCGTGGGCCTCGTCGACCAGCAGAACCGCGCCGTGCCGACGGCAGACCTCGTGCAGCCTGGCCAACGGCGCCAACGCCCCATCGGCGCTGAACACCGAGTCCGTGATGACCAGCGCGCGCTCCTCGGACCGCGAGGCCAACGCGGCCTCGACCGCGTCGACGTCACGGTGCGGGCTGACCACGACGCGTGCGCGGGACAGTCGGCACGCGTCGACCAGCGAGGCGTGTGAGTAGGCGTCGGAGACCACCAGGGCATCCGGCCCCGACAGCGCCACCACCGCACCGATGTTGGCGGCGTAGCCCGACGAGAACACCAGCGCCGCGGGCGCGCCCACGAATTCGGCCAGGTCGACCTCGAACTGCTCGTGGAGCTCGGTGTCGCCGGTGACCAGTCGCGATCCGGTGGAACCCGCACCCCAGGTGCGCAGCGCGTCGATGCCGGCCTCGATCACCTGCGGATGCTGCGACAGGCCCAGATAGTCGTTGGATGCCAGGTCGACGTCGGCGGTCCCTGGCGTGCGGGGGCGCAGCGAGCGCCGAAGTCCCGCGGCTCGACGCTGTCGTTCGACGTCGTCGAGCCAGGCCAGCGGTGTTGCGGATGCGACGCCTGCACGTGTCACCTGAGACTCCAAACGGGCGCTCGGGGGTTACTTGAACACCGTTCAGGCTAACGCACGCGCCACGGCCGTCATGGCCGAGGTGATCTGGGTGATCTCGTCGGGAGTGCAGATGAACGGCGGCATCACATACACCAGGTTGCGGAAGGGACGCAGCCACACGCCGTGCTCCAGCGCCACCCGGGTGGCCAGGGGGACGTCCACGGGTTGCGCCATCTCGATCACGCCGATGGCGCCGAGCACCCGGACGTCGGCGACCCCGGGCAGTTCGCGTGCCGCCTCGAGGCCGTGCCGCAGGCCGGTCTCGATCTCCGCCACCCGGGCCTGCCAGTCCTGTGCGAGCAGCAGTTCGACTGCGGCCACAGACACCGCACAGGCCAGCGGGTTGGCCATGAACGTCGGGCCGTGCATCAGTGCACCCGCCTCCGACCCGCTGATCACTGTCGCGATCTCGGCGCTGCACAGCGTCGCGGCCAGGGTGACGTAGCCGCCGGTCAGCGCCTTGCCGACGCACATGATGTCGGGTGCCACACCGGCGTGGTCGGCGGCGAAGAGGGCCCCCGTGCGGCCGAATCCCGTCGCGATCTCGTCAAAGATCAACAGCACGTCGTGGCGATCGCAGATCGCCCGAAGATCGGCCACCTGACGCGGGTCGTGGAAGCGCATACCGCCGGCGCCCTGCACCACCGGTTCGACGATGACCGCCGCCAATTCGTCGACGTGGTCGACCAGCAGTTGTTCGAACTCCGTGGAGTACGCCGCCGAGTACTCCGCGGGCACGGCTGGGGCGAAGACCTGCGGTGTCAGCACGGGGGTCCAGAGGCTGTGCATCCCGCCGTCCGGGTCGCACACGCTCATCGGAGTGAAGGTGTCACCGTGATATCCGCCACGCCACGTCATCAGCCGGTGACGCTCGGGCCTGCCCCTGGCAATCTGGTATTGCAGTGCCATTTTGGCCGCGACCTCGACGGACACCGACCCGGAGTCGCTGAAGAACACGGTGTCCAGGCCGGCAGGCGTGATCTCGACAAGCAGTTGGGCCAGGCGGGCCGCCGGTTCGTGCGTCAGGCCACCGAACATGACGTGGTTCATCACCGACAACTGCCGGGTCAGAGCCTCGTCCAGGGTGGGATGTCCATGCCCGTGCACCGCCGTCCACCACGACGCCATGGCGTCGAGCACCCGGGTCTGCTGACCGTCCACCACCAGCGTCAGCCATGCGCCCTTGGCGGCGACCGCCACCACCGGAGGCATCGACCCGGGTTCGCCGATCGTGCTGTAGGGGTGCCAAATGTGGGCAGCGTCGATCGCGCTGATGTCTTCGGGCGCCATCGCACACACGGGCACCGAGCCTATCGGAGGCGACGTGACACGGGCTTCGCGAAATGAACCGCGAGCCACGATTGGGTAGATTGTGTCCTCGAACATGACTGCCCTGCTCCCCTCCCGGTCGGCGCTCGAAAGCGTTCCGGATCCTGTGCCCCCGACCGCGGTGGGGACCAGGAAAGCGGGTTTCTACCGACATGATCTCGATGGCCTGCGCGGTGTCGCCATCGCGCTCGTTGCTGTCTTCCACGTCTGGTTCGGCAAGGTCTCCGGCGGCGTCGACGTGTTCCTGGTCCTCTCCGGGTTCTTCTTCGGCGGCAAGCTGCTGCGCAACGCGCTGACGCCCGGAACAACTCTGAACCCCGGGCGCGAAGTCGTCCGGCTTGTGCGGCGCCTGCTGCCGGCGCTGGTCGTGGTACTTGCCGCGTCGGCCGTGCTGACGATCCTGATCCAGCCCGAGACGCGGTGGGAGACCTTCGCCGACCAGAGCCTGGCGAGCCTCGGGTATTACCAGAACTGGGAGTTGGCCGGGTCCGCCTCGAACTACCTGCGTGCGGGCGAGGCCGTCAGCCCACTGCAGCACATCTGGTCGATGTCGGTGCAGGGACAGTTCTACATCGCATTCCTGGTGCTCGTGGTGCTGTGCACGGCGCTGCTGCGCAAACCGTTCGGCAAGCGCCTGCGCATCTTCTTCGTGGTGCTGCTGACCGCCCTGACCATCGCGTCATTCGTGTACGCGATCATCGCGCACAACGCCGATCAGGCCACGGCGTACTACAACAGCTTCGCGCGGGCCTGGGAACTGCTGGTGGGGGCGCTCGCCGGCGCCGTCGTCGGATATGTCCGCTGCCCGATGTGGGTGCGCACGCTTCTGGCGATCGTCGGCCTGGCCGCGATCTTCGCGTGCGGGTGGGTGATCGACGGGGTGAACGAGTTCCCCGGTCCGTGGGCGCTGGTGCCCGTGGGCGCCACCGTGCTGATGATCCTGGCCGCGGCCAACCGGCAGGCCGATCCGCACACCAGGGGCCGGATCCCCGTGCCCAGTCGGGTGCTGGCGTGGCGACCGCTGGTGACGCTGGGCTCGATGGCATATTCGCTGTACCTGTGGCACTGGCCGCTGCTGATCTTCTGGCTCTCCTACACCGGGAAGACCGCGGTCAACTTCGCCGAGGGCGCCGCGGTGCTCGCCGTGTCGGGCGTGCTGGCCTACCTGACCATGCGCTTCATCGAGGAACCGTTGCGCTACCGCGCGCCGGCCACTCGCCCCGACGCGCACCGAGTGGGCCTGTGGACCCGCTTGCGCCGCCCGACGATGGTGTTGGGCTCGACCGTCGTGCTGCTCGGCGTGGCCCTGACCGCGACGTCGTTCACCTGGCGCGAACACGTCATGCTGCAGCGCACCGACGGCAAGGAATTGGCCGGTTTGAGCGCCCGCGACTATCCCGGCGCCAAGGCCCTGCTCGAGGACGCGAAGGTGCCACGCGTGCCGATGCGTCCGACCGTGCTCGAAGCCGCCAAGGATCTGCCCGTCTCGACCGACGACGGCTGCATCAGCGACTTCAAGAACGGCGCCGTCATCAACTGCACGTACGGCGACAAGGACGCGACCCGCACCATAGCGCTGGCCGGCGGATCACACGCCGAGCACTGGATCACCGCGCTGGATCTGCTGGGGCGGATGCACAACTTCAAGGTGGTCACCTACCTCAAGATGGGCTGCCCGCTGTCGACCGAGAAGAAACCGCTGGTGATGGGCAGCAACAAGCCCTATCCGCAGTGCTATGACTGGGTGCAGGACGCGATGGCGAAGATCATCGAGGATCGTCCCGACTATGTGTTCACGACATCGACGCGGCCGTGGAACATCAAGCCCGGCGACGTCATGCCCGGCACCTATGTCGGAATCTGGCAGCAGTTCGCCGACGCCGGCATCCCGGTGCTGGCGATGCGCGACACACCCTGGATGGTCAAGAACACCAAACCGTTCATCCCCAAGGAATGCCTCGCCGACGGCGGTGACGACGAGTCCTGCTCTGTGAAACGCTCGGTGGTGCTGGCGCCGCGCAACCCCACCCTCGACTTCACGGCGCGCTTCCCGAATCTCAAGCCACTGGATATGAGCGATGCGGTGTGCCGCCGCACGGTGTGCCGCTCGGCCGAGGGAAATGTGCTGCTGTATCACGACTCTCACCACTTCACCACGACCTACATGCGCACGATGGCGCCCGAACTCGGCCGCCAGATCGCGGCCGCCACGGGTTGGTGGTGACCGTCACGTCCTGCGCCGAGCAGGCCGACCGGCCCGCCGATAAGGTCAAGTGATGTCGTCCCCGGACCCGCTTCGGCCGTCAGCGCCCACCGTCACCACGGTGTGGCCGGGCACGCCGTATCCGCTGGGTGCCACCTACGACGGCGCGGGCACGAATTTCTC
The DNA here is from genome assembly GCF_010729895.1 of Mycolicibacterium confluentis. Taxonomy (NCBI): domain Bacteria; kingdom Bacillati; phylum Actinomycetota; class Actinomycetes; order Mycobacteriales; family Mycobacteriaceae; genus Mycobacterium; species Mycolicibacterium confluentis. The sequence continues at coordinate 2,636,620 of NZ_AP022612.1, forward strand.
GCTGTTCTCGGAAGTCGCCGAGAAGGTCGAACTGTGCCTGATCGCCAAGGACGGCACCGAGACGCGGATCAACCTCGACGAGGTCGACGGCTACGTCTGGCACGCGTACCTGCCGACCATCACCCCCGGTCAGCGCTACGGCTACCGCGTGTACGGGCCGTGGGCGCCCGAGGCCGGGCACCGCTGCGACCCGTCCAAGCTGCTGCTCGACCCGTACGGGAAGTCCTTCCACGGCGACTTCCACTTCACCCAGGCGCTGTTCTCCTACGACCTCGCCGCGGAGGACCCCGCGCAGGGCGGTACTCCCCCGATGGTCGACTCCCTGGGCCACACCATGACGAGCGTGGTGATCAACCCGTTCTTCAACTGGGGAAGCGACCGCGCGCCACGCACGCCGTACCACAAGACGATCATCTATGAGGCGCACGTCAAGGGCATGACGCAGAGCCACCCGGGCGTCCCGGAGGAACTGCGCGGCACCTACGCGGGCCTGTCCCACCCGGTGATCATCGACCACCTCAAGTCGTTGAACGTCACGGCCATCGAACTGATGCCGGCCCACCAGTTCATGCATGACCACCGACTCGTCGAACTCGGGCTGCGAAACTACTGGGGCTACAACACCGTCGGCTTCTTCGCGCCGCACTACCAGTACGCGGCCAACCGCAAGGCCGGCGCCGCGGTCGCGGAGTTCAAGAGCATGGTCAAGGCCTTCCACGAGGCCGGCATTGAGGTCATCCTCGACGTGGTCTACAACCACACCGCCGAGGGCAACCACCTGGGGCCCACAATCAACTTCCGCGGCATCGACAACGCCGGGTACTACCGACTGCTCGACGGGGATCTCAAGTACTACAAGGACTTCACCGGGACGGGCAACAGCCTCAACGCCCGTCACCCGCACACCCTGCAGCTGATCATGGACTCCCTGCGCTACTGGGTGCTCGACATGCACGTCGACGGCTTCAGGTTCGACCTCGCGTCGACGCTCGCGCGCGAGTTTTACGACGTGGATCGACTGAGTGCGTTCTTCGATCTCGTGCAGCAGGATCCGGTGGTCAGCCAGGTGAAACTCATCGCCGAACCATGGGACATCGGCGAGGGCGGCTACCAAGTCGGGAACTTTCCAGGTTTGTGGACCGAGTGGAACGGGAAGTATCGCGACACTGTGCGTGATTACTGGCGGGGAGAGCCCGCAACCCTCGGCGAATTCGCGTCCCGGCTGACCGGGTCGTCGGATCTGTATGAGGCCACGGGCCGACGCCCCGGGGCCAGCATCAACTTCGTGACCGCCCACGACGGCTTCACACTGGCAGATCTGGTCTCCTACAACGAGAAACACAACGAGGCCAACGGTGAGGACAACCGGGACGGCGAGAGCCACAACCGGTCGTGGAACTGCGGCGTCGAAGGTCCCACCGACGACCCCGAGATCCTGGCGTTGCGTGCCAAGCAGATGCGCAACATCATGGCGACCCTGATGGTCAGCCAGGGCACGCCGATGATCAGCCACGGCGACGAGTTCGGTCGCACGCAGTCGGGCAACAACAACGTCTACTGCCAGGATTCGCCGCTGTCGTGGATGGACTGGAGCCTGGTGGACACCAACGCCGACCTGCTGGCGTTCGTCCGTCGTGCCACCGCATTGCGCTCTGCCCATCCGGTGTTTCGGCGGCGCCGGTTCTTTGCGGGCAAACCGATCCGCACGGGTGCTCAGATCCGCGATATCGCGTGGTTGACCCCGGCCGCGCAGGAGATGACGCCGGAGGACTGGGGGGCGGGATTCGGCAAGTCCGTGGCGGTGTTCCTCAACGGGGACGCCATCCCATCGCCGAACGAACGCGGTGAGCGGGTCGTCGACACCTCGTTCCTGCTGTGTTTCAACGCCCATGACGCGGCGCTGGACTTTATGGCACCCGACGACAGTTACGCCTCCGAGTGGACCGCGGTGCTCGACACCGCCGTCGCCGACGGCGCCGGTACGGTCGTGGTCAAGGCTGGCGAGAAGATTCCGCTGGAGCCCAGATCCGTTCTCGTCCTGCAGAAGACAGAGTGAACGCATGGCACACCCAGTGCTGTCCACCTACCGCCTGCAGATGCGCGGCGACGCGTTCACCCTGGCCGACGCCACCCGGCTGGTGGATCACCTCGACGACCTCGGCATCACCCACCTGTACCTGTCGCCGATACTGACTGCGGTCACGGGTTCGACGCACGGCTACGACGTCACCGACCCCACAGCCGTCTCGACCGCACTCGGTGGAGCCGAGGGTCTTGCCGCGCTGTCGGCGGCGGTCCGCGAACGCGGTATGGGGTTGATCGTCGACATCGTGCCCAACCACGTCGGCGTTGATCAACCTCAGCAGAATCCGTGGTGGTGGGATGTGCTGCGGCACGGGCGATCATCGCCCTTCGCGACGTTCTTCGACATCGACTGGACGTTGGATCCCGAGGGACGCATCGTGCTGCCGGCGCTCGGCGACGACGGTGACGTGGACGCCCTTGAAGTCGACGGAGACATGCTGCGCCTGGGTGATCTGGTGTTCCCCATCGCGCCGGGAACCGGTGAGGGCTCGGGCGCGCAGGTGCACGACCGACAGCACTATCGCCTGGTGGGCTGGCGCAACAACATGTGCGGCTACCGCCGATTCTTCTCGATCACTTCGCTGGCCGGTCTGCGACAGGAGGACCGTGAGGTCTTCGACGCGAGCCACGCCGAAGTGCGGCGGTGGTTCGACGAGAACCTGGTCGACGGCGTGCGCATCGACCATCCCGACGGCCTGACCGATCCCGTCGGCTACCTGAACTGGCTGCGCGAGATCATCGGGCCCAGAGCCTATCTGGTGATCGAGAAGATCCTGGCGCCCGACGAGGCGTTGGAGCCCACGCTGCCGGTGGACGGCACCACCGGATATGACGCCCTGCGTGAGATCGGCGGCCTGTTCCTCGATCCCGCGGGCCGACCGGACCTGACGGCGCTGTCGGCCGACGCCGGATTCGCCCACGACAGCGTCGGCGAACAGATCGCGGCCCTGAAGACCGTCGCCGCCACCGAGACGCTGGCCAGTGAACTGGCGCGGGTGCGGCGGTCGATCGTCGCGGCTGCGGGTGCCGATCATGACCTGCTGCCGCAGGCCGTCGCCGCCCTGCTGACCCACATCGACGTGTACCGCTGCGACTACCCCGCGTTGGCCGCGATGATGTCCACCGCGATCGCCGAAACAGCAGCGGCGGCACCAGAACTCGCCGCACCCCTGCAGATCGTCGCGGCGGCGCTCAACGCTCCCGAACCGGCCGCCAGGATTCAGCAGTTGTGCGGCGCGGTGACCGCCAAGGCCGTCGAGGACTGCCTGTTCTACCGCGACACCCGGCTGGTGTCCCTCAACGAGGTCGGCGGTGACCCCGAACGTTTCGGCGTCAGCGCCGCGGAGTTCCACCACAGCGCCGCGGTAAGGGCCGCGCACTGGCCCACCGCGATGACCGCGCTGACGACCCATGACACCAAGCGCGGTGAAGACGTCCGTGCCCGCATCGGGGTGCTCTCGCAGGTCGCGGCGTTGTGGGCGCAACTCGTCGGGCTGTGGCAGGAGATGGCGCCGCCACCGGATGCGAGCACGGGACTGTTCCTGTGGCAGAACCTCTTCGGAGTCTGGCCCCGCGACGGGGTGATCGACGACGCATTCCGCTCCCGCGTGCACGGCTACGCCGAGAAGGCCATTCGGGAAGCGCACGTGCGCACGTCGTGGAACGACCCGGACGAGGAGTTCGAGGCCGCGGTGCACGCCTGGCTTGACCAGGTGCTCGACGGTCCGGTCGGCACCGAGATGACCGCGCTGGTGGGCCAGTTGGATGTCCATGCCCGCAATGACGCTCTCGGCCAGAAGCTGTTGTCGCTCACCGTCCCCGGTGTCCCCGACGTCTACCAGGGCACCGAACTCTGGGAGGACAGCCTGGTCGACCCGGACAACCGCAGGCCCGTGGACTACGCGGAACGGCGCGATGGGCTGGCCACGCTCGAGCACCCGAAGCTCCGTGTTGTGCGGGCCGCGCTGCACCTGCGCCGGCGGCGGCCGCAGACGTTCCTGTCCGGCGGTCACACGCCGGTGCTGCCGACGGGCGACGCGGCGCCACACCTGGTGTCGTTCCTGCGGGGCCACGACGTGCTGGTCGCGGTGAGCCGCTGGACGGTCACCCTTGCCGACGCGGGCTGGGGCGACACCGCACTTCCCCTGCCTGCGGGCACCTGGACCGACTGCCTCACCGGCGCACGGCATTCCGGATCTGTCTGTGCGGCAACCCTGTTCAAGGAACTTCCCGTGGCCCTGCTGGAGCGTGCCGATGACTGAGCACGAGTTCGCGGTCTGGGGGCCGCGTCCGGATCGGGTACAAGTCGACGTCGACGGCACGCTGTATCCGATGACGCGCTCAGGTGACGGATGGTGGCGGGCCACGGTCGCGGCCAACCCGGACAGCCGCTACGGGTTCGTCCTGGACGACGACGCCACGGTGCTCCCCGACCCGCGCTCCGCCCGCCAACCCGACGGTGTGCACGCCCGCTCGGCGCTGTGGGACGCCGCGGCGGCCACCTGGAGCGACGCGGATTGGGCCGGGCGCAGCATCGAGGGCGCCGTGATCTACGAACTTCACATCGGCACCTTCACCCCCGGTGGCACGTTCGACTCGGCGATCGAGCGACTGGACCATCTGGTGGACCTCGGCATCGACTTCGTCGAGATCATGCCCGTCAACGCCTTTGCGGGCCCGCGGGGTTGGGGATACGACGGCGTGCTCTGGTACGCGGTGCACGAACCCTACGGCGGGCCGGACGGCCTGGTGCGATTCGTGGACGCCTGCCACCGCCGCGGACTGGGCGTGCTGATCGACGCGGTGTTCAACCATCTGGGGCCGTCGGGGAACTACCTGCCGCGGTTCGGCCCCTACCTGTCGTCGGGCAGCAACCCGTGGGGTGAGGGCATCAACATCGCCGACGCCGACTCCGACGAGGTGCGCAATTACATCCTCGACTGCGCGCTGCGCTGGATGCGCGACTTCCACGCCGACGGACTGCGACTCGACGCGGTGCACGCCCTGGTCGACACCACGGCGATCCACATCCTCGAGGAGTTGGCCGCCGAGACCGACGCGCTGTCGGAACAGGTGGGTCGTCCCCTGTCTTTGATCGCCGAGAGTGACCGCAACGACCCGCGGTTCATCACGCCGCGCAGCCACGGCGGCTACGGCATGACCGCCCAGTGGGACGACGACATCCACCATGCGCTGCACACCGCCGTGTCGGGCGAAAACCACGGCTATTACTCCGATTTCGGCTCGATGGAGACGTTGGCTCATACTCTGCGGCACGGCTACTTCCACGCCGGAACGCATTCGTCGTTCCGCAGGCGCCGGCACGGCAGGCCGTTGGACACGTCGTTGATCCCCGGCTCACGTCTGCTGGCCTACACCAGCACCCACGATCAGGTGGGCAACCGGGCCATCGGCGACCGGCCCACGGCCTACCTGACCGACGGCCAACTGGCCGTCAGTGCTGCGCTGGCGTTGTTGACTCCGTTCACGGCGATGCTGTTCATGGGCGAGGAGTGGGCGGCCGACACCCCGTTCCAGTTCTTCAGTTCGCATCCCGAACCCGAATTGGGCGAGGCCACCAGGGTGGGGCGCAAGGCCGAGTTCGCCGAACACGGCTGGGACGCCGACGAGGTGCCCGACCCTCAGGACGAGCAGACGTTCCTGCGCTCGAAGTTGAATTGGACGGAACCCGCCGAGGACAGGCACGCGCGCATGCTGGGCCTGTACCGCGACCTGATTGCGTTGCGCCGCAAAGAAACTGATCTCACCGACTTCTGGCTCGACCACCTGGGTGTCGACTATGACGAGGACGCGCGCTGGATTGTGCTTAGGCGCGGTGCGTTGGCGATCGCCTGCAACCTGGGGTCGGACTCGGTGGCGGTCCCGGTGACGGGGGACGTCGTGTACGCCTGGGGAGAGCCACGCGTCGGCAGTGCCGCCACCGCGTTGGACGGGCAGTCGTTCGCGGTGCTGCGGACTGCTGAGGAACCGATCTAGGTCAAGTAGCGGTAGGCGGGTGAACCCGGCTCGAGCAGCTCGATATGGCACTCCGAATCGGACATCCGATCCAGCAGGCCCTCGAGGTCGGAGGCTGCGCCGAGTTGGATGCCGACCAGGGCCTCACCCGTCTCGCGGTTGTTGCGCTTGACGTACTCGAACAGCGTGACGTCGTCATTCGGGCCGAGCACCTCGTCGAGGAAGCGGCGCAGCGCGCCAGGCTCCTGGGGGAAGTCGACCAGGAAGTAGTGCTTGAGGCCCAGGTGGACCAGTGAGCGCTCCAGGACCTCGCCATAGCGGGAGACGTCGTTGTTGCCGCCGGAGATCAGGCAGACGACCGTCGATCCGGGTTCGACGTCGGCTTCCAGCAGGCCGGCCACCGACAGCGCGCCTGCGGGCTCGGCGATGATGCCCTCGTTCTGGTACAGATCCAGCATCGCGGTGCACACCGCACCCTCGTCGACCGTGGTGACCGACACCATGTCGCCGGCCGCGGCCAGTGCTTCGAAAGGCACTGCGCCGATCCGCGCGACCGCGGCGCCGTCAACGAACTGATCGACCTCGTCGAGGGTGACCGGCTCCCCCACGGCCAGGGCGGCCATCAGCGATGCGGCTCCGGCAGGCTCCACCCCCAGCACCGACGTCGAGTTTGTGCGTTCGGCGAGATAGCTCGCGATACCGCTGATGCACCCGCCGCCGCCGACGGGCACGACCACCTGATCGGGCTCACCATCGAGCTGATCGAGGATCTCGACCGCGATCGTGCCCTGCCCGGCCATGGTGCGGGGGTCGTTGTAGGGCGGCACCAGGGTGGCGCCGGTGCGCGCGACGTCGTCGAGCGCGGCCTCGGCCGCCAAGTCGTACGTCTTGCCACCGACGATCAGCTCGATCCAGTCGCCGCCGTGGTAGAGGATCCGGTCCCGCTTCTGCTTGGGCGTCTTCCCGGGGACGTAGACGCGCCCGTGGATACCCATGGACCGGCATGCCAGTGCAAAACCCTGCGCGTGGTTACCGGCCGACGAACACACCACACCCGCCGCGATCTCCTCCGGCGTCAACTGCATCAGCAGGTTGTAGGCGCCGCGCACCTTGTAGGACCGTACGACCTGCAGGTCCTCGCGTTTGAGGTAGACCAGTCCGCCAGTGAGCTGGGACAGCCGGTCACTGAACTGCAGCGGGGTCGGTGAGACGACGCCCGAAATTCGCTGAGCGGCCGCCTCGACGTCTGCCGCGGTCAGCGGCGACACCCGATGCTTCTGGCTCAGTTCAGTGGACACCGCTATATGGTGCCACGTGGGCTTTTGGCAACAGAAATCTTTACCGCACGTCAGCTCACGGGTGTGAGCACAAACACCGGTATCTGGCGATCCGTCTTCTTCTGATACTCGGCGTAGTCGGGCCAGGCCGCAACGGCCCGTTCCCACCACACCGCCTTCTCGTCGCCGAACACCTCGCGGGCCTCGTAGTCGCCTGAGCTGGTGCCATCCTGCAGTTCGACCAGCGGATTCGCCTTGATGTTGAAGTACCAGACGGGATGCTTGGGAGCACCGCCGAGGGAGGCGACGACGGCGTACTCACCGTCGTGTTCGACCCGCATCAGCGGGGTCTTGCGAATCTTGCCGGTCTTGGCGCCGACAGTGGTCAGCAGCACCACGGCCTTACCGTTGAGTTCGGTGCCCTTCGTGCCGCCGGACTTCATGTACTCCTCGGCGTTCTCGCGAGCCCAGTCCGAGGTGCTGGGTGCGTAATCCCCTGTAAGTGGCATGTAGCCAGGCTAGCGAAATCGATGCGCCGGATCCGGGGTTTCGGTTGACCGAAAACTTTTCTGAGAGCTATCGTGGACCTCATGACCACCGCCGAGCAGTTCCGCTCAGCCGTCGCCCACCCCGCATCGCGGGAGGTGACGATCGCCGGTGTGCCCTGGCCCGCCTACAAGGTGTTCGCGCTGATCGTGGCCGCGGTGGTCTTCGGTGTCGTTGGCCTGATGACGGCCAGCATGGGCGCCGGCGTCCTGACCGGCGCGGCTGTGGCCACCGTCGTATGGGTGGGTTTCGGCGTCGCGCATCGCACGCGCTGACCCTCGATCACATCAGAGTGAGCACAACCCTGTCCGGCCCCTAGGGGTCTGCGAGCATCTCGAGGTCCCACCGGGAGTCGAGGGAGTGCGCGGATGATCGAGACGGCCACGCCACGTGAGCCGGGGCCGCGCCGCGTGGAATGTCGTGACCAGCTTTGATCCGTACGCGTGGAACAACTTCGGCCACGGGCACGGGCCCGCCGAGGAGCCGCCCAGCCGGGCCGACCGGTACCGGCGTGCCGCGGAGTTCGTCGAGGTCGTCCGCGCGCTCTGGGACTCGTGGGACGACGACGCCGTGCTCGGCGACAAGGCCAGCGGGGCGTTCGGCAGGGCCTTGGCCGATCAACTGAGCGTCGATCCGGACGAGCTGGACTTGGACAGCCCGCTCCCCCGTTGGCTGCTCGAGGGCGCGGAGTCCATCACCGGCTCGCAAGGAGCCCGCAATATCGTCGTCAAGCTGGCCCGTCGCGAGAACCTCACGGTCCGAGAGATTCTCGACCGCGTGATGGACTGGCATCGTCTTGTCATCGGCACTCCCGAACAGCTCGCCGACACCATCGAGGAATGGTTCCGCTCCGGTGCCGTGGACGGCTTCAACCTCATGCCCGACGTGTTCCCCTCCGGATTGGAGCTTTTCGTCGATCACGTGGTCCCCCTTCTGCGTGCGCGTGGAATCTTCCGGCACGAGTACAGCCACACCACGCTGCGCGGCCACCTCGGCCTGCAGCGTGTGCCTGACAGCTGGGCGCGACTGTTCTCGCAGGCGGGCTGACCCGCTCACTCGCACCCGTCACCGAATTGCTGACGGGGCGAACTGATTCATCCTCATTCACCGCAAATCAGCTCGTGTCTCTCCGCGCGCGTTGACTTTTGATGCGTTGAGCCTCCTCGACTGCACGGGGACGTCTGCGGCGGGGCATCTGCAGTCCGCGGTTGCTCGTCGGTGCGGGTGTCTGCGTCGGCTGGGTTGCTTCCGACAGTGGTGCGGTGGTGGTGTCCCAGTGTGGGAACACGATGCGGCTGCCGGGGTGGGTGGTGTAGGTGTGGCCGGTCGGTGCAGTCCAGACGATGGTGCCGTCGGGGTGCTGAACGTCCGACCAGCCCTGCTCTCCGGTCCAGAATGTCTTGAGCAGGTGGTTCTTTCGGCACAGGCAGCGAAGGTTCGACGGGTGTGTCGGACCGGTTGGGTAGGCGATCGCATGGTCGATGTCGCAGAACTGCGCCGGGGTGGTGCAGCCGGGAAATCGGCAGAACATGTCCCGGTTGCGGACGAACGCCGCCAACGCCGCTGAGGGGCGGTAGCCGGGTTCGGGGTCGGTGGGTGGGGGTCTCATCGGTTTGACGGGGGCACCGTTGATCAACAGCTCTTCCAGTAACGGCTGGGGCACGATGCCGCCGCCCTGCAACACCGCCGCAGGCCGCCGGGACGGCGCGGACGGCGCTATGGGGATTTCGGGTGGTGCCGGCGGCGTTGCGGAGGTGTCGGCTGCCGGGGAACCAGCCTGGCCGCCGGCTGGTGACTCGACCTCGGTGCCGGCATTCGAGCCTGTGGGCGTCTTTGTGGCCGTCTTGGCCGCGGCAATGTTGTTGCGGGCAGCGGTGATCGCCCGTTCATCGGCCAGCACATAAATCACCGCCGCACTGCGGCTCGGCGTCACCTTGGCGCCGACGCACTCCGGATTGCCGCAGCGGCACGTCAGGGGTCCGGACTCGGCAGCTATCGCCCCTATGGCATCGGAACGGCGTTCGCCGGCGTTTCGCGGGTCATCGGCACACAGGTGGCGGGTGAGCTCGGCGAAACGTTTCTTGATCAGTGCAGCGTCGGTCTTGAGGAGCCGTCCCCACATCGAGCAGGTCCCGGTTTCGTCCTCGGGCTTGCCGAACTGCACATCCCGACCCCGGGCGGCGGCTTCGAAGGCGTCCAGGGCATCGGGATCGTATTCGGCGAGCACTTTGTCGATCGCCTGATCCAACTGGGCATCCGACATCACGCCCCACCGCCTGGCCGCAAGGGCGAGCTCACCGTCGATGGCCGCCATCGGTTCGTCGTCGATCACCATGCGGGTGCGCCAGCAGATGGTCGAGGCGGTGCGCGCGGTGATCGTCCCGGCCTGCAGCAGCGTGAAGACCCGAGGCAGGCGGGTGTGCAGGGCTTGGGCCATGTGCATCTGACCGGAGGCTTTGCGGCCGCTGATGTTCAACGCGGCGCCGATTTCGGCCGCGCAGGCATCCCAGGTGTCACAAGCCCACAGGGCGCGCTCGTCCTCATCAACGACCCGCAACTCCATCAACGCATGGATCGCAGCCAACCGACCCGCCGCGGCAGCAGCCTCCGCCCGTGCGAAACCACTGATCGCGGAGACGACAGCCACGTCGTCATCCGGATCAAACCCTGAATCGCACATACGTTCGATTGTCCAGACGGTGCCGACAAATCACCACCACAAGAGCGCCACCCTGGGGATGAAACGCCAACTGTGGATAAATCGCGTGAGAGAGCCTGGATGACCGGTGGGCCGCTACCCGAAGAACGCTTGAACCGTTGAGCGAGAGGGGGTTTGGTACTGCCAGGGCTGACTGCTAGCGCCTACCGCCAGCGCTGAGGGTCCATTACCAGCTGAGTGCCACTGCCAGTGGCCCAAGGGCGACTATGCGTACGGAACCGAAGCCCAGCGGGTCTTGAGTCACGCCTCGACAGTCGACGGCCTATGCCACGGGGATGACGCCGCACGACGTCCACGATCCAGAACGAGAATCAGCGACGCCCAGCGCGCAACACCCACGGCAACGCCGTCAGAGCCACGGCCTGAATGAGTACCACCGCGATCACCACCGCAGTCACCGACCGCTGGTACAACAGACCCGTCAGCACCCCGCCGCCGGCCAGAGCCGTACCGACCACCGCGGCGTAAACGCCGTAGGCCGTGGCCCGCCTCGGTGACGGCACCAGATCGGCGACCACCGCGCGCAGTGTCGAATCCTGGATTCCGACCGCGGCGCCCCACGCCACCGCACCGGCGATCACCAGCCGCAGGTCGGTGCTGAACCCCAATGCAGGCACGGCGGCGGCCAACAGGGGCAACACCGCCAGCACCCGGCCCCCGACCCGGTCATAGGTCCACCCCGTAATGAGTGCCGCCACCGCTGCGGCCGCCATCGCCGCGGCGTAGATGACCGGAACCCACCCCGCGCTGACTATGCCGCGCGAGACCTGGTGAAAGGACAGCACCGCGAACGTGGTGAACCCCAGCATGGTCGCCGCCGAGAACCCCGAATACACCCAGAATGACGACGAAAACCGTGGTGCGGGAGATGATTCGACGTCCACGCCTGACGCCGCAGCCTCATAGCGGGCCGGTTCCGGGACACGGGCGCGCAGCCACAGCAGCAGGGCGATCGCCGCCACGCCCGGAATCGCCAGCAACGCCATCGTCGGCCCGTACGCCCCGCCGAACACCACCAGCAGGCCTGCCACCGCGAGCGGCCCGGCCAGCGCCCCAACCTGGTCGAGCGCCTTGTGCACCGCGAACCCGCGACCCCGTCCGGTGACCGCGGCGGCATGCGAGAGCAGCGTGTCCTTGGCAGGACTGCGCACGGCCTTACCGACACGCTCGGCGATGATCAGCGCACCGGCCACCCACAACACGCCCGCGATCCCAAGGAACGGCACGGTGCACACCGTGAGCAGGTAACCCCCTATGGCCCACGCCCAGAATCGGCCCGTGCGGTCGGTCAACGGCCCCGACGCCAGGCGCAGGATCAGCGCGGCGGCCTCCCCCACACCGCTGATGAGGCCGACGACCGCGGCCGTCGCGCCCAGCGATGCCAGCAGAGGACCGGTGATCGACCGGGCGCCCTCGTAGACGACGTCGGCCAGCAGGCTCACGACACCGAAGGTGGCGACGAACCGCCACGCACTCAGCATCGGGCGGCTAACCGCCGAGGCAGCCCGGGCCCAGCAGGGCCTTCAGATCACCCATCAGCGCCGAGGACGGCGTAACACGCAGGGACTGGTCCAACTCCAGCGTGGTGATGCGCTCACCGCTGATCAACCGCAGGTGCACCTGTGAGGTCCCGGGATGCCGGGCCAGCACCTGCTTGAGCGCGGTGACCTTGTCCATGGTGCACTGCCGGGTGGGCAGGCTGACCGCCAGCGGACGGTCGGGCTGGGCGCTGGAGAAGTCGGGCACCACGAGGTCGTGCACGATCAGCGAGCGACGGTCATCGCGCACGGCCACCTTGGCCTTGAGGATCACCACGGTGTCGTCCGCCACGTCCGCGCCGTACACCGAATAGGTCTGTGGGAAGAACAGCACCTCGATACCACCACTGAGGTCCTCGAGTTGCGCTGAGGCCCAAGGGAGTCCGTTCTTGTTCACGCGCCGGTTGACCGAGGCGAGGATGCCACCGACCTGCACCTGGGCGTCGTGGGCGACGTCGCCGTCGAGGATGGCCGGGATCTGGGTGTCGACCTGGTTGGCCAGCAGGTGCGCGACTCCATCGAGGGGATGCCCCGACACATAGAGGCCGAGCATCTCGCGCTCCAGCGCGAGTTTGTGCTTGTCGTCCCACTCCTCGTCGGGCACCTTGATGGTGAAAACCGAATCCGTGCCGCCGCTCTCGTCAGCGCCGCCGAAGAGGTCGAACTGGCCCATGGCCTCGGCCTTCTTGGTGCCCAGCACCGAGTCGACGGCGTCGGTGTGCACCAGGAACAAACCCTTGCGTGCGTGCTTGAGCGAATCGAACGCGCCCGCCTTGATCAGCGACTCGGTGACCTTCTTGTTGCAGGCCGCGACGTCGATCTTGTTCAGGTAGTCCGAGAAGTCGGTGAAATTGCCCTTCTGCTTTCGGGTTTCGATCAGCGAGGCCACGACGTTGGCGCCCACGTTGCGGACCGCGCCGAGGCCGAACCGGATGTCCTCACCGACCGAGGCGAAGTTCTGCACCGACTCGTTGACGTCGGGCGGCAGCACGGTGATGCCGAGGCGACGGCAGTCGGACAGGTAGACCGCGGCTTTGTCCTTGTCGTCACCGACGGACGTCAACAGGCCGGCCATGTACTCCGAGGGGTAGTTGGCCTTCAGGTACGCCGTCCAATACGACACCAGGCCGTAGCCCGCCGCGTGCGACTTGTTGAACGCGTATCCGGCGAACGGGAGGATCGTGTCCCACAGCGCCTTGACGGCCTTCTCGGAGAAGCCGTTGGCGGTCATGCCCTCGTAGAAACCCTTGTACTCGGCCTCCAGCACCTCAAGCTTCTTCTTGCCCATGGCCTTTCGAAGCGCATCGGCCTTACCCATGGTGTAGGAGGCGACCTTCTGGGCGATGAACATGATCTGCTCTTGGTAGACGATCAGGCCGTAGGTCTCCGACAGGATGTCCTTGAGCGGTTCTTCGAGCTCAGGATGGATCGGCTTGATCGGCTGCCGGCCGTTCTTGCGGTCGGCGTAGTCGTTGTGGGCGTTCATGCCCATCGGACCGGGCCGGTACAGCGCCAGCACCGCGACGATGTCGTTGAACTCGGTGGGCTGCATTCGGCGCAGCAGGTCACGCATCGGCCCGCCGTCCAGCTGGAACACGCCGAGGGTGTCACCGCGGGAGAGCAGTTCGTAGGTCGCCGGATCGTCGAACGGCACTGCGTCCAGGTCGAGTTCAATGCCGCGGTTGGCCTTGATGTTCTCGAGCGCGTCCCCCATGATCGTGAGGTTTCGCAGGCCCAGGAAGTCCATCTTCAGCAGGCCGATGGCCTCACACGACGGGTAGTCCCACCCGGTGATGATCGCGCCGTCCTGGGGACGCTTCCACAACGGGATCGCGTCGATCAGCGGTTCGGAGCTCATGATGACCGCGCAGGCGTGCACGCCCGCGTTGCGCACCAGACCCTCCAGGCCGCGCGCGGTCTCGTAGATGGTCCGGACATCCGGATCGGTGTCGATCAGACCGCGGACCTCGGCGGCCTCCTTGTACCGCTCGTGGTTCGGGTCGGTGATGCCCGACAGCGGAATGTCCTTCGCCATGATCGGCGGGGGCAGTGCCTTGGTGATCCGGTCGGCGATCGCGAAGCCAGGCTGCCCGTAGTGCACGCGGGCCGAATCCTTCAGAGCCGCTTTGGTCTTGATGGTGCCGAAGGTGATGACCTGTGCGACCCGGTCACTGCCCCACTTCTCGGCGGCATACCGCACCATCTCGCCGCGACGACGGTCGTCGAAGTCGATGTCGATATCGGGCGCGGACGGGCGTTCGGGGTTGAGGAAGCGCTCGAAGAGCAGGCCGTGCGGAATCGGGTCGATGTTGGTGATGCCCAGTGCGTACGCCACGAGTGATCCCGCAGCCGAACCACGGCCCGGGCCCACCCGGATGTCGATGGACTTCGCGTAGTTGATCAGGTCGGCGACGATCAGGAAGTACGCCGGGAAGCCCTTGCCGCAGATGACGTCGATCTCGTACTCAGCCCGATCGGTGTACTCCTGCGGCACATTGTCGGGGAACCGCCGCTGCAGGCCCGCACGCACCTCATGCCGCAGCCACGACCCCTGGTCGTGGCCCTCCGGCACGGGGAAGATCGGCATCCGGTCGACGGGCGCCCACACCTCGTCGTACGGCGTGACGCGCTCGGCGATCAGCAGCGTGGAGTCACACGCACCCGGCACCTCGTCGTCCCAGATCGCCCGCATCTCGGCGGCGGACTTCAGGTAGTAGCCGTCACCGTCGAACTTGAATCGGTTGGGATCCGAGAGCGTCTTGCCGGTCTGGATGCACAGCAGCGCCTCGTGGTTGTGCGAATGCTCACGTGTGACGTAGTGGCAGTCGTTGGTGGCCAGCGGCGGAATGCCGAGCTTGCGGCCGATCTCGAGCAGCCCTTCACGAACCCGCCGCTCAATGGACAGCCCATGGTCCATCAGTTCGAGGAAGAAGTTCTCCGGGCCGAAGATCTCCCGCCACTTGGCGGCGGCCTCCAGGGCCTCCTGCGTATGGCCCAGTCGGAGCCGGGTCTGCACCTCACCGGAGGGGCATCCCGTGGTGGCGATGATGCCCTCGGCATTCTCGGCGATGATCTCGGCGTCCATGCGGGGCCACTTGCCGAGCTGGCCCTCGAACGACGCGAGCGACGACAGCTTGAACAGGTTGCGCAGACCGGTCGCGTTCTGCGCGACCATCGTCATGTGCAGATAGGCGCCGCTGGCCGACACGTCGTCGGCCTTCTGGCTGGGGTCGCCCCACGTGATGCGGCGGGTGTCGAACCGCGACGCGGGCGCGATGTAGGCCTCGACCCCGATGATCGGCGTGATGCCGGCGCTCTTGGCCTCGTTGTAGAACTGGCTGGCGCCGAACATGTTGCCGTGGTCGGTCATGCCGATGGCCGACATCTCCAGGCGGGTGGCCTCGGCCAGCATGGGCTTGATCTTGGCGGCACCGTCCAGCATCGAATACTCGGTGTGGTTGTGCAGGTGAACAAAGCCGCGATTACCCATAGGCCCGTCAGTCTAGAACCCCCATCCGACACCGCCCGGGTGACTCGCGGACGGTGCTGGGTGTCTCGGCGTGCCGCCCGGCGTGTCGTCGCCGGGCGGGTCCGAGACGCGGTTTTCAGGCCTCGTCGCGCAGCAGGCGCGCCATCCCCTCGGACTCCTCGGCGGTCATCTCACCGGACAGCTGGAGCGTGTCACCGTCGAGGCGCTGGCCGATCGACGGAGCCGACACGACGACCCCGCCGCGCACGAACGCGACCTGCTTGCCGATGTTGGCCGCGGTGAAGTCGGAGAACGTCTGCGCCGACTCCGGTGTCAGGGCGACCTGCACGTAGTAGGAGTTGTTCAGCGGCGACAACAGCGCCTCGGCCTGGGTCAGTTGAAGCTGCACCGCCTCGGCACTGAGTGTGAACAGCGCCGTCTTCTCGATGTCACACAACTGCACGGTCTCGGTCGGCGGACCCACCATCCCCTGCGGACACTCCTCAGGTGTGGTCATCACGGCCTTGACCACCGGACGCACGGTCAGCGGTTTGATCGACGGCCCGGCAGGCGTGGGCACCGCGGCGACCTCAGAACCCGAGGCGGACTCCGGTGAGCCGAATCCCTGCTGGATCAGCGCGGCTGAGAGGGGCACGATCATGGTCAGCCCGACCAGTGCCGCGGTCACCGCAATCCAGCGCCTGCGGCGATTGCGTGCCGCCTCGCGGCCCGCTGGGTCCGTCATCTGTTCACCTTTCGCATTCGCACCGCCCGTGGGCTGACGAAAATCTGGTGCCGAGCACACCATGGTCGCTGCCGGACAATAACTCAGCATGAAGCTGCTCTGGGCGGGACTCTTCGCCGTCACCCTCGCCGTCGCCGGAATCGGGGTGCTGCGGACCGCGCTCGACCTCCGCACCGGAGAAGTCGTGGAGCGTTCGTGTGGCCCCGCGCCGCTCGCCGAATACTGCGTCGAACGCCGAGTGCTGTCGGCCATTCCGCTGCTGCGTGAGGAACGTCGCACGGTCGAGGTGCACAGCGCGCGCAATCCCGCCCGCAACCTGTACCTGCCCGACCCGTTCCTCTCAGCGGTCACCATCACGTGGAGTCCCCTGCGAGTCACCCTCACCGACGAACTCGGCTACTCCCTGGTGCTCGACGACGGTTATCTGCGCAGGCTCCACGACTGACGGCGCGCGGCGGGCACGCCGGACGGCGTCGGTGGTGAACACCGCCAGGGCCACCCAGATCAGGGCGAAGCCGACCCAGCGGGCGGTCGGCATGGGTTCGTGTCCGACCACCACACCCCACGTCATCTGCATGGCGGGATTCAAGTACATCAGCAGGCCGAGCGTCACCAGTGCCAGGCGCTGAGCCGCGGCCGCGAAGAACAGCAGAGGGATGGCGGTGAGTGGGCCCGCCAGAACCGTCAGGACGATGTGCCAGCCGCCGTTGGACAGGAACTGACCGGTGCCGGCCCACCCGAGGACGGCGAGGTACGCGATCGCGAACGGCGCCGCAAGCCCGGCCTCCACGCCGACGCTGACCCGGGGGTCGGTCGGGACGATCTTCTTGACCACGCCGTAAAGGCCGAACGAGAACGCCAGACCCAGCCCGATCCACGGCGGCGCACCGACCTCGACCACCAGCACCCCCACGGCGGCCACGGCGATGACCAGGGCCACCATCTGCATCCGGTTGAGCCGCTCCCGGAAGAGCAGCATTCCCAACAGCACGCTGACCAGTGGGTTGATGAAGTATCCGAGCGCGGCGTCGACGACGTGGCCGTTGCTCACGGCATAGATGTAGATGACCCAGTTCATCGAGATCAGCGCCGAGGCGGCCGCAAGCAGCAGCCAGACTCGTCCACTGATTCGACGCAGGTCGCCCAGTCGCCGGACCACCGCGAGGACGACCAGCATGAAGATCAGCGTCCAGACGATCCGGTGCGCCAGCACCTCGAACGCGCTGGCGGGCTTCAGCAGTGGAAAGAACGCCGGAAACAGGCCCCAGGTTCCGTAGGCGCCCAACCCGAAGAGCAGGCCGGCGCGCGAATTGCGCTGTGCTGCGTCCTGACTCACTCTTGGTGGCGCAGCACGTCGAGCGCGTGCTGCAGGTCCGCAGGATAGGGGCTGGTGATCTCGATCCGCCGCCCGTCGGCGGGATGCGCGAACGCCAGCGACCGCGCGTGCAGCCACTGTCGTTCCAGCCCAAGCTTTTTCGCGAGCGTCGGATCAGCACCGTAGGTCATGTCGCCACAGCACGGATGGTGCAACGCCGCGAAGTGCACGCGGATCTGATGGGTGCGACCCGTCTCGAGGTGCACGTCGAGCAGGCTGGCCGCCACGAACGCCTCGATGGTGTCGTAGTGCGTGATGCTGTGTCGCCCGTTCTCGGTGACCGCGAATTTCCAGTCGTGACCTCGGTGGCGGCCGATGGGCGCGTCGATGGTGCCGCTGGACGGGTCCGGATGGCCCTGAACCAGGGCGTGGTACCGCTTGTCGACGGTGCGCTGCTTGAAGGCCCGCTTGAGGAGTGTGTAGGCGCGTTCGGACAGCGCCACCACCATGACACCCGAGGTGCCGACGTCCAGGCGGTGCACGATGCCCTGGCGCTCGTGGATACCCGACGTGCTGATCCGGTACCCGGCAGCCGCCAGGCCACCCAGCACGGTCGGGCCGTGCCAGCCGACTGTGGCGTGCGCCGCCACGCCGGGCGGTTTGTCGACCGCGACGATGTCATCGTCGGAGTAGAGGATCGACATGCCCTCGATGTCCTCAGGCGTGTTGGTCGGGGGCGCGGGCGGTTCAGGCAGCCGGACCTCGAGCCAGGCGCCCGCGGCTAGCCGATCGGACTTGCCCGCCGGGACGCCGTCGATGTCGACCCCGCCGTCCTCGGCCAGCGCCGCGGCCGCGGTCCGGGACAGTCCCAGAAGCCGCGCCAGGCCGGCGTCGACCCTCATGCCCGCCAGTCCCTCTGGGACCGGCATCGACCGGTCGGCCATCACTGCTCGGTATCGGACGTGGATTCGGCCGTCCGCCTGCCCGCCACGTCGTAGTCGAATCCGAAGAGCGACAACGTGACCAGCAGGATCGCCCCACCGACGACCGCCGGGTCAGCCACGTTGAACACCGGCCACCAGCCGATCTGCAGGAAGTCGACCACGTGTCCGCGAAGCGGGCCGGGTGAGCGCAGGAAGCGGTCCACGAGGTTGCCGAGCGCCCCGCCGAGGATCATGCCCAGGCCCAGCGCCCACCATGGCGACACGAGGCGTCGGCCCATCCAGATGATGCCGATCACGACGCCCGTGGCGACGAGCGTGAGCACCCAGGTGTAGCCCGTGGCCATCGAGAACGCCGCACCGGAGTTGCGCACCAGCGTCCACGTGACCGTGTCGCCGATGATCGAGACGGGCTGGCCGGGCGTCAGAAGGCGGACCGCGAGAACCTTGGTGACGACGTCGAGCAGCAGCACCACCGCCGCGACGGACAGCAGCAGGCGCAGACGCCCCTGAGGCGCCGGGGCCGGTTCCGCGGCCGGCGTCACGGGGGTTTCGGCCGGGTCGCCGGTCGAGGCGGTGTCGGCCGGGGCGCCACCTGCGGCGTCCTCGATCACCTCGTCTGCCGCGGACGTCCCTGGTTCGACCGCGCCGGGAGATTCGTCAGTCACTCCCCCATCATCCCTCAGTCGCGCGTCGATGCCGGACACCGCACCGTTGCACCAGATCACCAGGCATGATCTGGCCATGACTCGGCTCGTCGTGATCACGACCGGCGGCACCATCGCCACCACCACCGGCGCCGACGGCGTCAAACGCCCCGCACACCGCGGAGCCGAGCTGTTGTCGCAGGTAAACCCCCATGTTGACCTGACGGTGGTGGACCTGCTGTCGAAAGACAGTTCCGAGCTCACGCCCGCGGACTGGGACGCCATCGGCGAGTCCGTCGCCGAGGCCGCGGCCAGCGCGGACGGAGTTGTGGTGACGCACGGCACCGACACACTTGAGGAGACCGCGCTGTGGTGTGAGCTCACCTATGACGGCGCACCCCCGGTCGTGCTCACCGGCGCGATGTACAGCGCGGACTCACCGGAGGCCGACGGTCCGGCCAACCTGCGCCACGCGCTGACGGTGGCGGCCGACCCTGCCGCGCGGGGCGCGGGCGTGCTGGTGGCGTTTGCGGGGCGACTGCTGGCACCACGCGGGTTGTACAAGGCGGGCTCGGGGTTCGTCGGCGACGCGGTGTCGCTGCCGACCGACCGGGCCCGGCCGTTCCTGGGTGCGGTGTCCGCGGCGGCGGCACCGCGGGTGGACATCGTCGGGGCCTATCCGGGAGCCGACGGCGCGGCGATCGACGCGTGCGTGGCCGCGGGTGCTCACGCGGTGGTACTGGAGGCGCTGGGATCTGGCAACGCCGGAGAGGCGATCGTGGCCGCGGTGCGACGGCACTGTGCCTCGGGCGTCCTGGTCGCGGTCTCGACCAGAGTGCCCGGCGGGAACGTCAGCCCCGGATACGGTCCCGGCGCCGCCCTGGTGGATGCCGGGGCACTGGTGGTGCCGACGCTGCGCCCGTCGCAGGCTCGGGTGCTGCTGATGGCCGCACTCACCGCGGGCGCCCCCGTCCCGCAGGTGCTCGCGCGGTGGGGTTGACGCTCACTGGTCGTGGT
This sequence comes from Mycolicibacterium confluentis, assembly GCF_010729895.1. Classification (NCBI taxonomy): domain Bacteria; kingdom Bacillati; phylum Actinomycetota; class Actinomycetes; order Mycobacteriales; family Mycobacteriaceae; genus Mycobacterium; species Mycolicibacterium confluentis. The sequence continues at coordinate 2,656,894 of NZ_AP022612.1, forward strand.
CGTCGCCCGAGCGGTCGAGGAAGTCCGGCCAGTCCAGGCTGTCGACCGGGTCGGCCCGAACCACCTCGGGATCGTCCACCGCGAAATTGCGGACCAGGCCCGGCCCGCTGGATCTGGTCTCGAACCTCACGGTCATGACGCCGTGTCCGGCGCCCTGTACCCAGCCGTGGCCGAACTCCGGGTGACGCACGTCGTCACCGATGCGCCAACCGTCGACCTGCGGTTCGGGTGCCGCGTCGGGTGCGCGGGCGGCGCCCATCTCGGTCTGCTGCTGCTCCAGCTCCGGAAACAGGGACTCCTGACGCACATCTGACAGACCCGAAAAGCCCACTCCCAGAAGGCGAATGGGGCCGACATCGATCGGGTCGAGCAGCAGCCGGCGCGCGGTCGCGCCCAGGGTCGCGGCGTCGGCGGTCGCGTACGGCAGGGTCGCCGATCGCGTCAGGGTGGACATATCGGCCTTCTTGAGCTTGACCGTCACGGTGCGCGCACCCCGGCCGTCGCGCTGCAGACGTCGATGCGCGTGTTCGGCGATTGGCCCGGTGGCCTCGATCAACTGGGCCAGGGTGGTCAGGTCGGCCGCGAACGTCGACTCGGCGCTGATCTGCTTGGCCTCGGCCCGTTCGGCCACCGGCCGATCGTCGATCCCCTGCGCCAGCCGATGCAGCGCGGGCCCGATCGTGGCGCCCAGGATGCTGGCCACCTCGGTGTCGTCCAGTGCCGCCAGCTCGCCCACGGTCTCGATGCCGAGCCGGTGCAGCTTCTCCTCGGCCACCGGCCCGATGCCCCACAGCTTGCGCACCGGCAGACCGTCGAGCAGCGTCCGCTCCTCACTTCGGCGCACCACCCGCACGCCGTCGGGTTTGGCCAGTCCCGAGGCGATCTTTGCGATCTGCTTGCCCGATCCTGCCCCGACCGACGCGATCAGACCGGTCTCGTCGAGGACACGCCGCCGCAGCCGCTCACAGAACTGCTCGACGTCGTCACCGTCGGCGCCCGCGAGTTCGACCGGCTCGCCGAACGCCTCGTCGAACGACAGCTGTTCGAGCACCGGAACGACCGCGCGGATGGTGTCGAAGACCCGTCGACTGGCCACCGAGTACACCGCGCCGCGCGGTGGCAGCACGACCGCCCCGACCCCGACCTGGCGACGCGCCTGATGCATCGGCATGGCCGAGTGCGCCCCGTAGACGCGGGCCTCGTAGCTGGCACCCGCGACCACGCCCCGGCCGCCGAGCCCGCCGACCAGCACTGGGCGGCCACGCAGCGTGGGCCTGGTGAGCTGCTCAACGGACGCGAAGAACGCATCCATGTCGAGGTGCAGCACCCAACGGGCCGAGGAATCCACGTGCCGATGCTAGGTCGTTAGGCTGACGCCATGAGCCAACAGGCCGGTCCCGCCAGCGGATTCCCCGACGTGCCGATCCGTGACGAGTCGATCAGGCTGGGCCAGTTCCTGAAACTGGCCAACCTGATCGACACCGGGGCCGACGCCAAGGTCGTGATCGCCAACGGTGGCGTCACCGTCAACGGCGAGGTCGAGCAGCGGCGCGGCAGGCAACTGCATGTCGGTGACGTCGTGGTGCACGGCGACTCGGGCGCGCGTGTGGCCGTCGGATAACCCCGCAGGGGGACCCGAGCAGCACTGGCGCGCCGTCAGGCCTTGACGATCGTCACCCGGACACCGTCGCCGATGTCGTGGCCGTCGGGCATGTCGTCCGCGGACACGAAATCGAACGTGGTGGCCAGGATCTCGCCCGCGATCAGATCGCGGTGAGTGCGCGCCCACTGCTGCTTGTCGGTGCCGTCCTCGGGCACGGCGATCCTCACCGCGATCCGGTCTGACACCTCAAGGCCCGTGGACTTGCGCAGATCCTGCAGTTCGCGGATCCGATCCTTGGCCCACCCCTCGGCCTCCAACTCCGGGGTGACCGCCGCGTCGAGCACCACGAGTCCGGCGCCGCCCGGCAGGGCCGCGGTGTACTCGGGGTCGGCCGCGACGAGTTTCGAGCTGTACTCCTCGGGCAGCAGCGTCGCCGGTCCCGCGGTCAGCGTCCCGTCGGCGTTGACGACACCCGCACCGGCCTTGACGGCCTTGATTGCGGCCTGCACATCCTTGCCGATTCGCGGACCCGCGACGCGCGCGTTGACCGTCAACTCGAAGCGACCGTAGCTGGCGATGTCGTCGGTCAGTTCGACGGCCTTGACGTTCAACTCGTCGGCGATCAGGTCGGTGAACGTCGTGAGCTGTTCGGGATCCTCCACCGCGACAGTCAGTTTCGGCAGCGGCAGGCGCACCCGCAGCTTCTTGGCCTTACGCAGCGACGAGCCGACGGAGCAGACCTCGCGGACCTGGTCCATGGCGGCGACCAGAGCGGGATCCTTGGGCAGGTCGGCCTCGGGCCAGTCCGTCAGATGCACCGAACGGCCACCGGTGAGCCCGCGCCAGACCACTTCGGTCGCCAAGGGCAGCAGCGGCGCCGCCAGACGTGCGGTGACCTCGAGCACGGTGTGCAACGTGTCGATCGCATCGCGATCCTCATCCCAGAACCGGTTTCGGGACCGACGCACATACCAGTTGGTCAATGCCTCGGTGAACTGGCGCAGTTGGTCGCAGGCGCCGGAGATGTCGCAGGTGTCCAGCGATTCGGTGAGATCGTCGCGCAGCACCGCGAGCTTGGCCAGGATGTAGCGATCCAGCACGTGCTGCGAATCCGTGCGCCACTGACCGACTTTCGGCGCATACAGGGCCAGGAAGCTGTAGGCGTTGGACAACGGCAGCAGCACCTGCCGCACACCCTCCCGGATGCCCTGTTCAGTGACGATGAGGTTGCCTCCGCGCAGGATCGGCGAGGCCATCAGGAACCACCGCATGGCGTCGGAACCGTCGCGGTCGAACACCTCGGACACGTCCGGGTAGTTGCGCAGCGACTTGCTCATCTTCTGCCCGTCGTTGCCCAGCACGATCCCGTGCGACACACAGGTCCTGAAGGCCGGCTTGTCGAAAAGCGCGGTGGACAGCACGTGCAGCGTGTAGAACCACCCGCGGGTCTGCCCGATGTACTCGACGATGAAGTCACCGGGGAAGTGACCGGCGATCTGCTCGGTGGGATCCTCGCTGTCCACGCCGTCGAACCAGGCTTGGTTCTCGAACGGATAGTGCACCTGCGCGTACGGCATCGAACCCGAGTCGAACCAGACGTCGAACACGTCCTCGATGCGGCGCATGGTCGACTTTCCGGTCGGATCGTCGGGGTTGGGCCGGGTCAATTCGTCGATGAAGGGCCGGTGCAGATTGTCGGGGCGCACGCCGAAGTCACGTTCGAGTTCGTCGAGGCTGCCGTAGACGTCGATCCTCGGGTACGCCGGATCATCGGACGTCCACACCGGAATGGGAGTGCCCCAGTAGCGGTTTCGGGAGATCGACCAGTCGCGGGCGCCCTGCAGCCACTTGCCGAACTGACCGTCCTTGACGTGCTCGGGATACCAGGTGATCTCCTGGTTCAACTCGACCATCCGGTCCCGGAACTCGGTCACCTTGACGAACCACGACGACACCGCGCGGTAGATCAGCGGATTGCGGCAGCGCCAGCAGTGCGGATAGGAGTGCTCGTAGGTCTCGTGCCGCAGGAGCACCGCTCCGTTGCGGCCCGCGGCGCCCGTGCCGTTCTTGAGGTCGCGGATGATCTGCGGGTTGGCGTCGAAGACCTGCTGGCCCTGGTAGTCGGGGACGCCTGCATCGAAGCGTCCCTTGGAGTCGACGGGGGTGGCGGGCACGATGCCTGCCGCGTCGGCGGTCGCCTTGTCGTCCTCACCGTAGGCCGGGGCCATGTGCACGATCCCGGTGCCGTCTTCGGTCGTGACGAACTCGCCACGCAGCACACGGAAGGCGTTTTCCGCCTTGTCGGTGTCCATGAAGTACGGGAACGGCGGGAGGTAGCGGGTGCCGAGCAGTTCGGCGCCGGTGAACGTCGCGAGGACTTCCGGCTCCTCCCCCAATTCCTTTGCGTAGGCGGCCAATCGGGGCTGCGCAAGCACGTAGCGGTTCCCGTCGACTCCGCGCACGTCGACGTAGGTGACATCGGGGTTGACCGCGACCGCCTGGTTCGACGGCAGGGTCCACGGCGTCGTCGTCCAGACCAGGAAGTGCGAGCCCGCCAGCGGGCCCTCCGGGATCGCGAAACCGACGGTCAGCGCGGGGTCCTGCCGGCTCTGGTAGACGTCGTCGTCCATGCGCAGTTCGTGACTGGACAGCGGCGTCTCGTCGTTCCAGCAGTACGGCAGCACACGGAAGCCCTCGTAGGCCAGGCCCTTGTCCCACAACTGCTTGAACGCCCAGATCACCGATTCCATGAAGGACAGGTCCAGGGTCTTGTAGTCGTTGTCGAAGTCGACCCAGCGGGCCTGCCGGGTGACGTAGGCACGCCACTCATCGGAGTACTTGAGCACCGAAGCGCGGCAGGCATCGTTGAACTTCTCGATGCCCATCTCTTCGATCTGGGCCTTGTCGGTGATGCCGAGTTGGCGCTGCACCTCGAGTTCGGCGGGCAGACCGTGGGTGTCCCAGCCGAATCTGCGGTCCACCTTGTATCCGCGCATCGTGCGGTAGCGCGGCACGATGTCCTTGACGTAGCCGGTCAGGAGATGGCCGTAGTGCGGCAGGCCGTTGGCGAAGGGCGGGCCGTCGTAGAAGACGTATTCGGGGGCACCCTCACGGCGGGCGATGCTGGCCCGGAACGTGTCGTCGTCCTCCCAGTACTTGAGGACGTCGGCTTCGAGCGCCGGGAAGTTCGGCGCGCCGCCGGGGAGCTTGGGATACGCGTCGGGACTCGAAACCACTGGGTGCCTCTCCTGTGCCTTGATCAGGGCACGGGGACGATCACCCGCACTGTGTGCGAGCACCGCGGTACCACCCCGCTTGCGCGCCCACAGGGCGCGCCGCTCAACTCTGTGGCTGTGACGGGCCAGCCCCGTTCGGTTCTACTGGGCCGGCGCTGTAAGCCGACTGTTCTTCCGAAGGCTCCCCGGTGATGGCCGGATCGACGCCGCTGAGTGTTGATTCTAGTCCGGGACGCAAATCCGCTGTCGGTGGCCGATCACCCCGAGGTGGTGGTGATGACCGCGAGCGGGAACTGCTCGTCGAGTTCGGCGACGGTCGCGGCGTCGAAGCTGCGCGTGTCGTACCACCAGTCGAGGTAGAGCACGTCGGCGCCCTGCCGAGCGTGCAGGACCAGCTGAAAACCGGCCTCCGGAGAGGTGCCCTCGACAGCCGAGCGGTAGGACACGCACGCCGCAGGCGTCACCGCCTGGGGGGCGGGCTGAACCCGCGAGATCGCCTCCGCGCCGCTGAGCCCCCACTCGTCGGTGCACCCCACGATGAAGGTCGTGGGCGGGCCGGACTCTCCGTCGACGCGGACCGCCAACTCACCCGCGCCCACGGTGCAGCCCACGGTGCGGCCGAAGGCTGCCGTCACGAGGCGCTCGACCGGCACGCCTGCGCGCTCGGACTCCGCGAGAAGTTCAGCGGTCAGCAAACAGCTCAGCCGACCGGCCCTCTTTGCCATGTCATGAGGGGACGGCGACGTGTCCGCGTGGTGATCGGTAATCCAGGCAGTGGACTCCGCCGAATGGACGAGGAAAGGAGCGGCCATTCGCATACGGTACGACGGGTGTCCCAGATTTGGGAGAGATGTGTCAGAAGTCTGACATATGTGTCAATTACAGGTCCGAAATTCGTCACGTTCCCGGGTGCGAAATACGAGGTCGAGCGCTTATGGTGGGTGGGTGCCCCGGACCGATGAGAATGGCAGGCAGCTGAAAGCTCTGCTCGACTATCTACTTGACGGCGACGTCGACGCCAAGGCGATATACACGGCCCTCGGGGTGTCCAGCAGCACCTACTACCGACGCATCAAAGAGCCCGATTACCCCAGCGCGGAGGAACTGCGCCAGGTGGCCGACCGGTTTGCGCTCAGCTATCCAGATCTGCAGATCCGGTTCGGCCTCATGAGCCGCCAAGAGGTCTACAACTATCTTCAGGCCGCCCCGGTCGAGGTTCTGACGGCCACTGATCGGCACCCGACGCAGGTACGTCCCACCCACCGCAGGCGGTTGTCGGAACTGACCCCGCGACCCGACGCACCGCCGCTGTAACCCCCACCGACCTCCATTCGCCGAAAGCTCCGCAATGGCCCTCACCGTCCTCATCACGATCACCATGGTGTGCATCGGATGGAGTCTGTGGATTCGTCGCGTCACCTGGTCATGCCGGTGGGAGGTCGCCGCCACGCTCAACATCGCAATGCAGGGCGCCGCGGTGCTGCTGATGTCACCGATAGCCTCGGAGACGCTGGGCCCCGTGCTGCATCGGTACACCGGGAAGTGGAACCTCGAGGACTATCTGGGCCACGACCTCTACATCGTCGCCGCGTCCGCGATCGTCTACAACGCACTCGGCCGCCTGCAGGACGACGACTCAATGCGGCTGTCGTTCAAGCAGTACGTCGAACGGCCGGCGACACTGTGCATCCCCGTGCTGCTCGCCACGTTCTGGCTGGGCAACGGCTCGTCGGTGTATCGCGCCGACTTCTTCACCGTGCCGACGGACTTCTGGCTCAGCGTCTATTGGATTGTGCTGTGCGGCATGCTCATCTACCTGCTCGGATACGGCGGTCGGGCGCTGCTCATCCTGCGCCGTGATCCGCGATCCCGATCCATCGCGACCGTGTATCTGATCGCCACCGCCAGCGGAATCCTGGCCTGCGGCATCCGCATCGCGACGTCGCTGCTCCCCGAGCTGCAGCCGCTTGAGAACGGCCGGATGGTCTGGTTCTTCGCGTGTACATGCGGAGCGGTCTTCGCGCTGTCGGCCGCACAGTCCTGGCGACAGAAGCTGCGCGGTTCCACGACCGTCAAACGGTGACCGGCTGAGGCACGTCGCAGCGACCTGGCCCTGGCACTTCGGCGCTCCGCATACACTGACTGAACTGAACGGACCCGCCGACCCACGGGCGGGTGCCCGTCACCAGTGTTCCGCCGCAGCGGTTGGATCAAAGAGACACCGGATCACAGGGGTTGTTGAGCATCAGTAGGGCAACGCAGCTGCTGCAGCGTCTGGAGCGCTTCACAGAGCCGGGCGAGGGCGGCATCTTCCGCTGGCTGGGTTCCGTGGTGGTCCGTTGGCCGTGGCTCGTGATCGCGCTCTGGCTGCTGCTTGCGGCCGGGCTGCCGCCGATGTTCCCATCGCTGACCGAGCTGTCCCAGAAGACCCCGTCGGCCATGGTGCCTGCCGATGCGCCCGGGTCCGTGGCCGCCCGCACCATGGCCGAGGCCTTCGGCGAGGCCGGCAACGACAACATGCTGATCGTCGTCCTGTCCAACGAGGACGGCCTGGGCGAGGACGACGAGGCGGTGTACCGCAGCCTGGTCGACAAGCTGCACGCCGATACGCAGGACGTCGTCACGATCCAGGACTTCGTCACGACCCCGCCGCTGCGGCAGGTGATGACCAGCGAGGACAACAAGGCCTGGCTGCTGCCCGTGAGCCTGACGGGTGAGTTGGGCTCGCCGCAGTCCTACACGGCAACCACCAACGTCATCGCGATGGTCAGGGACACCGCCGAGGACACCGGCGTCACGGTGCACGTCACGGGTCCCGCCGCCACCCTGGCCGACATCGCCGAAGTGGGCGAGCACGACCGCGTCATCATCGAGATCGCCACGGTCGGCATGCTGCTCACGATCCTGCTGATCATTTACCGCAACCCGCTGACGATGCTGCTCCCGCTGCTGACCATCGGGGTGTCGCTGCTGACGGCGAATGGATTGGTGGCGTTCCTCGGCGACATGGGGCTCAGCATCTCGGGCCAGACCATCGTGTTCCTCACCGCGATGCTGTGTGGCGCGGGAACCGATTACGCCGTGTTCCTGATCAGCCGCTATCACGACTTCATCCGACTCGGTGAGGACTCCGACCGCGCCGTCCAGAGCGCATTGACCTCGATCGGCAAGGTGATCGTCGCCTCGGCGGCCACCGTCGCGATCACATTCCTCGGCATGATCTTCACCGAGTTGACGATCTTCTCCTCGGTCGGCGTTGCGCTGGCGGTGGCCATCGCGGTCTGTTGTACGGCCGCCGTGACCTTCCTGCCTGCGGTGTTGGTCCTTACGGGGCGTAGAGGTTGGGTCGCGCCGCGGCGCAGCATGACCACCCGCCTGTGGCGCCGCTCCGGTGTGCGGATCGTGCGCAAGCCGAAGTTCAACCTGGTGGCCAGCCTCTTCGTGCTGATCCTGCTGGCGTCGTCCGCGGGACTGGCGACGTTCAATTACGACGACCGCAAGGCGCTGCCGTCGTCGGTCGAGAGCCTGCAGGGCTACGAGGCGATCGGCAAACACTTCCCGGTGAACTCGAGCCTGCCGCAGTACCTTCTCGTGACGTCACCCCATGACCTGCGCAGCCCCAAGGCGCTGGCCGACCTCGAACAGATGGCACAGCGGATCAGCCAGGTGCCCGACATCGAGGCCGTCCGCGGCATCACCCGCCCGACCGGCGAGTCCCTCGAACAGGCCAGGCTCTCATTCCAGGCCGGCGAGGTGGGCTCGAAGCTCAACGACGCGTCGTCGATGATCTCCGGCCGCACCGCGGAACTGGACACGTTGGCCGGTGGCGCCGACCAGGTCGCCGACGCGCTCGGCGGTGTGCGTGGCCAGCTGTCCCAGGCCGCGGCGACGGTCAGTGGGTTGATCGATGCGTTGACGTCGATGGAGAAGCAGTTCGGCGGTGACAAGACGCTGCAGGAGTTCGACAGCGCGGCCAAGCTCGTGACGTCGATGCAGAACCTCGGTGACTCGCTCGGCGTCAGCCTCGACGACACCGCCGGTTCCATCGAGCAGGCCCGTCCCGTCGTGAACGCCCTCAACACCAGCCCGGTCTGCGACGCCGACCCCTCGTGCGTCAACACCCGACGGCAGTTACAGCGTCTGGTCGACGCCGGTGACGACGGCACGCTGGCCAGCATCGCCCAGTTGGCCAAGCAGTTGCGGGCGACCCAGTCCACCCAGACCCTCGGCGGGACCGCCAGCGGCCTGCGCAACGCATTGGACACCGCCACCAAGGCGATGCGCTCGGCAGGTGTCAGCGACTCCGACAGCATGCGCAAGCAGTGGGCCACCCTGCAGCAGGGCGCCAAGACGCTGGCGGAGGCCAGCCGCCAGGTGGCCGACGGCGTGCAGCTTCTGGTCGACGAGACCAAGAAGATGGGCGGCGGCCTCAACGATGCCTCGGCGTTCCTGCTGGCCATGAAGAACGACGCCACCACACCGTCGATGGCGGGGTTCTACATCCCACCGCAGTTCCTGGCCGGGGACGATTTCAAGAAGGCCGCCGATCTGTTCTTCTCCCCCGACGGCCACACCGTGCGCTACATGATCCAGACCAAGCTGAACCCGTTCAGCACCGAGGCCATGGACCAGATCGACGCGATCACCGACGTTGCTCGTGGCGCCCAGCCCAACACCACGCTCTCGGATGCCACGGTGTCGATGACCGGTTACACCGTGTCGCTGCGTGACACGCGTAACTACTACAACAGCGACATCCAGTTCATCATCATGGTGACCGTCGCGGTGGTCTTCCTGATCCTGGTGATCCTGCTGCGTGCACTAATCGCTCCGCTGTATCTCATTGCGTCCGTCGTGATCTCGTATATGTCCGCGCTGGGCATCGGGGTGTTGCTGTTCCAGGAGCTCCTCGGACAGGAACTGCACTGGAGCGTGCCGGGCCTGACGTTCATCATCCTGGTGGCCGTCGGCGCCGACTACAACCTGCTGCTCATCTCCCGCATCCGGGAGGAGGCCAGCCACGGGTTGCGCACCGCGGTGATCCGCACCGTCGCCGCGACCGGCGGAGTCATCACCACCGCGGGCCTGATCTTCACGGCGTCGATGTTCGGGCTCCTGTTCGCCAGCATCAGCACCCTGGTCCAGGCCGGTTTCATCATCGGCATCGGCATCCTGCTGGACACCTTCCTGGTGCGCACGACGACCGTGCCCGCCATGGCGGTTCTGGTGGGCCGGTTCAACTGGTGGCCGTCTCGATGGCAGCCCAAGCCCGCGCATCCGCCGCGGGAACCCGAACCTGTGGCCGCGAGCGTCGACTGACGCATCCGGTTGTTGAGTAAGGTCGCCTCGTATGTGGATCACCGTGCTGGGACTTGCCCTCGCGGTGAACTTCGAACCCATGAGGCTGGGTCTGATCACGGTAGCGCTCAGCAGGCCCAAACCCGTTCTGCAACTTCTGGCGTTCCTGACCGGAAGCTTCGTGATGAGCGCGACCGCCGGGCTGATCGTGCTGTTCGTGGTCCGACCGGGTCTGGTCGGCGCGCTGCAGTTCGACCGTGCCACGGTGCATCTCACGCTCGGTGTGTTTGCCCTCGCGTTGTCCGCGGTGTTCGCACTACGAGCGGGACCCCGTCGCACCACCGTCGACGCCACGATCACAACCTCCTCCTCGCCAGACGCCGACTTTGCGAAAAATCATGGGCCCCGTGCGGTTCGGGCGGTCTTCTCCCGGGCGCGCGGCCTCGCCCGCGGCAGTTCGCCATGGTTCTCGGGGGCGATGGGAATGGGCATCGCAATACCGTCGATCGACTACCTCGCACTGCTGGTTCTGATCGCCACGACAGGCGGCGCCCCGGTGACGCAGGCCGGGCTGTTGTTCACGTTCATCACGGTGGCCAACGCCGTGGTCGCCATCCCGCTCGTCAGCTTCCTGATCGCACCCGAGTCCACCCGAATTCGGTTGGAGGCCCTGCGACTCTGGGTGGCCGCCCGCACGCGCCGCGACGTCGCCCTGGTGCTGGCCATCGCGGGCGTTGTGCTGACAGTCCTTGGCATCAGCGGATTGTGAGCGCCGCTGCCCCTATGATGGACGACAACCCCCAACAGAGGAGTCTGCGGTGCAGCATCGCTCTCGACTGACACGGTCAGCGGTCGTCACCGCCCTGGGATTCGGAGTCTGGCTCATCGGCAGCGTGCCCGCGCACGCCGAACCGGTCGATTCGCAGCGCAACGACATCGCGGCCGAGGACCAAGACCGCGACCGCGAACGCGACGAGAACCAGACGGTGCAGTGCCCGATCTGCCCGCCCGAGATCCAGCAGGCACTCGCGCAGTTGGGGCCGATGCCCGAACCGGGTCCGCTGCCGCCGGTCGATTGGCCTGCCGCCGAGGTCAGCGTGCCGGTCTCGGTGGGCCTGCCGGCACCCCCGCTGCCGCCGCTGGTGTTGGGCTCGGCCGCCGATGCCGTCCTGCCGGAACTGGCGTCGCCGCAACTGCTTCCGCCGCCGCCCGATCTTCCGCCCCCGCCGCCGCCGGTTCTTCTGCCGCCGCCACCCGAGCCGCCGCGGCTTCCGCCGCCGCCGCCCCCGCCGGGGTTGCCGCCGCCACCCTGGCCGCTGGGCTGAGTCTCAGCGGTCTCAGCGCGTCGATCCGCCGCCGGGCGCCACGCCCAGTGGGATCAGCATGAACCCGAGCACCACGAGCGGGAACAGCAGCATCGTCTTGCGTGGTGGCACGTCGTCGATCTCGGGCCTGCGGTGCGCGTAGAGCACAAACACCACGACGATGTCGAACGCGACCACCAGCAGCCATCGGGTCCAGTCGACCCCGGTGAGGAACAGCGGAATGATCAGCAGCAGACCGAATGCCGGAAGCAGGATGTCGGACTTCAACTGAGCGAAGAAGGGGCGCATCGCCACCCCGGAGAACCGCGCGACCGACCACAGCGTCGCCGCCAACCCCGCCAATCCCAACAGCACCGATCCGATCAGCGCTGGAACACCGACCGCCGCCACCTCTTTGAGTCCGTCGGCCACGCTGTGGTCGTAGGTGGCCAGATACCACCCGCACACCCAATCGTGATAGTCCGACAGCACCGGGGTGTCAGTCGTCAGGTATGCCACCAGATCCCCCGGCGCCTTGATCGACGCGAACGGAGTCTCGATCATGCGGTGCGGAACGGACGCACACACCTTCTGACTCACGTCGTGGTTGGCGAATGCCGCAACCACGAGGGCCATCAGAAGGCCGGGCGCAATGGCCAACACCGCTGCCCACCGCTGAGCCCACCGTCCCAGACCCCTGGCGAGCACCATGATGGCCAGGATCGCGCCGAGGCCGAATTCCAGTGCCATGCCCTCGTGCATCAGCGCGAGAACCGCGACGACGGCACCGAACACACCGCAGCAGATCAGGGCCAGGCGACGCTGCTGGACGACACTCAGCGCCAGACACAGCGCGATCAGGGCCGTGGCACCCAACAGATCCGGGCGCCCGGAGTAGACCGCATACGGCACACCGAACGGCAGCACGGCCAGCAGCAACGCAAGCATGATCCGGCCTGGCGTGCGGGCCCGGCGCAGCAGGGTGAACGCCAGCGCCCCCAACCCCAACAGGTAGACACCAGTGGTCAGCCAGCGCATCAGATAGGCGTTGCGGAAGAAGCTTTCGTCGGCGACGCTGCCGACGAGCTCACCAGCCAGTCCGCGGCGCACGAAGCCGAACTGGTAGTCGGCGATGTAGTACGAGATCAGGTAGTGGTCAACGGGAATCACCACCGCCGCCAGGTAGACGAAGGCGGCCGACCAGACCAGGATTGCCAGGGCGACGGCGATGAAGAGGCCAGAACGGCGACGGGTGGGGACGGAATTCACCTGCACCCGGTCACCCTACTGTCATCCTGAACTCAGCCGGGCCACTGGCGTCAGTTGGTCGTAACGCGAACCGAATTCGGCGACAGGACGGTACCCGCGTGAACGAGCCATGGCGGCCCCACGACGGATCAGCGCCGCGGTCGCGACGAATCCGGCCTGATCGGTCAACACGAACGGGGTCAGCAGACGGTTGTGCACGAACCCGATGGCCAGACCGCTCTCCGGGATGGCCCAGCCCATCGAACCGCCAAGGCCCACATGGCCGAAACCGGGCAGAACACCGGGGAAGGGCAGGCCGTGGTAGCCGAGATGGAATGACATCGGCATGCCCACGCTCCGGTCCGGACGCAGGCTTGGACGGCCCGCCAGACCGGCGGCGACGCGCCCCGACAGGTACTGAATGCCGTCGATGGAACCGCCATTGGCGATCGCACCGTACATCCTGGCCAACCCGCGGGCAGTCGCCACCCCATTGGCGGCCGGCATCTCAGCGTCCAGCATCGGAATCTCACCCTGGACAACAGATTTCATACCGGGGAAATACAGTGAGCCGAACCCCGCGGTCAGCGGATTCAGGGCCGCATGCGGCGCCAGCAGATTGAACACCGGGTTCGACAGGTTCGACTGCGGATGGATGATCTGCGCGGCATGAGTCGGTGCGGTCGCCGGCGGACGGCCGAGGTGCACGCCGTCGGTGTCCAGTGGCGCCGCCACCTCCTCCCGAAACAGTTGGCGCATACCCTTGCCCGTCACCGAGCGGGCCAGGCCCGACAGCAGCCACCCGTAGGTCAGCGCGTGATAGGCGGGCTTGCCACGCAGGCGCGACGCGGGGGCCGCGGCCATCCGCGCCTCCATCGCCGTGTGGTCCAGCAGTTCCGCTTTGGTGACTCCGTTCAGATGCGACAGACCCGCGCGGTGCCGCATCATCTCGCGCACCGTGATGTCGGCTTTGCCGTTGGCGCCGAAGTCGCTCCAGTAGTGCGACACCGGGGTGTCGTAGTCGATCAGCCCGCGGTCGACCAGCCGATGGATGACCGTCGACGCCACACCCTTGGTCGCCGAGAACACCATGCTGCCCGTGTCCGCGGCCCAGGGCTGCTCACCACGACGATCGGCATAGCCCGCCCAGACGTCGACGACGGGCTCCCCATGGAGGTACACCGCGAGCGCGCCACCACCGAGCTTGGGACGGCCGAACATCGCTGAGAAGGCACGCACAGCGCACGAGAAGTTGGGGTCCGCGGCACCGTGGACACCCTCCGGGAGCGCCGCGCTGCGCTCCCCAGATGTTGCTTGGCTCACACCGTGCACTTTACCCACCCCCACCGCACAGAATCGACGGACATAAGCGGTGTTACTGGTCCGTTATCAGCGTCCTGCCGGGGCCCCGGCCAGCACTGCGGCGTCCAGGCGCGTGAACTCGCCCGCCCGGTATCTCTCCAGGCTGGCCGAACGTCGGGTCTTGCCGCTCGTGGTGATCGGAATCGAGCCCTGCGCCACCAGCACGACGTCCGCGACTGCGACGCCGTGGGCTGTCGAGATCACCGATGCCACCTCGCCTTTGATGGCCTCCAGGCGTTCGGCCATCTCGGCCGCGTCGAGACCCTTGTTCTTGACCTCTGCGATCACCACGAGTTTCTCGGTGGTGTCGTCGGGCACGGCCACCGCGGCCACCCGACCGCGGGTGATCACCGACACCGAGGCCTCGATGTCGTCGGGATAGAGGTTGCGCCCCCGGATGATCAACAGATCCTTCATCCGGCCGATGATGAACAGCTCACCCTCGGAGAGGAATCCGAGATCGCCAGTGCGCAGCCACTTCTCGGCCGGCGTATCGGCCGATGCGTCAACCAGCGTGCCGCCGAACGTGCGCTCGGTCTCCTCGGGCTTGTTCCAGTATCCGGCGCAGACGTTCTCGCCGTGCACCCAGATCTCACCGATTACGCCTGCGGGGCTCTCGGTGCCGTGGTCAGGGTCGACGATGCGCACCAGCGGCGAGTCCGGCGTGCCGTAGCTGATCAGCGCCGTGCCGGTGGCTGCGCGGTCGGCGTTTCCAGCGGACAGCTTCTCGGGCTCGAAGTGCACCACCTGAGGCGGCTGCCCGGGACTGCGGGTCTGGACGTACAGCGTCGCCTCGGCCAGGCCGTAGGACGGCCGGATCACCTTGGGCGGCAGGTTGAAGCGCGCGAAACGCTCCGTGTACCTGCGCACCGTGACCTCGTGGACGCGTTCGGCCCCGCTCATGATGCTGAGCACGTTGCTGAAGTCGCAGCCCTGCAGGTCCTCGTCGGTGGTGCGCGTGGCCGCCAGGTCGAATGCGAAGTTGGGTGCCGCCGTCAGCGCGTGGGTGTGCGTTCCCACCAGGCGCATCCACCGTGCTGGGCGGGCCAGGAAGGACAGCGGGCTCATCAGCACCGAGTGCCAACCGCCCAGGATCGGGGCGACGATACCGAGCAGAAGACCCATGTCGTGGTAGAAGGGCAGCCACGACACCACGGTGCTGTCTGCCGGCGGAACCCGGTTGTAGTCGGGGTAGAAGCCGCCCATCATCTGCTCGAAGTTGACCGCCAGGTTGCGATTCGACACCATGACGCCGGCCGGGGTGCGCGTCGACCCGGAGGTGTACTGCAGGTAGGCGGTGTCGGGCAGGGTCTCGCGCTTGAGCCGACCGCCCGAGCGGGTGTCGAGGTCGAGCGTGTCGACGGCCAACACCGTCGGCGTCGGACGGCCCTCGGCGGCCTTGGCATAGGGCGTGACGGTCTCGTTGACCGCCGACGTGGTGAGGAGGACCGTCGGTGCGGCGTCGGCCAGTACGGCGTTGACGCGATCGTCATGAGCCCCCACCATCGGCGTCGAGAGCGGCACCGCGATCAGGCCGGCCTCGATCGCCCCGAGGAACGCGATGACGTACTCCATGCTCTGGGGCGCCAGGATGACGGCGCGGTCCCCCACTGTCGCGACCTCGCGAAGCTTCACCGCGAGGTTCTTGACCCGCAGGTACATCTGCGCCCAGCTGAGCGTCTCCTGGACGCCGTCCCAGTCGGATTCGTAGTCGATGAAGGTGAACGCGGGGTCGCCGGGCTGCAGGCCGGCCCGTTCGCGGAGAACACCAGTAAGCGAAGATGCGATCACTGTCAGATACCTTTCGTGCTCGGCGCAGAGATGATGAACTCGGCCGATGTTGTGCGGCTCGCGCCGCGAGAGTCGAGGGTGGTGGCGGGCATCAGATCATCTGCCCGGACAGGTCGTATTCCGCCAGGGTCTGCTGCACCAGATCTGCCAGCCAGGCCTTGGTGTTGGGTGCTCCCGGCTCGTAGCCGACCACCGAGATGGACACCTTGCCCCCGAGCCGGCCGGACACCAGCACCAGATGTCCACCCGCGGCGACGATGTCGCGTTCGATGACGTTCTGGTCGACGCCGCGCATCACCATGTACTCGGCGTCGGAGCCGTCAGGGCGGCCCACCGTGGGTTCGAGATCGCCCATGTTCGAACACGACACCGGAAGGTCGGCCGCACCGACGAACACGTCGGAGAGACGCTTCATGGCACGCCGCGGGACGAACGGGATCAACGGCAGGAATTGCAGCGACTCGTCCGGAGTGTCCTTACGCGCCTGCAGTGCTGACCTGATCGCGGCGCGGGCAGAGGTGAGGTCGGTGGTGACCGAATCCGGGTCGACCCCCACGTTCCCGATCGACATCGCGTTGGCGCGGTAGTCGTCGAAGGACCGATCACTGAGTGCCAGAAGCAGATTCACCGTCGAGCCATCGGGCCCGGTGGGCACCGTGCGGCCCATGCGGGCGCCGAGTCGGGCCGCGACGCCGGCCAGCAGGGAGTAGGTGTTCCCGCCGAGCGAGGCCGCGCGTGCGTCCCATTCGTCGATGTCGACGAAGACCGAGACCGCGGGCACCGACACGACTCGGTTGGCCGCACCGACATCGTCTGCCTGACGCGCCGGGGCCGACCGCGCGAGGTCGTGACGGCGGCGCAGGGTCAGCTTGATCGCCGTGGACAACGTGCGGCGCACCTCGGGCAGATCCCGCAGTGTCGCCCGCGCGTCCTCGCGGGCCGCCCGCAGTCTGGCCCTGCGGGTCGCGCCGCGGCGGGCGGGGTAGCCCAGGTCGGGCCGCTCCCCCTTGACGGCGGAAAAGATCGTCACCAGGCCGGCCACGCCGTCGCCGAGCGCGTGGGAGGCCACCAGGCTCAGCCCGGTGGACCCGTCGGTCATGGGCAGCACCGAGAGTCGCCAGCCGGGGCCGAACTCGGGATCGATCGGTCGGGCGGCCTGCTCATCGGCCCAGTCGCTGAACTCTTCGCGGGGCCTGGCCACGGCCTCGATGTCCAGATCGGACGCCGGACCCAGCGCCGAGACCCAGCGATGCCTCCCGAAGGGCAGCACCGAACGTTCGATCAGTCGGCCCCCGAGCCCGTAGCCGAGGTTCTCGTGGAACCGCTCCAGCGCTTCGAGATCCACCGGATGCTCATAGATCCACAGGCACTGCATCAGCTGCGAACGATTCCCCGCCCGCATGGCGTCGAACATCGCCTGGTCCAGGTGGACCAGGCGGTTATCCATCGGCACAACGTTTTCCGCGGTGTCAGCCACCAATATCACCTTCCGGATGGTCGACATCGGCGAGACCGAACTCAGCCAGCACACTGGACACGACGGCACGCAGGCTCTTCTTGGTGTTCTCGGCACCCGGCTGATAGCCGACGACGGTGAGCGAGACCTTGCCGCAGTACCGACTCGAGACGACAGTCAGCAGGCCACGGCGCTGCTCGAGGAGTCTGCGTGGGATGCGTCCGTTGACCCCGCGCAGCAAGAGGTAATCACAGTCAGTGCCGTCGATCCGGCTCAGCATCGGGTCGAGATCACCCAGGTTGGTGCACGACACCGGCAGGTCGGCAAAGTCGAACAGCACGTCGGCGCCACGCTTGACGGTGAACTTGGGAACGAACGGGATCAGGGGCAGCAGTTCCAACGACTCGTCAGGCTGCTCCCGGCGGCGCTTGAAGCCCTCGCGGAGCACTGTGCGCGCCGCGGTCAGATCCGCGGTGACCGGTCCCGGGTCCACGGCGATCGAGTCGAGTGAGACGGCGTTGGCCCGCGAATCGTCCTCGGTGCGCTCACTGATGGGGATCAACAGGCTGACCGCACCGTCCTCGGCGCGCTGACGGCCCATGCGGGCGCCGAGTCGGGCCGCGAACCCCGCCGCCAGCGAGAAGTAGTTGCCGCTCAGCGCTTCGGCGCGCGCATCCCAGTCCGCGGCGTCCACGAACACCGAGATGGCAGGCACCTGAACTTCGGCCCCCGGATCTCCCACGGGTGTCGTGGTCGGTGGAGGCGCCGACCGCTTGATGTCGCCCCGCCGGCGGTAGGCCAACCGGACCGCGACGGCCAGCGTCTTGGCCAGCACGGGCACCTCGCGCAACGTGTCACGCGCATCCTCGCGCACGGCCAGCCTTTTCGGCCGCGCCCCAGCGGGCGGAAGGTCCAGGTTCCGCCGAATGCCCTTGAGCGCGTCGGTGACGGTGATCACGGCGCCCATACCGTCGGTAAGGCAGTGCGAGATCTCCAGGCTGACTGCGGTCGACCCGTCGGTCATCGGCAGGGCGCCCATGCGCCAACCGGGTCCCGTCTCCGGATCGATGGGCATGCCCGCGCGTTCGTCGGCCCAGTCCGTGAGTTCGTTTCGAGGCCGCGGGGTCTGCTCGAGTTCGAACGGCGTCATGGGCCCAGTCGCGGCCACCCAACGATGCCGGCCGAACGGCAGTGGCGACGACTCGATGAGCCGGCCGAACAGGCCGTATCCGAGGTCGGCATGGCATCGACGCACCGCGTCGAGGTCGATCCCCTTGTCGTACACCCAGACGAGCTGCGCCATCGACTCCTCGCCGGTGGCGCGGAGGGCGAGAAACATCGCCTGATCGGTGTAGGACAGTCGATTGTCCGGCCCGGCATCCTGATTCACCGACCGTCGACGAAGCCGCTGCCGACGCGCCCGATCCACTACCGCCATCACCGAATCTCCCCCCGTGTCAGTTCGCGACAGAGCCCGCGGTCGCAAGAGCGGGCGCATCCTGTTTCGGCGTGACCGCCGGCGCCGCCGTTCCGTCCTGCACCACTGCGAGGTATTCGGCCTTCATCGCCTCGAGGTAGCGCAGGGCCGACACGCGTGCGGTCGGGTTGTTCGGGAAGGCGACGGTGATCGTGGTCCCGCGACCCAACCTGTTCACCCACATGCCGAACTGATGGGCGTCACCGGCGTCGCTGAAGACCCGGCCGTTCAGCTGGTTCCACTCGGCGATGATCGCCGGCGACAGCGGCGGCAGCCCGGCGTCGAGGTAGGACAGCATGGGCACACCCGAATCGGGTTTGTGCACACCGAGTTCCGCTGCGAGCTCGACCACACGCTCGAACGGCACGTGAGCCAGGTCCACCCGAGAGTCGAACGACTCCTGGGCGGCACGGGCGATGGCGCCGAACGACAGGTCGCCCACCGGCACGGTGATCGGGACAAGTCCGGTGAACCAGCCCGTGGTCATGAACTCCGACGGCGAGTTTCGCGTCGTCGTCGGCGTGACCACGTAGTAGGTCTCGTTACCCGTGATCTTGCGCTCAGCCAGGGCCGCGCAGGCGAAGACGCCACCGCTGAAGCGGGTGCCCGCCGCCATGCAGACGGTCTCAAAGCGGTTGGTCTGCTCTTCGTCGAGCAGTTGGACCGTCAGCAGCGCACCGCCGCGGGACTCGGCCATGGTGCCCAGCGGCAGCGAGAACTTCGGCATCGATCCGCCGTTCTCCTCGGCGTAGTCGATCCACGCCCGCACCTCGGGTGAGTCCAACGTCAGCGCCGAGGTGTACTCGTACTGGCGGGTGCAGTAGTCGTGGTAGCTGCCCGGTTCTGGAAGCTGCAGTGGCGCGCCACCGCCGACCAGTGCGGCGTACATCATGTGGATCTCGACGAACAGCGCACCCATGAACATCGCGTCCGCGTGCACGTGGTCGACACTGAGGAAGAACGTGAAGTGATCCGCGCGCTGGATCACACCGAACCGGAAGCAGTCCCACTGCAACGGGTTCGGGGTGGCCAGCGCGTGCTCACGCCAGCCGTCAGCGGCCATCTCGCCGTAGTTCTTCGGCGCGAACCTGATGTCCCGCGGGTTGGTCAGCGTGTGCCGAATGAACTCGCCGGCACCGTCGTACTCGAACCAGCTGTGGAAGGTGTCGTGCCTGCGCAGGTAGGCGTTGATCACATGCGTCATGGCCCGGACGTCGCACTGTCCCTGGATGTTCCACGACGGGATGTTGAGCCTGGCCATATTGCGGCCGTGCGCGGCGTGGTCCCGGTAGGCGTGCAGATGCTGGGCCTGCTGGTAACTCACCGGTACCGGATTAACCGGAGCGGCAGCCACTTTGGCCAGCGTCGACGCCGAAGGCTCCCACGACGTGACCACGCCGGGGGTGTCGTCCCACTCATGGATTGCTTGGAATGCGACCACTACTGCCCCTTACTCCACTGCCGGATCGTCATGATGGACTTGACACCGCCGTATCGGCAGCGAGGGTTTCGCTGAGGCTCTCGGCCAGCGCCCGGATCGTCGTGATGCCCATCGGGCTGATCCGGATGCCGGTCTCGGTCTCGATCCGTGTGCGCAACTCGAGATTGCCGAGAGAGTCCAGGCCGTATTCGGAGAGCGGTCGGTCCGGATCGACCGCTCGCCGCAGGATCAGGCTGATCGAGTCGGAGATCAGCCTGCGCAGGCGGCCCGCCCACTCGTCGTGCGGGAGCGCGCGCAGTTCGGTGAGGAACTGGCTGGAGCCACCGCGGTTCTGGTCGGCGTTGCGGAACGCCTCGGCGAACGGCCGCGCCTGTGCGAAGGACATCAGCCACGGTGCGCCTGCCACCGGCGCGTAACCGGTGTGTGCCCGATCATGGCGCAGCAGCGCGTCGAAGGCGTAGGCGCCGTCGCTCGGCGAGATCGCCATGCTCTCCTCGGCCGCCATCCCCTGCCCGGCACCGATCTCCGACCATGCCCCCCACGCGATCGCCGTGGCCGGCAGACCCTGCGCCCGGCGCCAATGCGTGAACGCGTCGAGCCAGCTGTTGGCGGCAGCGTAGGCGCCCTGTCCGGGCGACCCGACCAGCGCAGCCGCCGAGGAGAACGAGCAGAACCAGTCCAGCGGCTGATCCACGGTGGCCTCGTGCAGATTCCAGGCACCGGTGACCTTGGGCGCCCAGTCCCGTGCGACGAGGTCGTCGGTGATCGCGGCCAGTGTCGCGTCCTCGACCACCGCGGCGGCGTGCAGCACACCCCGCAGGGGCAGGCCTGTGGCCGCGGCCGCGGTGACAAGGCGCCGCGCGGTCGCCGGATCGGCGATGTCGCCGCGGCAGACGTCGACCTGAGTTCCCGCCGCGCGGATGCGGTCGATCACGGCCTGCGCGTGCTGGCTCGGTGAGGACCGCCCGTTGAGCACGATCCGGCCGGCACCTGCGGCAGCCATCTTCTCTGCCAGGAACAGCCCGAGCCCGCCCATGCCGCCCGTCACGACGTACGCGCCGTCACGGCGGAAGGGCTTGGCCTCCGACGGCGGAACCACTGCGGTGTCGTGGCCGCTGTGCGGAATGTCGAGTACGAGCTTGCCGGTGTGCCCGGCCGCACCCATCACGCGGATCGCCGTGGCCCCCTCGGCCAGCGGGAAGTGCGTGGTCTGCGGCGGGGGCAGCACGCCCTCGGCGATCTGAGCGAACACTGTCGAGAGCAGATCCCGCATGGTGGCGGGATCGGTCAGCGCCAGCAGCGCCAGGTCGACGGCGTAGAACGCCAGGTTGCGCCGGAACGGGAACAGTCCCAGCCGGGTGTCGCCGTAGATGTCGCGCTTGCCGATCTCGACGAAGCGACCGCCGAAGGACAGCAGTTCAAGGCCCGCCCGCTGCGCGGCACCCGGCAGCGAGTTCAGCACGATGTCGACGCCGTAACCGGCGGTGTCACGCCTGATCTCCTCCGCGAAGGCCGTGCTTCGCGAGTCGTACACGTGCTTGATCCCCATGGAACGCAGGACATCTCGACGTTCGTCGCTGCCCGCCGTCGCGTAGATCTCTGCGCCTGCGGCGCGTGCGATCGCGATGGCGGCCTGCCCGACTCCGCCTGTGCCCGAGTGGATCAGCACCTTGTCCTTGGCCGAGATCCGGGCCAGGTTGTGCAGGCTGTACCACGCGGTGGCGTGCGCGCTCGGGACCGCCGCGGCTTGACTGGCCGAGAGCGCCGGCGGCAGCGTGACCGCGAGATTCGCGTCCGAGGTGATGTAGGTCGCCCACGCACCTGAGGTCGAGATCCCCGCGACCTGGTCACCCACCTGATGTTCGGTGACGCCGGGTCCCACCGCGGTGACCACACCGGCGTAGTCGGCGCCGAGCGAGGGCATCCGGCCCTCGAACGAGGGGTAGCGGCCGAGCGCGACCAGAACGTCGGCGAAGTTCAGATTGGAGGCCGTGACGGCCACCTCGATCTGCCCGGGTCCCGGTTCCACCCGGTCGACCGCGGCCAGTTCAAGCGACTGCAGGTCACCCGGTGTGCGGATCTGCAACCGGACACCGTCGCGCTGGTGGTCGACGACCGTCGTGCGCAGATCGTCGGCGCCCAACGGGGTCAGGTTGAGCCGCGCCACGTACAGCTGACCGTCGCGCCAGGCCGTCTCGTCCTCGTCGCCGGCCGCGAGCACCTGAGCGGCCACCCGCTCGGCCTCCTCGGCGGCTCCCGGAGTGGCAGCGAGATCGATTGACGTCGGATTGAGGTGAGGGTGCTCGACACCCACGACGCGCAGCAGGCCACGCAGGCCGCCCTGTTCCAGGTTGGCGACATCCCCGTCGACGACCGTCTGGGTGCCGCGCGTGAGCACATAGAGCCGCGGAGCCCCCGAGACCTCGGGAAGCTCACGGGCGATGTGGACGAGGCGACGGACCTGATCGGCGCCGGTGGCCGTCGACGCGGCTGCTGCGCCGGTCGCCGATTCGAGCACCACCACAACCGCGCCGATGACACCACCGGAGAGCTGGGCCACCAACTCGGCCTGTGCCTGTTCGTCGCCACCGTGCAGCGGCCAGCTGAGGCGCTGAACGTCCACGCCGCGCTGACCGAATGCGTCGGCCAGCGCCGACGGCAGCGGGTCGGTCTGGCCGCCGTCGATCACCAGCAGGGAGCGGATGTCCGGGCTCGCGGCCTCCGGGGGCTCTTGCCGAACCCAACCGACGGTCAGTAACCGGCTGTTGAGCGTGCGATCACGCTCGGACTCCGCGGACGTGCCCGTGCCGAGGCGCAGTCCCTGCACCGCGACCAGGACGTTGCCGTCGTCGTCGAGGATGTCGAGGTCGGCCTCCACCGTCGAGGCGTCCAACCGCTGCACCCGGGCGTAGCAGTACTGCGCGTGGCGGGTGCTGGCGTGGGCCCGGATCCGACGCACACCCAGCGGCAGCAGCAGCGTCGGTGACGCGTCATCGCGGATGTCCGGATGGGCGGCGACCGCCTGGAAGCACGCGTCGAGCAGCGCGGGGTGGACGGCGTAGGCCGCCTGCCCCGAGCGCAGCGCACCCGGCAGCGCGACCTCGGCGAGCACCGACCTCTGGCCGTCGGTGCCCACGTGGGCCGCGACCAGGCCGCAGAACGCGGGCCCGTATACGATCCCGCGCTCGGCGAACAGTTCGCGCAGGTGCGCACCGTCCACCCGCTCGGGGTGTGCCTTGAGCAGTCGGGTGATGTCGTGGACCGCAGGCGTCTCGTCCCCGGCTGTGGTGAGCCGCGCACCCGAGCGGCGCACGCGCTCCTCGTCGGCGACGGTGTTCACCTCGAAGTCGACCGCACCGTCACCGCGGCGTTCGGCCTGCGCGCAGACCTCGGTCTGCTCGTCGAGCAGCAGCATCTGGTCGAACGTGACGTCGTGGACCTCGGCGGCCTCGCCCAGAACCGACGCGGCGGCCGACAGCGCCATCTCGCAGAATGCGGCACCGGGCAGCGCCGCGACACTGTTGACCTGGTGATCCTCGAGCCAGGGTTGAGCCACGGTGCCGATGTCGGCCTGCCAGACGTGGCGTTCCTGCGCCTCGGGCAGGCGGACGTGCGCGCCCAGCAGCGGGTGCACGGCCAGGCTGTGGCCACCGCGGGCCTCCTCGCCGACACGGGTCAGCATCAGCGTCTGGTGCGTCCAGGCCGGCAGCGGGGCGTCGATGAGACGACCGTCGGGATAGAGCGCTTCGAAGTCCACTGCGGCGCCCGCGTTGTGCAGGTCGCCGACGAAGCCGCGCAGGCCGTTGGGCATGTCCTGCTCGCGGCGCATGCTCGCCAGCACGGCCATCGACATGTCGAGGCCGCGCGCGGTCTGGTCGACGGCGTGGGTCAGCAGCGGATGGGGCGACAGTTCCCCGAAGACGCGGTACCCGTCCTCCAGCGCGGCCTGCACGGCGGCGGCGAACCGCACGGTGTACCGGAGGTTGTCCGACCAGTAGTCGACGTCGAACACCGGGATGTCGCGCGGGTCGTACAGCGTGGCCGAGTAGTACGGGATGACCGGGTCCATCGGCGACAATTCGTCGAGTTCGTCGGCCAGTGCGTCGAGGATCGGATCCACTTCGGGGCTGTGGGAGGCCACGTCCACCGCGACCTCGCGGGCCATCACGCCGCGCTGTTCCCAGCCGACCACGAGCCGGCGGATCGAGTCCTTGGCCCCGCCCACGACGGTGGACTGTGGGGACGCGACAACCGACAGCACGACGTCGTCGACGCCCTGTGCCGTCAGTTCGGACAGCACCTGCGCGGCGGGAAGTTCGACCGACGCCATGGCGCCGGCACCGGCGATGCTCGCCATGAGCCGCGACCGGCGGCAGATCACCTTGACGCCGTCCTCGAGCGACAAGCCCTCGGCGACGACGGCCGCGGCCGCCTCACCCATCGAGTGGCCGACGACTGCGCCGGGGGTGACGCCGTACGCGCGCAGCGTGGCCGCCAGCGCGACCTGCATCGCGAAGATGGTCGGCTGGACCCGGTCCATCCCGGTGACGAGTTCTGGTGCCGACATCGCCTCGGTGACCGAGAATCCGGACTCGCGCGCGATCAGCGGCTCCAACTCGGCCACGGTCGCGGCGAACACGGGCTCGGCGGCCAGCAGCGGGGCACCCATCCCGATCCACTGGGAGCCGTGCCCGGAGAACACCCACACCGGCCCACGACCGTTGTTGGGGACGGCGGGCTCATGGGGCAGCTCGCCGTCGGCGACCTCACGCAGTGCCTCGACCAGCTCCGCGGACGTGCCCGCGAGCACCGAGGTGCGCACGCTGCGATGCCCACGACGGCGGGCCAGGGTGTAGCCCAGATCACTCAGCTCGTCGTCGCGCAGCTGCTCGGTGGCCCAGTCCGCCAACCGGCCCGCGGTCTGGCGCAGACCGTCGGCCGAGGTGGACGACAGGGGGAACAGCAGCGCACCGTCGACCGCCGCGGGCTTGGCGTCGTGCGCCACGACCTTGGGCGACTGCCCGGCGGGAGCCTGTTCCACCACGGCGTGCACGTTGGTGCCGGAGAGGCCGTATGACGACACCGCGGCGCGGCGCGGCTGCCCCTCGATCGGCCACGGCACGTTCGCCTGCGGGACGAACAGCTTGGTGTCGATCTTGGCCATCTCGTCGGGCAGCTGGTTGAAGTGCAGGCTCTGCGGGATCACACCGTGCTGCAACGCCAAGACAGCCTTGATCAGGCTGACCGCGCCGGAGGCGGACTGCGAATGACCGAAGTTGGTCTTGGAGGAGCCCAGCGCACACGCCGACTCGATGCCGTACACCTCGGCGAGGCCGGCGTACTCGATCGGGTCGCCGACGGGCGTCCCGGTGCCGTGGGCCTCGACCATGCCGACCGAGGATCCGTCGACACCGGCAACGGCCAGGGCGGCCCGGTACGCCACGACCTGCGCGTCGCGCGACGGGGTGGCGATGTTGACGGTGTGGCCGTCCTGGTTGGCCGCGGTCCCCCGAATCACCGCAAGGATGCGGTCGCCGTCGCGTTCGGCGTCCTCGAGACGTTTGAGCAGCACCATCGCACAGGCCTCGCCCGAGACGAAGCCGTCCGCGTCGACGTCGAACGCATGGCACTTGCCGGTGGGCGACAACATGCCCTGCGCCGAACCGGATGCCATCTTGCGGGGCTCGAGCAGGACGTTGACACCGCCCGCCAGGGCCAGGTCGCTTTCGCCGTCACGCAGGCTGCGGCATGCGTTGTGGACGGCCAGCAGGCCCGACGAGCACGCCGAGTCCACGGTGTAGGCCGGCCCGGTGACGCCAAGGGCATACGCGATCCGCCCGGAGGCGAGGCTGAAGTTGTTGCCGGTGAACCCGTACGGCCCGTCGAGGGCCTGGGCATCCGCGGCCACGAGTTGGTAGTCGGCATAGGTCATGCCGACGAAGACGCCGGTCAGTGATCCGGCCAGGCGGTTGGGGTCCAGGCCGGCATGCTCGAGCGCTTCCCATGAAGTCTCCAGAAGCAGGCGCTGCTGCGGGTCGATCGCCGTCGCCTCGCGCTCGCTGATCCCGAAGAACTCGGCATCGAATCCGCCGACGTCGTTGAGGAAGCCGCCCCACTTGGAGACCGAACGGCCGGCAACTCCCGGTTCGGGGTCGAAGAACTCGTCGGCATCCCACCTGTCGGCAGGAACCTCCGTGACCAGGTCATCGCCGCGCAACAGCGCATCCCAGAGCGCTTCCGGTGACTCGATGCCACCGGGCAACCGACAGGCCATCCCAATCACGGCCACTGGGGTGACAGATGCCTCGCCCAACTCATCCACCCCTTCTAGTACTGCGGATTCCTATAAAAATACGTTCGCCGAGCGAAATTTTCGCCACAACGTTCTGGATGAACGCCACGGCGACCTTACCGCTTGACTAAGTAGCCGACTGAGTGCGTACTGTAGCCGCTCTCCTTTAACAGGGTGCCGTTTCAGCCCCCAGTCCACCAAATTGCCAGCTCAGCGTTTTCTCGTCACGCCGGGGGCCGAGCGCGGCCGGGAACCGCTTGGCGACCGCTCAGCCTTTTCTGAAAGCCGCTGCACTGCAAGCATTTTCATAGACCGCGAGCAACTGATTGACCCAGGGTAACGATCCACCCCCCGAGGGCCTTCGAGGTAGCTCAGGCTCCCGACAATATTTGATGTCAATTATTTTGACAGATTGTGCCATGAGCCGACATTGATTGTTGTCAATTTTACTGGCCGCGCCATTGGTTGCTGGGTTGTGAAATTGGTCGGAAATTTCGCTTTGTGAAATTGCGCAAATAATTCATTCGGTTGCCTTACACGCCTCTAAGGGAGTGTCAACATTGCGGTTAACTTCTCATAAAATGAGAAAGCCCGACATTGGACGACTTATCGTAAATCCTTGCGTATGCAAACGATGCAGCCTCACCTCGGAGGACTACAGATCAACGGCAACGCCAGCAATATCGAAAGGGTTTCGGTAACTGGACGGATCGCGGGTATTCGAATGATGCTCGACACTCGGCTCGCGGCGCTGTGACGGCCACCTCACCCTTGCCTGGCCATGGACCAGCAAACATGCTCGTATTTACGTCGGAGTCACTTCGATGTGGCGTGCCCATTTCTCACACTTGAGGCCACAGAAGTGTGTCACCTGTGAGGCAAGTCACCCAATGGGGCAGATGGGAAAACAAATCACAGGAAAAAATCAGCCAAAATCAACCGGCGGCGTCCAAAATCTGCTGTGCAGCCAGTGCCGGCGTCAACTCCCCGTCACGCACCTGGCGCTCCACGTCACCACGGATGCGCCGCACCTCGGGGTTGGTCAGCACACGGTCCAACACCACGTCCCGCACCATCGCCCAGGTCCACTCGACCTGCTGTGCCCGGCGCCGTGCGTCGAACTCGCCCGCCTCGGTCAGCACGTCGCGGTGCTTGAGCACGGCGTCCCACAGGTCCTGCAGGCCGGTTCCCTCCAGCGCGCTCATGGTCAGCACCGGCGGGCGCCAGAGCACGTCGCGGGGGTAGATCAGCCGGATCGCGCCGGACAGTTCGCGTGCGGCCTTCTTGGCCTCGACGGCGTGTGCGCCGTCGGCCTTGTTGACCACCACGATGTCGGCGAGTTCCAGGACACCCTTCTTGATGCCCTGCAGTTGGTCTCCCGTTCGAGCCAGGGTCAGGAACACGAAGGTGTCGACCATGCCCGCGACAGTGACCTCGGACTGCCCGACACCCACGGTCTCGATGAGGATCACGTCGAACCCACCGGCCTCGAGCAGCACGACGGTCTCCCGCGTGGCCCGCGCGACGCCACCCAGCGTCCCTGAGGTGGGCGACGGACGGATGTAGGCGTCCGGATGCGCGGCGAGCCGGGACATCCGCGTCTTGTCACCCAGGATGGAACCGCCGGTACGGGTCGACGACGGATCCACGGCCAGGACCGCGACACGGTGCCCCTGTTCGATGAGATGCATCCCGAGAGCCTCGATCGACGTGGACTTGCCCACGCCGGGCACCCCGGTGATCCCAATGTGCATGGCAGAGCCCGCCTCGGGCATCAGCTCCAGCAGCAGCTCTTGGGCCTGCTGGCGATGGTCGGCCCGGGTGGACTCCACGAGCGTGATCGCTCGGGCCAGTGCTGACCGATCACCGCTGCGGATTCGGTCGGCCAGCTCTGTGGTGCTCACGTTCGCCGGAGCGGCCATGTCAACTCGCGGACGGTGCGCTCAGGTCGTAGCCCAGCCGCTCGGCCAGCTTGTTCAACAGGCCGACGGCGGCGTCGGCGATCACGGTTCCCGGGGGGAAGATCGCCGTGGCGCCCGCGTCGTACAGCTCCTGGAAGTCTCCCGGCGGGATCACGCCGCCCACGACGACCATGATGTCGGGCCTGCCGACCTCCGCCAGCGCGTCGCGCAGCGCGGGCACCAGGGTCAGGTGTCCCGCGGCCAGCGATGACACGCCGACGACGTGGACGTCGTTGTCGGCGGCCTGCCTGGCCACCTCGTCCGGCGTGGAGAACAGCGAACCCACATCGACGTCGAAGCCGATGTCGGCGAAGGCCGTGGCGATGACCTTCTGTCCGCGATCGTGTCCGTCCTGGCCCATCTTGGCCACCAGGATGCGAGGCCGACGGCCGTCGGCCTCGGCGAACTTCTCGACCAGCTCGGTGGCCGCCTCGATTCCCTTCACGTTCGCACTGTTCCCCACCTCGTCGCGGTACACCCCTGCGATGGTGCGAATCTCCGCCTGGTGACGGCCGTAGACCTTCTCCAGCGCATCGGAGATCTCGCCGACGGTCGCCTTCGCGCGCGCCGCGTTGATCGCGAGCGCGAGCAGGTTGTTGCCCAGTCCGTCCTCGCCGGACACACCAGTGGCCGCCGCGGCGCGGGTCAGTTCGGCCAGCGCGGCCTGGGTCGCCTCCTCGTCGCGCTCGGCCCGCAGCTTCTCGAGCTTGGCCAACTGCTCGGCACGCACTCGGCTGTTCTCGACCTTGAGGACCTCGATCTCGTGGTCCTCGTCGACCTGGTACTTGTTGACGCCGATGACCGGCTGGGCGCCGGAGTCGATGCGGGCCTGCGTACGAGCCGCGGCCTCCTCGATGCGCAGTTTCGGGATGCCCTCGTCGATCGCCTGCGCCATGCCGCCGTGCTCGGCGACCTCAGCGATGTGGGCGCGGGCCCGCTCCGCCAGTTGATGGGTGAGCCACTCGACGTAGTAGGAGCCACCCCAGGGGTCGATCGGGCGCGTGGTGCCCGACTCCTGCTGGAGCAGAAGCTGGGTGTTGCGCGCGATGCGGGCCGAGAAGTCGGTGGGCAGCGCGAGCGCCTCGTCGAGCGCGTTGGTGTGCAGGGACTGAGTGTGACCCTGCGTGGCGGCCATGGCCTCGACGCACGTGCGCGCCACGTTGTTGAACACGTCCTGCGCGGTCAGCGACCAGCCCGAAGTCTGCGAATGGGTGCGCAGCGACAGCGACTTGGAGCTCTTGGGATCGAACTGCGCCACGAGTTCGCTCCACAGCAGGCG
The DNA here is from genome assembly GCF_010729895.1 of Mycolicibacterium confluentis. Taxonomy (NCBI): domain Bacteria; kingdom Bacillati; phylum Actinomycetota; class Actinomycetes; order Mycobacteriales; family Mycobacteriaceae; genus Mycobacterium; species Mycolicibacterium confluentis. Next base: position 2,686,642 of record NZ_AP022612.1, read on the forward strand.
ACCCGCCCGCAGCTTGGCGACCTCCATGAAGAAGTTCATGCCGATGCCCCAGAAGAACGACAGCCGCGGCGCGAACTTATCGATCGACAGACCCGCGTCCAAGCCGGCCTTGATGTACTCAACGCCGTCGGCCAGCGTGTACGCCAGCTCCAGATCGGCCGTCGCTCCGGCTTCCTGAATGTGGTAGCCCGAGATCGAAATGCTGTTGAACTTGGGCATTTTCGTGCTGGTGTAGCCGAAGATGTCGGAGATGATCCGCATCGACGGCTTGGGCGGGTAGATGTAGGTGTTGCGGACCATGAACTCTTTGAGGATGTCGTTCTGGATGGTCCCGGCCAACTTCTCCGGCGGCACACCCTGCTCCTCGGCCGCCACCACGTACAACGCCAGGATCGGCAGCACCGCGCCGTTCATGGTCATCGACACGCTGACCGCGCCCAGGTCGATGCCGTCGAAGAGCTGGCGCATGTCCAGGATCGAGTCGATCGCCACACCGGCCATGCCGACGTCGCCAGCCACCCGAGGATGGTCCGAGTCGTAGCCGCGGTGCGTGGCCAGGTCGAACGCCACCGACAGGCCTTTCTGACCCGCAGCCAGGTTGCGGCGGTAGAACGCGTTGGACTCGGCCGCCGTCGAGAAGCCCGCGTACTGGCGAATCGTCCACGGCTGGTTCACATACATCGTGGGATAGGGCCCACGGACGAACGGCGGCTCCCCCGGGAACGAGTCCAGCGGATAGCCCGCCTCGACCGCGGCGGCCCGGTCGGCCTCGATGTAGACCGGTTTGACGTCGATGCCCTCGGGTGTGGCCCAGGTCAGCTGCTCAGGGGTGTATCCATGTGCGGCCGCCGCGGCGCTCACGGCCTCGGCCGCCGTGTCCGGGGTCGCCGGACGGCCAGCGGCGCCGCCGCGCAGCGGGACGTCGGAGAAGCTGCCGACGGCCGGTGTCGTCGTAGTCATCTGCTCAGGCCCCCAATCGGGTCAGGAGTGCGGAAAGCGCTTCGACCGCATCGATCTTCGCGGTCAGGTATTCGTCGGGCCGGTGCTCGGCCTCGGCCACGGCCTTCTCAGGACCGGCCAGGTACACCCGCTGCACGCCCGCGGCGCGCGCGGCCTGCACCGCGGCCGAGGCCTCCGCGCCGTAGCGGGCGTCCGACCCGCAGATCACGACGGCCGCCTGCGAACCGGCGTCCTGCACCGCCGCTGCGATGTCCGCCGCGGTCAGCGCGCCCGGGTTGACGGCCTCGATGCCGCCCGAGGCCAACAGGTTGGCCGCGAATGAGGTGCGGATGTTGTGCTCGGCCAGCGGGCCCAGAGGAATCAGCAGCGCCTTGGGCCGATCGCCCTTCTTCGCCAGGAACTCATCGGAGCGGTTGCGCAGATCTTCGAAGGCCTGCGCGTAGCGGACCACGCCGTCCAGCGGATCGTGCTGCGCCAGAGGCGGTTCGGTGAGGTTCGGGAACTCGTTGACGCCGGTGACGGCGGTCCGGCGGTGGGCGATGTCCGCGCTGCGCGCGGCGCCGACGGCAGCGATCTGTTCGACGACGAACTCCTGGGCCTGGGCGAACCCGCCCCGAGACTCGATGGCCTGGAAGTGCTGCCACGCGGTGTCGGCCAACTGCTGAGTGAGGTCCTCGACGAACCACGAACCGCCCGCGGGGTCCCACACGCGGCCCAGATGCGACTCCTCAAGCAGCAGCAGTTGGGTGTTGCGCGCGATGCGGCGCGAGAAGTTCGCCGAGATCCCTTCGGCACCACCGGGAATGGCCACGTCGAACGGATGCACCTGCACGGTGTCCGCGCCTCCGACGCCTGCGCCGAATGCCGCAAGCGTGCAGCGCAGCATGTTCACCCACGGATCGCGCTGCGCCATCATCGCCAGCGAACTCACCGCGTGCAGCGTGACCGCGCCCGCTTCGGGCGCGTCGAGCACCTCGGCGACGCGGGCCCACAGCTGGCGCGCGGCCCGCAGCTTGGCGATCGTCATGAACTGGTCATCGTCGGCGGAAACCCGGAAACTGATCTGCCGCAGGGCATCCGGGGCGCTGAGGCCCGCCGCGGTCAATGCCCGCAGGTAGCTGACGCCCGCACCGACGAGGCCAGCCAATTCCCAGGCGGCGTTCGCGCCGCGATTGTGGAACGCCGGACCGTCGACGGTGATGGCCCGCACGCCCGGGCCGAACTCGGCCAACCGCGCCGCGACGGTGGTCACGTCGCCGATCGCCGGTGCCGCGGCGCCCGAGATCGGCGCGGTCAGCGGATCCGCACCGAGGTCGATCGAGAGGTCTGCGCGCTGGTCGGCAGGCACAGCCGAGACCAGCTCGAGCAGCGCCTCGGCGGCCACGGCCCACTGGTCGGCCGCATCCGGGCCGGTCTCCAGGATCACCGGAACCAGTTCGACGAACACGCCTTCGAGCAGACGGTCGACGTCAGAGGCGGGCACCGATTCGGCACCGACGCGCAGCACAACGGCGCTGACCCCGTCCGACAACGCGGACAGCAGCGTCGCGTTTCCGTCGCCCGCGGCTTGACCCGGGGCCGGGAAGGCCTCGGCGATCTTCCAGCCCGACAGGACGTCACGGGTGGCGTCGGCGCCGCGCGTGAACGGCCACTCACCGGGCAGGGCGGGTTCGGGCACGGAGTCCAGCGCGGTGTAGAGGGCCGAGACAGCGAAGCCCTCGTACGTCGGCGTCGCGAGCAGCTGCTCCGGCTCGGCGGGCAGATCGGCGACATCGCGCCGGGAACTCTTGGCGAGGACACCTGCGACGGCATCACGCCATCGGGCCCGCGCCTGTTCGAGTTCCGCTCGATCGGCGGGTACGACTGAGGCCTCTGATGACACCGGCAAGCTCCCTGTTGTCGCAGCGTGCGGCAGTCCGCGAGTGCGGACTATTGGGGTTCAGGCTAGATGATGGCGCGGCGCGCTCATGCAGCGCCCGGCCCGCACCGCCGAGCGCCCCCCGGGGCGTGGGGACACGAGATGTTCATCGGCACCCCGTACGCTTGATTGCCGTGGCCAGGACGATGTTGAGTGTGGGACGAGGGATTCGCGCCATGCCCGCAGCCGTCCGTTCGACGATCCGTCAGATCCCCCGGCGACGCATCATGCTCACCGCGATCGTCATTGTGATTCTCATCGCAGTCGCCCTGCTCGTTCCGGTGCCGACTGCGGTCCAGCTTCGCGACTGGGCCCAATCCCTGGGCCCGTGGTTTCCGCTGGCGTTCCTCGCCCTGCACAGCGTGGTGACGGTGCTGCCGTTCCCCCGAACCGCGTTCACCCTCGCGGCCGGCCTGCTGTTCGGGGCAGGGCTGGGAATCGCGCTCGCGGTCGTCGCGAGCGCGATCAGCGCCCTGATCGCGCTGATCGCGGTACGGGCCTTCGGCTGGCAGATCTCGAGTCTGGTGAGCCACCCGTCGATCGACAGCATCGACGCGCACCTTCGTCGCCGAGGGTGGCTGGCCGTGATGTCGCTGCGGCTCATCCCCGCGGTGCCGTTCTCGGTGATCAACTACGCCGCGGGCGCCTCAGCGGTTCGGGTGCTCCCCTACCTCGGAGCGACGATCGTGGGTCTGGCGCCGGGAACCGCGGCGGTGGTGATCCTCGGCGACGCCCTGACCGGACGGATCAATCCCACGCTGGTGCTGGTGTCGGTGTGCACGGCGTGCGTCGGGGTGGCCGGCCTGATCGTCGAGATCCGCAACCACCGGCGCACTCACGCGCCTGCACGCGCGGAGTCGGGCCCCTTGACCGTCAGCGTCGAGAACAGCGCCAGAAACGACGAGGCCGCGACCAGTCCCGGGCTGTAGTCCTTGGCGCGCAGGTGTGAGCCGACCGCCAATATGAAGTAGATGGTCAGCATGAACGTCGTCAGCCGCGCCAACGCCGGGAACCGACCCGCGGAGAGCAGGCCGATCGCGGAGGCCGCCTTCACCACCGGGACGATCGGCCGGTACTTCTGCGGCAACCCGACATCATCGAAGGACTTGGTGATGACCGCCAGCGGGATGGCGCACGCGACGGCGTCGGCGGCCTGAACCGCCGCCAGCGCGGTGTACGTCCTCGTCGACGTCAGCCCGCTCATGGCTGGGCCCGATGGACACCGGCGGGCGGCAGCGACGACGGCTGCGGGAAGCCCGGCCCCGGAAGCGCCGCGCCGGGAGTCTGTTCAGGGGTCTCGCGGGCGTCGGCCTCGGCCTTCGCCACCGCCTGGGCGATCACCGGATCGGTCTTGGTGTCGAACCAGTCCGCGACCTCGTCGGAGTCGTCGACCGGCGCAGTCTCGGGTTCCACCGGCGAGGGCGTGTAGCGGAACACGCCGTCCTCGCCCGGTGCACCCAGCAGTTTCGTGAAACCCTGCAGCGCAGAACCGAAGTCGCTTGGCACCACCCAGACCTTGTTGGCCTCCCCCTTGGCCATCAACGGCAGGGTCTGCAGGTACTGATAGGCCAGCAGTTCGGGAGTGGGGCGGCCGGCCTTGATCGCGGCGAACGTCTTCTCGATGGCCTTGGCCTGCCCCTGGGCCTGCAGGTACTGCGCGGCGCGTTCACCCTGAGCACGGAGCATGCGGGACTGCCGCTCGGCCTCGGCCGCCAGGATCGCGGCCTGTTTAGCGCCCTCGGCGGCAAGGATCTGGGACTGCTTCTGCCCCTCGGCCTGCTTGATCGACGACTCGCGGACACCTTCCGCGGTCAGGATCATGGCGCGCTTCTCGCGGTCGGCCTTCATCTGCTTCTCCATCGACTCCTGGATCGACGGCGGCGGATCGATGGCCTTGAGTTCGACGCGGGCCACCCGCAGGCCCCACTTTCCGGTGGCCTCGTCGAGCACGCCACGGAGTTGCGCGTTGATCGAGTCGCGCGAGGTCAGGGTCTGCTCGAGCGTCATGCCGCCGACGACGTTGCGCAGTGTCGTAGTGGTCAGCTGCTCGACACCGACGATGTAGTTGCTGATCGCGTACACCGCGGCCTGCGGGTTGGTGACCTGGAAATAGACCACGGTGTCGATGTGCAGGGTGAGGTTGTCCTCGGTGATGACGGGCTGCGGCGGGAAGGACACCACGCGCTCGCGCAGGTCCACCCGGGCCCTGATTCGGTCGATGAACGGCACCAACAGAGTCAACTGGCCGCTGACCGTGCGGCTGTACCGGCCCAGTCGTTCGATCACCGCGGCCTCGGCCTGCGGGATCAGCGCGACGGATTTGGCCACGATGATGATCGCCAGAATGACCAAGACCGCCAGCATCACCAGACCGGCGACTGCACCGTCCATCATCAACCCCCTGTAGTTGTCAGTCGGATTTCCAGACCACCGCGGTGGCGCCGTCGATGCGCATCACCGTGACCTGGTCACCCGGTTTGTAGACGTCACCGCCATTGAGCGGACGCGCCGTCCAGATCTCGCCCTCAAGCTTGACCTGGCCTTGATGTGCGGTGATCTGATCGAGCACGAGCGCTGACTTGCCCTCGAGCGCCTCGATTCCAGTCTCGGCCGGCTCCCCGGACTGCAGGCGCCGCCGCAGGGCGGGCCGGACCAGTACCAGCAGCAGCACCGAGACCACGAGGAACACCGCGCCGTCCGCCCAGATCGGCCAGCCGAAGAGTGCACTCGTGCCTGCTGCGGCCAGCGCACCGCCGCCGAGCATCAGCAGGAAGAGATCGCCGGTGAGGACTTCGGCACCGGCCAACCCGAGAGCTGCGATGAGCCAGATCAGGGCCGCGGGCATAGCGCCAGGATAGCCCGTGTCGAGAAGATTGCGGGGCCCCTTCGGACCGCGCGCCACGGGCCGGGGCAGCTATTACACTCTCCAACATCATGTGGTGTCCGAGTGTGTCGCTGACGTTGTGGGCCAATGCCTGGCTGGCGGGCCAGGCCGCGCCCGATGACGTCCTCGACGCGTTGTCACTCTGGGCGCCAACGCATTCGGTGGCGGCCTACGACGCCGAGGCGGCGCGGGTGACCGGCCTGCCGTGGCCCGACGTCGACAACGCCACGTCGGTGTCGCTGCTGCAGACCGTGCGCGCGGCCGCGGGTGCCCGCCGGAACGAGGGGCCGGCACTGTCGCTCACGCTGCCGGTGCCCGGAGACGTGCGCGGCCTGCCTGCGGGCACCACCTTCGCCCGCGACGCCATGGCCGCCGGCGAAGCCGTCGTGATCGCGTCGGACCGCGGCGCCCCGATCGGACTCGTCCCCGAGTTCGAGTACAGCGGTGACCCACTCGACGTGGACGACGCCGAGGCCGACCTCGACCCACCCCTGCTGACCTGGACCGCATACTCGCTGCCTGCGACGCCGGTGGCCGAACATCCCGACCTCGGCGGCGCCGAACTCGCACTGCGTTCGGCGGTGCGCGCGGCCGCCGACGCACTGACGACGCTGAGGGCCGGTGGGTCGGGCGTCGACGTCGAGGATCCGCGCGGCATGGTCGAACAGGTGCTGCATGCGACGCAAGTGCATCGCGCCCCCGACCACGCGCCCAGCCGTGCACTGCGGGTCATGGAGAACGCCGCGCACGTCGACGCCATCATCACCGTCAGTGCGGGGCTGATGCCGATTGCGGCGAACTCGTCGTCGGAGATTCAGCTTGCGTCAGATGCGTTGCGGCCCTTGGCCAGCGTGGTGCGCAACGCCCGACTGGCCGCCGTCACCGCGATTCTGCACTCGGCCTGGCAGGCCTAGCGGCACCGCCGACCGCCACGCAGTGCGGCGGCTCGCAGGCCTGGCCGTTGACGCTGATCCCGCAGCCCGCAACGGAATCGGCGTGCGGCACCCTGAGCGGCGGTGCACCGGTGCGCAGTTCGTCGATGAGGTCCACGGCCAACCGCGCGTAGCGGACGTCGTCGTTGGGCGTCGTCGCCCGGGCCAGCGCGACACCGAGTTCGCGCGCCTGCTCGGCGACTTCACTGTCGAGGTCCCAGACCACCTCGATGTGGTCGGCGACGAAACCGATCGGGCAGACGATGAGCGCCTTGGCGCCCTGCTCTGCCAGGGCCGCAACATGATCTCCGATGTCGGGCTCGAGCCACGGGATGTGCGGCGGCCCCGACCGGGACTGCCAGACCTGGTCGTAGTCGGTGTATCCGGCCGCCGCGGCCACCAACTCCGTGGCACAGCGGACCTGACGGCTGTAGAGCCGCGGACCGCGCGCGTCGTCGGCCGCGATCGGGATCGAGTGGGCCGTGAACACCAGGCGCGCGGCATCCCGCAGGTGCTCCGGAAGCGTCTGGCGCGCAGCGGCGATCGCGTCGGCGAACATCTCGACCAACAGCGGGTGGTCGAAATACTGTCGCAGTTTGACCAGTTCGGGCGCACCGTCGCCGACAGCGCGGCGCGCGCGGGCGATGTCCTCGACGTACTGCGTGCATCCGGAGTACCCGCCCCAGGCCGAGGTCACGAACACCGCGGCCCGCCTGACGCCGTCGTCGCGCATCGCGGCGACGGCGTCCTCGACGTAGGGCTCCCAGTTCCGGTTGCCGAAGTAGATCGGCAGATCGGTCACGGTACGCAGGCGTTCGATCAGCGCACGGTTGATGCCGTTGATGGGTGACACGCCGCCGAAGTGCAGGTAGTGCTCGGCGACGTCGTCAAGGCGCTCCGGCGGGATGTTGCGACCCCGCGTCACGTTCTCCAGGAACGGGCGGACCTGTTCGGGTCCCTCGGGTCCGCCGAAGGACAGCAGGAGAATCGCGTCGAAGTCCATGCGGGCCGCTAGAGCAGCTGGGTGCTGGCGCCGCCGTCGGCGTAGATGATGGTGCCGGTGGTGGCGGGCAGCCAGTCCGACAGCAGGGCGCACACGGTCTTGGCGACCGGGGTCGGGTCCTTCATGTTCCAGCCGACGGGGGCGCGCTGGTCCCAGCCCTCCTCGAGGAGGCGCATCTGGTCACCGGCCTCGGCGCCCAGTGCGCCGCCGACGATCGCGCTCATCGCGAGCGTCCGGATGGGGCCTGCGGCCACGAGGTTCGAGCGGACGCCGAAGGGGCCGGCCTCGCGAGCGACGAACCGGTTCACCGACTCCAGCGCACTCTTGGCCACCGTCATCCAGTTGTAGGCGGGCATCGCGCGGGTCGGGTCGAAGTCCATGCCGACGATGCTGCCGCCGGAGTTCATGACCGGCAGCGTGGCCTTGGCCAGCGAGGCGTAGGAGTACGCCGAGATGTGGATGCCCTTGGCGACGTCCTCGTACGGGGCGTCGAAGAACGGGTTGACGCCCATGCCGGTCTGGGGCATGAAGCCGATCGAGTGCACCACACCGTCGAGCTTGTTGCCCTCGCCGATCACCTCGGTGATGCGGCCGGCCAGCGAGTCGAGGTGCTCGTTGTTCTGCACGTCGAGTTCCAGCAGCGGCGCGGGCTTGGGCAGCCGGTCGGCGATGCGCTGGATCAGCTTCATCCGGTCGAATCCGGTCAGCACCAACTCGGCGCCGGCCTCCTGCGCCTGCTTGGCGATGTGAAACGCGATGGACGAGTCCGTGATGATGCCGGTGACGAGGATGCGCTTGCCCTCGAGCAGACCTGCCATTGTGGTGACTCCTTATAAGCGAATGTTTGGATAAGCCAAAGCTTTTGGGTCAGTGACCCATGCCCATGCCGCCGTCGACGGGGATCACCGCGCCTGCGATGTAGCTGGCGTCCTCCGACGCCAGGAAGCTGACGGCGCCGGCCACCTCCTCGGCGGTGCCGACGCGCTTGGCCGGGATGAACTCCAGCGCACCCTCCTGGATGCGCTCGTCGAGCGAGCGGGTCATCTCGGTGTCGATGTAGCCCGGGGCCACCACGTTGGCGGTGACGCCGGCCTTCGACAGCTCACGGGAGATGGAGCGTGCCATGCCGATCAGGCCGGCCTTGGCGGCTGCGTAGTTGGCCTGGTTGCCGATGCCCCACATGCCCGACACCGAGCCGATGAAGATGATCCGGCCGAAGCGTTTGCGCTGCATGCTGCGCGACGCACGCTGGGCCACCCGGAACGCGCCGGTCAGGTTGGCGTTGATGACCTCTTCGAACCTGTCCTCGGTCATCCGCATGAGGAACGCGTCCTTCGAGATGCCCGCGTTGGACACCAGCACTTCGACCGGGCCCTGATGCTCCTCGACCTCTTTGAACGCCCGGTCCACCGCGGCATTGTCGGTCACATCGCACACGACGCCGAACAGGCCCTCGGGGGCTCCGGACCCGCGGTGCGTGACGGCGACCTTGTGCCCGTCGGCCGCCAGGCGCTGCGCGATGGCCAGGCCGATGCCCCGGTTGCCGCCCGTCACCAGGACAGAGCGGGAGACGAAAGCCGGCTTGCCTGCGCTCGGAGCCGCCTCGGCCCCGGTGGTCTGGGTGTCGGTCATGATCGTCAACCTATCGTTTCGGCGCGAGCAGACACAAAATCGCCCCTGTACGGGCAAGTGCGTGCAAGTCTGCGTCTGCTCGCGGAGGTGGAGGGGTCAGCCGGGCAGGCGGCGGTTGATCAGCAGCGAGGCGAGTGCGGCCGCCGCCAGGATCAGGGCCCCCAGTCGCAGCCACCCCACACTGGCGTCGCCCTTGATGGTCTCGTAGCCGATCTGCTCCTGCAGCGAGGTGAACACCTCTTTGAGCTGCTCGAGGCTCGATGCGGTGTAGGCGTTGCCGCCCGACAGGTCGGCGATCTTCTTGAGCATCTCGTCATCGACCGGCACGGGCTGGCGCTGATCGTTGATCTCGACGTAGCCGTACGGCGTGCCGAACGACACCGTCGAGATGGGCACACCCTGGTCCTTGGCCGTGCGCGCCGCGTTGAACGCGCCCTTGGGGTTGTCCGGGTTGGACGGCACCGTCTCCTTACCGTCCGACATCAGCACGATGCGGGCTGGCGGTGGTTCGTCACCGCCACCGATCACCGCGCCGACGGTGGCGATGGACTGCAGCGACGTGAAGATCGCCTCACCCGTGGCGGTGCGGTCGGCCAACTGGAGCTTGTCGATCGCGGACTTGGTGGATTCGCGGTTGGTGGTCGGCGACACCAGGACGGTGGCCGTTCCCGCGTAGGCGATCAGGCCCAGGTTGATGCCGGGCGTCAGCTGGTCGGCAAACTGCTTGGCCGCCTCCTGCGCCGCCGCGAGTCGGCTGGGTGCGACGTCGGTCGCACGCATCGACTGCGACACGTCGATCACGAGCATGACCACGGCGCGGTTGCGGGGAATGCGCACATCGTTGGTGGGGCCGGCCATGGCGATGGTGAACAGCACCATCGAGGCGACCATCAGCATCGCCGGCAGGTGCCGCCACCGGGTCGGCCGTTTGGGCGCGACCGTCTCCAGCAGTTCCATGTTGGCGAACCGCAGCACGCGCTTCTCGCGGGCCAACTGCACCACGACGTAGAGCGCGACCAGTCCGAGCACCACGAAGAAGAACAGGAAGAACCAGGGGTGTTCGAACCCGGTCAACGACATCGGCCCGAGCAGCGGCAGGGTCATAAACGCTCAGTCTTCTTTCTCATGGCTGTGGTGTGGCCCCGTCACCTCACTGCTGTCCGGACAGGGCACCGCGGCGCCGCGACGCGACGAACCGCACGATGTCGGCGATCCAGTCCCGGTCCGTGCGCAGCGTCAACAGCGGTGCGCCACAACGACGCAGCGTGCGGGCGACCTCTTGGCGGTGCCCGGCCGCGGCGCGTTCGAAGTCATCGCGCAGGCGCTCGTCGATCGTGAACTCGCGGGTCACGCCGGACTCGGTGTCCTGGAGGACGACGTCGCCGACGGCGGGCAGTTCGACGTCACGCGGGTCGAGCACCTCGATGCCGAGCACCTCGTGCCGTGCGGCGATCGCCCGCAGGGGACGCATCCAGTTGATGGGACCCAGGAAGTCACTGATGATGACTGCCATGCCGCGCCGGCGCTCGGGCCTGCGCAGCGCGTCGATGGCCGCCGCCAGATCGCCGCGCACACCCTGCGGTGCGCGCGGCATGGTCGCGATCGTGCGCAGCAGCGTCTGCTCGTGCATCCGACCCGACAGCGCGGGAACCCGAACCACCTTGTCGCCGTTGGCGATCACCGCACCCAGCCGGTTCCCGCCGCCGCTGTTGAGGTAGGTGATGGCGGCGGCCGCGGCGACCGCGAGATCGCGCTTCTCGCACCCGGTGGTGCCGAAGTCCAGGCTGGCCGACATGTCGACCACGAGCCAGGTCTCGAGCTCCCGGTCGGCGATCATCTGCCGCACATGCGGATGCGTGGTTCGCGCGGTCACCGACCAGTCCATCCGGCGCACGTCATCACCGGGCTGGTAGAGCCGCGACTCCCCCGGCTCCGATCCCGGACCCGGGATCAGGCCGAGGTGGTCACCGTGCAGCACACCGTCGAGCTTGCGTTTGACGGTGAGCTCGAGGGTGCGCAGCGCCGCCGAGAGTTGCGGATCGCCGATCTCGCCGCGCCCGAAGGACGGCGGATGGATGGGATTACGCTCGCTCACCGACCGTTGGCCGCCCCGGCGCCGACCCCGGTGGGCACCGAATGACCCTGCTGCGGAACAGCATTCACCTGGGGCAGGGCCACGGTCTGCAGGATGCGGTTGATCACCGTCTCGGGCGCGATGTCGTCGGCCAGCGCATCGTAGGTCAGGACCAGGCGGTGCCGCAGCACATCCGGGATGACCTCGATGACGTCCTGCGGAATCACGTAGTCGCGACCGCGCACCAGGGCCAGCGCGCGGGCCGCGGCGATCACGCCGAGTGAGGCGCGCGGCGAGGCGCCGAACGCGACCCACGACTTCACGTCGTTCAGACCGAACTGCTCGGGCTGACGGGTCGCGGTGATGACGCGGACGACGTAGTCGACGAGGGCGTGATGGACGAAGTTGTTGGCGGCCAGTTCCTGCAGGCGCAGCAGATCGCCGGGGTTCAGGATGGCCTTGGGCTCCGGCGGGGTGACACCCATCCGGTAGATGATCTCGCGCTCTTCCTCGGGCGTCGGGTAGTCGACGTTGATCTTGAACAGGAAGCGGTCGCGCTGCGCCTCGGGCAGCGGGTAGACGCCCTCGTTCTCGATCGGGTTCTGGGTCGCCATCACCAGGAAGGGCTTGGGCAGCGGGTAGGTCTTGCCGCCGATCGAGATCTTGCGCTCGGCCATGACCTCCAGCAGCGCGGACTGCACCTTTGCGGGTGCGCGGTTGATCTCGTCGGCGAGCAGGAAGTTGACCACAACCGGCCCGAGTTCGATGTCGAACTCCTCGCGGCCCTGCCGGTAGATCCGGGTGCCGATGATGTCGGTGGGCACCAGGTCGGGGGTGAACTGGATGCGGGCGAACGTGCCGCCGACCACCTTGGCGAACGTCTCGACGGCCAGCGTCTTGGCCACGCCGGGCACACCCTCGAGGAGCACGTGCCCCTTGGCCAGCAGTCCGACCAGGATGCGCTCGACCAGTTGGTCCTGCCCCACGATGATCCGCTTGACCTCGTAGATGGCCCGCTCAAGGGTGTGCACCTCGGCAGCCAGTCCGTTGGTGCTCGGCGGAGCGACCGCGGGACCACCCGCCGAAGGTGCTGCCGCATGCGCGCCGGGCGCCGACGAGTAGTTGGGCGGCCCAGCTGGTGATGTCATCGACTACGTCCTCCACATTCCTGCACACCCGGGTGCGCAGCTTCTTCGCATGACTTCGTTCACGGCTCGACGCGCTCCCCGGGGTGTTCCGAGGGCGCACGTGCGTTGCCCGGAGTCAACTATTCCAGGCACTTCGGGATCCGTCGACGTGCCCCACCGACGCGGGGCTGTTCAGGACTCGATGATGCGGGCCACGTAGGGCTGCAGGCCGGAGGTCCGGACGGGGCTGACGGTCACCTTGCCCGCGCTGCCGGAGGCCTCGAGCATGCGGCCACCGCCCAAGAACATCGCGACGTGCTGGCTGCCGCCGGGGCCCCAGAACAGCAGGTCGCCGCGCTTGGCCTGCGAGAGGGGCACCTTGCGCCCGGTGTTGTACTGGTCCCCGGAGTACTTCGGGATCAGCACCCCGACGCCCGCGTAGGAGAACTGCGTGAATCCCGAGCAGTCGAACCCGACGGTGCCTGCGCCGGAGTCGACGCCCGTCGACGGCCCGGTCGGCTTGCCGCCGCCCCACGAGTACGGCACACCCATCTGCGTGCCGCCACGACGGATCACATACTCAATCGCCTGGGGCCCACGCACCCGCCCGGCGGCCACACCGGTGGGCTGCTGCCCGCCCAGACCGATGCTGGACAGGAACTTGCGACCGAGGTCCATGGTCGCCTGCGTGGCCTGCGCCGTGGCGGCCAGCGACGCGTTGGCGATCGCGAGCGGATCGCCGGGAGCGCCGGCACTGAGCAGCTTCGGCAGCGTGGGGTCCCACTGACCGTCTTCGGGCGCCGCACCCGCGATGCCCGAGGTCGCCGGGGTGAGTCCGACGAGGAGTGCAAAGGACAGCAGGATCGCCGCAAGCGCCGGCATCACCGGACGCAGGCGGCGAAACAGCTTGTCACGCATAAAGTGTCGTCTTTCGTCAGTATTCGATGTAGCGGACGACGTACGGCGTCATACCGCTCGTGCGCACCGGCGAGATCTTGACGTGGGAACCGGTGTAGGGGGCTTCGATCATCTGGTTGTTGCCCAGGTAGATCGTGACGTGCTGGCTGCCGCCCGGACCGTAGAAGATGACGTCACCGCGACGCATCTGCGACGACGGGATCTTGCGGCCCATGTTGTACTGCGAGCCCGAGTAGTGCGGCAGCTTGATGCCGACGCCGGCGAACGCGTAGAGCACCAGGCCCGAACAGTCGAAGCCCACGGTGTTGGCCCCGGAGTCGATGCCCCTGCTCGGGCCCGCGGCGTTACCGCCACCCCACGAGTACGGCACGCCCATCTGCGACTGCGCCCGCCGGATCACGTACTCCGCGGCCTGCGCCCCGTAGACCTGCGGGATGGCGCCGTTGGTGATGCCGGTGTCGGCCGGTTTGAGAATGCCGAGCTTCTGCAGGAATTTGCGCCCGAGATCCGCGGTGACCTGCGCCGAACTGGCCGAGATCTGCAGCACCGTGTTGATGATCGCGATCGGGTCACCCGAGATGAAGGCGCTGGGCACCATCGGGAGCGTGGTGTCCCATTGGCTGGCCTCGCCGTAGGGCACGGTCGCGGTGGTGCCTGGGCTGCGATCCCAGTCCGCACCGGGTGCCGCAGGACCGGCGGCGGCCTGCGGTGCCGCACCGGGCACCGCACCGGGTGCCGCCGACGCCACCGGGCCCGAGGCCACGCTCGGCGCCGGCCGTGCGGCGGCGAGCTTGGCCTTGGCCGCATCCCGCTCCGCCGCCAGCGTCGTGATCTGGGTCTGCTGGTGGCCGAACTTCTGCTGTGCGGCCTTGAGCGCCTCGACGGCGCCGTCCTGGCTGGCCTCGGCGTTCGCTTCAGCCTCGTCGGCCTGCTGCTTGGCCAGTCGGGCCATCGACTCCTTGTTCACCTGCTCGGTACGGGCGCGCTGAAGGCTGGCCATGACCTGCTCGGAGCTGACCGCCAGCGTCCGGCTCGCGGCCGTCGTGGCGATCATGTCCTCAGGTGTGGCCGCCGACAGGTAGGACGCCGACGGCCCGGAGATGTAGCTGGCCGCGGCGAAAGTGTTGAATCGCTTCTGCGCGTCGGCGATTGCGGCGTTGGCCGCCTGCACGGCCTCGGCGCTGGTTTCGACGTTGCGCTGCGCGGAGACCGCATTGTCGCGCGCGGTCTGCACGTCGACAATGGCCTTGTTGACGCTCTCCTGCTGGGTCTGAATCTCCGCACCCAGGCTGTCGAGGCGCTGGTTGGCCTCGGCCACCTCGGCGACCAAGGCGGCCAGGCTGGTGGGATTGGCCTCAGGGTCGGCACCGGCCAGCGGCGCGAACAGTCCAGGCGTCGCCAACACCAGCGACGCAATGACCCAGGGAGATGCGCCCCTCATGGGCAGCCTTCGCCCCAGAGGCACCATTCTTCTCATGCGACTCCGTCTCCTCGGCTCAACCGGTCGGGTTCCCGCACCCCCAGTCGCTGGAGGCACACCTACATCAATAGGCATCCTCTGCACCGTACGTCACAGCAGTCGCTAATGACACTTTAGTCACAAATTACAGAAATGTAATTAGCTGAAATGTGACCAAACAGTGACCTGAGGAAATGGCGGAATTCGCGCGACCGGAGCCCGGCGGCTAATCAGGAGGGATCGGCAGAAGTGTTCTGTGCCTGCACATTTGACGCGTATGCAGCCTTCGCGCGACGTTGCAGTAGACGCGTCGCCACTGCGGCAATTAATACGCCGAGAGTGAGCCCGATCGTCCACGTCATCCAGGGGAAATCGGGTGTATGCAACTCACCCACGAAATTCTGCGCGGATTGCACCGGATTCCCGGTCTTGGCCAGATCTTCGCCGGCCTCCAGCGTCACGCGGTCGAACGTCGGACTGTAGGTGCCCGCGAACGAGGGGCTGAGTGCCAGCACCGTGGAACCCGGGTTCGCCTGGCCCACCTCCGTGGCGATATCACGCAACGGAGTGTCGATATACGGGTTGCCGTCGATCACCACGATCTTCAGATCAATGCCGTCGGCGCGCGCGTCGGAGACCACCTGCTGCAGTTGGGCGAACTGCTCCTCGGTCACTCCCCTGGCGCTCACGCCGCCCTTGGCGACGTCGGCCTGCACGAGGTCCATGCACTGGTCGACGGCCTCCGGCGGATCGGGCACCACGCCGACTGTTGTGCACAACTCATACGGGATGAACGACGGCAGATGCGGAATCGTCTGTGGCGCGGTCACGTGCGAAACGGTAGTCGATGATCCTTGGCGGGGGGTGGCACCACACGCGCCCAACGACGAGACTGGAGACCACCCCGAGCCTTATTCAGTACAACCGTACTGTTAGGCTGAATCCACAGCGCCGGCACAGCCCGTCGGCGTGACAACTAAACGCCGGGAGTTGATGTGACCAGCAAGAATTCCTTTGGAGCGCATGACACGCTCAAGGTCGGAGACAACAGCTACGAGATCTACCGCCTCGATGCGGTACCCGGCACCGAGAAACTTCCCTACAGCCTCAAGGTGCTCGCAGAGAACCTGCTGCGCACCGAGGACGGTGCCAACATCACCAAAGAGCACATCGAGGCTCTTGCCAACTGGGATCCCAACGCGGAGCCCAGCATCGAGATTCAGTTCACCCCTGCCCGCGTGCTGATGCAGGACTTCACCGGCGTGCCGTGCATCGTCGACCTGGCCACCATGCGCGAGGCCGTCGCGACCCTCGGCGGCGACCCGAACAAGGTCAACCCGCTGTCGCCCGCCGAGATGGTCATCGACCACTCGGTGATCCTGGACATCTTCGGCCGCGCGGACGCCTTCGAGAGGAACGTGGCGCTCGAATATGAAAGAAATGGCGAGCGCTACCAGTTCCTGCGCTGGGGTCAGGGCGCGTTCGACGACTTCAAGGTCGTCCCCCCGGGCACCGGCATCGTGCACCAGGTCAACATCGAGTACCTGGCCCGCGTGGTGATGACCCGTGATGGTGTCGCCTACCCGGACACCTGCGTGGGTACCGACAGCCACACCACCATGGAGAACGGCCTCGGCGTGCTGGGCTGGGGCGTCGGCGGCATCGAGGCCGAGGCGGCCATGCTGGGCCAGCCCGTGTCGATGCTGATTCCGCGCGTGGTCGGCTTCAAGCTGACCGGCGAGATCAAGCCGGGCGTGACCGCCACCGACGTCGTGCTCACCGTCACCGAGATGCTGCGCAAGCACGGCGTGGTCGGCAAGTTCGTCGAGTTCTACGGCAAGGGTGTGGCCGAGGTGCCGCTGGCCAACCGCGCCACGCTGGGCAACATGAGCCCCGAATTCGGTTCCACCGCAGCGATGTTCCCAATCGACGAGGAGACCATCAACTACCTGCGCCTGACCGGTCGGACCGAGGAGCAGCTCGCGCTGGTCGAGGCCTACGCCAAGGAACAGGGCATGTGGCACGACCCGGACAAAGAGCCGGTCTTCTCCGAGTACCTTGAGCTCGACCTGTCCACCGTGGTGCCGTCCATCTCGGGTCCCAAGCGTCCGCAGGACCGCATCGAGCTCTCGGACGCGAAGAACGCGTTCCGCAAGGACATCCACAACTACGTCGAGGAGAACCTGCCCGTCGAGCACACCCAGCTCGACGAGGCCGTCGAGGAGTCCTTCCCCGCCAGTGACTCCGCGGCGCTGTCCTTCGCCGACGACGGCGCGGTCGACGCGCGACCCTCCGCGGCCAACGGCGCCGAGGGCCGGCCCAGCAAGCCGATCACGGTGACGTCCGAGGAGCGCGGCGAGTTCGTGCTGGACCACGGCGCGGTCGTGGTCGCGGGCATCACGTCCTGCACCAACACCTCGAACCCGTCGGTCATGCTCGGCGCGGCGCTGCTGGCCAAGAAGGCCGTCGAAAAGGGCCTCAGCACCAAGCCGTGGGTCAAGACCAACATGGCGCCCGGTTCGCAGGTCGTCACCGACTACTACAACAAGGCCGGCCTGTGGCCGTACCTGGAGAAGCTCGGCTACTACCTCGGCGGTTACGGCTGCACCACGTGCATCGGAAACACCGGCCCGCTGCCCGACGAGATCTCGGCCGCCATCAACGACAACGACCTCTCAGTCGCGGCCGTGCTGTCGGGCAACCGCAACTTCGAGGGCCGCATCTCCCCCGATGTCAAGATGAACTACCTGGCCTCCCCGCCGCTGGTGATCGCCTACGGCATCGCGGGCACCATGGACTTCGACTTCGAGTCCGACCCGCTCGGCGTAGACACCGAGGGCAACGACGTCTTCCTCAAAGACATCTGGCCTTCGGCCGCGGAGATCCAGGAGACCATCGCCTCCTCGATCAACCGCGAGATGTTCACCGACTCCTACGCCGATGTCTTCAAGGGCGACGACCGCTGGCGTTCGCTGCCCACCCCTGAGGGCAACACCTTCGAGTGGGCCGAGGACTCGACCTACGTGCGCAAGGCGCCGTACTTCGACGGCATGCCCGCCGATCCGGAGCCCGTCTCCGACATCAAGGGTGCCAGAGTCCTTGCACTGCTGGGTGATTCGGTGACCACCGACCACATCTCACCGGCAGGCAACATCAAGAAGGGCACGCCGGCGGCCCAGTACCTCGAGGCCAACGGTGTGGAGCCCAAGGACTTCAACTCGCTGGGTTCGCGGCGCGGCAACCACGAGGTGATGATCCGCGGCACGTTCGCGAACATCCGCCTGCGCAACCAGCTTCTCGACGACGTCTCGGGTGGTTACACGCGCGACTTCACCCAGGATGGCGGTCCGCAGGCCTTCATCTACGACGCGTCGCAGAACTACCAGAAGGCCGGCATCCCGCTGGTCGTGCTGGGCGGCAAGGAGTACGGCTCGGGCAGCTCGCGCGACTGGGCGGCCAAGGGCACCACGCTGTTGGGTGTGCGGGCGGTCATCACCGAGTCCTTCGAGCGCATCCACCGCTCCAACCTGATCGGCATGGGCGTCATCCCGCTGCAGTTCCCGCAGGGTGAGTCGGCGGCGTCGCTCAAGCTCGACGGCACCGAGACCTTCGACATCACCGGCATCGAGGAGCTCAACAGCGGCAAGACGCCCAAGACGGTCAAGGTGACGGCCACCAAAGAAGATGGGCGGACGGTTCAATTCGACGCGGTGGTCCGCATCGACACCCCCGGAGAGGCCGACTACTACCGCAACGGCGGCATCCTGCAGTACGTGCTGCGGAACATGCTGAAGTCCTGACCGGATAACAGGGGCTCAGCGCATGCCCAGAGTCAGCGAGGACCATCTGGCGGCTCGCCGCCGCCAGATCCTCGACGGCGCCCGTCGCTGTTTCGCCGAGTTCGGCTATGACAAAGCGACGGTGCGCCGCCTCGAGCAGTCGATCGGCCTGTCGCGGGGGGCGATCTTCCACCATTTCCGCGACAAGGACTCGTTGTTCTTCGAACTGGCTCGCGAGGACGCCGAGCGGATGGCCGATGTGGCCTCCCGCGAGGGCCTCATCCAGGTGATGCGAGACATGCTGGCGGCGCCTGACCAGTTCGACTGGCTGGCCACCCGCCTGGAGATCGCGCGGAAACTGCGCAACGACCCGGTGTTCAACCGAGGCTGGGCCGAGCGGTCGGCCGAACTGTCGGCAGCCACCAGTGAGCGGCTGCGCAGGCAGAAGAAGGCCGGCCGCCTGCGCGACGACGTCCCCGGCGACGTCCTGCAGACCTACCTGGATCTGGTGCTCGACGGGCTGGTGGCCCGGCTGGCCTCCGGCGATGACCCCGAAAAGCTCGGTGCCGTACTGGATCTCGTGGAAGAGTCAGTACGGCACCGCTAGCTCGACACCGCGCGGCGAGTGCGATGGTTGGGCCCGCCCCGACTGCGCATGGCGGTACCGGATTCGCGCAGCATCGAGTGGATGGACCCGTAAGAGCGCCCAGTGTTGGCCACCAGGGTTCGAATGCTTGCCCCACCCTCGTACGCGCTGCGCAACTCGACGAGCAGTTGGTCGCGCCCCTTACTCGACTTCCTCATTGACGCCTCCCCAAGTCAAGGTCCCCCAACCTCATCAAGGGTAGAAGCCCAGCCGCCCAGTGTGATGCAAATCACGAAATGGCCTGCTGCGAAGAACGACTCGTCAGGCCAACTCGATCAGATCGCGGTAATCGTCGGACCAGAAGTCCTCGGTGCCGTCCGGGAGCAGCACCACACGCTGCGGATCCAGCGCCTCGGCCGCACCCGGGTCGTGCGTCACCAACACGACCGCGCCGGCATAGCTGCGCAGCGCGTCGAGCACCTGCTCGCGGGACGCCGGGTCGAGGTTGTTGGTGGGCTCATCGAGCAGCAGCACGTTGGCCGTCGAGGCCACCAGGCCGGCCAGCGCCAACCGCGTCTTCTCACCGCCGGACAGCGTTCCCGCAGGCTGATCGAGCTGCGGGCCGGTGAACATGAACGCGCCGAGCAGGCCCCGCAGGTCCTGCTCCCCCGTGTCGGGTGCGGCGTGCCGGATGTTCTCCCACACCGTGGCGCCGTTGTCGAGGGTGTCGTGCTCCTGCGCGAAGTAGCCGATCTTGAGTCCGTGACCGGGCTCAAGGCCGCCCGCATCGGGTGTCTCGGTGCCGGCGATCAGACGCAGCAGGGTGGTCTTGCCTGCACCGTTGAGACCGAGCACTACGACCCGGGAACCCCGGTCGATCGCCAGGTCGACACCGGTGAAGACCTCGAGTGACCCGTAGTTCTTGGTCAGCCCCTTGACCACCAGCGGAGTCCGGCCGCACGGCGCGGGGGTGGGGAACTTGATCCGGGCCACCTTGTCGGCCACGCGTTCGGCGTCGAGCTCGGCGATCATCCGTTCGGCGCGGCGCAACATATTCTGTGCGGCAACGGCTTTGGTGGCCTTAGCGCCCATCTTCGCGGCCTGGGCGCGCAGTGCCCCGGCCTTCTTCTCCGCGTTGGCCCGCTCGCGCCTGCGGCGCTGTTCGTCGGTGGCGCGGGCGTCCAGGTACTTCTGCCAGCCCATGTTGTAGACGTCGACCTCACCGCGCACGGCGTCGAGGAACCAGACCCGGTTGACCACGTCGGCCAACAGTTCGACGTTGTGGCTGATCATCACGAGACCGCCGGAGTGGTTCTTCAGGTAGTCGCGCAGCCATCCGATCGAATCGGCGTCGAGGTGGTTGGTCGGCTCGTCGAGCAGCAGGGTGGTCGCCGACCCCGCGCCGCTGTCGGACGCCGCGAAGAGGATACGGGCCAGTTCGACGCGGCGACGCTGCCCGCCCGAGAGTGTGCGCAACTGCTGCGTGAGGACGCGCTCCGGCAGACCCAGGCTGGCGCAGATCCGGCCGGCTTCACTTTCGGCCGCGTATCCGCCGAGGGACGCGAAGCGCTCCTCGAGCTGTCCATAGCGGCGGACGGCCTTGTCACGCGCCTTGTCGTCGACGACCTCGGCCATCAGCGCCTGCTGCTTCTCCAGGTCGGACAGCAGCGTGTCGAGGCCACGCGCCGACAGCACCCGATCGCGGGCCAGCACCTCGAGGTCGCCCTCTTTCGGGTCCTGCGGCAGGTAGCCGACCTCACCGATCCGGCTGACTTCTCCGGCATACGGTTCGCCCTCGCCGGCCAGGATCCTCATCGTGGTGGTCTTGCCCGCGCCGTTGCGGCCGACCAGGCCGATCCGGTCGCCGGGTTGGATCCGCAGCGTGGTTCCGTCGGCGAGCAGCAGTGTGCGTGCGCCAGCGCGGACCTCAAGGTCCGTTGCGGTGATCACGGGTGCGCTCCTGCGTTCGTCATTTGTCGTCGGTGAAGACCGGGGACCGCTTCTCTGCGCGCGCAGCAACCGCTTCTTCGAAGTTCGCGGTGAGCAGGCGAATGTACAGCTGACCCAGGCCTTCCGCCTGCATGTGCCCTTCCAGGGTAGTCGCGTCCAGTCCAGTCCATAGCGTCCGCTTCGTCAACTCGATTCCGGGCCGCGAGAACGAGGCGATGCGTTCTGCCATGGCAGTGCACGTCTCCAGCAGGTCTGCATCGGCGACCTGCTGCGAAACCAGCCCAATCCGTTCAGCTTCCACCGCATCGACGTCGCGGCCCGTGAGCATCAGCTCGAACGCGCGCGAACTTCCGATGGCCCGCGGCAGCAGGTAGCTGAGACCAAGCTCACTGGCGGTCAGACCATTGTTGATGCCCGCCGCGCGAAAATAGGCGCTGGCCCCGGCGACGCGGATGTCGCACGCCAGCGCCAGGCACAGCCCTCCGCCGATCGCGGCGCCGTTGACCGCGGCGATCACCGGTTGGTGCAGGCGCCGCAGGCCGAGGATCACGTCGTCGAGCACCTGCATCGAGCGCAACCCGAACGTCGGCCTGGTCAACCCATCGACGTTCGGCACGCTGCCCGCGGACTTGTGGTCGGCTCCAGACGAGAATCCGTGGCCCGCACCCGTCAGTATGACCGCGCGCACCGAGTTGTCGCCGTTCACCTCGTCGAGGACACGCCGTAACGGGACCATGACGTCGAACGCCATCGAGTTCATCCGCTCCGGGCGGTTCAGGGTGATCACAGCCACCCCGGGGCGCGGGCGGTCGACGAGGACGAATTCAGAACTCACGAGTGGTCACGCTATCGCGTGACACGCCTCGAACCTCTCCGACGCTCAGACCTCTTTGACGTCGCCCTGCTCGGCCACAGCCGCGTCGATGTCGAAGTCCTTGACCTGCTGCACCAGCTCCTCCAGCGCCGCCGGAGGCAGGGCACCAGCCTGGTTGAACACCAGCTTGCCCTTCTTGAACACCATCAGCGTGGGGATGGAACGGATCTGCGCGGCGGCAGCCAACTCCTGCTCCGCCTCGGTGTCGACCTTGGCGTAGACGACGTCGGGGTGCTTCTCCGACGACGCGGCGAAGGTGGGCGCGAAGGCGCGGCACGGACCACACCACGATGCCCAGAAGTCAACGAGCACGATGTCGTTGCCGTTGATGGTGTCGTTGAACTGATCTGCGGTGAGGTCTTGGGTTGCCACGTCTCTCCTAACGTCGGCGGACAGGGGTCTGTTCCCCTGCTAGGACTACCCGAATCGGGCTTGGCTAGACGGTGAACCCCAGGGCGCGCAACTGCTCGCGGCCGTCGTCGGTGATCTTGTCAGGCCCCCACGGCGGATTCCACACCCAGTTGATCTTGATCTCGTCGACCAGGCCGGCGCCGACGAGGGCATTGCGGGACTGATCCTCGATCACGTCGGTCAACGGGCACGCCGCCGATGTCAGGGTCATGTCGATCAACGCGACCGATCCGGCGTCGCCCTTTTCGACGTTGAGTCCGTACACCAGGCCGAGATCGACGACGTTGATCCCGAGTTCGGGGTCGACGACGTCACGCATGGCCTCTTCGAGATCGGCGAGAAGTTCGTCGCTGGCGGTTTCACTCATGTTCGCTCCTCGCTGCCGGAGTCTGGTTCACCGCGCTGGCCTCTGCCAGGGCGGCCTTGAACGCCGTCCACCCGAGCAGAGCGCATTTGACTCTGGCCGGGTACTTCGACACACCGGCGAAGGCGATGCCGTCGCCCAGCACGTCCTCGTCACCGTCGATGTTGCCGCGCGACGAGATCATCTCGGTGAACGCGGCGACCGTCTTCAGTGCGTCCCCCACAGTCTGCCCGATGATCTGGTCGGTGAGCACCGAGGTCGACGCCTGGCTGATCGAACAGCCCTGCCCGTCATAGGACACGTCGGTGACGGTCTCGCCGTCCTCGGACAGCGTGACCCGCAGGGTGACCTCGTCACCACACGTCGGGTTCACGTGCTGCACCTCGGCGCCGAAGGGCTCACGCAGACCGCGGTGGTGCGGGTGTTTGTAGTGGTCCAGGATGACTTCCTGGTACATCTGCTCGAGACGCATCAGTTCCCGCCGAAGAACTCCACGGCACGGCGCACGCCGGCCACCAGACGGTCCACCTCGTCGAGGGTGTTGTACACCGCGAACGAGGCCCGCGCCGTCGCCGCGACGCCGAATCGGCGGTGCAGCGGCCACGCGCAGTGGTGCCCGACCCGCACCGCGACACCCTCGTCGTCGAGCACCTGCCCGACGTCGTGTGCGTGGATGCCGTCGACCACGAAACTCACCGGTGAGCCGCGGTCCTCGACCGTCTGCGGGCCGATGATCCGGACACCCGCGATGCCACCCAAGCCGGCCAGCGCCGCGGCCACCAGTTCGTCCTCGTGGGCCTCGACCGCCGGCATCTCCAGGGCCCGCAGATACCGCGCGGCGGCGGCCAATCCGACGACCTGGGAGGTCATCGGGGTGCCCGCCTCGAAACGCTGCGGCGCGGGTGCGTAGGTGGTGGCCTCCATGGTCACGGTCTCGATCATCGAGCCGCCGGTGAGGAAAGGCGGCAGGTCGGCGAGAAGGGCCCGCCTGCCATAGAGCACGCCGATACCGGTCGGCCCCAGCATCTTGTGGCCCGAGAAGGCCGCGAAGTCGACGTCGAGCGCGTGGAAGTCCACGGGCTGATGCGGCACCGACTGGCACGCGTCGAGCACGGTCAGCGCACCGACGGCCTTGGCCCGCGCCACCAGCTCCGCGACCGGCGCGATCGCACCCGTGACGTTCGAATGATGGCTGAACGTCACGACTTTGACGCGTTCGTCGAGTTCAAGCGAATCCAGGTCGATGCGCCCATCATCGGTGACGCCGTACCACCTGAGCGTCGCACCCGTGCGCCGCGCCAGTTCCTGCCACGGAATCAGGTTGGCGTGGTGCTCGAGTTCGGTGGTGACGATGACGTCGCCGGGGCCGACGGCCCGATCGAACCGCTTGTCCCCCAGCGCATATGCCACCAGGTTGATCGACTCCGTGGCGTTCTTGGTGAACACCAGTTCGTCGACGTCGGCGCCGACGAAGTCAGCGATATCGCATCGGCCCTGTTCGTAGGCGTCGGTGGACTCCTCCATCAGCTGATGCGCACCGCGGTGCACGGCGCCGTTGGAGGTCAGCAGGAACTCCCGTTCCGCGTCGAGCACCTGCAGCGGTTTCTGCGAGGTGGCCCCGGAATCCAGGTAGGCCAGCTGCTTTCCGCCCCGCATCACCCGGCTCAGGATCGGGAAGTCCGCCCTGATCGCCGGGATGTCCAGCACCAGGCCCGCATTCGCATCCGACGTCCGTGCGGCCGTCACGTCAGGCTCCCGCGGCAGCCTGCGTGAAGCGCTCGTAGCCGTGCTCTTCGAGTTCGTCGGCCAACTCCGGGCCACCGGACTGGACGATCCGGCCGTCGAAGAAGACGTGCACGAACTGCGGACGGATGTAACGCAGGATTCGGGTGTAGTGCGTGATCAGCAGCAGGCCGCCGTTCTCGGCCTCCACGTAGCGGTTGACCCCTTCACTCACCACGCGCAGGGCGTCGACGTCCAGACCGGAGTCGGTCTCGTCGAGGATGGCGATCTTCGGCTTGAGCAGGCCCAGTTGCAGGATCTCGTGGCGCTTCTTCTCGCCGCCGGAGAACCCCTCGTTGACGCTGCGCTCACCGAAGGCCGAGTCGATGCCCAGATCGTTCATCGCGCCCTTGACCTCCTTGACCCAATGCCGCAGCTTGGGGGCCTCGCCACGCACGGCCGTGGCCGCGGTGCGCAGGAAGTTGGACATCGACACACCCGGCACCTCGACGGGGTACTGCATGGCCAGGAAGAGGCCCGCACGCGCACGCTCGTCGATGCTCATCTCCAGCACGTCCTCGCCGTCGAGGGTGATCGACCCCGACGTCACGGTGTACTTGGGATGCCCTGCGATGGCGTAGGACAGCGTCGACTTGCCGGATCCGTTGGGGCCCATGACCGCATGGGTCTCCCCCGACTTCACGGTCAGGTTGACGCCCTTGAGGATCGGGATCTCCTGGCCGGCCTCAGCCGGGTTGGCGACCGAAACGTGCAGGTCCTTGATTTCCAGAGTGGTCATTACGCATTTCTCGATTCGGTGATGGCGAGTTCCTTCTCAATGGCTGCGGTCAGGCGTTCCCGCACCTCGGGCACTGCGATCTTGGCGATGATCTCGCCGAAGAAGCCGCGCACCACCAGGCGGCGGGCCTGATCCTCCGGGATGCCGCGAGCGCGCAGGTAGAACAACTGCTCGTCGTCGAAACGGCCTGTCGCACTGGCATGCCCGGCACCGGCGATCTCGCCGGTCTCGATCTCCAGGTTGGGCACCGAGTCGGCGCGCGCCCCGTCGGTCAACAGCAGGTTGCGGTTGACCTCGAACGTGTCGGTGCCCGTCGCCTCGGCACGGATCAGCACATCGCCGATCCAGACGGTGTGCGCGTCGGGCTTGGCGGAGTCCGGATCCCCCTGCAGCGCACCCTTGTACAGCACATCGGACTTGCAGTTGGGCTGCGCGTGGTCCACCAGGAGGCGGGACTCGAAGAACTGGCCGTCGTCGGCGAAATACGTGCCGAGCATCTTGGCGTCTCCGCCCGGCCCGGTGAACCGCACCGTGGCCGTGGTCCGAACGACGTCGCCGCCGAGGGTCACGTTGACGTGGCCGAGCACCGAGTCCTTGCCCAACTTCGCGTGGTGCGCGCTGACATGCACCATGTCGTCGTCCCAGTCGGCGATCCAGATGACTCCCAGGCCCGCGGAGTCGCCGACGATGATCTCGACGTTGTCGGCATAGGTGCCGCTGCCGCGCAGGTCCACCACCACGATCGCGCGGGACAGTTCCTCGACGCGAATCTGCAGGTGGCCGAACGCGACATTGCCCGCACCCGGACCGTCGACCGTGATCTCGATGGGCTCCGCCACCTCGGTGTCCCGCGCCACGGTCACCACGGTGGCCTGGTCGAACGACGAGAAGGCCTGCGCCGCAACTCGATCGGTCGGCGCGCCACCCTGGCCAAGCCGCGCGTCACTGCGTTCGACCGTCTCGACGGTCACGCCGGGGCGCTCGCTGACCGTGATGGCCGCTGCGCCGCGGTTGCCGTCGGCGGCCGCGGTGCCGTCGTGCAGCCCGCGCAGCCGGCGCAGTGGCGTGAAGCGCCACAGTTCGTCGCGCCCACCGGGCACCTCGAAGGCGTCGACGTCGAACGACGAGAACAGCTCGCCCTTGTTCACCGCGGCGATGGCCGAACCCTCGACCGCGGTGTTGAGATCCTGTGCCACTAGCCGACCGCGCCTTCCATCTGAAGCTCGATGAGCCGGTTCAGCTCGAGCGCGTACTCCATCGGCAGTTCCCTGGCGATGGGCTCGACGAAACCGCGCACCACCATGGCCATGGCCTCGTCGTCGGTCAGGCCGCGGCTCATCAGGTAGAAGAGCTGATCCTCGCTGACCTTGGAGACCGTGGCCTCGTGACCCATCGTGACGTCGTCCTCGCGGATGTCGACGTACGGGTAGGTGTCTGAGCGGCTGATCGTGTCGACCAGCAGCGCATCGCATTTCACGCTCGACTTGGAGCCGTGGGCCCCCTTGTTGACCTGGACGAGTCCGCGGTAGGAGGCGCGACCGCCGCCCCGGGCCACCGACTTGGACACGATGTTGCTCGAGGTGTGCGGAGCCAGATGCAGCATCTTGGCGCCGGTGTCCTGGTGCTGCCCCTCGCCCGCGAACGCGACCGAGAGCACCTCACCCTTGGCGTGCTCGCCGGTCATCCACACGGCCGGGTACTTCATGGTGACCTTCGAGCCGATGTTGCCGTCGATCCACTCCATGGTCGCGCCGGCCTCGGCGCGGGCGCGCTTGGTGACCAGGTTGTAGACGTTGTTCGACCAGTTCTGGATCGTGGTGTAGCGCACGCGAGCGCCCGGCTTCACGATGATCTCGACGACCGCGGAGTGCAGCGAGTCGGACTTGTAGATCGGCGCGGTGCAGCCCTCGACGTAGTGCACGTACGAGCCCTCGTCCGCGATGATCAGCGTCCGCTCGAACTGACCCATGTTCTCGGTGTTGATCCGGAAGTAGGCCTGCAGCGGGATGTCGACCTGCACGCCCGGCGGGACGTAGATGAACGAACCGCCCGACCACACCGCGGTGTTCAGGGCCGAGAACTTGTTGTCCCCGGCCGGAATCACGGTGCCGAAGTGCTTGCGGAAGATCTCGGGATGCTCACGCAGGCCCGAGTCGGTGTCCAGGAAGATGACGCCCTGAGCCTCGAGATCCTCGCGGATCTGGTGGTAGACGACCTCCGACTCGTACTGCGCGGCCACGCCGGCGACCAGGCGCTGCTTCTCGGCCTCGGGGATGCCGAGTCGGTCATAGGTGTTCTTGATGTCCTCGGGCAGTTCTTCCCACGAGGTGGCCTGCTTCTCGGTGGACCGCACGAAGTACTTGATGTTGTCGAAGTCGATGCCCTCGAGGTTGGAACCCCAGTTGGGCATGGGCTTCTTATCGAAGGTGCGCAGGGCCTTCAACCGGATGTCGAGCATCCATTCGGGCTCGTTCTTCTTGCCGGAGATGTCGCGCACCACCGCTTCGGAAAGACCACGCTGCGCGGTGGCGCCTGCGGTGTCGGAGTCAGCCCAGCCGTAGCCGTATGTCCCCAGGGAGGCAATGGTCTCCTCCTGGGTCAACGGCGTCTCCGGTGTGAGTGTCATTGCGACACACTCCTTCTGCTCTCGTTATGGCTCCGGCTCGGGCTGAGGGCCGGAGTTCGTGCTATTGGCTTGCCGCCGGGTTCAGCGGGACATGTGTGGTGCAGGCGAGATCACCGTTGACGATGGTGGCCAGCCTCTGCACGTGAGTGCCCAGAACCTGCGCCATGGCGTCCTGTTCGGCTTCACACAGTTCCGGGAACTCCTCGGCCACATGTGACACCGGACAGTGGTGCTGACAGATCTGCACACCCTGGATGGGCCCGCGGACCTGCGTGGTGGTGGTCGCGTAGCCGGCCCTGCTCAACGCCCCGGCGATGCGATCGGCTGCGGCCTCAACGTCGCCGTCCTCGACACCCGCCGGTTCGACCTCGGCCAGGATCGTGTCGATGCGCTTGCGCGCGAACGTCCGGACCGCCTCGTCACCGCCGATCTCACGCAGTTGCCGCATGGCGGCCGAGGCCAGATCGTCGTAGGTGTGCTCGAGCTTGCTGCGCCCCACCGCGGTGAGCTGATAACGCTTGGCCGGCCGTCCCCGGCCCGCCTGCTGCCAGGCCGCCGCGGCATTGGCCTGCGCGTCACCGGTCTCGATCAGTGCGTCGAGATGACGGCGGACGCCCGCGGCGGACAACCCCAACTGCTCCCCGATTCGGCTGGCAGTGATGGGTCCAGACTCCAGAAGAAGCCTGATGATCGCGCTGCGTGTGTGGCCGTCCTGGGCATGCAGCGACCCGTCTGCCGGGGACACCCCGGGGGCAGACAGGCTGCGATCAGCCTCAGGACGGATTTTCACAACACCAGTGTGACGCAATTAAAAGGTGGAATCCAGCAAGGGCACCCTTAGCTGGGCTGTGGAAATGTTCACAGCGCAGGCTCGGAATAACCGACCGCTACGCTGCCCTACGTGGCAGGCCGCCTCCGTTCATTGAGCACCTCGATCGCCGGTTGGCACGGCGACGAGCGAACTGTGGGCTCGCCACTCAACGACATCGAACTGGTCGCACTGCGCCGAACCCGCCTCTTCGGCGCCACCGGAACAGTGCTGATGGCCATCGGCGCCCTCGGCGCCGGGGCCCGTCCTGTCATGCAGGATCCCACGTTCGGAGTGCGCCTGCTGAACCTGCCGTCACGCATCCAGACGGTGTCTCTCACGATGACCACCACGGGCGCGGTGATGATGGCGCTGGCGTGGCTCATGCTGGGCCGCTTCGCCCTGGGACGTCGCCGGATGACCCGCGGCCAACTGGACCGGACCCTGGTGCTCTGGATGCTCCCACTTCTGGTGGCACCGCCGATGTACAGCAAGGACGTGTACTCCTACCTGGCGCAGAGCCAGATTGCGGGCAACGGCCTCGACCCCTACCGCGTCGGACCGGCGCCCGGCCTGGGCCTCGACCACGTGTTCACGCTGTCGGTGCCCAGTCTGTGGCGCGAGACGCCCGCGCCGTACGGTCCACTGTTTCTGTGGATCGGGCGGGGCATCTCCGAGATCACCGGGGAGAACATCGTCGCCGCGGTGCTGTGTCATCGCGTGCTGGTGCTCGCGGGTGTGGGCCTGATCGTGTGGGCGACGCCGCGACTGGCCCGCCGGTGCGGCGTCGCGGAGGTCAGCGCCCTGTGGCTGGGCGCCACCAATCCCCTGCTGTTCATGCACCTCGTGGCCGGCATCCACAACGAGGCCATCATGCTCGGCCTGATGCTGGCAGGCACCGAGTTCGCGCTGCGCGGCGTGGAGTCCACCCGGCGCCTGGCGCCCCAGCCGTTCTCGGCTCTTCCGGCGACGCGTTGGTACCCCCTGGCGATGCTTCTGATCGGAACGGTCCTGATCACGATGTCCTCGCAGATCAAGCTGCCCTCCCTGCTGGCCCTCGGCTTCGTGGCGATGGCCCTCGGGTATCGCTGGGGCAGTTCGGTGAAGTCCTTCATCCTGGCCAGCGGAGGTCTGGGTCTGCTGTCGCTGGCGGTGATGGCCGTGATCGGCTGGGCCAGCGGTTTGGGCTTCGGCTGGCTCTCGACGCTGGGCACCGCCAACGTGGTGCGCAGTTGGATGTCGCCGCCCACGCTCCTGGCGCTGGGCACCGGGCAGGTGGGAATCCTGCTCGGTCTGGGCGATCACACCACCGCGGTGCTGTCGCTGACCCGTGCGATCGGCGTCCTGATCATCATGGTCGTCGTCACGTGGCTGCTGCTCGCGGTGTTCCGCGGTCGGCTCCACCCCGTCGGTGGACTCGGTGTCGCGCTGGGCGCGACGGTGCTGCTGTTCCCCGTCGTGCAGCCCTGGTACCTGCTGTGGGCGATCATCCCGCTCGCGGCCTGGGCGACCCGACCGCGGTTCCGCATCGCGACCATCGCCGTCACGCTGATCGTGGGCATCTTCGGCCCGACCGCCAACGGCGACCGGTTCGCGTTGTTCCAGATCGTCGACGCCACTCTGGCCAGCACGATCATCGTCCTGGTGCTGATCGGGCTGACCTACAACCGGCTTCCGTGGCGTGCGCTGCCCGAGCCGGACCCCGTCTCCAGCGCGCCGCCTGTAACCGGCGGTCGAACCGACGCCTACGCTGAGTCCCCGTGAGCTCGACCGGCACCGCCCCCCGCATCCCCCTGCGGCTGCATGGGGTCACCAAACGATTCGGAGACACCACGGCGGTCTCGAACCTCGATCTCGAGGTGCAACCCGCCGAGGTGCTCGCACTTCTGGGACCCAACGGCGCGGGCAAGACCACCACGGTTGAGATGTGCGAGGGGTTCACCAGGCCCGACGCCGGGACCATCGAGGTGTTCGGCCTCGACCCGTTCGCCGACAATGCGGCGCTGCGTCCCCGCATCGGCGTCATGCTGCAGGGCGGCGGCGGTTATCCGGCCGCCCGGGCCGGCGAGATGCTCAACCTCGTCGCGGCCTACGCGGCCAACCCGCTGGATCCGAAGTGGCTGCTCGAGACCCTCGGCCTGACCGACTCGGCGCGCACCACCTACCGCCGGCTCTCGGGCGGACAGCAGCAGCGCTTGGCGCTGGCCTGCGCCCTGGTGGGGCGCCCCGAACTGGTGTTCCTCGACGAGCCGACGGCCGGCATGGACGCCCACGCACGGCTGGTGGTCTGGGAGCTGATCGACGGCCTGCGCCGCGACGGCGTCACCGTGGTGTTGACCACCCATCAGCTCAAGGAGGCCGAGGAGCTCGCCGACCGGATCGTGATCATCGACCACGGCTCGCAGGTCGCCGCGGGCACGCCGGCCGAGCTGATGCGCTCGGGCGCCGAGGATCAGCTTCGCTTCAGCGCGCCGCGCATGCTGGACCTCACGCTGTTGGTCTCGGCCCTGCCGGAGAACTATTCCGCCGTCGAAGTCGCGCCCGGCGAGTACCTCGTCGAAGGGCACATCGACCCGCAGGTGCTCGCGACCGTGACGGCGTGGTGCGCCCGCCTGGATGTGCTGGCGACCAACATGCGCGTCGAGCAGCGCAGTCTTGAGGACGTGTTCCTCGACGTCACCGGACGGGAGTTGCGACCGTGAGCCAGAGCCTGTTCCCTCCGGGCACGTTCACGCCCGACCCGCGACCGAGCACGGTCGCGCGGATGCTGGCCGCGCAGTTCGGCCTCGAACTCAAGCTGCTGCTGCGCAACGGCGAGCAGCTTCTGCTGACGATGTTCATCCCGATCACGCTGCTGGTCGGCCTGGTGCTGCTGCCGCTGGGCGACTTCGGCGACGACCGTGCGGGAACGTTCACCCCGGCCATCATGGCGCTGGCGCTGATCTCCACGGGCTTCACCGGGCAGGCCATCGCGGTGGCGTTTGACCGCCGCTACGGTGCGCTCAAACGCCTCGGCGCCACGGCACTTCCGGTCTGGGGCATCATCGCGGGCAAGTCGATGGCCGTGGTGACGGTGGTGTTTCTGCAGGCGATCCTGCTGGGCGCGATCGGCGTGGCGCTGGGGTGGCGGCCGGATCCGCTGGGTCTGCTCCTGGGTGCGTTCATCATCGCGGTGGGCACGGTGTGCTTCACGGCGCTGGGCCTGCTGCTCGGCGGCACGCTGCGCGCCGAGATCGTGCTGGCGGTGGCCAATCTGCTGTGGTTCGTGTTCGCGGGCCTCGGCGCACTGACGCTGGAGAGCGGATTGGTTCCCGCGGGATTGCGCTGGGTGGCCCGGCTGACCCCGTCGGGCGCGCTCACCGAGTCGCTGGCTCAGGCGATGACGCTGTCAGTGGACTGGTTCGGCATCGCGGTGCTCGCGGTGTGGGGTGCGGTGGCCGCGGCCTGCGCCGTGCGCTGGTTCCGCTTCATCTGAACTCCGCTGGTGATCCGACGATCAGAAACGTGTTCCGCCAAGACCTTGCCATAAGGAAAAGCTATGGCCTCATGAAGTGTCCGCCAGGTTGTCCGGGGATTGCCTTCGCTCATAGGTTGTGCGAATCCATCGGCGAACCGCAGGAGAGTTCATGACGCATCCACCATCCCCGACCGCAGGTCGACTCACCGGAAATCTGGGCACGACGAGCATCGTTCTGATGGTCGTGGCGGCGGCCGCCCCGTTGACGGTCCTCGGCGGCAACGTCCCGCTGATGATCGGTTTCGGCAATGGGACAGGCGCCCCGATCGGCTTTGTGGTGGCCACCACGGTGCTGTTGTTGTTCGCCATCGGATTCGTGAATATGACACCGTTTGTGCGCGAAGCCGGCGCGTTCTACGCCTACGTCGCCAAGGGACTGGGGTTCGCCCCGGGAATCGGCACCGGATTCCTGGCCCTGCTCTCCTACACCTGCATGCAGGTCGGCATGTACGGCTACATGGGCGCGGTGCTGTCGAACGTGGTCGCTGACGTCACCTCGGTGCAGATTCCCTGGTGGGTGTACGCCCTGGCCACGCTGGCGGTGATCGCCTTCCTCGGCTACCGGCACATCGAGTTGAGTTCGAAGGTGCTGGGCATCGCCCTGATCGCCGAGGTCGGCATCGTCGTGGTGCTGGATCTGGCGATCGTGCTGACCGGCGGCGAATCCGGTCTCAACCTGCAGTCCTTCGCGCCGTCGAACGCGCTGTCCGGACCCATCGGAGTCGCGGTGCTGTTCGCCCTGACCGGCTTCATCGGCTTCGAATCCACGGCGGTATTCCGCAACGAGGCCCGCGATCCCGACCGCACTCTGCCGCGCGCCACCTACATCGCCGTGCTGGGAATCGGCAGCTTCTACCTGGTCTCGGCCTGGCTCATGGTGCTGGGCTACGGGATGGACTCGGTGGTGGACAAGGCCCAGAACGACACAGACAACTTCCTGTTCAGCATCGTCGACACCTACCTCGGGACGGTCGGTCGCGACATCGTTCAGGTGCTGATCATCACCAGCATCTTCGCCTGCCTGCTGGCACTGCACAACGTCGTGGCCCGCTACCAGTTCGCGCTGTCGCGGTACACGTTCATGCCGTCTGCGCTGGGCCGGGTGCATGATGTGCACCGCTCGCCGCACATCTCGTCGTTGACCCAGTCCGCCACGGCCCTGGTGCTGACCGTCATCGCCGCACTGCTCGGTCTGCAGCCGCTGACCCAGGTGTTCGCCACCCTCGGCGGCATCGCCACCATCGGCATGGTCGCCCTGATGACCGTGACCTCGATCGCCGCATTCCGGTTCTTCCGCGCGACGCCGTCGTGCACGAAGCCGTGGCAGCATCGGATCGCCCCGGCGCTCGCGGTGCTCGGCCTTCTCGGCAGCCTGGTGCTGGTGCTGGTCAATTTCCAGCTGGTGACCGGTTTCGGATTGACCGTGGCGGTCATCCTCGCGACCATTCCGTTCCTGGTGTTCGCGGTCGGCACGGCGGTCGGCGCCAAAGAACACCGGTCAGCAGCCGAGCTCGACGCCGATCTGTCGACGGAATCCGCGCAGTGAGCGCGGGGGGCGAGGCCTTCCTCGATTCGCACGGGACCTACATCCAGCCGGTAGCCCTCACCGCCCACACGGCCCTGCTGGTGGTCGACATGCAGATCCACGACGCCCGGCCGGACGGCGCCTTCAACGTGGCGATGGAACGGCTGCAACCGGGATCGATGGCGTACTTCAACGACCGCACCGAACGTGTCGTGGTGCCGGCGATCGGCCGGCTGCTGCAGGCGTGGCGGACACGGGACCGACCCGTGGTCCACCTGCGCCTGGGGTCGCAGTACCCCGACTACCGTGACTTCCCGCCCAACTATCGGGCGTGGATAAAGGCGATCGAGGATGCCAGCGGGGTGCGGGAGATCTTCTACGCGGGATCACCGGATTTCCAGATCCGGCCGGAGTTGGCGCCCGTGGACGGTGAATGGGTGGTGGACAAGCTGACCTACGGCGCGTTCAACTCCTCCAACCTGGATCGGGTCGCCCGAGCCGCCGGGTTCACCGGGTTTGTCGTGGCCGGCATCTCCACCAACTGCTGCGTGGAGTCGACGGTCCGCGGCGCGGCCGAGCGCGGCTATGAGTGCGTCGTAGTCGACGAGGCCACCGCCGACTACGACGAGAGCGCGCACCTGGCATCCCTGCGGGCGCTGGCGGTCAACCACGCCCGGGTGGTGCGCAGTGTCGATGAGGTGTTGGCGGCGGTCGACAGCGGCACACCCATGTAAAGCACCCAACCGGAGACCCCGTGCCGCGCCCCGCCCGTCATTCCCAAGGAGGTGACATGCATGACCCTCGTCCAGCTGCTGGCCTTCGTGACCGCCGCGCGACTCGGCACCTTCAGCGCGGCCGCCCAGGAACTCGGACTCAGCCAGCCGGCGGTCTCCGATCTGATTAGGCGACTGGAACGCGAACTCGGCACCGCGCTGTTCGAACGCGGCGGCCGGGCCCTGGTCGTGACGCCGGCCGGCGACGAACTGTTGCCCTGGGCGTCGCAGGCCGTGCAGGCCGCCGAGGACGGGCGGCGCGCGGTGCGCGCACTGCACGATCTCACCGGCGGCAAAGCGACCTTCGGCCTGCTCCGCAACGTGCACTATTACCTGCGCGCCGACCTCGCCGCCAATTTCCGCCGACAATACCCACAGGTGCGGATGCGGCTGGTCGGCCAAAACAGCGCCGAGACCACCGCCGCCGTGGCGCGCGGCTCCATCGAGGCCGGGCTGGTGACGCTGCCCGTCGACACAGAAGAGCTCCGTGTCCTGCCGGTGGCGCGCGACGAAGTGCTCTACGCCAGCACCGACGAATCAGCTCTCGCCACGCCGCGCACCATCGAAGAATTCTGCTCGGCGCCACTGGTGCTGTACGACGCCCACCACTCGAACACCGATCCAGCCCGTCGACAACTCAACGACCGCGCTCAACTCGCCGGCCTGCGCATTGAGCCCAGCATCGAGGTCGAATACCTGGACATGGCACTCGATCTGGTGGCCCAGGGGTTCGGAGACACCATCGTGTGCCGTGCTGCCGTCACCCGCGAGGTCCTGCCACGCGGCATCGGCATCGTGTCGTTCGCCGAACCCATGTACGACACCCTGGCGTTCGTGCGCCGCAACGACCGAACCCTCAGTTCGGCAACCGCCGAAATGGTCCGACTGTCGCATGAAGCGCTGCTGGAACATCAGGATTCCCCAGCTGGCACCGCCGAGGTGATCGCCAGCGGTCGCGACATCATCGGGTTCCTGCGCTGAATCCCGACCCATAGCGAAACCTTATGCGCTGACCAAGTCACCGACCGCTTGCCCTATGCGCCGACCCGTTCGTACTGTGACGAAGACCCATTGATCTCAATCCACCCGCGAGAGGCAGACGATGAGACGGCATCTGAAATCCGTTGCACAGCAATCGATCACCACCACGGACACAGATGTACGCACGCGCGTCGAGACCATCATCGCCGATGTTCGAGCCGGCGGCGACGCGGCCGTGCGCAGGTACTCCGAGCAGTTCGACTCCTGGTCTCCGCCGAGTTTTCGACTGACCTCCACCGAGATCGACGCGGCGATGGCGCGGTTGCCGCGTCAGACGATCGACGACATCGTCGAAGTGCAACGCAACGTCGAACGATTCGCCCGCCTGCAACTGGAATCGATCCACGACATCGAACACGAGGTCGCGCCCGGCGTCATCCTCGGCCACCGCAACCTACCGATAGCGTCGGTGGGCGCCTACATCCCGGGCGGTCGCTACCCCCTGCTGGCGTCGGCCCACATGATCATCACGACAGCCAAAGTGGCTGGGGTGCAACGCGTCATCGCCACAACACCCCCGACGGCGGGCGCCATACCCGACGCCAGCGTCGCAGCGATGCACCTGGCTGGCGCCGACGAGATCTACGTCCTCGGTGGAGTGCAGGCAGTCGCCGCGATGAGCGTCGGAACCGAGTCGGTCGACCGGGTCGACATGATCGCAGGACCGGGCAACGCCTATGTGGCCGAGGCCAAGCGCCAGTTGTTCGGCGAGGTCGGGATCGACCTGTTCGCCGGGCCCACCGAGGTTCTGATCATCGCCGACGACACCGCGGACCCGCTGACCGTGGCGGTGGACCTGCTCAGCCAGGCCGAGCACGGTCCGGATTCACCCGCGGTGCTGGTCACCACGTCCGAGCAGGTGGGGCGGGACACGATCACGGCGATCGACCGGCTGCTGCCGGGCCTGCCCACCCACGAGGTCGCCGGCGCGGCATGGCGAGACCATGGTGAGGTCATCCTGGTCGATTCGATCGACGAGGCCTATGCGGTCAGCGACGAGTACGCCAGTGAACACGTGCAGGTATTCACCGCCGACCTACGTGACGCGCTGGACCGACTGCAGAACTACGGTGCCCTGTTCCTTGGTGAACAGACCTGTGTCTCTTACGGCGACAAGGTGATCGGCACCAACCACGTGCTCCCCACCCGGGGCGCGGCCCGCTACACCGGGGGCCTGTGGGTGGGCAAGTTTCTGCGCACCGTGACCTATCAGGAGATTCGGTCGGCCGAGAGCAGTCGCGAGTTGGGCGAACTGCTGGGCCGGGCCGCGCGCGCCGAGAATTTCGAGGGACACGCACGGTCCGGCGATCTGCGCGCGGCAAAAGCCAGGGGGACGCTGCCGGAATGGGCGAGGTGACCTCGCAGCAGCCCCAGGTCCGCCAGGAGCGTGACCTGCTGGGCGTACGAGACATCCCCGCCGAGGTGTACTGGGGCATTCACACGCTGCGCGCGTGCGAGAACTTTCCGGCCAGCAGCGAACCGGTCGGCGCCCACCCTGATTTCGTATACGCCTTGGCCGCGGTCAAACAGGCCGCGGCCCAAGCGAATCACGAGCTCGGCGTGCTGGACTCGAGCCGTCGCGACGCGATCGTGGCCGCCTGCACCGAGATCCGCGGCGGCGCCCTGCACGACCAGTTCATTGTGCCGATGGTTCAGGGCGGGGCCGGCACCTCGACCAATATGAACGCCAACGAAGTGGTCACCAACCGCGCACTCGAACTCCTCGAGCGTCCGCGCGCGGACTACGCGGTGCTGAGCCCGACCGACCACACCAACCTCAGCCAGTCCACGAACGACGCCTACCCCACCGCCCTTCGCGTTGCGGTCAGTGCGGGCTGCGCGCAGCTTCGGGCGGCCCTGCATCAGCTCGGCGCGGCCTGCGACGCCAAGGCCGCGGAGTTCGCGACTGTGCTCAAGGTGGGCCGCACCCAGCTTCAGGACGCCGTGCCGATGACACTGGGACGCGAGTTCGCCGCGTTCGGCGCGCTTGTCCGTGCGGATCTGGAGCTGCTCGTCCGCGCGGAACACGCGCTGTATGAGATCAATCTCGGCGGAACGGCGATCGGTACCGGCCTCAACGCACCCTCCGGCTACGCCCCCGTGGTGCGAGCTCACCTGGCGAGCATCGTGGATCTGCCGCTGCGCACGGCACCGGACCTGATCGCCGCCACCCAGGACTGCGGCGCGTTCGTCCAGACCTCGGGTGCCCTGCGCCAGATCGCTGGACGCCTGTCGAAGATCTGCGACGACCTGCGGCTGCTGTCCTCGGGACCGCGAGCGGGCTTCGGCGAGATCACGCTGCCCGCCGTGCAGGCGGGCTCCAGCATCATGCCCGGCAAGGTCAACCCGGTGGTTCCCGAATTCGTCAACCAGATCGCGTTCCAAGTCGCCGGTGCCGACGTCACCGTCGCCATGGCGGCACAGAGCGGCGAGCTACAGCTCAATGCATTCGAACCCGTGATCGGCCACTGCCTTCTGACGGGACTGCGCCAGCTGCGCCGGGCGGTCGATGAGCTCGCGCGGTGCGTGGCCGGCATAGGGTGCGATCGAGACCGGTTGGCCGCGGCCGTGACGGACTCGATCGGCATCGCGACCGCGTTGAATACGCACCTCGGCTACGCCACGGCAACCGATGTGGCCCGCGCAGCGCTGCGGTCCGGGCGCGGAGTGGCCGAACTGGTACGCGAGCGCAAGCTGCTCAGTCCGGCCGAAATCGAGCGGGCTCTGGATCCAGCCATCCTCGCCCAGCCGCGCTGACGGCACCCGCACCATCAATGGTGGCGCACGTCGCCTGATCGCGGTGCCCGTCAGCCAAGCCGGGCAGCAGATACTGCAGTTGGCCGACCTCCTCGATGTTGTGCCGCACCCAGGCGTGCGCCATGGCGTCGGGGAATCTGCGGGTCAGCGCCCAGTTGACCGGGGTTGCGAGCGCCGACCGGGCGCCGATGTCGAGCACGCTCACATAGTGCGCACCCTCGGCCCCGGCCGACCAGGTGTGCTCAAGCTGGAAGACCACCACGCCGGCCAGTCTGGTGACCAGCCTGATACCGGTCTCATCGAGTTTCTCGACGCGGTCCACCACGTCGACCGGGTAGGTCCGGTCCTCGTCGATTCCCCGGAACTGTTCGACGATCCGGAACCGGGCCCCCTCGGCCGCGCCACCGCCGGGCGCGGGGCGGGCCAAATCCCAGCGGATGTGATCGATCGGGTGCCAGGCCAGATAACGCGGGATCACGTCGTCGCCGTAGCGCATGGTGCCGCCGATATGGGTGAACCAGTCCAGCAGCATGGCAGGTGTGACGCTGGCCAACCGGTGATGGTCGATCGTGATCCGTCGTCGCAGGTGCGGCAGCCTGGTGTGGCGTACGACGGCGGACTCGACGGATCGCAGGGGATACAGCACGGGAGTCATGACGTACTCCTAAGATACGTTTGCGTTTCTTAATTCCCAGGCTAGGCTCGTGACATTGGATACGCAAGCGTTTCTTAGGAGGTGTCAGTGGCCCACCGCCGACGGGGTGCAGACCTGGAGAACGCGATCCACGACGCGACCCTGAAACTGCTCGGGGAACGCGGTGCCGCCGGAGTCACGATGGAGGCCGTCGCCGCGGCCGCCGGCACCAGCAAGCCCGTGCTCTACCGCCGCTGGCCCGACAGCACCGCACTGCTCCGCGACACGCTCCTGCGCACCGCCACCGCGGCGGTCCCCCACCTCGACACCGGCAGTTATCGCGAGGACATGCTCGCGATCCTGCGGGGCTGGATCGACCTGTTCACCGGACCGCAGGCGTCGACCATGAAGGCCGTCATCGCCGCGATGTCCGCCGACGACGACCTGGCCGAGGCGTTTCGCACCGAGGTCATCGGATGGCGCAAACAGGAGATGGCCGAACTCCTGCAACGGGGTGTGGCGCGCGGCGAGGTGCGCGCCGACGTCCCGGTCGACATCGTGCGCGAACTGGCCCAGAGCGTGCTGTGGCACCGCCTGTTGGTCACCGGCGATCCCCTCGACGACGGCCTGGCGGTGCGCCTGGTCGACGACATCCTGATACCCGTCGTCGCACCGCGATCACAGCCCTGACCGGCCCCTTACTACGGACTGTAGTTTTTCGTCCTCTACGCTTGGGCCCGTGTTCTTCCGCCGACTGGTCGACCTGCTGCCCGAACCCAGTCTGCGCGCGCAACGCCTGATTGCCGCGCTGGTGATCCTCACCCAGGGCGGTATCGCCGTGACCGGTGCGATCGTGCGCGTCACGGCGTCGGGCCTGGGCTGCCCGACCTGGCCTCAGTGCTTCCCGGGCAGCTTCACACCCATCCCGCACCCCGAAGTGGCGCGGGTGCACCAGTTGGTCGAGTTCGGCAACCGGATGATCACGTTCGCGGTGGTTCTGACCGCGATCCTCGCGGTGCTGGCGGTGACCCGCGCGCGCCGTCGCCGCGAAGTGCTGGTCTATGCCTGGCTGATGCCCGCGTCCACGGTCGTTCAGGCCGTCATCGGCGGCATCACGGTGCTGACCGGCCTGCTGTGGTGGACCGTGGCGATCCACCTGCTGGCCTCGATGACCATGGTCTGGCTCGCGGTGCTGCTCTACGTCAAGATCGGCGAACCCGACACGGGCACCGTGGTGCACGTGGTGGCCGCTCCGCTGCGCTGGCTCACGGTGCTGTCCGCCGTCACGCTCGCGGCCGTGCTGGTGACCGGGACCCTGGTGACGGGCGCCGGACCGCACGCCGGCGACAAGAGCATCGAGCGCCCCGTGGCACGCCTGCAGGTCGAGATCGTCACTCTGGTGCACGCGCACTCGTCGCTGCTGGTCGCGTACCTGGCGCTGCTCGTGGGCCTGGGCTTCGGCCTGCTCGCGGTGCACGCCCCACGCCCGGTGCTGACCAGGCTGGCGGTCGTCGTCGCGCTGGCGTTCGCGCAGGGTACCGTCGGTGCCATCCAGTTCTTCACCGGCGTCCCCGAGGCGCTGGTGGCCCTGCACGTCGCGGGGGCCGCGGCCTGCACAGCCGCGACGGCCGCGCTATGGGCGTCGATGCGAGAGCGGACCCAGACCGAGTCGATCGAGAGCTGATTCGACCCCGAGCGCGAACCGGCGCTGCTGGGCCGCCCTGGTGGTCGCGTCGAGTTGACGCCACCCCAGGCTCGGTTCGACCAGCTCGAGTTCCAGCAGGACCGGATCCCGGTCACCGATGAGGTCGACGCGCGCGTAGAGCAGTTCTGACGGGTCGATGCCCAGATGCGCCGCGGCCGCGGCCAGCGCCGCGTAGCCCGTGTCCCACAGTTCGAAATCCGGCTCGGTAGGCGCCAGCGACTCCTCGGCGTAGGTGCCCGAGTCGTCGAAGGCCGGCCGCTCCCCCGGCGCCCGCAGGATCGGCCCCTTGGTGAAGGCGTGCGACTGCTCCCCGGCGAGGAAGACCAGGGCCGTCTCGCCGTGCTCGACGCGCGCGTCGTACGGCTGAACCAGCACGGTCGAGCCCGACTCCTGCAGCCGCGCCGCATGTTCCCGGGCCGCACGGTGGTCGGTGAATCTCTGGGCGCCGACAGATCCCGCCCCAACCGCCGGTTTGACCACTACCTCGCCCGCGGGCAGGTGCACGATCTCGTCGGGCGTGAAGAACTCGCTCTCGAGCACGCGGACCCCGGCGATGTCGAGATCGCGCAGGTAGCGCTTGTCGGTGTTCCAGGCGACCACCTCGGGCGCATTGAGCAGATTCGGCACCTGCTGCGTCCAGTCCAGGAACTCGTCGAGGCGCTCGATGTAGTCCCACGTGGCCCGCAGGATCACCAGGTCCGCTTTCAGGGTCTGTGGGTCATCCCAGGACAGCCATCGCGCCGCGAGGCCGCGCTGCCGCAGCGCAGCCACCAGGCCGTCGTCGTCACCGTCCCCGTCAATGAGCTTCGGGCACCCCGCCAGAACGATCTTCGGATGGAACACGTCAGGCCGGGCCAGCTTCATGACGGCATCATGGACAAGGATGATAGTCACCATGGACGCGATCGAAGTCAGCCGAACCGGCGGCCCCGAAGTTCTGGCCCTCGTCGACAAGCCGCAGCCCACCCCGGGACGGGGTCAGGTTCTGATCAAGGCAGACGCCATCGGAATCAACTTCATCGACACCTATTTTCGGTCCGGACTGTATCCGCGGCCAGTGCCCTTCATCGTCGGCACCGAGGTGTGCGGGACGGTGGCCGCCGTCGGTGACGACGTGGCCGCGCTGTCGATCGGTGACCGCGTGGTGACCGCGAACGCCGACGGCGCCTATGCGCAGTACTGCACGGCCCCCGCCGATTTCGTCGCCTACGTGCCCGACGCCGTCCCCTCGGACGCCATCGCCTCGGCGCTGCTGAAGGGCATGACAGCGCACTACCTGATCAAGTCCGTGTACCCGATCACCCCGTCGGACACCGTCCTGGTGCACGCGGGCGCGGGCGGGGTCGGCCTGATCCTGACGCAGTGGGCGGTCAGCGTGGGCACCAAGGTGATCACGACGGCGTCGACGCCGGAGAAGGCCGAACTGTCCCGGCAGGCGGGCGCGTTCGAGGTGCTCGACTATCCGGAGGACCCCGCGGAGTTCGCGGCCAAGGTGCGCGACCTCACCGACGGCGTGGGTGTGCAGGCCGTCTACGACGGGGTCGGGGCCAGCACGTTCGACGCGAGCATGGCCAGCCTGGCGGTGCGCGGCACCCTGGCGCTGTTCGGTGCCGCCAGTGGTCCGGTGCCCCCGGTGGACCCGCAGCGCCTCAATACCGCCGGATCGGTGTTCCTGACCCGGCCCAAGCTCGGCGACTTCACCCGCACGGCCGATGAGTTCGCCTGGCGGGCGGGTGAACTCATGGATGCGATTGCGGCCGGGACCATCGACGTCACGGTCAGCCAGAGGTACCCACTGGCCGAGGCGGAGCGGGCGCACCGCGATTTGCAGGGCCGCAAAACGGTGGGCTCGATCGTGCTGGTGCCCTGACCGGGCTCAGGACAGCAGCGTGGGCAGAGCCAGCACCGAGTCCACGGCCAGTGCGCAGAAAACTGCGGCCAGGTAGTTGTTGGACTGCAGGAACAGCCGCAGCGGTTTGACGGGTACGCCGCGGCGCACACCCGCGTAGAGCTGATGGGCCATCACCAGGAACCACGCGCCGGCCAGCACCGCGACCGCGAGGTAGAGCCATCCCGCCGCGGGCGCCAGCGCCAGCGTGGTCAACACCGTGAGCCAGGTGTACACCAGGATGTGGGTGGTCACCTGCTTCTCGGTGGCCACCGACGGCAGCATCGGCACCCCGGCAGCCGCGTAGTCGTCCTTGTAACGCATGGCCAACGCCCAGGTGTGCGGCGGCGTCCAGAAGAAGATGATCAGGAACATCACCAGCGCGGGCCAGCCGATCGTGCCCGTGACGGCCGACCAGCCGATCATCACCGGCATGCATCCCGCCGCGCCACCCCACACCACGTTCTGCGAGGTGCGACGTTTGAGCAGCAGGGTGTAGACGAAGACGTAGAACGCGATGGTGGCGACGGCCAGCACACCCGAGAGCAGGTTGCTCGTCCACCACAGCCAGAAGAACGACGCCACGGACAGCACCAGTCCGAACACCAGCGCGTGCCGCGTGGGCACGGTCTCGCGGGCCAGCGGGCGAAGCGCTGTGCGCTTCATCACCTTGTCGATGTCGGCGTCGGCGACGCAGTTCAGCGTGTTCGCGCCCGCCGCCGCCAGCCCACCACCGATGAGGGTGTTCAGGATCAGGATCGGGTTCACCGATCCGCGTTCGGCCAACAGCATGGCCGGGATCGTCGTGACCAGCAGGAGTTCGATGACTCTCGGCTTGGTCAACGCCAGATAGGCCAGCACGGTGGTGCGGATTCGGCTCCGCGCGACGCGCTCGCGGATGCTCACGCAGTTAACTCCTCATGAAAGCGATTGGTCGCGGCAGCCTCGCAGCTTCTACTACGAACGATGGTAGACCGCGGGCTCGCCATCTCCACATCGCGGGTCCGTTCGGTGGATGCGGACTGCCGCGGCGGAATAGTTGACACTAGGGTTGAGCACAGCGCCCTGTCCGCCT
This sequence comes from Mycolicibacterium confluentis, assembly GCF_010729895.1. Classification (NCBI taxonomy): domain Bacteria; kingdom Bacillati; phylum Actinomycetota; class Actinomycetes; order Mycobacteriales; family Mycobacteriaceae; genus Mycobacterium; species Mycolicibacterium confluentis. The sequence goes on from NZ_AP022612.1 coordinate 2,730,383, forward strand.
GACATGCAGTTCCCAAGGAGTTCGGTAGTGACCACAGTCGAAGAGATCGCCGCATTGACGGTGCCCAACCATCCCGAGGATTGGACCGACGTCGATTCCCGGGCCGTTGACACCGTGCGCGTTCTGGCCGCGGACGCGGTGCAGAAGGTGGGCAACGGCCATCCGGGAACCGCGATGAGCCTGGCGCCGCTCGCCTACACGCTGTTCCAGCGTCAGATGCGCCACGACCCGTCGGACACCCACTGGTTGGGCCGGGACCGGTTCATCCTGTCCTGCGGCCACTCCAGCCTGACGCTGTACCTGCAGCTGTACTTGGGCGGCTTCGGCCTGGAGTTGTCCGACATCGAGGCACTGCGGACCTGGGGCAGCAAGACGCCCGGCCATCCGGAGTTCCGGCACACCAAGGGTGTGGAGATCACCACGGGCCCGCTGGGCCAGGGCCTGGCCTCCGCGGTGGGCATGGCCATGGCCGCCCGCTACGAGCGCGGCCTGTTCGACCCCGACGCCGCGCCCGGTGAAAGTCCGTTCGACCACTACATCTACGTGATCGCCTCTGACGGCGACATCGAAGAGGGCGTGACCAGCGAGGCGTCGTCATTGGCCGGCACACAGCAGCTGGGCAACCTGATCGTCTTCTATGACAAGAACCACATCTCGATCGAGCACGACACCGACATCGCGCTGTCCGAGGACGTCGCCGCGCGCTACCGCGCCTACGGCTGGCATGTCCAGGAGGTCGAGGGAGGCGAGAACGTGGTCGGCATCGAGGCCGCGATCGCCGAGGCCAAGAAGGTGACCGACAAGCCGTCGTTCATCGCGCTGCGCACGATCATCGGTTATCCCGCGCCCACCAAGATGAACACCGGTGGCGTGCACGGCGCGGCGCTCGGCGACGACGAGGTGGCGGCCACCAAGAAGGTCCTCGGGTTCGACCCGGAGAAGAGCTTCGAGGTCAGCGACGACGTCATCACCCACACCCGCCAGTTGGTGGGGCGTGGCAAGGAGGCGCACGACGCCTGGCAGCAGGATTTCGAGGCGTGGGCTCAGCGTGAGCCCGAGCGCAAGAAGCTGCTGGACCGGCTCCTGGCTCAAGAGCTCCCGGAGGGCTGGGACGCCGACCTGACGCACTGGGAGCCGGGCAGCAAGTCCGTCGCCACCCGCGCGGCGTTCGGTCAGGTGCTCAACGACACCGCATCCAAGCTGCCTGAGCTGTGGGGCGGCTCGGCCGACCTCGCGGGCAGCAACAACACCACCATCAAGGGTGTGAAATCGTTTGGCCCGCCGTCGATCTCGACCGACGACTTCACCGCCGACCCGTACGGCCGAGTGCTGCACTTCGGCATCCGCGAGCACGCGATGGGATCGATCCTGTCGGGCATCGTGCTGCACGGCCCGACGCGCGCCTTCGGCGGCACCTTCCTGCAGTTCTCCGACTACATGCGGCCCGCCGTGCGCCTGGCAGCCCTGATGGACATCGACACCATCTACATCTGGACGCACGATTCCATCGGCCTGGGTGAGGACGGACCGACCCACCAGCCCATCGAGCACCTCGCCGCACTCCGGGCCATCCCGAGGCTCGCGGTGGTGCGCCCCGGCGACCCGAACGAGACCGCCTACGCCTGGCGCAGCATCATCGCGCGGGGCAACGGCAGCGGCCCGGTCGGTTTCATCCTGACGCGCCAGGGCGTCCCGGTGCTCGAGGGCACCGACGCCGACGGTGTCGCCAAGGGCGGCTACGTGCTCGGCGGTGAGCAGGCCGCCGATGCCGACGTGCTGATCATCGCGACCGGTTCCGAACTGCAGCTCGCGGTCGAGGCCAAGAAGCTGTTGGCGGAGAAGGACATCACAGCCGCTGTGGTGTCGATGCCGTCCGTCGAGTGGTTCGAGAAGCAGCCCCGCGAATACCGGGATTCGGTGCTGCCGCCCGATGTTTCGGCCCGCGTCGCCGTAGAGGCCGGCGTGGCCATGCCGTGGCACCGCTACGTCGGTGACACCGGCGAGATCATCTCGATCGAGCACTACGGCGAGTCGGCTGACGACAAGACCCTGTTCCGCGAATTCGGTTTCACCGCAGAAGCCGTCGTCGCCGCCGCCGAACGCGCAATGAACAACTAGGGACCAACGGAGGCGTTGGGCTCTTCGAGAGGATGAGAGAAGGCATCATGACCCAGAATCCCAACCTGGCAGCACTGAGCGCTGCGGGCGTGTCGGTGTGGCTCGACGACCTGTCCCGGGACCGCCTGCAGACCGGCAACCTTCAGGAGCTGATCGACACCAAGAGTGTGGTCGGGGTGACCACCAACCCGTCGATCTTCCAGGCCGCGCTGTCGAAGGGGCACGCCTACGACGACCAGGTCAAGGAATTGGCCTCCCGGGGTGCCGACGTCGACGCGACGATCCGGACGGTCACCACGGACGACGTGCGCAACGCGTGTGACGTGTTGGCCAAGCAGTACGAGCTCTCCGACGGCGTCGACGGCCGGGTCTCGATCGAGGTGGACCCGCGCCTGGCGCACGACACCGACAAGACGATCCTGCAGGCCGTCGAGTTGTGGAAGATCGTCGATCGGCCCAATCTGCTGATCAAGATTCCGGCCACGCTGGCCGGTCTGCCCGCCATCACGGCGGTGATCGCCGAGGGCATCTCGGTCAACGTCACGCTGATCTTCTCGGTCGAGCGCCACCGCGCGGTCATGGACGCCTACCTGGCGGGCCTCGAGGCCGCCAAGGAGGCGGGCCATGACCTCTCCAAGATCCACTCGGTGGCCTCGTTCTTCGTCTCCCGCGTCGACACCGAGATCGACGCGCGACTGGAGAAGATCGGCACCGACGTCGCCCTGGACACCCGCGGTCAGGCCGGCGTCGCCAACGCACGACTGGCGTACGCGGCCTACCAGGAGGTCTTCGAGCAGGGCAGCCGGTTCGCCGCGCTGGCCGAGCAGGGTGCGCGGGTGCAGCGGCCGCTGTGGGCGTCCACGGGTGTGAAGAACCCCGACTACTCCGACACGTTGTACGTCACGCATCTGGTGGCACCCAACACCGTGAACACCATGCCCGAGAAGACCATGGACGCGGTGGCCGACCACGGCGAGATCACCGGTGACACCATCACTGGGACCGCCGAGACCTCTCAGATCATCTTCGACAAGCTGGCCTCGGTCGGGGTCGACGTGCCGGATGTGTTCAAGGTGCTCGAGGACGAGGGCGTCGAGAAGTTCGAAAAGTCGTGGCAGGAGTTGATCGACGCCACCCAAGAGCAGCTCGACGCCGCGGCGAAATGAGCAGCACCACGGCGGCGTGGGTGAATCCGCTGCGGGACAGGCGCGACAAGCGAATGCCCCATATTGCGGGCCCCTGCGCCGTCGTGATCTTCGGTGTGACGGGCGATCTGGCCCGTAAGAAGCTGATGCCGGCCATCTACGACCTGGCCAACCGTGGGCTGCTGCCCCCGCAGTTCGCCCTGGTGGGTTTCGCCCGCCGGGAGTGGGCCGACGAGCACTTCAGCGATGTGGTGCGCGAGGCGGTGGAGCAGCACGCCCGGACACCGTTCCGCCAGGAGGTCTGGGACCGACTGTCGGAGGGAATCCGCTTCGTACACGGCGACTTCGACGACGAGTCCGCCTTCGAGCGGCTCGCCGAACGCCTGCGCAACCTCGATGAAGAGCGCGGCACGGGCGGCAATCATGCGTTCTACCTGTCGATCCCGCCTGCGGCGTTCCCGGTGGTCTGCGAGCAGCTGTCGAAGTCGGGCTTGGCGCGCAACCACGACGGATGCTGGAACCGCGTGGTCATCGAGAAGCCCTTCGGCCACGACCTGACCAGCGCCGAATCGCTCAACGAGGTGGTCAACAGCGTCTTCCCGGAGTCGTCGGTGTTCCGCATCGACCACTACCTGGGCAAGGAGACCGTGCAGAACCTCCTCGCCCTGCGGTTCGCCAACGAGATGTTCGAGCCGATCTGGAACGCGCACTACGTCGATCACGTCCAGATCACCATGGCCGAGGACATCGGATTGGGCGGCCGCGCAGGCTATTACGACGGCATCGGGGCCGCGCGGGACGTGATCCAGAATCACCTGCTGCAGCTTCTGGCGCTGACCGCGATGGAGGAACCGGTCAACTTCTCCCCCGCGGAACTGCAGGCCGAGAAGATCAAAGTGCTCTCGGCCACCCGACTGGTGGAACCGCTGGACCAGACGACCTCGCGGGGCCAGTACACGGCCGGTTGGCAGGGCAGCGAGAAGGTGATGGGCCTGCTCGACGAAGAGGGCTTCTCCACGACTTCCACCACCGAAACGTTCGCGGCGATCACGCTCGATGTGGACACCCGCCGATGGGCGGGCGTCCCGTTCTATCTGCGCACCGGAAAACGCCTCGGCCGCAGGGTCACCGAGATCGCGCTGGTGTTCAAGCGGCCGCCCCATCTGCCGTTCGACGCCACCATGACCGAGGAACTCGGTAAGAACGCTCTGGTGATCCGGGTCCAACCGGATGAGGGCATCACCTTGAGATTCGGCTCCAAGGTGCCCGGCAACCAGATGGAGGTCCGGGACGTCAACATGGACTTCTCCTACGGCGCGGCCTTCGCCGAGGAGTCCCCGGAGGCCTACGAGCGCCTGATCCTCGACGTACTTCTGGGGGAACCGTCGCTCTTCCCGGTCAACGCCGAGGTCGAACTGTCGTGGAAGATACTGGATCCCGCGCTCGAGAACTGGGCCGCGAACGGACACCCCGATCCGTATGTGTCCGGCGGTTGGGGCCCGGAGTCGGCATTCGAGATGCTGCGCCGTGACGGCAGGGAATGGAGACGCCCATGATCGTCGACCTGCCCGACACCACCACCAGCGACGTCAACAGGCGCCTTGTCGCACTGCGCGAGGAGGGCGGTGCGGTCACGCTGGGCCGTGTGCTCACACTCGTGATCGCGCCCGACTCCGAGTCGATGGTTGAGGAGTCGATCGAGGCGGCCAACCATGCCAGCCGTGAGCACCCCTGTCGCGTGATCCTGGTGACGCCAAAGGACCGACGAGCGGCCGAACCGCGACTGGACGCCGAGATCCGGGTCGGTGCGGATTCCGGGGCCGGTGAGGTTGTCGTACTGCGTCTTTCGGGAGCGCTGGCCAACCACGCTGACAGCGTGGTGATCCCGTTCCTGCTGCCCGACACCCCCGTCGTCGCCTGGTGGCCGGATTTGGCGCCGGCGTCTCCCGCCCAGGATCCGTTGGGCCGATTGGCCGTCCGCCGCATCACCGACGCCACCAACGCCGCCGACCCCTTGGAGGCGATCAGAAGCCGCCTCGACGGCTACACCCCCGGTGACACCGACCTGTCCTGGAGTCGGATCACCTACTGGCGGGCGCTTCTGACCGCGGCCGTGGACTTGGCGCCGCATGAGCCCATCCAGTCCGCCATGCTCTCCGGTCTGGCGACCGAGCCCGCCCTGGACATCCTGGCCGGGTGGCTGGCCACCAGGATCGACGGACCGGTGACCCGCAGAGTCGGTGAGTTGAAGGTCGAGTTGCGGCGCGAGTCGGAGACCATCACGCTGCAGCGCCCGCAGGAGGGCATCACCGCGACGCTGTCACGCACGAACCGCCCGGACGCGCTGCTGCCGTTGGCACGCCGCGAACCTCGGGACTGCCTGGCCGAGGATCTGCGCCGCATCGATGCCGACGAGATCTATCACGACGCCCTGCATGGGCTGAGCAAGGTGAAGTACGTATGAGCGAATCCGTGGTCGAAATCTATTCCGATGCAGGCGAAGTCGCCGACGCTGCCGGCGCCCGCCTGATCGGCGCCATCACGGGGGCGATCGCCGACCGCGGGCAGGCCCACATCGTGCTGACCGGTGGCGGCACGGGCGTGGCCCTGCTGCGCCACGTCGCCGAGCACGGCCAGGACATCGACTGGTCGGCGGTGCACCTGTACTGGGGCGACGAACGCTACCTCCCCGAACGCGACGATGAGCGCAACGCCAAGCAGGCCCGTGAGGCGCTCGTGGAGAAGGTCGACATTCCTGCCCGCAACGTCCATCCGATGGCGGCCTCCGACGGCGAGTTCGGGGACGACATCGACGCGGCCGCACTGGCCTACGAGCAGGTGCTGGCCGCCAACGCGCCCGACGGTGATCCGACTCCCCTCTTCGACGTCCACCTGCTCGGGATGGGCGGTGAGGGCCACATCAACTCGCTGTTCCCCTACACCGCGGCTGTGGCGGAGACCTCGCGCATGGTGGTCGCCGTGACCGACTCTCCGAAACCGCCGCCAAGGCGGATCACCTTGACCCTGCCCGCGATTCAGCGCTCCCGTGAGGTGTGGTTGGTGGTGGCCGGTGCGGCGAAGGCCGATGCGGTCGCCGCCGCAATCGGCGGCGCAAAGCCCAGCGACATCCCCGCCGCGGGCGCGATCGGCCGGGAGCGCACCGTGTGGCTTCTGGACACTGAGGCCGCTTCAGCCCTGCCCGGCTGAGTTCAGCCCGCGACGATCACGTGCAGCGTGCGTGGCCCGTGCACGCCCTCCACCCGGTCGAGTTCGATGTCACTGGTCGCACTGGGCCCGCTGATCCAGGTCAGAGGTCTGGTGTGCACACCCGATTCGACCAGGCGCGCAACGGCTTCCGGGACGTCGGTGACAATCTGCTCGACGGCCACCACGCAGACGTGCACATCGGGCACGAGGCTCAGTGCGCGTCTTCCCTGGCCGGGCCCATGGTCCAGCACGATGGTGCCGGTGTTGGCGATGCCGACCGTCGCCGCGGTCACGACGGCGTCCACACGGTCGAGTTCGGTGGCGCTCAGGCCGGTGTCCTCGAGCCAGGAGGTGCTGCCCCACCGCATCCGGGCCTGTGTGTCGGCGATGACGATGGCCGCCCCGACGCGCCGCAGCGCCGACTCGATCGCATCCGCGACGTCGGGTGTCGCCACCCTCTGCACCGTGGCGCGATAGTCGGCGGTGCGTTCGGCGAACCTGGCCACCACATCCTCGGCGCCGGTGCTGACCGCCCGCCCATACTCCCACGACACGCCCGCGACGACGGGGCGGTCCGACAGCGCGGCCCGGACACGGCCGAGGATCTCGTCGCGCGCGCTCACTGCCCCTCCTCCGTGCGTCCGCCGTCGGTGCGTTCCCACCACGATCGGAACGACTCGGTCGGCGGCACCGGGACGTCACGCGAACCGGACCATCGACTGGCCGGCCACGGCAGCCTGCGCAGCACTTTCTTTGATCCGAACAGCCTGCTGCGCAACGTCTTCCCACCCAGCTCGGCCGCCACTTGGGCGGTCTCGAAGCGACGATGGTCGGCGAACAGCCAACTCGCGGCCGTCATGCCGAGGCTCTCTCCCGACGGCAGGCCACCCCGACTCTCGTCGACCACCCGGGTCCGCAGGTGCACCAGCAGTGCCGGGATGTCGATGCGCACGGGGCACACGTCGAAGCAGGCGCCGCACAGGCTCGACGCGTACGGCAGGGATTTGTCGACATCACTTGTGGTGCCGCGCAGTTGCGGGGTCAGCACGGCGCCGATCGGCCCCGGGTACACCGATCCGTAGGAGTGGCCGCCGGCCCGCTCGTACACCGGGCAGACGTTGAGGCAGGCCGAGCAGCGGATGCATCGCAGCGCCTGACGGCCGACGGTGTCGGCGAGCGCCGCGGTCCGGCCGTTGTCGACCAGGACGATGTGCATGTCCTGCGGTCCGTCGCCGTCGGCGGGACCGGTCCAGATGGACGTGTACGGGTTCTCGCGTTCGCCGGTGCTGCTGCGCGGCAACACCTGCAGCATGACCTCGAGGTCACGCCAGGACGGCAGCACCTTCTCGATACCGACGACGGAGATCAGGGTCTTGGGCAGGGTCAGGCACATTCGGCCGTTGCCCTCGGACTCGACGACCACGAGGCTGCCGGTCTCGGCGATCGCGAAGTTGGCGCCGGAGATCGCGACCTCGGCGCGCAGGAACTTCTCCCGCAGGTGCAGGCGTGCGGCCTCGGCGAGTCGCTTCGGTTCGTCGGTGAGGTCGGCGGGTGCGGGCCTGCCGACCTTGTGCATCTCCCGCAGGAAGATCTCGCGGACCTCGGCGCGGTTGCGGTGGATCGCAGGCACCAGGATGTGGCTGGGCCAGTCGTCGCCGAGTTGCACGATCAGTTCGGCGAGATCGGTCTCCCAGGCGGCGATTCCGACGTTGGCCAGTGCCTCGTTGAGCTCGATCTCCTGGGTCGCCATCGACTTGACCTTGACCACCTCGGTGGCGCCTGCCGCACGCACCAGGTCGACGACGATGCGGTTGGCCTCCTCGGCGTCGCGGGCCCAGTGCACGGTGGAACCTGCGGCCGTCGCATTGGCCTCGAACGCCTCCAGGTGCTCGTCGAGGCGCAGCAGCGCGTTGTCCTTGATGGCCTCGGCGGCCAGCCGCAACTGCTCCCAGTTGGGCAGTTCGGCGACGACGTTGGCGCGTTTGGTGCGGATTGTGGCGGTGGCGTGGGCCAGGTTGCGGCGCTGCACCGTGTTCTTCAGCGCGGCCTCGGCGGCCACCTGGAACTTGGGCATGCCGAGGAAGGCCGCGGTCACGCCGACGTGCGGGTGGCCGGTCATGCGGGGCTGTCCTCGGTGGCGGCCAGGATCTCCGCGAGGTGCAGCACCCGCACGCCGCTGCGCTCGCGCGACAGGATGCCGCCGATGTGCGCCAGGCACGAGTTGTCGCCCGCGACAAGCACTTCGGCCTCCGTTTCCCGCACATGTCGCGCCTTGTCCAGCCCCATGGCCACCGACGTGCCCGCATTCTTGAGGGCGAAGGTGCCGCCGAAACCACAGCACTGGTCGGCGGCCGGGAGTTCGACGAGGTCGATGCCGTGCACGGCGCGCAGCAGTTGAAGCGGGCGGTCACCGACCCGCAGCATGCGCAGCGAGTGACACGTCGGGTGGTAGGTGACGCGGTGCGGGAAGTGAGCCCCCACGTCGACGACCCCCAGCACGTCGACCAGAAACTCCGACAGCTCGTGCACCCTGGGTGCCAGCGCCTCCACCTGCGCAGCCAGGTGCGGGTCGCCGGCGCGGGCCGCGATCAGCCTGTGCTGATGACGCACCGAGCCCACACAGGAACCCGACGGTGCGACGACGGCGTCGTAGTTGCCGAACGCCTCGACGAAGGCGCGCACGGCGGGGATGGCCTCGTCGGCGTAGCCGGTGTTGGTGAACATCTGCCCGCAGCAGGTCTGCCGCACCGGGAAGTCGACCTCGCAGCCCAGGCGGCGCAGCAGACGCACGACCGCCTTGGGCGTCTCGGGCCACATGACGTCGTTGAAGCAGGTGGCGAACAACGCCACCCGGTGAGGGCTGGTCACTCTGTCCACCTCATCACGTCTGAGGCCGTCAGACAACCGGCCTCGCGGGAGGCGGTGCCCGGGTGATACTGGCTGCCATGGCAGACAAAGAGGTCAGCGCCGGTCGCTCGCGACCCGCCCAGCAACGCATCAAGACTCTCGCGCAGGCGGCACTCAACGCCGACGTGACCGTCGGGCAGGTCGACACGGTGCTGCAGGGGCTGTCGGAGACCCTGGAGGCTCTGAAACATTCGACCGACAACCTCGATGCGACGATGGAGCGCTTCAACGCGACCATCAGCAGCATCGACGAGTTGGCGCCGCGACTGCTCGCGGTGATGGACCGCCTCGAGGCGATCGTCGACCGCGTCGAGCGCATGGTCGAGGTCGGCGAGGCGGTGACGTCACCGCTGACGGCGACCGAGCACGCGGTGCGCGGTGCGATCACCGCGGTGCGCCACCGCACGGGCCTCTAGAGCTACGGGCGAGGATGGGCGCTCACACCGCCACGAAGCGCTCCACGTAGGGCGCGAACCGCCGGCGCAGGTCATCGCGGTCCAGGCCGAGGTCCTCGGCGCGGTAGTCGATCCGCCCCAGCCTGCCGCGGGTGTGTCCGGCCAGGTAGTCCGCGACAGCGCGCCGCGACTCCTCGGTCGGCGCGTAATCCGCTGTGTCCCAGACCCTCTGCACCATCGCGAGGTCGTCGGCCATGAACTCGTCGAACCGCACGTCGATGGTGCGCTCGGGTGGAAGCAGGTGATGGTCGCGCATACACGCGGTGAGCATCTCCTCGATGCGGGTGATCCAGTAGCCCGCCACGGTCTCGACATCTACCTCGTCGACACTCATCCGCATGGTGTAGGTCATCATCGTGGCCATCGAGACGCTGACGTCCACCGGATCCCGGTGCGTGACGATGAACGTCGCATCCGGGAAGACCTTCAGCAACGGCACGAACTGCTCGAGATGCTGCGGGCTCTTGAGCACCCAGCGCCGGTGGTATCCGTCCTGATGCTGCAACACCTGGAGCATCATTCGCAGAAACTGGTAGCCCGGCGTCTGGTCGTTGTCGCGCAGGTAGTCCGACCATCGCGGCAGATGCGTCAGCGTGGTGAAGAACCCGCTGGCGAAGTCCTGCACCATCAGGCCGATGTCCTCGTGGATGTGGTCGATCGTCATCTCGTGCATCAACTGGAAGTAGGGCATCAGCGTGTTCGAGATGTTGAGCGCGTCGCCCGTGCGTTGGCGCCGCGGTTCGATCGTGCCCTCCTCGCCGGGCGCGGGCAACGGTTCCTGGGCCTCCCAGTACGGCAGCGACCGCAGCGCCGGGTCGGCGGCCAGCAGGCTGTGCAGATGTGTGGTGCCGGTGCGCGGCAGACCGGCGATCACCAACGGCGCCTTGACCTCGAGGTCGAAGATCTCGGGGTGGTGGTTGAGGTGGTCGATGACCCGAAGCCTGCCCTTGAGGAAGGTCAGCATCAGCGAGAACGCGTACGTGCGGCCGAATGCGGTGAAGCTGGGCAGTTCCTGGAATGCCGCGAGCAGCACGTCCATGCGTTCCCGGTAGTCCTGCGAGCCGAAGTCGGTGAGCCCGGTCTGGGCGCTGGCCTGTTCGTGCAACGCCTCAGCGGTCAGCGGACAGTAGTCGGCCATGGCCGCCATCCCGTCGATGATCGCCTGGGCCTCCGGCGTGAAAGTCGGGCGGGCCAGATCGGTGACGTGGATGGCCGAAGAGGAGGTGGTCACATCCGGCACCCTAACCGACACCATTACAGAATTTACACGAATCGTCACATTGTATGTTGTTAGGATGACGGCCATGTCCGCCCCCGAGAGTGCCGCCGCCTGGCGCGAACTGCTCAGCGCCTTCGCCGATTTCGACCAGCAGTTCCTCGACGGCCCGAAGGCGGTCCGCGGCCAGCAGGCCGTCGCCGAGGGCTACCAGAACCTCGCGACGATGCTCGCACTCTCACTTGACATGCACCTCTTCACCGACCCGGTGGCCCCTCGGTTCATCGACAACCTCACGCCGTTCCGCCCGGACCGCCGCTGGGGCGGGGACAACACCGACTGCTACTACAGCTACGCCGTGGTCGACCCCCATCGCACCTACCGAGTCAGCGGCAGCGCAGGCGACAGCGTCATGTACTCCCTGACCGTCTACAACGAACCCGAACCCGGTGCGTGGCCCAACCGCACGGTCGGCCTGCTGTACGACACCGATATGCCTCTGGACGACGAGGGGCGCTTCTCGTGCGTGCTGGGACCGCGCCGCCCCGCGGGCTACGACGGACCCTTCATCGAACTCTCCCCCGACGCACGCGGCATCATCACCCGCGACTACCACGAGTTCCCGGCCACCGAGCGACGGGTCGACTGGAACATCGAGGTCATCGATCATGCGGGTCGCCCTGTCGCACCGGCGAAATCCGACGACGACATCGCGAAGTCACTGCGCGCGGCACTGCGGTTCGCACAGGACATGTACGCCCTTATCCCGCTGATCCTGACCGAACGCAAGCCCGTCGAACTGGCGGACGGACAGAACCTGAGCATCAACACCCTGGCACCGCCCTATCGGGCCGGCGGTGCGACGCACGGTTACTCGATGCAGGACGCGTGCTACTGCCTCGGCGGGTTCTCCCTGGAACCCGGTGAAGCGCTGGTGATCACGTCGCGTCATCCCGTGGCGAGGTTCTGGAACTTCACCCTGTGGAACCAGTACATGGCCGCCCTCGACGTCGAATACGGCCGCGCCGGAATCAATTCCGGCACCGCGGTGCCCAACAGGGACGGCACGGTGACCCTGGTCATCAGCCGGGAGCAGCTTGAGCATCCCAACGCGATCTCGACCAAGGACCATCACGAAGGATTGATGTCGTTCCGCTGGTTTCACGCCGCCGACCTGCCCGAACCGCCGGTCATCTCGCTCGTCGCCGCGGCCGACGCCCCACGGTCGGTCAGTTGATGGGCGCGCCTCGGGACGCGAGCACCGGTCCGATGCACCGACGCAGGTAGGTCCGCAGTTGATCCGGTGAGCGCGGCGGTGTGGACGGGGCGATCACCATCGACTGGATCAGCCGCAGCAGGTACTCGACCAGATCATCCATCGCCGCTCCCGACCAGCCCAGCGCGGCCCAGTCGATGGCACTGTGCTCCAACATGGTTCGTGACCGCTGGATCGAATCCGGTTGCACCATTCGCCGGCTGATCGAGCGGGCCTGGTCGGTGTCGAGCAGTCGCGTCAGCAGCGCTTCGTCGGGCAGGCGCTCGATCAGGTGCGCGACGGCCTCGACCAGGAGTTCGGTCGGGTCCTCGACGCCGACGGTCCGTTCGCCGACACGTGCGGTCCATCCTCCGAGCGCGGCATCGGCCGCCGCGGCGATCAGTTCGTCGCTGGTCGCGAAGTGCCGGTAGATCGTGGGCCGCGTGATCCCGAGGTCGGCCGCGACGTGCGAGAGCGTGGTGCGTTCGGGCCCATGCCGTTCGAGCATTCTGAGCGCGGCGTCGATGATCCGCTTCCGGGCTTCGGCGTCATCGCCCGGCGGCGCACCCCGCCATCCCCTGCGTCCCATACCGCCCGTCCTGTGAAACGTTCCGTGCCGTCAGTGTAACGGCGGGCCCCGAGGTCAGCCGCTGTTGCGCAGTGCGGACGCCAGGCCGCTCATCGTCAGCAGGATCCCCCGCTGCACCAGTTCGTCGTCATCGCCGGAGCGGTAGCGCCGCAGCAGTTCCACCTGCAGGTGGTTAAGCGGTTCGAGGTAGGGGAACCGGTTGAACACCGACCGGGCCAGGGCCGGGTTGTCGGCCAGGAGGTCGTCATGGCCGGTGATCAGCTTGTGCATCGCGATCGTCCGGTCGTGCTCGGCGACGATCTTGTCGAACACCCTCGACCGCAGATCGGGATCGTCGACGAGTTCGGCGTAGCGTGCCGCCAAACCCATGTCGGCCTTCGACAACACCTGCGCCATGTTCGACAGCACGGTCGCGAAGAACGGCCAGCGCTTGTACAGATCGCGCAGCACCTCGATGCGAGCGGCACTGTCCTTGCCGCCGTCGGCGATGTACTGCTCGAACGCGGTGCCGGTGCCGTACCAGCCCGGCAGCATCACGCGCGACTGGCTCCAGGCCAGCACCCACGGGATGGCGCGCAGGTCGGAGATCTTGGTGGTGGGTTTACGCGAGGTGGGCCGACTGCCGATGTTGAGCGCGCCGATCTCGCTGACCGGTGTCGAGGCCTTGAAGTACTCGACGAATCCCGGTGTCTCGTGCACCAATTCGGCATACGCACGCTGCGCGCGGGCCGCCAGGTCGTCCAGCACGGCGTACGCCGGTTCGGCGGCGTCCCCAAGCCCTTCGACGTCGAGCAGGGTGGACTCGAGCGTGGCCGCCAGCAGCGTCTCCAGGTTGCGGTGCGCGCTGCGCGGTTCGGCGTACTTGGCGGCGATCACCTCACCCTGCTCGGTGATCCGCAGCGACCCGCTGACCGCACCGGGTGGCTGCGCCAGGATCGCGTCGTAGCTGGGGCCGCCGCCGCGTCCCACGGTGCCACCGCGACCGTGGAAGAGCCGCAGCCGAATTCCGTTGTCCCGGGCCATCTCGACGAGGTCCAACTCGGCGCGGTACAGCGCCCAGTTTGCCGCAAGGTATCCGCCGTCCTTGTTGGAGTCCGAGTACCCGAGCATCACCTCCTGGCTCTCGCCGCGCGCATGCACGATTCCCCGGTACAGCGGCAGCGCCAGCACGTCGGTCATGATCTGCGCCCCACGCTGCAGGTCGTCGATGGTCTCGAACAGCGGCACGATCCCCACGGGGCAGTACGGGTGCTCGCCTGACGCGTCGAGCAGGCCCGCCTCCTTGAGCAGCAGCGCGGCCTCGAGCATGTCCGAAACCGACTGGCACATCGAGATGATGTAGTTGGGCACGGCCTGCGCACCGAACACCTGGACGGCGCGGGCCGCCGCGAGCACGATGTCGAGTTCCTTGCGCGCCAGTTCCGACAACTGGGCGCCCGGCCCGACCAGCGGGCGACGGGTCGACAACTCGGCGACCAGCAGCGCCACACGGGCCTGCTCCGGCAGCGACGCGTAGTCCGAGTGCACACCGGCCCACGCCAGCAGTTCAGTCACAACCTCCTCGTGCACATCGGAGTTCTGCCTCATGTCCAGGCCGCTGAGATGAAACCCGAAGACGTGCACGGCCTCTCGCAGCCGCGCCAGCCGGTCGTCGGCCAGCAGCGCGCTTCCGTGCGCACGCAGCGAGGAGTCGACGACATTGAGATCCGCCAGCAGTTCACCGGGCGTCGAGTACCGCGGCATGCCGAGATCCAGCACGTGTTCGGGCTGGCGATCCAGGATGTCGGCCGCGGTCGCGGTCAGTCGCGCATGCACGACGCGCAGTGCGCGCCGGTACGGTTCGTCGGCGCGGGCCGGTTCGTGGCAGGCGTCGGCCAGCTCAGCGACGTCGTCGCTGACCGTCACGAGGCGGGCCGACATCGACAGCTCCTCCTCGAGGGCGGTCAATTCGGTGAAGTAGTGCGCGAACGCGGTGTAGGCCGCGCTGCCGGTCGCAAGGCGCACCACGTCACCGGTCACGTTCGGGTTGCCGTCGCGGTCACCGCCGATCCAGGATCCGGGCCGCAGAATCGGCTGAGGCAGCAGATCCGCACCCGGCCAGCGAGCCTGCAGCGCCTGACGCACCCCGGCGTTCACCGCGGGGATGACCTCGAAGAAAGCCGCCGGGTAATACCGCAGGCCGGTCTCGATCTCGTCCTGAATCTTCAACCGGGACAACCTGATCAGCGCGGTCTGCCACAGCATCAGGATCTGCCGGCGCAGTTCCAGGTCGATGCTGCCGCCCTCGGAGGTGCGCTCCTCGCCCTTGGCGTGCAGACGCATGAGTTCGGTGATGCGGTGCTGCGTGTCGAAGACCGTGCGTCGCCGGGTCTCGGTGGGATGCGCGGTGATCACGGGCGACACCAGCGCACCGGTCAGGGCTTCGGCGACGGTGTCGGCATCCAGGTCGGCGGCGTCGAGCTTGCGGTAGGTGGCGGCCAGGCTGCTGTTCTGGGGCGGCTCCCCGGCGGCCACGTGGACCGCGCGGCGACGCTCGCGATGGATGTCCTCGGCGACGTTGGCCAGCAGCGCGAAGTGCGTGAAGGCGCGGATGACGGGGATGGCCTTCTTCGCCTCGATGCCACTGAACATCTCGGCGAGTTCGGCGCGGTCGATCTCGGAACGCCGGACGCGGAACGATTCGACCCGGGCACGTTCCACGAGGTCGAAGATCTCTTCACCGCTCTGCTCACGGACGGTGTCGCCCAACATGGCGCCGAGCAGGCGGATGTCCTCCCGCATGGGCTCGGTGGCTTCACGACCGACCTGGGTGCGGCGGACGGAGCCGATGGGCTCCAGAGCGGTGTCGGGTCCTTGCGCCATCATCCAAGTATCGGCGCAGCAGAACCCATGCGCACGCCGGGTGACGGCGTGTGACGCACGCCGCTAGCTGTATTTGAGCTGCAGTGCCATCCCGACGATGGACACCAGCCAGATGCCGGTCACGAAGAGCGTGAGCCGGTCGAGGTTCTTCTCGACGACGGTCGAACCCGACAGGCTCGACTGCACGCCACCACCGAACAGCGTGGACAGGCCACCACCCTTGGCGCGGTGCAGCAGCACCAGCAGAACCACCAGAACACTGGTGACCACCAGGATGATTTGAAGGGCCATTTCCATGCGGGCCAGCCTACACGGACGTGATTTCGACGCGAAAACCGGCGCTCAGCACCGGTCTCCGCGCCGAAATCACTGTCTGTCAGGGAAGGGGGCCACCCGCGGCGATCGCGGACAGCATCGCGAACTGCTCGCCGTCCAGCGAGGCACCGCCCACCAGCGCCCCGTCGACGTCGGTCTGCGCAACGATCTCGCCGACGTTCTTGGCGTTCACCGAACCGCCGTAGAGCACCCGCACCGAGTCGGCGACCGCAGGCGACGCCAGCTCGGCCAACTGCTTGCGGATCGCGCCGCAGACCTCCTGGGCGTCGGCCGCACTGGCCACCCGTCCGGTACCGATGGCCCACACAGGCTCGTAGGCGATGACGACCGACGCGATCTGCTCGGCCGACAGGCCGGCCAGCGAGCCGGTCAGCTGGGCCACGTTGTAGTCGACGTGGCTGCCGGCCTCACGGACGTCGAGACCTTCGCCGATGCAGACGATCGGGGTCAGGCCGTGCTTGAGCGCCGCAGCGGCCTTGGCGGCCACCAAGGCGTCGTCCTCACCGTGATAGGTCCGCCGCTCGCTGTGGCCGACCACGGCGAACGTGCAGCCCAGCTTGGCCAGGAAGGCCCCGCTGATCTCGCCCGTGTACGCCCCCGAGTCGTGCCGGGACACGTCCTGGGCGCCGTAGGTCAGGCGCAGCTTGTCACCGTCGACCAGCGTCTGCACGCTGCGCAGATCGGTGAACGGCGGGATCACCGTGACGTCGACCTTGTCGAAGTACTTGTCGGGCAACGAGAACGCGATCTTCTGCACCAGAGCGATGGCCTCAAAGTGGTTGAGGTTCATCTTCCAGTTGCCGGCGATCAACGGCTTACGTGACACGCGAACTCCTCAGCTCTCCAGAACGGCGATACCGGGCAATTCTTTGCCCTCGAGGTACTCCAGGGAGGCGCCGCCGCCCGTGGAGATGTGCGAGAAGCCGTCGTCGGGCAGACCCAACTGGCGCACGGCCGCAGCCGAGTCACCGCCGCCGACGACGCTGAACGCACCCTTCTCGGTGGCACCGATGATGGCCTCGGCCACCCCCTTGGTGCCCGACGAGAAGGCCGGGAACTCAAACACGCCCATCGGGCCGTTCCAGAACACCGTCCTGGCGTTGGACAGCAGCGCGCTGAACCGCTTGACCGACTCGGGCCCGATATCCAGACCCATCCGGCCGTCCGGAATCTGATCGGCCGCCACATGCTCCGGCGGTGAGTCCGCCGCGAACTTCTCGGCCACCACGAAGTCCACCGGCAGGTGGATCACGTCGGCGAACTGGTCCAGCAGCTTGGCGCAGGTCTCGATCATCTCCTCCTGCAGCAGCGAGGAGCCGACCGAAAGCCCTTGGGCGGCAAGGAATGTGAAGCACATACCGCCACCGATGATGAGGCTGTCGGCCTTGGTTGCCAGGTTCTCGATGACCGCGAGCTTGTCGGACACCTTCGAACCGCCGAGCACCACGGCGTACGGACGCTCCGTCGACTCGGTCAGCTGCTGCAGCACCTTGACCTCAGCGGCCACCAGCGTGCCCGCGTAGTGCGGCAGCAGTTTGGCGACGTCGTAGACCGACGCCTGCTTACGGTGCACCACGCCGAAGCCGTCGCTGACGAACGCCGCGTCGTCCCCGACCAGTTCCACCAGGGCCTTGGCCAGCTTGATGCGCTCGGCCTCGTCCTTGCTGGTCTCCCGCGGATCGAAGCGGATGTTCTCCAGCAGCAGGATGTCGCCGTCGGTCAGTCCCTCGGCACGGGCCAGCGCGTCGGTGCCGACGACGTCGCCGGCCAACTGCACGTGCCGTCCCAACCGCTCCCCCAGTTCCTTGGCCACCGGGGCCAGCGAGAACTTGGGGTCGGGCTCACCCTTCGGCCGGCCCAGGTGGGCGGTCACGACGACCTTGGCCCCGGCATCCGACAGCGCCTTCAACGTGGGCAGCGAGGCGATGATGCGGCCCGGGTCGGTGATGTTGCGCTCGTCGTCGAGGGGGACGTTGAAGTCGGAGCGCACCAGGACGCCCCGACCCGAAACGCCTTCGGCGAGAAGATCGTCGAGAGTCTTGACGGTCATGAGACTCAGAGCGACTTGCCGACCAGGGCAACCAGGTCGACGAGACGGTTGGAGTAGCCCCACTCGTTGTCGTACCAGGACACGACCTTGGCCTGGTTGTCGATGACCTTGGTCAGACCCGAATCGAAGATCGAGCTGTGCGGGTCGGTGACGATGTCGCTGGACACGATCGGCGCGTCGTAGTACTTCAGGATGCCCTTGAGCGGGCCCTCGGCGGCGGCCTTCATCGCGGCGTTGATGTCGGCGGCGCTCGCCGACTTCTTCAGCTCCGCGGTCAGGTCGGTGACCGAGCCGGTGGGGATCGGCACCCGCAGCGCGTAGCCGTCGAGCTTGCCCTTCAGCTCCGGCAGCACCAGGCCGATGGCCTTGGCGGCACCGGTTGAGGTCGGAACGATGTTCAGGGCCGCCGCGCGCGCACGACGCAGGTCGCCGTGCGGGCCGTCCTGCAGGTTCTGATCCTGGGTGTAGGCGTGGATCGTGGTCATCAGGCCCTTGACGATGCCGAACTCGTCGTTGAGGACCTTGGCCAGCGGGCCGAGGCAGTTCGTGGTGCACGAGGCGTTCGAGATGATGTTCTGGCTGCCGTCGTACTTGTCGTCGTTGACGCCGAGAACGATCGTGATGTCCTCATCGCTGGCCGGGGCCGAGATGATGACCTTCTTGGCGCCCGCGTCGAGGTGGCCCTGAGCCTTCTCGCGCTTGGTGAAGATGCCGGTCGACTCGACGACGACGTCGACGCCCAGGTCGCCCCAGGGAAGGGCCGCCGGGCCCTCCTTGACCTCGAGGGCCTTGATCTTGGTGTCGCCGACGACGATGGTGTCCTCACCCTCGAGGCTCACCTCGTAGGGCAGGCGGCCCAGGATCGAGTCGAACTTCAACAGGTGCGCCAGCGTGGCGTTGTCGGTGAGGTCGTTGACCGCGACGATCTCGATGTCGGCGGCCTTGCCAGCCTGTTTCTGTGCGTCCAGGGCGCGGAAGAAGTTGCGTCCGATGCGGCCGAAGCCGTTCACGCCTACCCGGATTGTCACTTGATTCTCCTCTTGCTCCACGTACCAGAGATGGGTTGACTGCTCGCACGTCAGCCTAGTGGGGCCGATGTTCGCTCGTGCAGGTTGGTGGGCTTACCCGCCCGCGGGCGACGTCATCCCGAATCGGCGCTGGCTGCCCCACCGCGCAGTGCCACCCAGGAATGCGACCCAACCGAGGGCCGCACCTGCGTGAAGGAGCAGCGTGAAGGTGAACGGAGCCACCAGGGTCGCGAGCGCACTTCCGGCCATGCTGGCGCGGCCAGGATCGCCGGTCCAGTGCCGGTATCGGCGCACCGACCAGGCCGCAAAGGCCATGTCGATCACGAGCTTGCCGGCCACCACCAGCAGCACCGGGCCCAGGATGTCGAACCTTCCCGAGATCAGGAAGGACGCCAGCAGGGCGAGCGCCGTGAGCCCGTACAACGGGTGCACGGTGTCGAGCGCCTTGATCGGCAGCATCACGGTGCCCAGCGCGCCGAGGCGACGATCGCCGACCATCGCGCGGTACCACCACTGGGTCTGCAGGAAGCCGCCGAACCAGCGGCGACGCTGGCGCAGGAACGCCAGCAGGGTCCCGGGCGCCTCGGTGCGGGCCTGGGCGTCGCCGAGCGCGCGGAACCGCCACGACAGGTGGTGCTCGCCCGCGTAGCGCTGCAGGCGCGCCACCAGTTCGTAGTCCTCGACCAGGCACGCGTTGTCGAAACCGCCGACCTCGACCACCGCGCTGCGCCGGAAACCCGCGAAGGCGCCCGAGATCAACTGCAGGCAGTCGATGCGCATCCAGGCGTAGCGGCCCAGGAAGTTGCGGATGTACTCATACGTCTGAAACCACTGCAGGACCTGCCCCCGCGCTCCCGGAGCACACACCGGGGTGATCACCCCGGTCACGCCGACGAGGTCCGGCTCGGCCGAAAATGCCTGCCGCACAGCCTTGATTGCCCCTGGCTCGACGACCGTGTCCGCGTCGACCGTCAGGATGACGTCACATGTGCAGGCCGTCAGGGCCGCGTTGAGGGCCGACGCCTTGCCCGCGTGGGGCAGGCGCAGCCACAGCACCACGGTTTGCCCGATCCGCGTGGGCACGCCGCCGTCGCGCAGCCCGAACTGCTCGGTGAGGATCCGGGCGGTGCTGTCGGAGGAACCGTCGTCGGCGATCACGATCTGGTCCGGTGCGCGGTCCGCATTCAGCAGCGCCGTCAGCGTCACGGGCAGCGCCGTCGCCTCGTTGTGCGCGGCGACCAGCACGCCGAGGGTTAAACCGCCGGCGGCCGGCGCGGCCGCGGCATCTCTGGTCGTGATGCGGCTGATCTGCCAGCCCGTGAAGATCAGCAGTGCCAGGTCGTAGGCCAGATAGGCCAGCCCGACGGACCACGCAATCACTCCGCCGCGGCCGAAGGCCAGCAGGAACAGGGCGACCCACAGCACCAGCACCGCGAGGTGGATCACCACGCTGCGCACCGGCGTCGGCGGGGGCGCGAGCCGGGAGGATGCGCGCTGGCGCGCCAAGGCCAGTGTTTCTGTCAACGCGTCGATGACAGGTACACGCGACCGTCGCGCGCCGGGTTCACCGAGGAGGCTCAGGCCTCTTCGAGCAGTTCCGGCGTGACCGCGGATTCGGTGTCCGGGATGCCGTCCTGCTTGGCCTTGCGGTCGGCCATTGAGAGCAGGCGGCGAATCCGGCCGGCCACAGCGTCTTTGGTCATCGGCGGGTCGGCCAGCCGGCCCAGCTCCTCCAGGGACGCCTGCCGGTGCTCGACGCGCAGCTGGCCCGCGGTCGCGAGGTGATCGGGCACGGTGTCGCCGAGGATCTCCAGCGCGCGCTCGACGCGGGCCGCCGCGGCGACGGCCGCACGCGCCGACCGGCGCAGGTTGGCGTCGTCGAAGTTGGCCAACCGGTTGGCCGTCGCGCGGACCTCGCGCCGCATCCGGCGCTCCTCCCACGTCAGCCGGGTGTCTTGGGCGCCCATCCGGGTCAGCAGGGCGCCGATGGCCTCACCGTCGCGCACCACGACGCGGTCGGCGCCGCGGACCTCGCGGGCCTTGGCGCCGACGCCGAGGCGGCGTGCCGCGCCGACGAGCGCGAGTGCGGCCTCAGGTCCGGGGCAGCTGACCTCCAGCGCCGAGGACCGGCCCGGTTCGGTCAGCGATCCGTGCGCCAGGAAGGCGCCCCGCCACGCGGCTTCAGCGTCGGCGACGCTGCCGCCGACCACCTGGGCGGGCAGCCCGCGCACGGGCCGGCCCCGTAGGTCGAGCAGGCCGGTCTGCCGGGCCAGCGCCTCGCCGTCCTTGGCGACCCGCACGACGTAGCGGGTGTTCTTGCGGATACCGCTGGCCGACAGCACATGAACGATCGCGTTGTAGCCGTACAGGTCGAAGATGTCCTTGCGCAGCCGACGGGCGATGATGCCGAGGTCCACCTCGGCCTCGACCACCACGCGGCCCGCGACGATGTGCAGCCCGCCGGCGAACCGCAGCAGCGAGGCCACCTCGGCGCGCCGCGCGCTGACGGATTTCACCACCAAGCGGCTCAGTTCGTCCTTAACCTCGGCCGTCATCGCCACGGGTCGTCACCTCTCGGTCCAAGCACATGCGGTCCATCGACATCGGCGGGGTTCACAGTCGGAATCGACGGCGTCGTCGGCAGCGCCGGCTCGTTCCCCCGCTCACACACCGCCTGCAACGCCGCCGCCAACTTCGCCGGGTCATGTAATGGTGTACCAGGTCGAGACACGTCAGCAAACTGCACCTGAGCATTCAGCACGCCGGCGGTTCGAATCAATTGGTCGCGCTCACGCTCGCTGGCCACTCGGTTGACGTCCACGACAATGTCGTTGACGGTGAAATCGGGTGCGTGCTGGGCAAGCACGTGCAGATGTCTCTCGGCGGAGAAGCCCGCGGTCTCCCCCGGTTCGTCGGCCAAATTGAGCACCACCGCGCGCCGCGCCGTGGTCGCACGCAGGGCAGCAAGCAGGCCGGGCACCAGGACGTGCGGGATCACGCTGGTGAACCACGAACCCGGGCCGAGCACCACGAGGTCGGCGTCCATGATGGCGTCGACGGCCTGCCGGGTGGCCGGCGGATTGCCGGGCAGCAGGCGCACACGCCGCACCTTGCCCGGTGTCGTGGCGACCGCCACCTGACCGCGGATCACGCGACTCATCCGCGGGTCGGACTCCAGACCCGCGACGTCGGCCTCGATCTGCAGCGCGATCGGGCACATCGGCAGCACGCGGCCCTTGACCCCTAGGACGCGGCCCAGTTCGTCGAGGGCAGCGACCGGGTCGCCCAGCACCTCGGACAGTCCGGCCAGCATGAGATTGCCGATCGGGTGTCCGGCCAGTGCCCCGCTGCCACCGAAGCGATGCTGGATGATGGTGGCCCACAGCCGGCCGTACGGACTGTCGGATGCCAAGGCCGCCAGCGCCATTCGCAGGTCACCGGGCGGAATGACGTCGAGTTCGCTGCGCAGCCGGCCCGAGGAGCCGCCGTCGTCGGCGACGGTCACCACCGCGGTGACATGGGGTGTGAGCCGACGGGCCGCCGACAGCGTCGCGTAGAGGCCGTGGCCGCCGCCGAGTGCGACGATGCGTTCGACCGTCATTCGCGGCCCAGATCCCGGTGCAGAACCCGCGCCGACAGGTCATTGCCGCTGCTGAGCCGGGCCGCCAGCGCCTCGGCAATCGCGACGCTGCGATGCTTCCCACCCGTGCAGCCGATGGCCACTGTCATATAGCGCTTGCCCTCTCGACGGTAGCCGTCGACCACCAATCCCAGCAGTTCATGATAGGTGTCGAGGAACCTGTCGGCACCCGGCTGACCCAGCACGTAATCCCGCACCGAGGGGTGCTGACCGGTGTGATCGCGCAGTTCGTCCACCCAGTGCGGGTTGGGCAGGAACCGGACGTCCATCACCATGTCGGCGTCCATCGGCAGCCCGTACTTGAACCCGAACGACTCGACCGTGACGCTGATGTCGGGCACGGTCTCGGCCCCGAAGCCGCGTTCAATGCTCTCGCGCAGTGCCCGCACCGACAGCGTCGAGGTGTCGATGACCAGGTCGGCCGAGGCCCGCACCGGGGCCAGCATCGTGCGTTCGGCGGCGATTCCCTCGGCCAGGGTCAGATCGCCCTGCATCGGGTGGCTGCGCCGGTTGTTCTCGTAGCGGCGCACCAGCATCTCGTCGGAGGCGTCGAGGAACAGGACCCGCGGCGTGATGTTCCGGGTGGCCAATTCGCTGCGCACTGAGTCCAGGTCGCCCGTGAATCCCCTGGACCGCGCGTCCATGACGACCGCGAGTTGCGTGATGCGCGAACCCGCGGCGAGTCCGAGATCGACCATCCGGGTGATCAACTCCGGCGGCAGGTTGTCGGCGACATACCAGCCCAGATCCTCGAGAACCTTGGCCGCGGTGCCCCTCCCGGCACCAGACAGGCCGGTGACCAGAACCACGTCGATACCCGAGTCAGCGTCGACCTCACCGGCCCCAGTTTCGCGTGCCACTTCGTCAATACCGTCCGTCATCGTGCTGCCCGTTGCGCGATGTCATCATCACTCACCGGAATCTCGCTTGGGGCCGATCCCACCGAATCCACGGCGGGCGGGTCGGCGACCGTCACGCCGAGCGCCTCGAGCACCGCGGCCGCCGTCGCCGGCCCGATGCCGGGCACCGAGGTGATCTCCTCCACTGAGGCCTTCTTGAGCCGCGCCACCGAGCCGAAGTGGGTGACCAGCGCCTTGCGGCGATGTTCCCCCAACCCCGGGACCGCGTCGAGCACCGAGGCCGTCATGCGTTTGGATCGCTTGCTGCGATGGTAGGTGATCGCGAACCGGTGGGCCTCGTCGCGCACGCGCTGCAGCAGATACAGCCCCTCGCTGTTGCGGGGCATGATCACCGGGTCGGGCTCACCCGGCACCCAGATCTCTTCGAGCCGTTTGGCCAGGCCGATCACCGCCACGTCGGTGACACCCAACTCGGTCAGAACCGCGGCCGCGGCGTTGACCTGCGGCGCGCCGCCGTCGACGACGAACAGGTTGGGCGGATAAGCGAACTTCCGCGACTTGCCTTCTGCGGAGAAGTCTTCGGGCTGCGCGCGGTCCTGGACGTGACGCCAGAACCGGCGCCGGGTGACCTCGGCGATCGACGCGACATCGTCGGAGCGCCCGTCTCCCGCGGCCTCTTTGATGCCGTAGTGCCGATAGTCGGACTTACGCGGCAGACCGTCCTCGAACACCACCAGCGAAGCCACCACGTCGGTGCCCTGGACGTGGCTGATGTCGACACATTCGATACGCAGCGGCGCCTCCGCCAGGCCGAGCGCATCCTGAATGCTCTGCAGCGCAGCGGATCTGGCGTTGAAATCGCCGGCGCGTTTGAGCTTGTGCTGCTGCAGCGCCTCCTTGGCGTTGCGGTGCACGGTCTCGGCCAGCGCCTTCTTGTCGCCGCGCTGCGGCACCCGCAGCACCACGCGCGAGCCACGCAGTCCCGAAAGCCATTCGGCCAGTTCGTCGGCGTCGTCGGGAAGCCGGGGCACCAGCACCTCGCGCGGGACGGGGTTGGCGGCCTCGTCACCGCCGGAGTCGCTGGCCCCGCCCAACTCCGCCTGCTCGCCGTAGAACTGGGTGAGGAACTGCGCCACCAGTTGCGCCTCGACGCCGCCTTCGAGTTCGTCTGGTTCGCTTGCCTTCTCGACGATCCAGCCACGCTGGCCGCGGACTCGGCCGCCCCGCACGTGGAACACCTGGACGGCCGCCTCAAGCTCGTCGTCGGCGAAGGCCACCACGTCGGCGTCGGTGCCGTCGCCGAGCACCACGGCCTGCTTCTCCATCGCGCGCCGCAGGGCCGACAGGTCGTCGCGCAGCCTCGCGGCCCTCTCGAAGTCCAACTCCTCGGCCGCGGCGATCATCTTGTGTTCGAGCTCACGCGCGAAGCGGTCGGTGCGGCCCGAGAGGAAGTCGCAGAAGTCCTCGACGATTCGGCGGTGCTCGTCGGCGCTGACCCGGCCGACGCATGGTGCCGAGCACTTGTCGATGTAACCCAGCAGGCAGGGCCTGCCGATCTGGTTGTGCCGCTTGAACACTCCGCCGGAGCACGTGCGCGCCGGAAAGACCCTGGTGAGCAGGTCGAGCGTCTCTCGGATGGCCCAGGCGTGCGAGTAGGGGCCGAAGTAGCGGACACCCTTGCGCCGCGGACCGCGGTAGACCGACAGCCTCGGGTACTCCTCGTTGAGCGTCACCGCCAGCACCGGATAGGACTTGTCGTCGCGGTAACGCACGTTGAACCGCGGGTCGTACTCCTTGATCCAGTTGTACTCGAGCTGCAGCGCCTCGACCTCGGTGTTCACCACCGTCCACTCGACCTTGGCCGCGGTGGTCACCATCTGGCGGGTTCGGGGGTGCAGTCCCGAGATGTCGGCGAAGTACGACGTCAGGCGGCTGCGCAGGCTCTTGGCCTTGCCGACGTAGATGACACGCCCGTGCGGGTCGGAGAACCGGTAGACGCCCGGCTCGACTGGAATCGAACCCGGAGGGGGTCGGTAGGTCGATGGATCGGGCACCGGTCCAGCCTAGTCGGCGCGCCGACAACCCCGAGCCACGACTGCGGCCGCGCACGTGCGTCCCGTCACACCGCCGAGACTGCTGGCGAGAGGTGTCAGCTCTTGTATTTGTCGATGAGCGTGCGCACGCCGTCCATGGCGTCCACAGCCCGCGCCTTGTCGATGGCCTGGATCGCCATCACGGGGATGTATTCATCGTCGGGCAGGTCGAGCCGCGCCCAGCGTGCCCCACGGTGGAAGGACAGATCCTGGACCTGCTCCCAGTCAACCAGCTTGTCGCCCACAAGGTTCCGCACGGACACGCCGGCCGGACCGACCCGCAGCCGCGGGCGGGCGAAGAGCAGCACCACGCAGGCGATCACGATGCCCAGCGCGCCAATGGCCACCTGATCGGCGGTCTGGAAGATCACGCCGCTGGATTTGACCTTGAGCAGGGCTCCGACGGTGATGTGCGCGGCCGCGATGACGAACGCCGCACCATAGGCGAACCGGGGTGCCAGATGCGGACGGACCACCAGGTCCCACTCCGTGCCCGGCGACGCGCTCACCGGGCTGCGCGCAGGTCGCGCAGAGTCAGGGCCGTGCTCAGCGCCGCGGCGGCCGCCTGCTCACCCTTGTCCTCCGCAGAGCCGGGCAGACCCGCACGGTCCAGCGCCTGCTCCTCGGTGTTGGTCGTGAGCACACCGTTGGCCACCGGCGTCGCGGCGTCGAGTGAGACCCGTGTCAGGCCCTGCGTGACGGCATCGCAGACGTAGTCGAAATGCGGTGTGCCACCCCGGATCACGACGCCGAGGGCGACGACGGCATCGTGGCTGCGGGCCAGCTCCTGGGCCACGACGGGAATCTCGATCGCACCGAGCACCCGCACGACGGTGGGTTCGGCCACTCCCGCGGCCTTCGCGACCCGCAGGGCGCCGTCGAGCAGCGCATCGCAGATCGTGGTGTGCCACGTGCTGGCGACGATCGCCAGGGAGATCGTCGAGCCGTCGAGCTCGGGCATCTCCGGAACCCCGGCGCCTCCGCTCACGAATTTCCGCCCAGGTCCGTCGGGGCCTGATGCCGGTCACCAAGCAGGTAGACGGCCTCGTCGTAGCCGTCCATCGTGGTCGACTCGTGGTAGTCATCGAGCCCGGTGAGGTCGTGGCCCATCCTGTCACGCTTGGTCAGCAGATACCGAATGTTGTCGGCATTGGCGCGCACCGGCAGCGGCACGCGCTCGATGATGTGCAGTCCATAGCCGTCCAGGCCCACGCGCTTGGCCGGGTTGTTGGTCAGCAGCCGCATCGACCGGACACCCAGGTCGACCAGGATCTGCGCGCCGATCCCGTAGTCCCGCGCGTCGGCGGGCAGGCCCAGCTTCAGGTTGGCGTCGACAGTGTCGTCGCCAGCGTCCTGCAACTGGTAGGCCTGCAGTTTGTGCATGAGGCCGATGCCGCGACCCTCATGGCCGCGCATATACAGCACGATGCCGCGGCCCTCGTTGGCCACCATTGCCATCGCGGCGTCCAACTGCGGGCCGCAGTCGCAGCGCCGCGACCCGAAGACATCGCCGGTCAGGCACTCGGAGTGCACGCGCACCAGCACGTCCTCGCCGTCGCTGTGCGGTCCGGAGATCTCACCACGGACCAGCGCGACGTGCTCGACGTCCTCGTACATGCTCTTGTAACCGACGGCGCGGAAGTCGCCGTGACGGGTGGGGATGCGGGCCTCGGCGATGCGCTCGATGTGCTTCTCGTGCTTGCGGCGCCATTCGATGAGGTCGGCGATCGAAATCAGCGCGAGGTCATGTTCGTCGGCGAAGACGCGCAGTTCCTCGGTGCGCGCCATGGCGCCCTCGTCCTTCTGGCTGACGATCTCGCAGATGGCGCCCGCGGGCTGCAGTCCGGCGAGCCGGGCCAGGTCGACCGCGGCCTCGGTATGGCCGGGGCGGCGCAGCACGCCGCCGTCCTTGGCGCGCAGGGGCACAACATGCCCCGGCTTGGTGAAGTCCTCGGCGATGGCGTTCGGGTCGGCCAGCAGTCGCATGGTGGTGGCGCGGTCCGACGCCGAGATTCCGGTGCCGACGCCAAGCCTGGCGTCGACGGTGACCGTGTAGGCCGTGCCGTGCTTGTCCTGGTTGACGGCGTACATCGGGAGCAGACCGAGTCGGTCGCAGACCTCGCCGGAGAGCGGGACGCACAGGTAACCGGAGGTGTAGCGGACCATGAAGGCCACCAACTCGGGCGTGGCCTTCTCGGCCGCGAAGATCAGATCGCCTTCGTTCTCTCGGTCCTCATCGTCGATGACGACGACGGCCTTACCCGCAGCGATATCGGCCACCGCCCGTTCGACGGTGTCAAGCCTCGTCATCTGTGCCACCTCGCCGGTCCCGTGAAGGACCACAAAACCCTCTGAAACGAACAAAACGTGCCATCAGTATGAACCACCGAAATGCGGTGGTTACTTCCCGCAGGTCACTGGCAGCACCACCACCCACGACCGGCCCCTCCGACCCCATTACGCGGGTCAATCCGCTGTTGACGTCCTTGCAGGTCGGCGTCGGCGAACAGCGCACGCCGCGCCCGCAGACCTCGTGCGCTGTTGCGCGCCCGCGGGCCGAATCTGTGACCAAGCACACGTGACGACTGCGAAGGCAGGGAAACCGCTACCGCTGGTTGGCGAGCAGGCGTTCGACGTACTTCGCGATGACGTCGACCTCGAGATTCACCGGCGTGCCGACCGGGGCCGTGCCCAGGGTGGTCAGCTCCCGGGTGGTCGGGATCAACGACACCTCGAACCAGTCGCCGTCGGCGTCACCGCCGAGACCGGACACCGTCAGCGAGATGCCGTCGACGGTGATCGACCCCTTCTCCACGACGTAGCGGGACAGGTTCTGCGGCAGCGTGATCCGCACGACCTCCCAGTGCTCGGACGGGGACCGCGAGACGATCGTGCCGGTGCCGTCGACATGTCCCTGCACGATGTGCCCGCCGAGGCGGCTGTTGACCGCTGCGGCCCGTTCGAGGTTCACCCGGGACCCGGCGGACAACCCGGCCAGGCTGGACCGGTCGAGCGTCTCGGCCATCACATCCGCGCTGAACTGACCGCCCGGCATCACCTCGACGACCGTCAGGCACACACCGTTGACCGCGATCGAGTCGCCATGGCCCGCATCGGCTGTGACGACCGGCCCGCGGATGACGAAACGCGCCGCATCGGCAAGGTCTTCCTTGTCGACGACTTCGCCCAATTCTTCGACGATTCCCGTGAACACGCGTCAAGGCTAGACCTGCGCTTGACCTGTGGGGTCGACGCACCCTCTACGATGCAAACCATGCAGCCGAGTCGACTCGTGTCCCGGATCGCCCTGTCCCTCGCCGCCGTCAGCACCGCCGCCGCTCTGGTTGTGGGCTGTTCGTCGTCGTCAAAGCCCACCGAAGACCTGCCCGACGCCGCGGGCCTGCTCGAACAGTCCAGCCAGGCCACCAAGGGCCTGAAGAGCGGGCACCTCGAGATCACGGTCGACGGCACCATCGAGGGCCTGCCGGTCAAGCGCCTCACCGGCGACCTGACCAACGTGCCCGCGACCGCCGTTCAGGGCAGCGCCACCATCACGATGGGCGGCTCCGACATCGACGTCGACCTCGTCGTCATCGACAACACGCTGTACGCGGCGATGACCCCCAACAGCTGGCTCGACATGGGTCCGGCCGCCGACATCTACGACCCGTCGACGATCCTGAACCCCGAGAACGGCCTGGCCAACATGCTGGCCAGCTTCTCCGACGCCAAGTCTGAGGCCACCGAGACGATCAACGGCGTGGAGACCGTGCGGGTGACCGGTTCGGTCAACGCCGACGCCGTCAACAAGCTGATTCCTCAGCTGAAGGCCAGCGGTTCGGTCCCGGGCACCGCCTGGATCGCCAAGGACGGCGACCACAACCTCGTGCAGGCCGAGGTTGAGCCTGCCGGCGGCGGTTCGGTCGTGGTGGCCCTCTCCGAGTGGAATGAGCCCGTCACCGTCACCAAGCCTCAGGTCTGATGCAACCGGAGGCCAGGCGCTGGACCGCGATCAGCGCGGGCGGGCTCGCCGTCCTGCTTGGGGCCGTCGACACCTACGTCGTCGTCACGATCATGGTCGACATCATGAAAGACGTCGGCATCCCGATCAACCAGATCCAGCGCGTGGCCCCGATCATCACGGGCTATCTGCTCGGCTACATCGCGGCGATGCCGCTGTTGGGCCGCGCCTCTGACCGGGTTGGCCGAAAGCTGGTGCTGCAGTTGGGCCTGGCGGGCTTCGCCCTCGGTTCGGTGGTCACCGCGCTCTCCGATGATCTGACGATGCTCGTCATCGGCCGTGTCATCCAGGGCGTCGCCAGTGGTGCGCTGCTGCCGGTGACCCTGGCGCTGGCAGCTGATCTGTGGGCGGCGCGCAACCGTGCCGCGGTGCTCGGCGGAATCGGCGCGGCGCAGGAGCTCGGGAGTGTGCTGGGTCCGCTGTGGGGCGTCGCGATCGTGGCGCTGTTCAACACCTGGCGCGACGTGTTCTGGATCAACATCCCGTTCACGGTCGTGTGCATGGTGTTGATCCACATCAGTGTTCCGTCGCACGACCGCGGAACGGGTCCGCGCGAGCGCGTCGACATCGTCGGCGGCGTGCTGTTGGCCGTCGCGCTGGGCCTGGCCGTGATCGGCCTCTACAACCCCCGCCCGGACGGCAAGCAGATCCTGCCTGAGCACGGCCTGCTGCTGGTGGCGGGCGCGGTCGTGGTGGCCGTCGCCTTCTTCGTCTGGGAGCGGTACTCGCGCACCAAGCTGATCGACCCCGCGGGCGTGAAGATGGTGCCGTTCCTGGCCTCACTCGGCACATCGATGTGCGCGGGCGCCGCGTTGATGGTGACGCTGGTCAACGTCGAGCTGTTCGGCCAGGGTGTGCTGGGCCTGAATCAGGTGGACGCCGCGCTCAAGCTGACGTGGTTCCTGGCCGCACTGCCGGTCGGCGCACTGATCGGCGGCGCGATCGCGACCCGCATCGGCGACCGCATCCTGGTGTTCGTCGGCATGATGCTGTCCGGCCTTGCGTACTGGCTGGTGTCCAACTGGGGTGTCGACGTGCTCAACGAGAAGCACAACCTCGGCTTCATCGAACTGCCCGCGTTCTCCACCGACCTGTTGCTCGCCGGCTTCGGTCTGGGCCTGGTGATCGGACCGCTGACCTCGGCCGCGCTGCGCGTCGTGCCTGCGGTGCAGCACGGCATCGCGTCATCGCTGGTCGTGGTGGCGCGCATGACGGGCATGCTGGTGGGCGTCGCGGCCCTCTCCGCCTGGGGTCTCTACCGGTTCAACCAGATCGTGGCGACCCTGCCCAGCGAGGGCGGCGACACACTCGCGGCCCGGGTGGCCGCCGAGGCCGCCAAGTACAAGCTGGCATTCTCGATGCAGTACGGCGAGATGTTCGGCATCACCGCGATCGTGTGTGTTGTGGGCGCTGTCATCGGTCTGCTGATCGCGGCACGCGACGTCCACGCCGAGCCCGAACCTGAACTCGTGCAGTCCGAGTCACCGGAGCCCGAAACCCAGCAGATCGGCAGGCACCGCGCCGACGGCTAGGCCTGTTCGGCCTGGTCCGGCACGAGGCTCAACAGCAGGTCGGGCTCGACGTGCTCGATCACGTCGTACCGCCATTTCGAGGCCCGGGTGATCGAGGCGACGCCCACGTCGTCGACGACGGAGTTGGGGCCGCCGAGCAGGATCGGCGCGACGTAGGCCAGGATCCGGTCCACCAGGCCGGCCCGCAGGAACGCCGACGCGAGCGCGGCGCCGCCCTCGATGAAGACGTCGGTGCGGTCGGTCAGGGCCCGGATCACCTCGTGCGGATCGTGCGTGCGGATCAGCATGGTGCGCGAATCCTCGTTGAGGACATTGGCGTCCTGCGAGATCTCCCGCATGCCGACGACGACCCGAAGCGGTTGATGCTCGGCCAGTTCCCCCTCTGGGGTGCGCGCCGTCAGGCGCGGATCGTCGGCGAACACCGTCCCGGTCCCCACCACGATGGCGTCGGAGGCGGCACGGCGACGGTGCACATCGGCGCGTGCCACGGGTCCGGTGATCCACTGGCTGCTGCCGTCGGCGGCCGCGCTGCGCCCGTCGATGCTGCCGGCGAATTTCCACGTCACGTGGGGTCGTCCGGTGCGCTGCTTGTGCAGCCACTCGCGCAGTGACCCGGACTCGACGTCACCGGCGAGTACACCGCCGAGCACCTCGACGCCCGCCTCGGCGAGCGCCGCCGCACCACCCGCGGCCTCCTGATTCGGATCGGACACCGCGAAGACGACGCGCGAAACACCCGCCGCCAGAAGCGCTTCCACACAGGGTGGGGTCCGGCCGTGATGGTTGCACGGTTCCAGCGTGACGACGGCCGTGCCCCCGCGGGCGGCCGCACCAGCCTGCCGCAGCGCCATCACCTCGGCGTGTGCACCGCCGACGGGTTGGGTGCCGCCGGCTCCGACGATGTCGCCGTTGGCGTTCAGGATGACCGCTCCGACAGGAGGATTCGGGTACGTGCTGCCCTTGACTCGTTCGGCCTCGGCGATCGCCGCCCGCATGGCGGCCTCGGGGGTCACAGCGCCAGGTGAGGTGCGGCCGCCGCGGCCTGGGCCCGAAGCGCCCGCACCGCCTCGGCGGGGTCCGCCGCGTTGTACACCGCGGATCCGGCGACGAAGCAGTCCACCCCGGCCTCAGCGGCCGCCTCGATGGTGTCGGAGTTGATGCCGCCGTCGATCTCCACGACGATGGTCAACTCCCCCGCGTCGACCAGGCGGCGGACGACGCCAACCTTGGACAGCACCTCGGGGATGAACTTCTGGCCGCCGAATCCGGGTTCGACGGACATGATCAGCAGGGTGTCGAACTCCGGCAGGATCTCGAGGTACGGATCGATCGGGGTGCCGGGCTTGACCGACAGGCCGGCCTTGGCTCCCGCCGCGCGGATGTCGCGGGCCACCTTCACGGGCTGCTGCGTCGCCTCGGCGTGAAAGGTCACGTTGTAGGCGCCGGCCTCGGCGTACGGCGGGGCCCAGCGCTCGGGCTCCTCGATCATCAGATGGCAGTCCATCGGGATGTCCGTGACCTTCAGCAGGCTCTCGACGATCGGCAGGCCCAACGTCAGGTTGGGCACGAAGTGGTTGTCCATGACATCCACGTGCAGCCAATCCGCACCCGCGACGGCGGCCACCTCATCAGCCAACCGGGCGAAATCAGCGGACAGGATGGACGGGGCGATCAGGGGGCGTTCAGATGCAGCAGACACGACGATCACCCTACTGTCAGCGCCGCGGCGAACATCGCATCAGTGCCGTGCCGATGCGGCCACAACTGGACGTACTGGCCCTGCGGACCCGTGGCGGTGCCCTGCGCCGGAGCGAACAGTGCCGGGGTGTCCAGCAGCGTGACGTTGTGGCGACGGACCGCGTCGGCGACCACACCCGCGGTCTCCGCCAGATGCGGTGAGCAGGTCGCGTACAGCACGACGCCGCCGGGCCGGGTCATGGCGATCGCCGAGGCCAGCAGTTCCTTCTGCAGTTTGGTCAGTTCGGGCACGTCGGAGGGGTTGCGACGCCAGCGGGCCTCGGGGCGGCGGCGCAGCGCACCCAGTCCGGTGCAGGGCGCGTCGACCAGCACCCGGTCGAAACCTGCCGCTGCCCCCGGCAGCAACTCTCGGCCGTCGGCCTCCACCACCTCGACGTCGAGGCCACGGGTGTTCTCGCGGACCATGTCGGCGCGCTGGGACGCGGGTTCGATCGCCGTCACGCGGGCGCCGGTCTGCGCGCCGATCGCAGCGATCAGCGCGGTCTTGCCGCCGGGGCCCGAACACAGGTCCAGCCAGCGTCCGCCGTCGGGACCGCGCAGGGGTGCCCGGGTCAGCGCCTGGGCCACCAACTGGCTGCCCTCGTCCTGCACGAGCGCCGCGCCGTCACGCACGGGGGCGAGCGCGCCGGGATCACCGCCCGGCAGATACACCGCGTACGGCGAGTAATCACCGGGCGTCCCGCCGACGGCCTCGGCCAACTCCGCGGCCGTCAGCACCCCGGGGCGAGCCGCCAGGTGCACCTTCGGGCGGTCGTCGTCGGCGGTCAGCAGCGCGTCGAGTTCACCCGCGCTCGCCCCCAACGCATCGGCGAAGGCCTGTGCGATCCAGCGCGGGTGCGCGTGCGCGAACGCGGTGTACCCGACGGGGTCGGTGCGGCGGTCCGGCGCCAGTTCGGCGATCCAGGCCTGCTCGTCCTTGGCGGAGATGGCACGCAGCACGGCGTTGACGAAACCGCCTCGGGCGAAGTCGAATTCGATCTTCGCCTGATCGACGGTGGTGGCCAGCACGGCGTGCGGCTCGACCCTGGTGCGCAGCAGCTGATAGGCACCGAGCCGCAGCAGGTCGAGCAGCACGGGGTCGATGCGATCGGTGGGCCGATCGGCGGCCGCGGCGATGATCGCGTCGAGCAGGCCCCGGCAGCGTGACGTGCCATAGGTCAGCTCGCTGGCGAACGCGGCGTCACGGCCCGTGATCCCGCGCTCGCGCAGCAGGGCGGGCAGCAACAGGTTGGCGTAGGAGTCCCGGGTCGAGACAGCCCGCAGGACGTCGAAGGCGGCCCGCCGAGCGGGATCCATCGCCTTGGGGGCCCGCCCGCGCCCTCCGCGTTTGTCGCTCATGACGCGTCCACCCCGTCGGACAGGCGTGCACCGCGGGCCCAGTCGGCCGCGGCCATGGGTTTCTTGCCGGGCGGTTGCAGCACACCGAGTACCACCGCCTGCGAGCCCGTGCCGATGCGCACGCTGCGCCTGCCGGCCTCGACGCGTCCCGGGGGGAGCGCCTCGCCGTCGGGGTCGACGGTGACGGGCCCGAGTTTGACCCGGACGTCGCCGATCACGGTCCACGCCCCGGGCGCGGGGGTGTGCGCGCGGATGCGACGTTCGACGATGTGGGCGGGCAGGTTCCAGTCCACGCGGGCCTGTTCGACGGTGATCTTGGGGGCCAGCGAGACACCGTCGGTCGACTGCGGCACCGCGTTCAGCACACCGTCCTCGACGCCGTCGAGGGTGGCTTCGAGCAGACCCGCGCCGGCGTCGGCGAGGCGCGTCAGCAGATCACCCGAGGTGTCGGTCGGGGCGATCGTCTCGGTGATCACTCCGTACACCGGGCCGGTGTCGAGGTCGGGTTCGATCTGGAAGGTGCTCGCGCCGGTGACGGAGTCGCCTGCCGCGATCGCGGCCTGCACCGGGGCGGCGCCGCGCCAGGCGGGCAACACCGAGAAGTGCAGATTGATCCACCCGTACCGGGGCACCGCGAGCAGCTCGGGCTTGAGCAGCGCCCCGTAGGCCACCACGGCGCAGCAGTCGGGAGCCAGTTCGGTCAGTTCGGCGACGAACTCGGGCTCGTTGGGGCGGGCCGGCCGCAGCACCGGAATGCCCTGTTCCAAGGCCAGTTTCGCGACGGGCGACGGCGCAGGCTTGCCGCGCCGGCCCGCGGCCGCGTCGGGGCGGGTGAGCACCGCCACGACGTCGTGCCGGGGCGAGTCGATGAGCCGCTGCAACGACGGCAGGGCGGGCTCCGGGGTGCCGGCAAAGACGAGACGCACCGCGTCAGTCTAGGCGGGCGACGGCGCAGCGCCGCAAACCGCTCATCGCGGGGTCTGGTAGTACTCCCGTTCACCCACGCCGGTCGGGCCCGCGACGAACATCCACGGGATGCTGCCGATGGTCCGATTCAGGGAGGCGACCGCGTCGTTGTAGTACTGCCGGGCGAACGCCAACTTGTCCTCGGTGTCGGCGAGGTTCTGCTGCAGGTTGAGGAAGTTGGTCGACGAGTTCAGCTGCGGGTAGGTCTGCCCCAGTGCCAGCACCTGGCCCACCGCGTTGTCGAAGTCGCGTTCGGCGGCGCTGCGCTGCGCGACGGAGGTGCCCGTCGTCGACGACGCCAGGGCGGCCCGCGCGGTCGTGACATGATCCAGAATCGCCTTCTCGTGCGCCGCGAAGGACGCCACGGTGCTGACCAGGCCCGGAATCAGGGACGCGCGCCGAGTCAACTGCACGTCGATTCCGCCGAGGGCTTCGTCGACGCGGACGTCGGCCGCCCGAATCTTGTTGTAGCCCACCACGAACACCACCAGCACCGCAATCGCGATGAGCAGCACCAGCACCAACACGAACCTCACCATGAGCCGCCTCCTCCGCCGCCGCCCCCGCCTCCACCACCACCGCCTCCGCCACCACCGCCGCCTCCGCTGCTGGAGGACGTCTGGGTGGCCGCGTAGGCGCCGATCGAGGAGGACAGAGCTGATTCGAAACTGTCGAAACTGGGTGCGCCGGAACTGTCCGTGAAGGACTGACCGGAACCAGACGATTGGTACCAATCAGGCTGCGGGGCAACCTGTCCGGTGAGATCGTGATACTTCTTCGCCCACAGCGCGGCCGCCCCTCCCGCGACCGCGTACGGCAGGTATGCGGTGTAGAGGTCCTTGCGGGCAGCGAAGTCGAATCGTGCCTCGGCCGCGTCGGTGACCAGCATGCGGTGGAATCCACCCGCGCGTGACCACAGTTCGCGGCCCGCTGCGGTGCGCCGGCTTCCGACCCCGTCGACCCATGCGGGCGCCGTGAGAAGGAAGACCACAGCGAAGGGGATCACCCACATGGTCACCGGGAACAGGAATCGGAAGACGGCCATGCCCGCGCACACCAGAGCGATCAGATTGACCACCCGCACGGCGTACTCCACGCGACGCTTCACCATCAGACCCTCATCGAAAGCCCACTTTCGCACCGCATCGGCCTGCTCCGACTTGGCTTTGGAGAGCCGCTCCCCCGATTTCGCGGTGCCGTTGGCGTCGAACTCGCCGCCGGGTTTGTTGATCTTGAGCGCGGACGCGAGCGTCAGGCTGACGGGATCGACGTCGGCCCAGTCGGCGAGTTTGGCGTCGTTGCGGATCGACCACTTCTTCTTGCCCACCTGGTTCATCTGGATGAGCCCACGGTCGGCGAGGTGGAACAGCGTGGCGGTCACCGCGTTGTCGCTGACCGACTCGGTCCGGATGTACTCGGTCTGTACGGGGCCCAACCCCTCGGGCGGCGCGTACTGCAGCGGAAAACCCGGTGGTTTCTCCACCGTGCTCCGGTACAGCAGGATCGCGCCGATCGCCCCGAGGATCGTCCACGCGATCGCCCACTGCACGCCCGACACCGACCGGCCCAGGATCCGGTCGAATTCGAAGGCCCAGGGCAGTTCGGCCCGTGGCGGTGTGGGCATGTCGACCCCGGCCCGCACGGTCACAGGTGTGCGCGGTTGCAGTCCCTCGGTCGCCACGGTCAGTGTCCTGCCGTCGGCGCTCAGTTGCGTGCACGGCTCACCCGTTCCCACGCCCACCGAGCACTGCGCTCCCGTGATGGCCGCGGGCAGGGTCACCGTGACGGAGGAGCGATAG
The DNA here is from genome assembly GCF_010729895.1 of Mycolicibacterium confluentis. Lineage (NCBI taxonomy): Bacteria > Bacillati > Actinomycetota > Actinomycetes > Mycobacteriales > Mycobacteriaceae > Mycobacterium > Mycolicibacterium confluentis. The sequence goes on from NZ_AP022612.1 coordinate 2,767,558, forward strand.
ATGTAGTTGTCCCAGCCCGGCGAGATCACGTTCCAGTAGAACACCGTCGGCGGTGTGTCCGTGATGGTGCCGGTGTCGCTGGCGAAACTCTTGGCCGCTGCGGTGTCGCCGGGATCGAGGACTCCCGGGACCGTGTAGCGGATCTCGAAGATGTGCTCGCCGTAGTCCAGGTAGCTGTCCGGGTCGCCGATCTTCGCGACGCTGAACCGGTCGCCGTTGCGCCACAGCATTTCGTAGGGGATCGTGTCGCCGTCCATCAGGATCGAGGTGATCTCGGGCACCTGACGGATGCGGGAATTGTTGGGGTTGACCACATCCCAGTAACGGAACAGGCCATGCCTGCCGCTGGGGAAGTCCGCGGTGATCGTCTCGGTCGCAGTCAGGTTGCCGTCCGCGTCCACCTGGTAGTCGGCGACATAGTCGGTGATGGTGACCGGGTCGGACGGCGGGCTGGCATTCTCGTCGGGCGCGTCGGTGAACACGGCGGGCCAGAGCACGGCGCCAGCGAGCAGGAGGAACAGGATCGTCCACTTGAACAGCCGGCCCAACCAGCCCATGCATCACCCTCGACTCTCTGCGCTGGGCTACACACTAAGCGCAACAGCGTGATGTGCGAGTCCGGATCGGCGGCCGTGCACCACGAGCCACCACCACCGCGGCACCGGCGCCTGCTCGCCCGCCCCCCTCAGCTGGTGCTCCTCAGCCTATGTGCAGTGGATCCACCTGAACTCGCACCAATTCGTGGTCGCGGCGCGCGCTGAGCACCCCGGTGGCGCGTCGAAGCGTCGACGCGAGCTCCAGACCCTGGTCTCGTCTCACGCGCACGAGCATGCGGATCACCTCGGCGTCGGGGTCGAGTCCGGCGGGCCGCCTTGCGCCGAGGGGCAGGTCGACGGGGCCGAGGACGTCCATCGGGCCCGCGAGGTCACCGGGCAGGCCCGCCGTCTCCAGCAGTGCGGAAACCCCGTCGGAGGTTCCGTCGAGGGCGGCGATGTGCACGCTCGGCGGCAGGCCCACCTCGGCGCGGGAGTCGAGTTCGGCTTCAGCGGCCCCGACCGGGTCCCAGCGCACCAGGCACTGGACCGTCGGCAGCGATGCCTCGGCCACCACGACCACCGCCCCGCCCTCGGAATGCGGACGCACCAGCGCCGCCGCCCCCAGCCATCGCCGCAGCGTGTCCTCCGCGGCGCGCAGATCCTGACGGCCCAAAAGCGCCCAGGCGTCCAGCAGCAGTGCCGCGCCGTACCCGTGCGGTGCCGCGGGTTCGGCACCCGGCGTCGCGACCGCGACCACCGGGCCGTCCTCGACCGTGCTCACCATCGACTCGCCCGACGATGTGACGATCGTCGTCCCCGGGAACGCGCGGCCCAATTCCTCTGCGGTCCTGCGGGATCCGATCACGACGGCGCGCACCGCGTCCGAACCGCAGCGCACGCAGCGCAGCGTCGAGTCGTGCCGCCCGCACCATCGGCACACCGCACCGGTGGTGAGCCGATCGGTGAGCGACAGCGGGCCCGTGCAGTGTCGGCAGCGGGCCACGGTGCGGCACTTGGCGCACGCCAGCGACGGCACGTATCCGCGCCGCGGCACCTGCACCAGCACGGGCCGCTCGGCCTGCAGTGCGGTCCGCGCGGCCTGCAGTGCCACCGAGGGCAGACGCGCCGAATGCGCGGCGGCATCCCGTTCCTGCTGGAAGCCGTCGTTCTCCAACGCCACGACGCGCGGTGCGCGGGCCCGCAGCACGGGACGCGTCGCCACCAGATCGTGGGCCCACCCACTGCGCACCAGTGCCTGCGCCTCGGCGGTCCGCGCGTAGCCGCCGATGACTGCGGCACAACGCATCTGATGTGCCCGCAGCATCGCCACGTCGCGCGCGTGCGGATAGGGCGCGCGCGGTTCGGCCAGGGTGTCGTCGCCGTCGTCCCAGATCAGCACCAGGCCCAGCGCCGTCACGGGCGCGAACACCGCACTGCGGGTGCCGATCACGACCGAGGCGTTGCCGCGCAGGGCCGCCAGCCACCGTCGGTAGCGCGCGGAGGGGCCCAGGCCCGCCGAGAGCGCGACGACCGTCGAGGCCGCATCCTTGCCGAGTCGCGCCACGGTGCTGGCGTACAGCGCGTCGACATCGCGCTGATCGGGCACCACCGCGACGACACCCCGTCCCCCGCACAGCGTCGCCGCGGCCATGTCGGCGAAGCGGTCGGCCCAGGACTCACCGGGCAGCGCCTGCCACACCGCGCGCACGGCCCGCGCCTCGGCGAGCGCCGTCAGGAACGACTCCCCTCCGCGATATCCCGACCACGGCGTCGGGTCCGGCGGCTCGAACGTCAAAGGTGTTTCCGCCGTGGCGATGTCTCGTTCTGCGCGGGCGTGCCGGGGTGGGATGGCCAGCCGCAGCACGTCGGCGCGGATACCCGCGTACCGTGCCGCGACGGCGTCGACCAGTCTGCGGATCTCCGGGGTCAGCACGGGTTCAGCCGACACCACCCGATCGAGCCAGCCGAGTTTCCCGGCGTGGTCGGTGTCGCTGCGACGTTCCAGGATGAACCCGTCGACCAGACGGCCGTGGAACCGCACTCGAACCCGGACCCCGGGTTGGGCGTCATCGGACTGTTCGGCGCTGACCAGGTAGTCGAACTCGCGATCGAGGTGCGGCACGGTGAGCATCGGCAGCACCCGGGCGATGGGTTCGTGCTCGGCCGCTGTCCGGGTACTGGTCACCGCACCAGTTCAGCAGGCTGCACCGACGAACGCCGAAAGAGCAGGCCCGCGGTGATCATGACCATCGCGGCCGCGTAGGCCCACCAGATCGGCACGGCCAGCAGTTGGTCGTGGCGGACGAACTCCGAGATGCCGATCATCGAGTCCGACACCGCGAAGGACACCGCGCCCAGCGCGGTCCACACCGTGGGCAGGCGGGCCATCAGCGCCGCACACACCATTGCGCCGAGCACCGTGATGTACAGCGTGACCGGCACCGTCAACCCCTGCTCGGCCAGATTCGGCCAGAACCAGACCAGCAGCGCGATGCACGACACGACGACCACCGCCGCGGCGACCAGGCGCACCGGCGACGGTGACCACAGCGGGATCAGCGCACCGAGGAAGCACACATGGGCCACCAGGAACGCCCCGAGACCGCCGACGAACGAGGGTTCCCACCACGGGATCGCGAGCAGGAAGTCGCCCAGCGCCGAGAACAGCAGGGCCGCAACGAGCCACCGTCGCTCCCGGATCAGGGGGTGCGCGGTGGCTGCGACCGCCAGCAGGACGGCCATCAGGGCCTTCACGACGGGCTGACCGGCGAACTGCCCGGTCAGTGCCGCGCCAGCGGGTGAGGAGACGGCGACCGCGATCAGGAATACGCCGTAGGCGGCACCGACGACCGCGCCGGCCAACCACATCTGCGTTCGGAGTTCTGGAGGCGTGACCACCCTGCGAAGGTAGCGGACGGGTCGAGCAGGGCAACACTGCGAACGGCTAGGTTGGTGCGATGCCAAGCATCGATCCGATCCTTCAGCAGGTGCTCGACGTCGCGCCCTTCCGGTTGACCCCCGCCGACGGCCCCAACGTGGCCCGCAAGCTGTTCGCTGACCTGCCGCGCCCGGCCCTGCACCCCGAGGTGCGCAGCGAGGACCGTCAGGTCGCCGGTGAGGCCGGTGACATCCCGATTCGGATCTACTGGCCGGCGCAGCACGAGTCCTCGTCGCCGGTCGTGCTGTTCTTCCACGGCGGCGGCTTCGCCGTGGGCGATCTCGACACCTACGACAACCAGGCCCGCCAGCACGCCGCCGACGCCGAGGCGATCGTGGTTGCCGTGGAGTACCGTCTGGCGCCCGAGGAGCCGTATCCGGCTGCGGTGCAGGATGTCTGGGCCGTGACGCGCTGGGTCGGCGAACACGCCGGGGAGTTCGGCGGCGATCCGAGTCGGCTCGCGGTGGCCGGCGACTCGGCGGGCGGAAACCTCGCCGCGGTGGTGGCGCAGATGGCCCGCGACGAGGGCGGACCGGCGCTGGTGTTCCAGCTGCTGTGGTACCCGGCGATCACCTCGGACCCGACGCTGCCGTCGTTCACCGAGAACGCCGATGCGCCCATCCTCGACACGGCCGCGGTCGACGGGTTCACCGCGTGGTACGCCGGTCACCTCGACCTGTCGGATCTCGCGGCCCTGCCCGCGACGCTGGCCCCCGAGCGGGCGGCGAGCCTGGAGGGGCTGCCGCCGGCGTATGTCGCGGTGGCGGGGCACGACCCGCTCCGCGACGGTGGCCGCTGGTACGCCGAACTGCTCGAGGCCGCGGGAGTGCCCGTCACCTACGACAACGCCGAAGATCTGGTGCACGGCTATCTGGCGTTCGCCGGTCTTGTGCCCGCGACCACCGAGGCCAAGGATCGCGGGATGGCCGCGCTGCGGCGCGCGCTGCACGGCTGACACTCAGCCCCGCAGCCGAAATGCACTGAGGGTCGTGATCCTGTCCGGATCACGACCCTCAGTGCACTTGCGAGGCTTCTAGACGGAAGCTTTGAGCTCCTCGACCTTGTTCAGCTGCTCCCACGGCAGTTCCACGTCGGTGCGCCCGAAGTGGCCGTAGGCGGCGGTCTGCGCATAGATCGGGCGCAGCAGGTCCAGATCGCGGATGATCGCGCCGGGCCGCAGGTCGAACACGCTGGTGATGGCCTTCTCGATCCGGGCCGGGTCGACGGTCTCCGAACCGAACGTCTCGACGAACAGGCCCACGGGTGCGGCCTTGCCGATCGCGTAGGCCACCTGAACCTCGATGCGCTCGGCCAGGCCCGCGGCCACGACGTTCTTTGCCACCCAGCGCATCGCGTAGGCCGCCGAGCGGTCCACCTTTGACGGATCCTTGCCGGAGAAGGCGCCGCCGCCGTGGCGCGCCCAGCCGCCGTAGGTGTCGACGATGATCTTGCGGCCGGTCAGGCCGGCGTCACCCATCGGGCCGCCCAGCTCGAACTTGCCGGTGGGGTTGACCAGCAGCCGGAAGTCGGAGGTGTCCAGCGTGTCGTGGTTGAGGTCGGCCAGCACGGTGTTGACGACCTTCTCCCGGATATCCGGGGTCAGCGTCGCCTCGAGGTCGATGCCCGCCGCGTGCTGCGTCGAGAGCACGACCGTGTCCAGGCGGACCGGAGTGGTGCCGTCGTACTGCACGGTGACCTGGGTCTTACCGTCGGGCCGCAGGTAGTCCAGCACGCCGTTCTTGCGGACCTCGGTCAGACGACGCGACAGGCGGTGCGCCAGCGCGATCGGCAGCGGCATCAGCTCAGGGGTGTCCTTGATGGCATAGCCGAACATCAGGCCCTGGTCGCCGGCGCCCTGGGCGTCCAGCGGGTCGCCAGCGCCCTCGACGCGGGCCTCATGGGCGGTGTCGACGCCCTGCGCGATATCCGGAGACTGCGCGCCGATGCCGATGTTCACACCGCAGGAGGCGCCGTCGAAACCCTTGTCCGACGAGTCGTAGCCGATGTCGAGGATGCGCTCGCGAACGATGTTGGTGATGTCGGCGAAGGCCTCCTTGGCCGTCGTCGTGACCTCACCGACCACGTGGACCTGACCGGTGGTGACGAGTGTCTCCACGGCCACCCGGGACCTCGGATCCTGGGCGAGAAGCGCGTCGAGCACCGAGTCGCTGATCGCGTCACAGATCTTGTCGGGATGCCCCTCGGTCACCGACTCACTGGTGAACAGCCGACTCTTATCGCTCACGTTTACGTCCTTCCGGCTCGGAAGCCTGGTGGTCATTTAGTTCGCCGAGCATATCGCCGCGCCATCAGACCTCGGCAGCGTGCCCACGGGCAACACTTATGCGCAATCTGAGTGGCACTGGCGGCGTTTCAGCCCCGATCCTGGAGCAGCGCCGCGACCGAGTCCACGATACGACTCGCCATCAACGTCTTCGACCCGTGCTCAAGCGCCGACTCGGTGCCGTCGGCGGCCAGCAACCAGCCGTCATTGTTGTCGACCTCGAACGCGCGACCGTCCCCGACCGCATTGACGACCAGCAGGTCACAGCCCTTGCGCCGGAGCTTGGCGCGCGCATGGAACAGCACGTCGCCGTTCGCGTCGCCGGTCTCGGCAGCAAAACCGACGATCACCCGCATGTTGGGCAGTTGGCCGTCGGTGCGGGCCTGCACGGCGCCGGCGAGCACGTCGTCGTTGCGGATCAGGTCGATCGAACTGGGCTCCTCGGCGCCGCCCTTCTTGATCTTGGCGGTCGCGACGGTGGCGGGCCGGAAATCCGCGACGGCCGCGGCCATCACGAGCGCATTGGCGTCGGGGGCGTGCTTGGACACCGCGTCGCGCAACTGCGCCGCCGATCCGATGTGCACGACGTGCACACCCGCCGGGTCTGCCAGGCCTGCGGTGTTTCCGGCGATCAGCGTCACCTCGGCGCCGCGCTGCGCGGCCACGCGGGCCACGGCGTAACCCTGCTTGCCGGAACTGCGGTTGCCGATGAAGCGGACGGGATCCAGGGGTTCACGGGTGCCGCCCGCGGTCACCAGGAGCTTGGTTCCGGCGAGGTCGTGGGGCAGCGCGTCGGCGCGGGCCAACAGCAGCTCGGCGAAGGTCGTGATCTCTTCGGGTTCGGGCAGTCGGCCCGGTCCGGTGTCGGCGCCGGTCAGGCGGCCGGAGGCCGGTTCGAGGACGACGGCACCGCGGCTGCGCAGCGTCTCGACATTGTCGACGGTTGCGGGGTGCAGCCACATCTCGGTGTGCATGGCCGGGGCGTAGAGCACCGGACAGCGCACGGTCAGCAGCGTCGCGGTCAACAGATCGTCGGCGCGTCCGGCCACGGCACGGGCCAGCAGGTCCGCGGTCGCGGGGGCCACGACCATCAGGTCGGCCTGCTGCCCGATGCGGACATGGGGCACCTCGGGCACGTCTTCGAAGACCCCGGTGCGCACCGGGTTGCCCGACAACGCCTCGAACGTGGCGGCGCCGACGAACTTCAGCGCGGACTCGGTGGGGACAACCCGCACCTCATGGCCGGCCTCGGTGAGTTGGCGGACCACAGAACACGCCTTGTAGGCGGCGATTCCGCCTGCCACACCGACGATGATCCGTTTGCGAGCCATCAGGATCGCTCTCCTCCGCTGGGGCTCATCGGTGTGGGCCTGTGTCGCTACTCGCCCTCGGTGTGCTCGAGCAGGTCGCCGTGGATCTCGCGCATCGCGATCGACAGCGGCTTCTCCTGCAGGCCGGGCTCGACCAGCGGGCCGACGTACTCGAGGATGCCGTCACCGAGCTGGTTGTAGTAATCGTTGATCTGACGGGCCCGCTTGGCGGCGTAGATCACCAGCGCGTACTTGCTCGACACGCGGTCCAGCAGCTCGTCGATTGGGGGATTCGTGATGCCCAGCGGAGTGTCGTAGGCGCCGAATCCCGCGGCGTCGACCGCATCGGTGGCGGTCAGGGTGTCGGCGTGCGAGTTGGTCACTGAATCTCCTGGCAGATGGTGTAAAAGTTTCGGTTTGCGCTGGCTGTCGAAGCCCTAAGGATGGGCTTCCGGCGCATGTCCCACCAGCAAGGATACCAATTCAGAGCAGGCGCTTTCCAATTCCCTGTTCACGACGACGACGTCGAAGTCGTCTTGAGCCGCCAGTTCCGCCCGTGCGGTGGCCAGTCTGCGCTCCATGACTTCGGGCGTTTCGGTGCCTCGTCCGACGAGGCGCGCCTCCAGAACGGCCCAACTCGGCGGGGCCAGGAAGACGCTCAACGCGGTGGGCATCGCGGCCTTGACGGCACGCGCACCCGCAAGATCGACCTCGATCAACACGGGCCGACCTGCATGCATAGCGGCCTGCACAGCGTCCCTCGGGGTTCCCGAGCGCTGCAGACCGCCGTGAATCTCAGCCCATTCGAGCAGCTCATCGCGCTCGATCAGGCTCTGGAACTGCTCTGCGGACACGAAGTGGTAATCCACACCGTCGACCTCACCGGGGCGCGGGGCCCTGGTGGTGGCCGAGACGCTGAAATACAGCTCGGGGATCCGTTCCCGCAGGCAGCGAACGACGGTCGACTTACCGACCGCGGAAGGACCGGACAGCACGACCACGCGGCCGTCCGGTCCTCCGCCAGTGCTCACTGACCGCTTAGGACGGGTCGAACTTGTCCAGCAGCGCCTTGCGCTGCCGGTCGCCGAGACCGCGCAGGCGGCGGGTCGGGGCGATTTCCAGCTCGGTCATGATCTCCTGCGCCTTGACCTTGCCAACCTTGGGCAGGGCCTCGAGCAGCGCGGAAACCTTCATCTTGCCGAGGACCTCATCGGTCTCGGCGTCCTTCAGGACCTGCTTGAGGTTGGTGCCGCCGCGCTTGAGCCGATCCTTGAGTTCGGCTCGTGCTCGACGAGCGGCAGCAGCCTTCTCCAACGCTGCCGCGCGCTGTTCGTCGGTCAACTGGGGAAGGGCCACGATTCCTCCGTCTCATTGCCATTTCTCGCGCCGAGGACACATGGGTGTCAACGACTTGTTGTGCCTTGGCCGGGTACGCCAGCCAGCGACGACGACCGTACCCAGGCTCTGTGACGAAATCTAACCCCACCCCCTGGTTTCGCGGTTAAACGCCCAGCGTATTAGGGCCCACATCGCGGGGTTCCGATGCCGAAGATCACCGCCCGAGACTGGTCGACGCGCTCCCGCAACCCGCCCGACTTGGGTGTGTTTGCCCAGTACAGATGGCATTTCAATCCCGGCGGGCGTGGCCGGGGCCGCATTGTGCAGGTCAAGTGCTTCGCCGGCGGCCCAGCCAAGGAAGTTCGGCGAAACTCTGCGTGCGTGTCGCGGCGTGTCGGGACATCCGCGACCGCCTACGGCACACACATGTCTTTGACAGCGCATTCACAGGTGCCGCTCTTAGCGTCCCTCGATGTCGGGGTCCGCTCGTTCGTCTTCCCCCTGGAAGGAATCCCACATGCGCTTCAAGCGCCTGACCAGCGCGTCAGCCATCCTCATCACCGCAAGTCTGTCCGCCGCGACCCTTGGGGCGGGTGTCGCGGCGGCCGCACCCGGTGGGCCGGGCGGGCCGGGTGGTCCGCCGTGCGGCCCCGGCTGCCAGCAGCCCGGTGGTCCCGGCGGCCCAGGCGGTCCGGGACGCCCCGGTGGGCCCCAGCAGGGACCTCCGGGCCATCCAGGCGGTCCATGGGGTCCCGGCGGCCCAGGAGGGCCTCCACGGGGACCTGAGCGGCCTCCAGGCGGATTCGGCGGTCCCCCGCCACCACCGCCCCCCGGCCTGGCTTGGCGCGGCATGGACCAGGGCCGCTTCGACCACCGGCCGTTCAACTACCGCGGGAGCTGGGTGACGCCCATCTTCCGACCCGACTTCAACCACTGGGGATTCTGGTTCTTCGGCATCTGGATCCCGTTGTGATCCAGCTCTGAGTCAGGGGTCCTGACAAGCCCCTGCCGCGACACTTAAACCTCTGCGATGACACGCCGTGATGCGTCGCAGAGGTTTAAGTTTCGAGGAGCTCAAGCGCTCGAGAGCTCAGCCGGCCAGGTGGGCGACGGCCTCGCGCATCTTCTCGGCCGCGGCGCGCAGATCGGCCACCTGTGGGCCCGCGCGCAGCACCTCCCGCGACACCGCGGGCAGAAGCTGGCCCGGATGCGCGCCGCCGAGTCCCTGCAGCGCCTCGGGCCGCCCACCCTGGGCGCCCACGCCTGGCACCAGGACCGGGCCGCCGAGGTTGCTCACGTCGGGCACCGACGTCAGGGTCGCGCCGACGACCACGCCCACGAACCCGGGTGGGTCGGCGGCGTTGACCGCGGCGGCCTCGTCGACGATCGACTGCGCGAGCGTGCGACCGTCCTCGCGCACCACGCCCTGCACACTGGCACCCTCCGGGTTGGAGGTGGCAGCCAGCACGAACACCCCGCGGCCGTTCTCGGCGGCGGTCTCCAGCAGGGGTTGCAGCGAGCCGAAGCCGAGATACGGCGACGCCGTGACCGCGTCGCTGGCCAATGGCGACTCCCCCGCCCAGGCCTGCGCGTAGGCGGCCATGGTCGTGCCGATGTCACCGCGCTTGGCGTCGGAGAGCACCAGCACGCCCGCCGAGCGCAGATCGGCGATCGTGCGCTCGAGCACCGCGAAACCGGCTGAGCCGTAGGCCTCGAAGAACGCCACCTGGGGTTTGACGATGGCGAAGTCGGCGAACGCCTCGACGCAGATCGCGCTGAACGCCGCCAGGCCGTCGGCGGTGCGCGGCAGCGACCACGCGTCCAGCAGTCCCGGATGCGGGTCGATGCCCAGGCACAGAGGTCCGCGGGCCGCGACGGCCTCGGCCAGTCGGACCCCGAACCGCGCCACCGTCAGTGTCCGTCCAGTGCGGCGTGCAGTTCCTGCAGCGACCGCACCCCGATGTCACCGCGGATGCCGGCCTCGATGCCCTGCACCGCGGCGGACGCGCCCTGCACCGTCGTCACGCACGGAATGTTCATCTGCACTGCGGCGGCCCGGATCTCGTAGCCGTCGACGCGCGGTCCGGAGTTGCCGTACGGCGTGTTGATCACCATGTTGACCTCCCCGGCGCGGATCGCGTCGACCGCCGACATGGCGGGACGTTCCGAGCTCGGCGACTCGAAGTGCTTGCGCACCACCTCGCACGGAATCCCGTTGCGGCGCAGCATCTCCGCGGTGCCCTCGGTGGCCAGGACGCGGAAGCCGAGGTCGGCGAGGCGTTTCACCGGGAACACCAGCGAGCGCTTGTCCCGGTTGGCCACCGACACGAACACCGTGCCCGAGGCCGGCAGCGATCCGTAGGCCGCGGTCTGGCTCTTGGCGAACGCGGTGCCGAAGTCGCGGTCGATGCCCATCACTTCACCGGTGGACTTCATCTCCGGTCCGAGCAGCGAATCCACCTGCGAGCCATCGGCCTTGCGGAACCGGTGGAAGGGCAGCACGGCCTCCTTGACCGCGATCGGCGCGGCCGGGGACACGGTTGCACCGTCGCCCTCGGCGGCCAGCACGCCCTCCTCCCGGAGCTGGGCGATGGTCGCGCCCAGCATGATCCGGGAGCACGCCTTGGCCAGCGGGATGGCGGTCGCCTTGGAGACGAACGGCACGGTGCGGCTGGCCCGGGGGTTCGCCTCCAGCACGTAGAGGATGTCGTCCTTGAGCGCGTACTGCACGTTGAGCAGGCCGACCACGCCGATGCCGTGCGCCAGCGCCTCGGTGGCCGAACGGACCTTCTCGATGTCGGTGCGGCCCAGCGTGACCGGCGGCAGGGCGCAGGCCGAGTCGCCGGAGTGGATGCCGGCCTCCTCGATGTGCTCCATCACGCCGCCGATGTAGACCTCGCTGCCGTCGCACAGCGCGTCGACGTCGATCTCGATGGCGTCCTCCAGGAACCGGTCGACCAGCACCGGATGCTCCGGGGACAGCTCGGTGGCCCGGGTGATGTAGCCCTGCAGGGTCTCCTCGTCGTAGACGATCTCCATGCCGCGTCCGCCGAGCACGTAGGACGGGCGCACCAGCACCGGGTAGCCGATGTCGGCGGCGATGCGGCGGGCCTGCTCGAAGCTGGTGGCGGTGCCGAACCGGGGCGCGGGCAGCCCGGCGTTCATCAGCACCTCACCGAACAGACCGCGGTCCTCGGCCAGGTCGATGGCCTCGGGCTTGGTGCCCACGATCGGCACCCCGGCGCGCTCCAGCTTGTCGGCCAGCCCCAGCGGGGTCTGCCCGCCGAGCTGCACGATGACGCCCACCACACCCGGTCCGCCCGCGCCGGAGGCCTGCTCGGCGTGGTAGACCTCCAGCACGTCCTCGAAGGTCAGCGGCTCGAAGTACAGCCGGTCGGCGGTGTCGTAGTCGGTCGACACGGTCTCCGGGTTGCAGTTGACCATGATGGTCTCGAACCCGGCCGCACTCAGCGTGGTGGCGGCATGCACACAGCTGTAGTCGAATTCGATGCCCTGACCGATCCGGTTCGGGCCCGAGCCCAGGATCAGCACCTTGGGCTTCTCGGTCTGCGGGGCGACCTCGGTCTCGGCCGCCGGATCCAGCTCGTAGCTGCTGTAGTGGTACGGCGTGCGGGCCTCGAACTCGGCGGCGCAGGTGTCGACGGTCTTGTACACCGGGTGGATGCCCAGCCGCTCGCGCAGCGTCCGCACGCCGGCCTCGCCGGCCAGCTCGGGACGCAGCGCGGCGATCTGCCCGTCGGACAGCCCGCTGTGCTTGGCGTGCCGCAGCAGTCTCTCGTCCAGCACCGGGGCGTCGACCAGTTCGGCGCGCAGGTCCACCAGGGTGGCGATCTGCTCGACGAACCAGGGGTCCACCCCGGAGGCCTCGGCAACCTGTTCGACGGTGCCGCCCAGGCGCAGTGCCTGCTCGATGTCGTAGATCCGGCCGTCGGTGGCGGTGCGCAGAGCGGTCAGCAGTTCGGCGAGGGTGGCGTCGCGGTCCGGGCGGGTCCAGAAGCCGGTGCGCTTGGTCTCCAGCGAACGCATCACCTTGCCGAGCGCCTCGATGAAGTTGCGGCCCAACGACATCGCCTCGCCCACCGACTTCATGGTGGTGGTCAGCGTGCCGTCGGCGCCGGGGAACTTCTCGAAGGCGAACCGCGGGGCCTTCACCACGACGTAGTCCAGGGTCGGCTCGAAGCAGGCCGGGGTTTCCTTGGTGATGTCGTTGACGATCTCGTCCAGGGTGTAGCCGATGGCCAGCTTGGCGGCGATCTTGGCGATCGGGAAACCGGTCGCCTTGGAGGCCAGCGCGCTGGACCGGGACACCCGCGGGTTCATCTCGATGACGATCAAACGCCCGTCCTTGGGGTTGATCGCGAACTGGATGTTGCAGCCGCCGGTGTCCACGCCGACCTCGCGCAGGATCGCGATGCCGAGGTCACGCATGGTCTGGTATTCGCGGTCGGTCAGCGTCATCGCCGGGGCGACGGTCACCGAGTCGCCGGTGTGCACGCCCATCGGGTCGAAGTTCTCGATCGAGCAGACCACCACCACGTTGTCGTGGTGGTCGCGCATCAGCTCGAGCTCGAATTCCTTCCAGCCGTAGATGGACTCCTCGATGAGCACGTTGGCCGTCGGTGAGGCGGACAGTCCGTCACCGGCCATCCGCTCGACGTCCTCGGCCGTGTAGGCCATGCCCGAACCGAGCCCGCCCATGGTGAACGACGGCCGCACGACGACCGGCAGGCCCAGATCGGCCACGGTGTCGCGGACCTCGTCCATGGTGTAACAGACTCGGCTGCGGGCGGATTCACCGCCGACCTTCGCGACGATGTCCTTGAACTTCTGCCGGTCCTCGCCGCGCTGGATGGCGTCGAAGTCGGCGCCGATCATCTCCACGCCGTAGCGCTCCAGGATGCCGGCGTCGTGCAGCGCGACCGCGGTGTTCAGTGCGGTCTGCCCACCCAGGGTGGCCAGCACGGCGTCGATCTTGTTCCCGCGCTCCGCCTGCTGGGCGAAGATCTTCTCCACGAAGTCGGCGGTGATGGGCTCCACGTAGGTGTGGTCGGCGTACTCCGGGTCGGTCATGATGGTGGCCGGGTTGGAGTTGATCAGACTGACCTGCAGACCCTCGGCACGCAGCACGCGGCAGGCCTGGGTGCCCGAGTAGTCGAACTCGCAGGCCTGGCCGATCACGATCGGGCCTGACCCGATCACCAGGATGTGCTTGAGATCAGTGCGGCGTGGCATTAGTTCTTCCCTTCACCGCGAGCGGGCGTGTCGGTGCGCCGACACGCCGTCACGGGCGTACAGATGTGGTCGCTCGCGGAGCTTGAGGTCACTTCTCCCCCGCCAAGAGGTCGAGGAACTGGTCGAACAGGTACTCCGCATCGCGCGGACCCGCAGCGGCCTCGGGGTGGTACTGCACCGAGAACGCCCGGCCGTTGGCCAGCCGGATGCCCTCCACGACACCGTCGTTGGCGCAGGTGTGGCTGACGACGCCGGTGCCGAACGGGGTGTCGAACTCCTCGCCGGCCTCGCCCTCGAGCGCGAAGCCGTGATTCTGCGCCGTGATCGCGACCCGGCCGGTGATGTGGTCGATCACCGGGATGTTGATGCCCCGGTGTCCGAAGGTCATCTTGTAGGTCGATCGGCCCAGCGCCCGGCCCAGGATCTGGTTTCCGAAGCAGATGCCGAACAGCGGGATCCCGGCGCCGAGCACCTCGCGGGTCACCGCGACGACGTGGTCGGCGGTCGCGGGGTCACCCGGGCCGTTGGACAAGAACACGCCGTCCGGCTTGAGATCGGCGATCTGCTCGAAGGTCGCCGAGGACGGCAGCACGTGGCTGCGGATCCCGCGGGCCGCGAAGTTGCGGGGCGTGTTGGTCTTGATGCCCAGGTCCAGCGCGGCGACCGTGAAGCGGTGCCCACCTTCAGGTTCGACCACATAGCCCGCGTCCGTGCTGACCTCGCCCGCCAGATCGGCGCCCAGCATCGAGGCCTGAGAAGTCACGCGGGAGACCAACTCGTCGACGCCGGCCAGGGCCGGACCGGAGAAGATGCCGGCCTTCATCGACCCGCGGGTGCGCAGGTGTCGCACCACGGCGCGGGTGTCGATGCCGGCGATGCCGACGATGTTCTGCCGGACCAGTTCGTCGTCGAGGGTTCCGGTGGCGCGCCAGTTCGACGCGCGCGGCGACGGGTCACGCACGGCGTATCCGGCGACCCAGATCTTGTCGCCGCGACTTTCACCGTCCTCGTCGTTCCAGCCCGTGTTGCCGATCTGCGGCGCGGTCGCGACCACGATCTGCCGGTGGTAGCTCGGGTCGGTCAGGGTCTCCTGATAACCCGACATCCCGGTGGAGAACACCGCCTCACCCAAAGTCTGGCCGACGGCCCCGAACGACGTGCCGGTGAAGACCCGGCCGTCCTCGAGCACCAGAACTGCCCTGTTGTCGGTCATGCGACCTCCGCTCCGCTTGATTCTCCGTCTGTTCCGCCCGACACCCACTCCGCGTACTGCCGACGGTCGTCGGCGCGGAATCCGGTGTCGATCTCGGTGCCCGAGGCCAGGCGCCATCGGATGGCCAGGATCCCGTCGTGGGTCATGGCCTTGCCTGCGATGCCGCGTTCAGTGCGGATCGCGACGATCGATTCGTCGGGGATCCAGATCGGCGTCGCCCCGCTGCGCTGCACCATCACGCCTTCGGGGTAGCGCGTGAGCACCGCCTTCGCGCGGTACCCCAGATCCCCCACCGCAATGCGGTCCTGCCAACTCGGCGCGAAAGTGCTGCCGACATAGAGGCCCTTGATGCCCGGGATCAGCGCGGGCCCGACGGTTTCGGGCAGGCCCGGCATCTGGCCGATCAACGCGACCTGCCGTTCGGCGCGGCGGCGCCAGCCCCGCAGCACGAGGTGGATGAGGAACGCGATGAGCGCCGCGACCACGGCCGCGAAGACCAGCGAGCTCATCAGCGTGGGGGTGTTCATTTCTGCACCTCGCCCACATGTCCCCGCAGCGCGGTGACCTTTCCGCGCAGAAGCGTCGCGGTCACCACGGCAGGCAGCGTCATCTCCTCGTACGGAGTGTTGGCTGACTTGCTCGCCATCTCGGCGCCGGCCACGGTCCAGGTGCGCTCGGGGTCGACGACCGTGAGGTTCGCCGGTTCGCCGACCTCAAGGGGCCGGCCCTGATCGGGCAGTCCCGCGATGCGGGCGGGGTTCTCGCTCATCACCTCGGCGACGCCGCGCCAGGTCAGCAGGCCCGAGGCGACCATGGTCTCGGCCACCACCGACAGTGCCGTCTCAAGCCCGAGCATGCCGGGGCGGGCGACCGAGAACTCGCAGCACTTCTCGTGTTCGGCGTGCGGGGCGTGATCGGTGGCGACGCAGTCGATCACACCGTCGGCCAGGGCCTGCCGCAGGGCCTGGGCATCGGAGGCCTCGCGCAGCGGCGGGTTGACACGGTTGACGCCGTCGTAGCTCGCCAGCCTGGTGTCGTCGAGCAGCAGATGGTGCGGAGTGACCTCGGCGGTGATCGAGATGCCCTGCGCCTTGGCCCATTTGAGGATCTCGACGGTACCGGCCGTGGAGGCGTGACAGATGTGCACCCGGGCGCCGGCGTCGCGGGCCAGGATCGCGTCGCGGGCGACGATGGACTCCTCGGCCGAACGCGGCCATCCGGCCAGGCCCAGGCGCGCGGCGTTGGGGCCCTCATGGGCCACGGCGCCCACGGTCAGGCGGGGTTCCTCGGCGTGCTGGGCGATCAGCACGCCCAGTCCCTTGGCGTACTCCAGTGCACGCCGCATCACCAACGGGTCGTGCACGCACTTGCCGTCGTCGGAGAACATCCGGACCTGACCGGCGCCGTTGGCCATCATCGCCATCTCGGTCAACTGCGTGCCCGCCAGGCCGACGGTGACCGCACCCACCGGGTGCACGTCGACCAGGCCGACCTGCTGGCCACGGTGCCAGACGTGGTCGGTGACCACGGGCGAGTCGGCCACCGGGTTGGTGTTGGCCATCGCGAAGACCGCGGTGTACCCACCCAATGCGGCTGCGGCCGAACCGGTTTCGATGGTCTCAGTGTCCTCGCGGCCCGGCTCACGCAGGTGTGTGTGCAGGTCGACCAAGCCGGGCAGCAGCACCTGCCCCGTCGCGTCGATCACCGTGGTCTCGCCGTCGGCGGGCAGGCTCGGCGCGATCTCGGCGATCTGGCCGTCTTTGACCAGCACGTCCACCGCATCACCCTCGCCGTAGAGCCGGACTCCTCGAATCAACACGCTCACGCGACCACTTCCTCAGCACCCACCAGCAGGTGGAACAGCACCGCCATCCGCACATGCACACCATTGGAAACCTGTTGCAGCACAGCCGACTGCGACGAGTCAGCGACCGCCGAGGCGATCTCCATGCCGCGCAGCATCGGGCCCGGGTGCAGCACCACTGCGTGTCCGGGCAGCAGCGCCTGGCGGCGTTCCGAGAGCCCGTAGAGCACCGAGTACTCGCGCGCCGACGGGAAGAACCCGCCGGTCATCCGCTCGGCCTGCACGCGCAGCATCAGCACCGCGTCGGCGACGGGCAGTTCGGCGTCCAGATCGTGTGACACCGTGACCGGCCAGTCAGCCACCCCGACCGGCAGCAGCGTCGGCGGCGCCACCAGCACCACCTCGGCGCCGAGCGTGTTCAACAGCATGACGTTGGACCTGGCCACCCGGCTGTGCAGGATGTCGCCGACGATCACCACCCGACGGCCCTCGATGTCACCGAGGCGCTGGCGCAGCGTCAGCGCGTCCAGCAGCGCCTGGGTGGGATGTTCGTGCGTGCCGTCACCGGCGTTGATGACCGACGGGCCGCCGTCAGCGCTCGCTGTCCACTCGGCCAACTGCTGCGCGGCACCCGAGGCGGGGTGCCGGATGATCAGGGCGTCGGCCCCGGCGGCCCGCAGCGTCAACGCGGTGTCCCGCAGGGACTCGCCCTTGGCCACCGACGACCCCGACGAACTGACGTTGATCACGTCGGCGCTCATCCACTTGCCGGCGACCTCGAAGGACACCCGGGTGCGCGTGGAGTTCTCGTAGAACATCGTGATGACGGTGCGTCCGCGCAGCGTCGGCAGCTTCTTGACCTCGCGGCCCAGCAGCGCCTGGCTGAAGCGGTCGGCGTCGTCGAGGATCGCGGTGGCCTCGTCACGAGTCAGGTCGGACGCGGTCAGCAGGTGTTTCACCTTGTGGGTCCTCCGTACGGGGCGATCTTCACGCCGTCCTCGCCGTCCTGTTCCACCAGGCGTACCTTGACGTTCTCGGCGCGCGAGGTGGGCACGTTCTTGCCGACGTAGTCGGCGCGGATCGGCAGTTCGCGGTGCCCGCGGTCGACCAGTACCGCCAACTGCACCGCCCGGGGGCGGCCGATGTCGCGCAGGGCGTCGAGCGCCGAGCGCACCGAGCGCCCGGAGTACAGGACGTCGTCGACCAGGATCACGAGGGCCCCGTCGATGCCGCCCTCCGGGATCGAGGTGTCCTCCAGGGGGCGGGGCGGCTTGGTGTTCAGGTCGTCGCGGTAGAGCGTGATGTCGAGGGCGCCGGTGGCCACCTGCACGCCGGAGAACTCGGCGATGTTGCGAGCCAGGCGGGACGCCAGGATGACGCCGCGGGTGGGGATTCCCAGAAGAACCACGCGAGGCGCGTCGGCGCCGTCGAGCGCGGTCTTCTCGATGATCTGATGGGCGATGCGAGAGACGGTGCGACTGACGTCCGCGGGGGACATCAGTTCCCGGTCAATGTCTTCAGAGCCCACGAGTGAACCTGACCTCCTTCTCCGCCTCTCTGGACGGTCCGTTAAAGGATGTCGAACTGCCGGGCAGCTTAGCAGCCGTAAGTATCCTCGACTAAATGACGGGAAGCCCGATCGACGACTTCGAAGCGCTCTATCGCAGCGGTGTTCCTGCCCCGTGGGACACCCACGGTCCGAAGGAGAACGTCATCGCCTGGCACGAGGCCGGACTGGTGCACGGTGAGGTGCTCGACATCGGCTGTGGCCTGGGAGACAACGCCATTTATCTGGCGCAGCAGGGGCACCGCGTGACGGGCTTGGACTTCGCCCCGACCGCGATCGCCACAGCCGAGGAGCGCGCCCGCGACGCCGGTGTGGAGGTCACCTTCGGTGTGGCAGACGCCACGAATCTCGACGGTCACGCGGGCGCGTTCGACACCGTCGTCGACAGCGGCTGCTATCACTGCATCGACGACGACGCCAAGGCCGACTACGCCCGCGCCGTGCACCACGCCACCCGGCCCGGCGCGCCCCTGCTGCTGAGTGCGTTCTCCGACGCCAACGCCGAAGCCGGGGAGTGGCCGCGGCCGATGGTCTCCGAGCAGACGCTGCTCCGCACGCTGCAGGACGCAGGTTGGCACGTCGCCTCGCTGGATACGGTCACCATGCCGATCGACGAGGGCGAGACCGCGATCATGTGGTCAGTGCGCGCGCATCGTGGCCCAATAGCCTGAGCCCGGTCGCCTGAGCCCAGCAGTGTGAGACCAGTAGCCTGAACCGCGTGGTGAACCTCGACGGCAATGCCGCCTCCATTCGCGAGGCCTGTGATGCGGGTCTGTTGGCCGGGGCGGTGACCCTGGTCTGGCAGCGCGGAGAAGTGCTGCAGGTCAACGAGGTCGGTTATCGCGACATCGACGCCAACCTGCCGATGCAGCGCGACACCGTGTTCCGGATCGCGTCGATGACCAAGCCCGTGACCATCGCGGCCGCCATGTGCCTGGTCGACGAGGGCCGACTGTCCCTGCGCGATCCCGTCACGCGGTGGCTGCCGGAGTTTTCCGACATGCGCGTGCTGACCGAGGTACGCGGCGCGCTGGAGAACACCGTGCCCGCCCGGCACCCCATCACGATCGACGATCTGATGACGCACCGCAGCGGGCTGGCCTACCAGTTCTCGGTGCCCGGCCCGGTCGCCCGTGCCTACGCCCGGCTTCCGATGCGCCAGGACCAGGACCGCTGGCTGGCCGAGTTGGCCGAACTGCCGCTCGTGCACCAACCCGGCGAGCAGCTGACCTACAGCCACGCCACCGACGTACTGGGCATCGTGCTGTCGCGGATCGAGGGCAAGCCGCTGCACGAGATCCTGTCCGAGCGCATCTTCGAACCGCTGGGCATGACCGACACCGGCTTCTTCCTCTCCCCCGAGTCGCGCCGGCGCGCGGCGACGATGTACCAGCTTGACGCCACGAACACGTTGAAGCACGACGTCATGGGACCGGCGCCCATTGCCGCGCCGCCGTTCTGCCAGGGTGGCGCGGGGCTGTGGTCGACGGTCGACGACTACCTGAAGTTCGCGCGCATGCTTCTGCACAACGGCGCGCTCGACGGCACACGTGTCCTCTCCGAGGCGTCGGTGCGGGCGATGCGCACCGACCAGCTGACCGAGGCGCAGAAGAAGATCCCGTTCCTGGGCATGCCGTACTGGGTGGGCCGCGGGTTCGGGCTGAACCTGTCGGTGGTCACCGATGAGGCCAAGTCCGCGCCGCTGTTCGGGCCGGGCGGCGTGGGGTCGTTCACCTGGCCGGGTGCGTACGGCACGTGGTGGCAGGCCGATCCGGCCGCAGATCTGATCCTGATCTACCTGATCCAGAATGCGCCCGACCTGTCCCCCGACGTCGCGGCCTCGGCCGTGGCCGGCAACACCTCGCTGGCCGCGCTGCGCACCGCACAACCGCGGTTCGTCCGCCGCACCTACAAGGCGCTGGACCTCTAGATCATCGCGATCGGGCTGACCTTGGCGCCGATCTCGGTGGCCCCGGCCAGTTCTCGGCTGACGTCGTAGTCGAACACGACGTGCCCGCAGATCACGTCGACGTCGCGTTTGGCCCGCTGCAGCGGATTGGCCAGAAACTGTGCGCTGGCACCTGAGGATTCGAGCAGGTCGGCGATCACCGCACGGGACTCGTGCACGATGTGCGCGGCGGCGGACCGGGCTGCGGCGCGTTCGGTGCGCGACACCGGCTCACCTGCGACCACCAACGCCTGAATGCGGGTCGTGGTGTGGTCGAGCAGGCCACGCAGCGCCGCGAGGCGCACTCGCGCGTCCCCCAGCCGGATCTGCGCCGAGGGCTGATCCTTCTGCGCCACACCGGAATACGCCAGCACGCGTTCGCTCAGGCGGGCGGCAAAGGCGTCCACCACCGCCTCGGCCGCACCGAAGGCCGGCATGGCGGCCACCAGCGACAGCGCCGGAACCAGCGGCCACCGGTAGGTGTCGGCGTCGTGCAGGCCCGCCCCCGGCGCGGTGCCCCGGTAGACGTCGAACACCTTGACCAGGCGGTGCTGCGGCACAAAGACGTCGGTGACGACGACGTCGTTGGATCCGGTGGCCCGCATGCCCGCGGTGTGCCAGACGTCGACGACCTCCGCGTCGGACATCGGCAGCAGGGCCAGTGCGGGGAACAGATCGGCGCCCTCACCGCACAGTGCACCCACCATGATCCAGTCGGCGGCCATCACGCCCGTCGCCCATGACCACCGTCCCGTGATCCGGACTCCGCCGTCTGCCGGTTCGCCTCGCCCGGTCGGCGCCAACGGCGCGGGGCACAGCACCGGCCCGTCGGCGAAGACCTCGTCCTGCGCACGTTCGTCGAACAGGGCCAGCATCCAGTTGTGCAATATGTAGAACCCCAATGTCCATGCGCTGGAGGCACATCCGTGTGCCATCCGCCTGATGGGGTCGAGGATTGCGGGAAAGTCCGCCTGCAGGCCCCCGTAGCGTTTGGGCAGCAGCAGGGTCGCCAGTCCCGAGGCACGGAAGTCGGCAATGGTCTGGTACGGGACCTTGCGCAGATCCTCGGCCTCGGCCGCGCGTTCGCCGAGTGCGGTCACGAACTCATCGGTGAGCAGTGTCATGCGGGCGACGCTACCATACCTAAAGGTATGGAAATTGGTTCGGCGTGGTGGTGGGTGCGCTCGGACAACGCATCCCGACCACCAGCAGGGTCACCCAGACCGGCGCAGTTCACAGTGGCACTGCGCCGGGTCGAGCACACCTGGCGCCTGAGTGCATGGGCCTGGTCGAAAGGCGTCAGCTGAGCAGCGGCCTGCCCAGCGGCAGCGCCCGCCCGCCCGTCTCCTCCCACAGCGCGGCGACGTAGAAGTACACGACGAACGCCACGAACAGGAACACGAACCACCCGCCGGCGACGGTCGCGGCCGAACTGCCGGTCAGCGTGCCGATCAGCAGAAGCACCAACGCCACGTCGACCACCGCGAACAGCGCCGGGTACGTCCAGGGCAACCGCAGCGTCAGCACGGTCAGCAGCCCGATCACCAGCAGCCAACTGCCCAGCCACAGCGCGGTGGTCTGCGCGGCGGCCTCCGGCGCAATGCCGAACCAGTTGTGTGTCTGGCCCAGCGAGAGCACCGCGAAGCTGCCGTAGAACCCGAAGAACACGCCGTACACCGTGGCGTTGACGTTCTGCCCGAGTGCGGCCGCCCAGATCGTCGTGAGCAGCAGGCCGACCGCCGTGGCCGACAGGAGGATCGGCACGGGTGCCGCGGCCGCCGACACGATGCCGGTGTTGGTGAAACCCAGCCCGACCGCCCCGGCCAGCGTGAGCGGCAGTCCGAGAAGTCCCGGATTGCCCTGTGCCGCAGTGGGTTCTGCGGCCTCCTCCGCCCTGATAGTACCCAGTTCGCGATCCAAGGTGTCTGTCATATCGTCCCCCTCTATCCGGTGAGTGCAGGCTGACGGGAGACGGCGTAGTCCTGCCACCCCACCAGCACCGCTTCCAGTTGTTCCGCCGAGTGCCGGCCCAGCCCGCACTCGGTGGAGATGCCGAATTCCGGCAGGAATTCGGCGGCCAGCGCGGCACGCTGACGGGCCCCCTCGGCGCCGTCCTCGGCGTGCAGGAGACCCAGGTAAAACTCGGTGTCCGGTTCGATGGCCAACTCGGCCAGCGGTCGCCAGTGCGCCCGTCGGTTCCACGCGGCCACCGTCGCGGCCTGGAACGCGTCGATCCGGCGCCGCACATGACGGGACAGTCCGTTGGCCAGCGTGACGATGGTCGACGCGTCCCGCGGCAGGATGTGCCTGCCACCGCGGGCGGCGGCCTCGGCGTCCGGCGGATCACCCATGAACGGCGAGGCGCCGAACTTCGAGTCGCCGTAGCACAGGTGGAACGTCAGGTGCGCGTCGTCGTGCACCCAGTCGGCCAGGCGGGCTGTCGCGGCGAAGATTGCCTCCGGACCCGCGTACGGGTTGGGGAACCAGCCCTCGAGCGTCGCAAGTTCGATCGGCAGGTCCCACTGGATGGCCAGGTCCTGCGCCGGGATCTGCTGCTGCAGGGCCTCGACGCTCTCCCGCAGCCCCTGCTCGTAGGCCAGCGCGACCTCGGCCTGGGAGTCGAACTCGACGAAGAAGTTGGCCGCGTTGAACGGTGTCGGGATCGACACCAGGAAACGCGATTCCGGCGCCAGCACACCGTTGTCGCGCGCCACGACGAACTTCGCGTAGGACTGCACCGCGGTGCTGTGGTAGTCGACATCACCGAACTTCACGGGTGTCCCCGGCTTGGTGCGCACCTTGCCGTCCACGACCTCGAGCGTCGGGTTGTTCAGGAACAGATCGGACTGCGTGAGCACCCAGTTGGCGCGGTCACCGGGTTCGCCGTCGGGCACCCTGGTCGCGCCGGGTTGAAGCCGCGAGCCGACGAGCGCGAACGCGTCCTCGACGGTCGGCACGTTGATACTGCCTGTGAGATAGAAACCGGACATCGGTGAAAACTCCTTTGTTCAAACGTGAATTCAGAGCAGGACGCCCAGGCGGGGCGGTTTGGTGCCGTGCAGGGTGTGATTGCCCAGGTGGACGTACTTCCACCGGGCCGGGTCGTGCAGCGAATGGACTCGGACGTTGCGCCAGTGCCGGTCCAGTGCGTGCTTGCGGTCGGTCGCCGACGATCCGGCGAGTTCCAGTACACCGCTGGCGATCTCGACCGCGAACTCCTGGGCCAGCGCCTTGGCGGCGGCCACGTTCAGCGACGCCGCGGCGGCCGCCTCCCGGGTCAGCTCGGGCTCGGCCAGTGCCTTGTCGACCAGCGCAGCACCGCGTTCCAGCAGCGCCTCCAGCGCGTACAACCGGGCCGTGAGCTCACCGAAGCGGCGGATCACGTGAGGTTCGTCGGCGGCATTGTCGACACCGGCCTCGAACCACGGCCGGCTCTTGGTGCGGACGAACTGGGCGCCGTCCTCCAGTGCGGCGCGGGCGATGCCCACGTCGACCGCGGTGTGCAGGGCCTGGTCGAAGGCACCGAGCACCGAGGGGGCGGCCGTCACGGGATCCGGATCGGGCCCCTCGTCGAGCACGAACGCGGCGTCGACCACGACGTTGTCGAACACCACCTCACCGCTGGCGGTGCCGCGCTGCCCGAACGACGACCAGCGATCCAGGTTCAGCGTGACGCCGGGGGCGTCGGGCCGCACGAACACGGTGGCACCGTGCGCGGGGTCGGTGTCGGGGATGCGCGCGGCCACGGCGATCCAGGTGGCGCCGAGTGTGCCGGTGGCGTAGTACTTCGTGCCGTTGAGCACCCACGTGCCGTCGTCACGCCGCGCGACGGTGGTGAGCCGGTCCTGCGACGTCCGGGTGCCGCGCTCGACCGTCGCGTTGCCCAACTGGGCGCCGGCCAAGATGTCTGCGTAGATTCCGGTGGCTGGCTGCTGGTCGCCGAGCCCCTCGATCGCCGCCGAAAGCACGAAGTGCGACAACAACAACTGCCCCACCGCGGAGTCCGCAGCCGACAGGATCCGCAGCACCTCCACCGCAGTGGCGCGCGGCAGGCCCGGGCCGCCATGCGCGACCGGCACGATCACCGACAGCAGCCCCGACCCCGCCACCAGGGCGAGCGCCTCGGTGGGCCAGACGCCGTCGAGTTCACGCTGCACCGCACCCGCGGCCACCTCCGCGGCGACCTCATGCGCCACCCGCAGCGCCTCCTCGACACCGTCGATTCTCTGCGCAGCAGGGTGAACTTCAGTGACAGTCATGACTTTTCGCTCCTTGTGTTGGTGATGCAACAAAGGCTAGGGAGCGCAACGACCGCCGGGAAGGCCGATCAAGCGACGCTGAAGGGGCGTGCAGGAACGCTGTAGGCCGCATCGTTGGCCAACCGCACACCGACCGCCTGCACCAGGGTGACCAGCGTCGCAAGCGCCGAGTCCCGACATGGCTGCTCGGCCGTGGCCATCGAGATGCGCCGGATGGGACGAGGTCCGGCGACCCGTCGCAGCGCGACGTTGTTGCGGGCCTGCGCCGCCGCCAGGGACGGCACCAGCGACACCCCAAGATTCGCCGCGACCAGGCCCTGCACCGTGGAGTAGTCCTCCGGCCGGAAGGTCACCGAAGGGGTGAAACCAGAACTGCGACAGGCATTCTGGAAGACCTTGGTGTCGGGGCAGGTGCCGGTGGCCGAGCTGACCACCCAGTCCTCGCCGGCGAGGTCGGCCAACGCCACCTCGTTATGGCCGGCCAGCCGATGCCGCCTCGGCAGCACGACGTAGAACTCGTCGTCGTACACCGG
Organism: Mycolicibacterium confluentis; assembly: GCF_010729895.1. NCBI lineage: Bacteria > Bacillati > Actinomycetota > Actinomycetes > Mycobacteriales > Mycobacteriaceae > Mycobacterium > Mycolicibacterium confluentis. The sequence goes on from NZ_AP022612.1 coordinate 2,792,541, forward strand.
GACCGTGACCACGCCCGGATACAGCGGACGTTCGCCGGGCACCTCCGTGACCAGTGCCGCGTCGACCTCACCCCGGTTCAGCAGTGCCACACCCTCGTCCGGGTCGGCGCCCACCAGTGTGGGACGCAGGCCCGGGTGCGCCGCGCGCAGTTGAGACAGCGCCGCGGGCAGGATCGCGGCGGCCGCGGTGGAGAACGACGCCACCCGAAGCGTCTCGGTCGAGTCCGGTCCGGACAGGTCCCGTTCCGCGCGTTCGATGGCGGCCAGGAGGGTGGTGGTGTGCTCGAGCAGGCGGCGCCCGGCGGGGGTCGGCCGCGCACCCGACGGGCCCCGCACCAGCAGCGCGACACCGACCTCGCGTTCCAGGGCGGCGATCTGCTGGGACACCGCAGATGTGGTGTAGCTCAACGCCGCCGCGGCCGCTGACAGTGATCCGGTGCGGACGACCTCACGGAAGACCACGAGCCTGCGGACGTCGAACACCGACTCAATGTATGAAGCGCGGGGCCAGGTTCCCAGTATTGCGATCAGGCGGAGGCAAAGAGTCAGTACGCGCGCGCCGGACCGGTGGCCGTGATGCCGTGGTGGAGTTCGGCGACGTCCGGGTGCGCCCGGGTGCGGGACTTCCACGCGTTCTCGCCGTAGGTGTTGAAGATGGGGTTGGCCGGGTCGAGCTCCACTCCCCTTGACGCTGAGGCCAATTCGGGTGGCAGCTCGATGATCGGCACCTGGGCGTCCAGTGCGGGGTTCAGGAAGAACGGGATCGACACTCGGTCGGTGCCCGGGGCGGGGGCCAGCACCCGGTGCTGCGTGGCGCGCAGGTAGCCGCCGCTGGCGACCTCCAGCAGTTCCCCGGTGTTGACCACGAACGCGTCCTCAACCGGGGGCACGTCGACCCAGCGACCGGGGCTCAGCTGCACCTGCAGGCCCGCCGAATCCGGTTCGAGCAGCAGCAGCGTCAGCACACCGGAGTCCTTGTGCGCACCCACACCCTGCGTGGTGTCGAGAGTGCCCGGGTAGCGGACCACCTTGATCAGCGTGGCCGGCAGCGTCGAGAACGCGTCGTCAAACACGTCCTCCGCAGCACCGAGGGACACCGCCCAGTGCCTCAGCAGGCGCAGGCCCACCTCGGACATCGCCGCACTCCATCGTTCAAACGCCGGGCGCAGCGCAGGAAGCGCGGAGGGCCACAGGTTCGGGCCCTGCAGGCGCCAGTAACCCTGCGCGTCGGGGATGACGGCCCGTTCGGGGCCGATGTCGATCTGCTCGCGCCAGTCGACGGTGCCGTTGGTCAGTTCGCCGCCCAGGCGCGAGTAGCCGCGGAACTGCGGACTCTTCAACTGGCTGATCTCATCCTTGGCCGCGGCCGGCAGCGCGAAGAACTGCCGCGCGAGGGAGAGCACCTCCTGGCACTGCTCGCGCCGGACGCCGTGTCCGGTCAGGTAGAAGAAGCCGAACTCGTGCGCGGCCTCCCGAAGTGCGGTGCGGAATCCCGCGGAGTCGGAGCCGGCGTGTTCAAGGTCGAGGATGGGCAGCACGCCACCAGCATGCGGGGTGCGCCGCCGGGATGCCAGCGCGGTTCAGGGCGTCTTGAGGCCTGTGCAGAATCTCTGCACGCCCGCCCTCACTCGGCGTCGGGGCCCGTCACGATCTCCTTGACCTTGGCGAAGGTGTGGCCGGCGATGTCGAGCGAGTCCTGCACGATGTTGCCCACCCCCTCGGAGATGTTGCCCTTGAGGATCTCGACGGAGTTGTCCACGATGTCGCTCGACATGTCCACCGCGTAGGTCGCGATGTCCCGTGCGGAGTCCACTGCATCCTTGGGGTTGAAGCCCATCACAGGCCGCCTTTCGCTGAGGTGTCCGTACGACAGATGCTGCAGACGTAACCAGATCGGCGCCGCGACCGCCAGCCTCAGACCTCGTCGTCGGGGCCCGTCGACCGCACGGCTTCCGCGGCAGCGCGGATCTGCGGCGTCACCAACATGATCTGCCCGAGCACGCCGTTGACGAAGCCCGGCGAATCGTCGGTGGACAGCTCCTTGGCCAACTCGACGGCCTCGTCGACGGCCACCGGTTCCGGAACGTCCTCGGCGTGCAGCAGTTCCCACACCGCGACCCGGAGGATCGCGCGGTCCACCGCAGGCAGACGTTCCAGCGTCCAGCCCTGCAGATGCGAACTGATCAGGTCGTCGACGTGCGCGGCGTGCTCGGTGACCCCGCGCGCCACGGTGTAGGTGTACGGCGCAACGGGATCGATTTCTGGTTTCACTCGCGCGAGCTCGGCCCGCGCGTCGGCGATCTCGGCGGGTGTCAGCCCGCGCGCCTCAGCCTCAAAGAGCAGGTCGACCGCGCGCTTGCGGGCCTGATGCCTGCCCTTGACCGGCTTGGAAGCCTTGTTCAGCCTGCTGTCAGCCATTCACGCGGCCCAGGTAACTTCCGTCGCGGGTGTCGACCTTGAGCTTGTCACCGGTGTTGATGAACAGCGGCACCTGCAGCTCGGCACCGGTCTCCACGGTCGCCGGCTTGGTGCCCGCGCTGGAGCGGTCACCCTGCAGGCCCGGCTCGGTGTGGGTCACCACGAGTTCGACCGACACCGGCAGCTCCAGGTACAGCGGCACGCCGTCGTGGAACGCGATCTGCACCGGCATGCTCTCCAGCAGGAAGTCCGCGAGCCGACCGACCAGCGCCTCGGACAGCGGGTGCTGCTCGTAGTCCTCGGAGTCCATGAACACGAAGTCGCTGCCGTCGCGGTACAGGTAGGTGGCGTCGCGGCGGTCGACGGTGGCGGTCTCGACCTTCACACCCGCGTTGTACGTCTTGTCGACGACCTTGCCGGACAGCACGTTCTTGAGCTTGGTGCGGACGAAGGCCGGACCCTTACCTGGCTTGACGTGCTGGAATTCGATGATCTGCCACAGCTGTCCGTCAATGTTGAGGACGAGGCCGTTCTTGAAGTCGGCAGTCGATGCCACGGTCGGTGCTCCTTAAATCGGGAGAATGTGCAGTTCCTTGGGGAACCGCGTAAGCAGTTCGGGAGCGTCCGCCTCCCCGACCACAAGCGTGTCCTCGATGCGGACACCGCCGCGATCGGGCAAGTAGACACCAGGCTCCACGGTCACCGCCGAGCCAGCAAGCAGTGTACCGGCGGCGCTGGCATTGATTCCCGGCGCTTCATGGATCTGCAGTCCGACGCCGTGTCCGAGGCCGTGGCTGAAGGTGTCGCCGTAGCCTGCGTCGACGATGATCTGCCGAGAAGCGGCGTCGACGTCCGACAGCGCGACGCCGGGAGCCAGCGCGTGCCGTCCGGCGCGCTGCGCGGCCGCCACCAGGTCGTAGATTTCGCGCTGCCAGTCGGCGGCGTGCCCCAACACAAAGGTCCGGGTCATGTCCGAGTGATAGCCGGCCACCAGTGCGCCGAAGTCAATTTTGACGAAATCGCCTGCGGCCAGGACGGTTTCGGTGGGGCGGTGGTGTGGAATGGCGGAGTTCACACCCGCGGCGACGATCGTCTCGAACGACACGCCGTCGGCGCCGTGATCGAACATCAACGCCTCGAGGTCGTTGCGCACCTGCTTCTCGGTGCGCCCAGGTCGCAGTCCCCCGCGCTCGATCAGATCGGCCAGGGCCGCGTCGGCGGCCTCGCACGCCAACCGCAGCAGGGCCACCTCACCGGCGTCCTTGACCTCCCGCAGCGATTCGACGGCACCCGAAGCCCGCACCAGATCCGTGCTCGCATGGTCGACCAGCGTTCGGGACAGCACGTCGAACGCATCGACCGTCAGCACATGCCCCTCGAACCCGAGACGGCGCACGCCGTCGGTGGCTGCGCGCAGTGCCAGGCACCGCCCGCAGGCGCGTTCGATGACCACCTCGACGTCCGGGGCCTGCTTGGCCGCCTGGGTGCGATAGCGCCCGTCGGTGGCCAACACGGCGGTCCGTCCGTCGGCGTAGACCAGCAGCGCCGCGTTCGACCCGCTGAACCCCGAGAGGTACCGGACGTTGTTGAGGTCGCTGACCAGCATCGCGTCCAGATCCGCGGACTGTAACGAAGCACACAACCTGTCACGGCGCTGGGAATGTGTCACGCCGCATCACGGTACTCGCTACGCTGACTCCCCATGAGCAAGTGGTTGTTGCGCGGACTGGTGTTCGCAGCGCTGATGGTCGTGGTCCGTCTGGTGCAGGGCACCCTGATCAATCAGTTCGAGACGCAGGCGTTGTTGATCAGCGTCGTGGCGCTTGCGGTGTTCGGGCTCATCGCTCTGCTCTGGGGCTTCGCCGACGGACGCTTCGACGCGCGCGCCAACCCCGATCCGGACCGCCGCAACGACCTCGCGATGACCTGGCTGGTCGCCGGTCTGGTTGCGGGCCTGTTGTCCGGGGCGGTGTGCTGGCTGCTGTCGCTGCTGTACCCCGCGCTGTACGTGGGCGGGCTGATCAACGAACTGACGACGTTCGCCGCGTTCACGGCGCTCCTGGTGTTCCTGCCGTCGATCACCGCGGTGGCCGTCGGCCGCTGGCTCGTCGACCGGAAGGCCCCGCCTGTGCAGCGCAAGACGCACAGCCTCGAGGAGTCCCGCACCGACACCGACGTGTTCGCCGCGGTCCGCGACGACGAAGGCGCCGCGGCGCAGACCGAACAGCAGACCTCGTCTGTCGCGGTCGCCGAGCGGGACACCGAGACCGTCAGCCCGGACAAGGACCGTCCCAGGGACTGAGCGGGTCGGCCCGGGGCTCAGGCCCCGCGGGCGACCTCGGAGTAGGCCGCCGCCAGCAGGGCGGGATCGGGTCCCTCGAGCCGTCCCGGCTTGGCCAGCCCGTCGAGCACGACGAACCGCAGCACGCCGGCCCGGTTCTTCTTGTCGCCGGCCATGTACTCGAGCAGTTGCGGGAGCGCGTCGGCGTCGTAGCTGACCGGCAGGCCCAGCGCCTCCAGCACCGTGCGATGCCGATCGGCGGTCTCGTCGTCGAGGCGTCCGGCCAACCGGCCGAGTTCGGCGGCGAACACCAACCCCACCGACACCGCGGCGCCGTGGCGCCAGCGGTACCGCTCGCGACGTTCGATCGCGTGCGCCAAAGTGTGGCCGTAGTTGAGGATCTCGCGCAGCGCCGACTCCTTCTCGTCGGCGGCCACCACCTCGGCCTTGACCGCGATGGCGCGGCGGATCAGTTCGGGCAGCACGTCACCGCCCGGGTCGACGGCCGCGGCCGGGTCGGCTTCGATGAGGTCGAGGATCACCGGGTCGGCGATGAAGCCGGCCTTGACGATCTCGGCCATGCCTGCGACGAGCTCGTTGGGCGGCAGCGTCTGCAGCGTCGCCAGATCGACCAGCACCGCGCGCGGTTGGTGGAACGCACCGACGAGGTTCTTGCCGGCATCGGTGTTGATGCCGGTCTTACCGCCCACGGCGGCGTCGACCATGCCCAGCAGGGTGGTCGGAATGTGCACGATGTCCACGCCACGCAGCCAGGTGGCCGCGGCGAAGCCCGCCACATCGGTGGCCGCTCCCCCGCCGAGGCTGACCACGGCGTCCTTACGGCCGATGCCGATGCGGCCCAGCACCTCCCAGATGAAGCCCACGACCGGCAGTTCCTTGCCGCCCTCGGCGTCGGGGATCTCGATGCGGTGGGCGTCGATTCCCTTGTCCGCCAAGTGGCTTCGAACGGCCTCGGCGGTCTGCGCCAGGGTGGGCTGATGCAGGATGGCGACCTTGTGGGTGCCGGCCAACTGCTCACCCAACTCACCGAGCAGGCCGGTGCCGATGATGACCGGGTACGCCGGGTCGGTCGCCACCTCGATGGTGACGGGTGCGGGGACGGGTGTGCTGTCGCTCATTCACGAACCTCGGTGCGGCGGGCAGCCAGCGCGGCGGGTGTCGCCGGCGTGACTGGCCCGGTGGGCGGACTGGGGGTCTCGGGGGCCTTCGGGGATGTGGTGGCGTCGCCGGATCCGTTGCCCGGCTTGGCCGAACCGCCGTTGGACAGCCGCCACGGGGGACGGCGCCTGCGGCGGTTGGAACGTGCGGAGCGATCCGTATCGGGCTCCTCCAACCTGGCCGCAAGATGCCGCACGACGGCACCCGGATTGCGGCGGTTGGTGTTGATCCGGATGGTGGCCACCCGCCGGTACAGCGGAACGCGGTCGGCCATCAGCTTGCGGTACTTCTCGGCCGGGTCACCGCCTTCGAGCAGTGGCCGCACCGCGCCCTGCGTGGTGCGCCGAACCCCTTCTGCGGCACTGATCTCCAGATAGACGACCGTGTGCCCCACCAACGCGTCGCGGACGCCGGGGGTGGTGACGGCCCCGCCGCCCAGCGACACGATGCCGTCGTGCTCGGCAAGCGCGGCCCTGACGACCTCCTCCTCGATGCGGCGGAACTCGGCCTCACCGCCCTCGGCGAAGATCTCGGGGATCTCCTTACCCGTGGTCTCGACGATCTTGACGTCGGTGTCCAACAGCGGCAGCCCCATCGCCTTGGCCAGGCGTCGCCCGATGGTCGATTTGCCCGAACCCGGCATGCCGACCAGCACGGCCTTGGGAGCCATCGTCGCGCCTAGCCCGACGCGACCGTCTGTGACGCGGTGGGTTCGCGCTCGGCCACGGCCTTCAGATAGGAGTCGATGTTGCGGCGGGTCTCGGTCAGCGAGTCCCCACCGAACTTGTCGAGCACCGCGCGCGCGAGCACCAGCGCCACCATCGTCTCGGCGACGACACCGGCGGCGGGCACCGCGCACACGTCCGAGCGCTGGTGGATCGCCACGGCCTCGTCACCCGTCGCCATGTCGACCGTGGCCAGGGCGCGCGGCACCGTCGAGATGGGTTTCATCGCGGCCCGGACCCGCAGCGGCTGGCCGTTGGTCATGCCGCCCTCGAGTCCTCCGGCGCGGTTGGTGGAGCGCACCACACCGTCGGGGCCCGGGTAGATCTCATCGTGCGCCTGGCTGCCGCGACGCCGCGCGGTCTCGAAGCCGTCACCGACCTCGACGCCCTTGATCGCCTGGATACCCATCAGGGCCGCCGCAAGCTGGCTGTCGAGGCGGTTGTCGCCGCTGGTGAAGGAGCCCAGGCCGATCGGCAGGCCGTGGGCCACGACCTCGACGACGCCGCCGAGCGTGTCGCCGTCGCGCTTGGCGGCCTCGATCTCGTCGATCATCGCGGCTTCGGCGTCGGCGTCGAACGCGCGCACCTGACTGGCGTCGATGGCCTCCAGGTCACCCGGTTCCGGTGTCGGTCCGGTGTAGGGCGCCGACGCACCGATGGAGATGACGTGGGAGAGCACCTCGACGCCCAGTGCCTGGCGGAGGAATTCCCGCGCGACGGTGCCTGCGGCCACCCGGGCCGCGGTCTCACGCGCGCTGGCGCGCTCCAGGACGGGCCGAGCGTCGTCGAAGCCGTACTTGAGCATGCCCGCGTAGTCGGCGTGGCCGGGGCGCGGACGGGTCAGCGGCGCGTTGCGCGCGACGTCGAGTTCGGACGCGTCGACGGGGTCGGCCGCCATGACCGTCTCCCACTTGGGCCATTCGGTGTTGCCGATCTCCACCGCGACCGGGCCACCCATGGTGAGGCCGTGGCGGACTCCCGCGAGCACACTCACCTGGTCCTGCTCGAACTTCATCCGCGCACCGCGGCCGTAGCCGAGGCGGCGCCGCGCCAACTGGGCGGCGATGTCGGCAGAGGTGACGTGCACTCCGGCGACCATGCCTTCGATCACGGCCACCAGTGCACGGCCATGGGATTCACCGGCAGTAGTCCATCGCAACACGTGTCTCATCTTCCCACGTGGGCGCGCGCAGACGTAATTGGTCCTAACCGGCGGCGATCACCGCCAACGCCGTCGCGGCGCACATGCCCGGACCGTGCGGCACCGCGGTGCGCCGGACGGCGAGCGCACCGACGACGGTCAGCACGGGCGCGCCCACCGCAGCGAGAGCCCACGCCCCGGTCCCGAAGGCTCCCGTGAGCGCCCCGACTCCGAGCGCGAGCTTGACGTCGCCCGCGCCCAGTCCCGTCGGCGAGACGAGGTGCACCACCAGATACGCACCGGCCAGGGTCAGCGCGCCCGCCAACGCCGCACCTCCATGTCCGAGAAGGGCCGCGGTCACGAGAATCACCGCGGCAGGCGGCAGTGTGAGCGCATTCGGCAGTCGGTGCGTGCGCAGGTCCCAGACGCTGAGCGCCACGAGCCAGGCCGTCACCACGATCGCCGTCGCCCACACGCGGGCCAGGCTAAGCACCGAAGTGGCACGCTCGTGGACCGCGATCCCCAGGGCGCTACTGCAGCGCGGCCGCCATCTCCGCGCGTGGCGCGGGACGCCCGGTGAACTGCTCGACCTGCGCGAAGGCCTGATGCAGCAGCATCTGCAGTCCGCTGACGACGGTCCCACCGGACTCGGCGACCGCGGCCGCCAACGGGGTGGGCCAGGGGTCGTACAGCACGTCGAGCAGCGCCGCGGCGCCACGCAGTGCGTCGACGTGCGTCGCAGCGACGTCGGCGGGAACGGTGCTGACCACCACTGAGGCGTCGGCGACGGCCTCGGCCAGCGCGCGGTGCTCCAGCGGGCAGTGCCGGGCCACCACCCCGAGGCGCTGCGCCACGTCGATCAACTCGGCGGCCCGTTCCGCGTTGCGGGCGGCGATCGTCACCGACTCAGCACCCGCGTGCACGAGGCCGGCCAGCGCGGCGGGCGCGGTGCCGCCCGCGCCGACCACGACCGCACTTCCCGACACGGGCACCGACGCCGAGGCCAGCGCCCCGATGACGCCGTCGACGTCGGTGTTGTCGGCGCGCCATCCGCGCTCGGTGCGTACCAGGGTGTTGGCCGAGCCGACCAGTTCCGCACGCGCGGTGCGCTCGTCGGCAAAGGCCAGCGCCGCGAACTTGCCCGGCATGGTGACCGACACTCCGACCCATTCCGGACCGAACCCGCCGACCAACGCGGGCAACTGTTCGGCCGTGCACTCGATGCGGTCGTAGGTCCAGCCCGTCAGGCCGAGCGCGCGATACGCCGCCAGGTGAAGCAGCGGTGACTTCGAGTGCGAGATCGGCGAACCCAGCACTGCGGCGCGGCGCGCCCCGGCGGGATCAGCGGGCACTGTCGAGGACACCGTTGCGCTGGGCCACCTCGATGTTGGCGAGATGCTGCTCGTAGTCCTTGGTGAACAGCGTGGTGCCCTGCATGTCGATCGTCACGAAGTACAGCCAGTCGCCGGGCGCGGGGTGCTCGGCGGCCTCCAGGGCCGGGTCACCGGGGGCTCCGACCGGCGTGGCGGGCAGACCCTCCGACGCGTAGGTGTTCCACGGGGTGACCGTGGCGCGGTCCGCATCGGTGGTGGCGATCTCCTGGCGGTCCAGGGAGTAGTTCACGGTCGAGTCGAACTCGAGGCGCTGAGGCACGGCGAGGCGGTTGTAGATCACCCTGGCGACCTTGGCGAAGTCCTCGGGCGTCGACTCCTTCTGCACCAGGGACCCCACCACCAGGACGTCGTAGGGCGACATCCGCAGGTTGGCGGCGGTCTCGATGAGGCCGCGGTTGGTGTAGTGCGTGGTGCTGGTGCCGATCAACGAGGACAGGATGCTCGTCGGGGACCCGTCGGGGTCGACGTTCCAGGTGCCGGGCGCGATCAGCCCCTCGATGCGGCGGTGGTCGTCACCCATCGCGGTCACACGCTCAGCCGCCCATTCCGGCACCTGCAGTTCCGTCAGCGTCGCGGTGCCTGCGGCGGCCTTCAAGTCGGCCGCGGGCACACACTTCTGCTCGCCGTTGAGATCGACACAGCTGGCCTTGGAGATCATGGTGAACACGCCGTCGGTCACGGCACCGGACTTGACGTCGGCGATGTCGTCCAGTTGCCGCCCCTCGGGGATGGTCAACTTACCGACCCGGTTGCTGGGATCGGCGAGCTTCTCGACGGCCAGGGCAGCCGGAATCTCGGTGCGCACGCGGTAGAAGCCGGGCTGAATGGCGGCGATCGCATCGCTGCCCGCGGCGGCGTCGACGAAACTCTTGGACGTGGCGACGACGTTGGCCTCGGCCAGGGTCTTCCCGACCGCCGTGGTCGAGTCGCCCTCGTGGATCTGGATCACGACGTCGTCGACACCCTCGCCCGCGAAGTCATCCGGAGTGCCCGACATGCCGTGCCAGAGCTTGGATCCGACGAACACGAGGCCGAGCACCACCGCGATGAGCACCGCCACCGTCAGCACGGAGACCCATCGCCTGTGCCGCCGATGCCGTTCGGCCCGCGCGCGTGCGGCCCGGGACATGCGGCGACGCGGTGGCCCGACTGCGACCGGTTGCGCCCGTCCGGGTTCCACATCGTCAGTCATTCGACCCCTCGGGTTGAGAATTGCCCAGTACTGTACGGCGCTGGTCCAACCAGCCCTGCAGAATTGCCACCGCGGCGGCCTGATCGATCACGCTGCGCTGTCCTTTGGCGCGCACGCCGGCCTCCCTCAACGACCGGGAGGCCGAGACTGTGGTGAGCCGTTCGTCGGCCATCCGGACCGGAATGTCGGCAAGCCGTCTGCTCAACGCCTCGGCCACCTCGATGGCGTCCTGAGCCGACGCGCCGGCCCGGTCGGCCAGGGTGCGCGGCAGCCCGACGATCACTTCGACGACGTCGTATTCGGCGGCCAGCGCGCAGAGCCGGGCCAGATGCCTGGTGCTCGACTTCTTGCGGTCTCGCGCAACGGTTTCCACGGGTGTGGCCAGGATGCCGTCCGGATCGCTCACCGCGACACCGATGCGGACCGTCCCCACATCGACACCGAGCCTTCTGCCGCGGCCAGGGTCATCGGCGCCGGGTCGGTCAGGCTGCCGGTGCGGGTCGGAATCCACGCCGGTCAGCTCCGCGCGACCTCGGCTCGAAGCGCCGCCAGCGCCGTCTCGATGCCACCGGGGTTCTTCCCGGAACCCTGCGCCAGGTCCGCTTTTCCGCCGCCGCGACCGTCGACGGCCGACGCGAGGGCCTTCACCAGATCGTTGGCGCGCAGACCCAGATCCTGGGCCTGCGTGTTGGTGCCCACCACGTAGGGAACAGATCCGTTGTCGCCCTCGGCGATCAGCGCGATGACGGCGGGTTCTGAGCCCAGGCCGGCGCGGATATCACCGACCAGCGAGCGCAGATCGTTCGCCGTCATCCCGGCCGACATGCGCTGCGCCACGAGTCGGACCCTCCCGACCGTCTCGGCGCCCGCGGCGGCATTCGCGGCCGCTGCGCGCGCCGTCGCCAACCGCATCTTCTCGACTTCACGCTCGGCGACCTTGAGCCGCTCCACCAGGGTCGCGACGCGGCCGGGCACCTCCTCCGAGGGCACCTTGAGCGAGGACGCCAGTCCGGCCAGCAGCGCGCGCTCCTTGGCCAGGTGCTTGAACGAGTCCAGGCCGACGTAGGCCTCGACACGGCGCACGCCCGATCCGACCGACGATTCGCCGAGCAGTGTCACGGGCCCGATCTGCGCCGAGTTGTGCACGTGGGTGCCGCCGCACAGTTCCAGCGAGAACGGCCCGCCGATCTCGACGACCCGCACCTCCTCCGGGTAGGCCTCACCGAACAGCGCCATGGCGCCCATCGACTTGGCCTTCTCGAGTTGGGTGTGGAAGGTGTTCACCGCGTAGTCGGCCTCGACCGCCTCGTTGGTGATGAGTTCGATGTCACTGCGCTGCTGCTCGGAGAGCGCACCCTGCCAGTTGAAGTCGAAGCGCAGGTAGCCCGGGCGGTTCAGCGAACCGGCCTGGACGGCGTTGGGCCCCAACACCTGCCGCAGGGCGGCGTGCACCATGTGGGTGCCCGAATGGCCCTGCGTCGCGCCGTGGCGCCACTTGGCGTCGACGGCCGCGGTGACGGTGTCACCCTCGACGAACTCTCCGGACTCGACGTTGACCCGGTGCACGAACAGCGTCTTGGCGATCTTCTGCACGTCGGTGACCGCAGCCTTGGCGCCGCCGCCGGTCCCGGTGCCCGAGATGGTGCCGATGTCGGCGATCTGACCGCCCGACTCGGCGTACAGCGGGGTGCGGTCCAACACGATCTCGACCCGGTCCAAGGCGGGCGCTTCGTTGCCTGACCGCGCGTGGTGGCTCACCACCGGCACCCGCTTACCGTCCACGAAGATGCCGAGAATCTTTGCCTCGGAACTCAATTCATTGAATCCGGTGAACTCGGTGGGACCGGAGTCGACGAGTTCGCGGTACGCGCTGAGATCGGCGTGGGCATGCTTGCGGGCCGCGGCGTCGGCCTTGGCGCGACGGCGCTGCTCGGCCATCAGCTCGCGGAAGCCCAGTTCGTCCACCGAGAGTCCGGCCTCGGCGGCCATCTCCAGGGTCAGGTCGATGGGGAACCCGTAGGTGTCGTGCAGCGTGAAGGCGTCGGTGCCCGACAGCACCGACTTACCCGCCGTCTTCGTGCTCTGCGCGGCCTCGTCGAAGAGGCGCGAACCCGCGACCAGCGTGCGGTTGAACGCGGTCTCCTCGGCCACCGCGATCCGGTGGATGCGGTCGAAGTCCGTGACCAGTTCGGGGTACGACGGGCCCATCGCGTCGCGGACCGTGGTCATCAGTTCGCTCATGATCGGCTGGTCGACACCCAGGAGCTTGGCGGCCCGGATGATCCGGCGCAGCAGTCGGCGCAGCACGTAGCCGCGGCCCTCGTTACCCGGTGTGACGCCGTCACCGATGATGATGGCCGCGGTCCGGCTGTGGTCGGCGATGATCCGGTACCGCACATCGTCGGTATGGCTTCCCTGGCCGTACCCGCGCGGTGCGACCGCGGCGACCGTGTCGATCACCGGGCGCACCAGGTCGGTCTCGTAGACGTTGTCGACGTTCTGCAGAAGGCACGCGATGCGCTCGACGCCCATACCGGTGTCGATGTTCTTGCGCGGCAGCGGACCCAGGATCTCGAAGTCGTCTTTCGAGGTGCCCTCGCCGCGCTCGTTCTGCATGAACACGAGGTTCCAGATCTCGATGTAGCGATCCTCGTTGGCCTCAGGCCCGCCCTCGATGCCGTACTCCGGGCCCCGGTCGTAGTAGATCTCCGAACACGGGCCGCACGGCCCCGGGATGCCCATCGACCAGTAGTTGTCGGCCATTCCACGGCGCTGAATGCGCTCAGACGGCAGGCCGGCCACCTCCTGCCACAGTCCGACGGCCTCGTCGTCGTCGTAAAAGACGGTGGCCCAGAGCCTTTCCGGGTCGAAGCCGTAACCGCCCTCGGACACCGGATTGGTCAGCAGCGTCCAGGCCAGCTCGATCGCGCGCCTTTTGAAGTAGTCGCCGAAGCTGAAGTTTCCGGCCATCTGGAAGAACGTGTTGTGCCGAGTGGTGATCCCGACCTCGTCGATGTCCGGGGTGCGGATGCACTTCTGCACGCTGGTGGCCGTGGCGTACGGCGGGGTGCGCTGGCCGAGGAAGAACGGGACGAACTGCACCATGCCGGCGTTGACGAACAGCAGGTTCGGATCGTCGAGAATCACCGAGGCGCTCGGCACCTCGGTATGGCCCGCGTTCACGAAGTGATCGAGGAACCGCTTCCGGATCTCGTGTGTCTGCACGTCGTCACTTTCCTCTTGCCGAATCGGCGACCGCCGCTGAAGCGCTCACCTGCGTTGACCGACCTACATTACCGGTCCCATGAGTCAGCCCTCCACGAAGCTCAACCGCACCGACCGCTGCGGATTGTCCCTGTTCAGGTCGACCAGCACGACACTCTGCCAGGTGCCCAGCAGCGGCCTGCCGTCCAGCACGGGAATGGTGACCGACGGGGACACGATCCCGGGCAGCACATGGTCGGCGCCGTGCCCGGGTGAACCGTGTTCATGCCGGTAGCGGCCGTCCCGGGGCAGCAGGCGCTCGAGTGTGTCGACAAGGTCGTGGTCTGAGCCCGCACCCGTCTCGATGATCGCGACGCCCGCGGTGGCGTGCGGGACGAACACGTTGCACAGGCCCGCGCCGCGGGGCGCGCAGAACGCCTGCACCTCGTCGGTGAGGTCAGCGATCCGACGCCGCGATGTGTCGACTTCGAGCACCTTGCTGTCCATCTGTCCAGGGTAGGCAGGTCCAGACGTGGTGGTCTCCCACCTCCCGGCGCGAAAGTGCAGTGAGGGTCGTCGTCCATTGCCGGTGACGACCCTCACGGCAATCTGGGCGCCACCGCTGACGTCGGGCGGAGTAATTCACGCCCGCGTTTATCGCTCTGGGCAGTGGGGTATCTCACCGAAACCAGTTCATCGGCTCCCAACCAGCGAGGCAGACATGACCATCACCGGAATCATCAGTGCGATCCTCATCGGCGCGCTCGTCGGGGTGCTGGCGCGCCTTGTGCTGCCCGGCAAGCAGTCCATCGGCGTCCTTCTGACCGTGATCGTGGGCATCATCTCAGCGTTACTCGGCACTGCCCTGGCCCGGGCCATGGGCATCCCGACCGCGACCAACGGGGTCGACTGGCTGGAACTGCTCGTCCAGGTGGTCGTGGCGATCGCCGGCGTGGCCCTGGTCACGGCCCTGATGGGTCGACGCCGTCGCTCAGGCCTCCTGCGGCGCTAGACCACCCGGACCTGGTCCCGGCTGACTCCCCTCCACCGGGTCAGCCGGGATCACTGCTGTGTGGGGCGTTGCCGACCCCCGGCCCGGCGGATGATGGCCCGCAGTTTCTCCACCCGCGTGGAGATCTCGCGCTCGGCCCCGCGCGACGTGGGGCGGTAGTAGTCGGTACCCACCAGGTCGTCCGGCGGATACTGCTGCGCCACAACACCGTCGGGATGATCGTGGGCGTACTTGTAGCCCTGCGCATGGCCCAGCGCCGCCGCACCGGCGTAGTGGCCGTCGCGCAGGTGCGCAGGCACCATGCCGGCCTTCCCCGCCCTGATGTCGGCCATCGCCGCACCCAGGGCCGTGGTGACGGCGTTGGACTTGGGCGCCGTCGCCAGGTGCACGGTCGCGTGCGCGAGGGTCAGCTGCGCCTCGGGCAGCCCGATCAGCTGGACCGTCTGCGCCGCGGCCACCGCGATCGGCAGCGCGGAGGGGTCCGCCATACCGATGTCCTCACTGGCCAGGATCATCAATCGGCGCGCGATGAACCGCGGATCCTCACCTGCGGTCAACATCCGCGCCAGGTAGTGCAGCGCGGCGTCGACATCGGACCCGCGCACGCTCTTGATGAAGGCACTGATGACGTCATAGTGCTGATCGCCGTCGCGGTCGTAGCGCACCGCGGCCTGGTCCAGCGACTGTTCGACGGTCTCGACGGTCACCGGCTCCCCCGCTGCCGCGGCCGTCTCGGCGGCCACCTCGAGTGCGGTGAGTGCGCGCCGCGCATCCCCCGCGGCCAACTGGACCACGAGGTCGACGGCGGTGTCGTCGACCTCGATCCGGCCGCCGAGGCCGCGGTCGTCGTGGATGGCGCGCCGCACCACGGTGGCGATGCCCGCGGGGTCCAGTGGCCGCAACTGCAGGATCAGCGATCGGGACAGCAGGGGCGCCACCACCGAGAACGACGGGTTCTCCGTGGTGGCGGCGACCAGCAGCACGATCCGGTTCTCGACCGCGGCGAGCAGCGCGTCCTGCTGGGTCTTGGAGAAGCGGTGCACCTCATCGATGAACAGCACGGTCTGTTCGCCGTAGGCCGCCGCGCGGCGGGCCACATCGATGACCGCGCGCACCTCCTTCACCCCGGCCGACAGCGCCGACAACGCCTCGAACCGCCGTCCGGTGGCATGCGAGATCAGTGACGCCAGAGTGGTCTTGCCGGTGCCGGGCGGCCCGTACAGGATCACCGAGGCTGCGCCGGAGCCGTCGACCAGGCGGCGCAGCGGCGAGCCGTGCCGCAGCAGGTGGTCCTGCCCGACGACCTCGTCGAGGCTGGCCGGCCGCATGCGAACCGCCAGCGGCGTGGACGGACCGACGGCGGACAGCGCCGAACCGCCGTCGGCCGACTCCGAGGGGTCGGCGCCGGGCACGTCGAACAGGCCGTCGCTCACGTTGTGTGCTTACCACGCGCCCGCGACATGCACGAGATGCCGCACCACTGAGGCGACAGGGGTGACTGCGATCACCCCGAGGTGATAAACCTGGGAGGTCTCACCACGCGGGTGGGCGAAAGGAATGTTATGACGCTGCTGCACCGGATCGGCGCGATCTGCCTGCTCGCCGTCGCCGCCACCCTCGGACCTGCCCCGACCGCCGCGGCCGACCTCGTCCCGCCCGCCGACGGCTACTACGTGTACTCCGAGCCCGGCAAGCCGGCCGCGTACTGGACCATGCAGGCGCTGTGCGTCCAGGCCAGCGGCACGCGGGCCCAGGAGGACTACACCGACACCACGATTCAGACGCTGGGCTGCACACTGCTGGTGTCGTCCAAGACCGAGGACAACTTCACGCCCGACGAGGCGCTGCTCAACATGGCCGGCCGCAGCCGGCTGACCGGCGGACAGTGGACATTCACGAACACCGCGGCCAGGCTCGTGTGCCCCGACGGCAGCAACGCGCCAGTCACCGACAACTTCGCGTTCGACCAGGCCACGCTCACGGGCACCCGGACCACCATCTGGGACGCGGTGTGCGGCCGCCAGCCGGGCATGACGAAGACTCCTTTCACACTGGCCTTCGCCGGCCCGCTGGACCCGCCGGTGGACAACAGGTTCCCGCCGATGTGCGATTACCTGGCGGGACGGCCCAGCATCTGCTCCTGAGTCACTCGGGGGCCGTGACGAAGTCGATGAGTTCCTCGACGCGGCCGATCAGCGCCGGTTCGAGGTCGTTCCAGTCCCGGACCGTGGAGCGGATGCGCTGCCAGGCCCGCGCGATGTCGGCCTGATCGGCGTGCGGCCAGCCCAGGGCGTCGCAGATGCCGTGCTTCCATTCGACGCTGCGCGGGATCTTCGGCCAGGCCGCCAGGCCCAGCCGGTCGGGTTTGACCGACTGCCAGATGTCGACGTACGGGTGGCCGACGACCAGGGTGTGCGCACCGCCGGGTCCGCGTTCGACCTCACGCGCGATCCGCTCCTCCTTCGACCCCGGCACCAGGTGGTCGACGAGGCAGCCGAGCCGGCGGCCCGGACCCGGAGCGAAATCGGCCACAATCGCGGGTAGATCGTCGACGCCGCCGAGGTATTCGACCACCACACCTTCGATGCGCAGGTCGTCGCCCCACACCTGCTCGACGAGTTCGGCGTCGTGCCGGCCCTCGACGTAGATGCGGCTGCGCAGCGCGACCCGAGCCCGCGCTCCGGTGACCGCGACCGATCCGGATGCGGTGCGCGCGGGGGCCTTCGGCGCCGCGGCCTTCGGCGGGGTGAGGATCACCGGCGCACCGTCGATCAGGTAGCCCGGGCCGACGGGAAAGCCCCGGACCCGGCCGTGCCGGTCCTCGAGGTCCATCCGGCCGTACTCGATCCGCACGATCGCGCCGACGAATCCGCTGGTCGCATCCTCGACGACGAGACCGATCTCCGCGGCGCGTTCGACGGACTTCGGCCGGCTGCGCTGATGCGGATTGCGGGACAGGATGTCGTTGCCGTAACGGTCGCTCACCCGAGCGATCCTAGGCAGCCCGGACCTCGACGCCGGGTTTCGCCACGCCCGACTCTCAACCCCCGGCGGCGACCGCCAGTCTCGCCGGATCGGAGGTGACTTCGTCGATCACGGTGTGGATGAACCGCATTTTCTCCAGCACCGGAGCGGGCAGCACGAACGGGTAGAGGTCGTCATGGCCCATCGACCGGTTGACCATGTTCAGGCCCCACGCCAGCGGCAGCCACATCTCGATGATGCGGTCGAAACCGCTGGGGCCGAGCACCCTTCGGTCGAACGTCGCACCCGCCGGGGCGAAGCCGAAGGCGGCGGAGGTGTCCAGGGTGTCGCGGATGTGAAGGTAGTGCGCGAACGTCTCGGCCCAGTCCTCGGCCGGGTGCATGGTGGCATAGGAGGAGACGAACTCCTGCTTCCAGCCGGCTGGTGCACCGTTGGTGTAGTGCCGGTCCAGCGCCTCCTGATAGTCGGCATCGGGGTCCCCGAACAGTTCGCGGAACCGGGCCGAGTATTCGACCGAGCTGCCGATCAACCGGTAGAAGTAGTAATGCCCGATCTCGTGGCGGAAGTGGCCCAGCAGGGTGCGATACGGCTCCTCCATCGAGATCCGCAACTGCTCGCGGTGCACATCGTCACCCTCGGCGAGATCCAATGTGATGACCCCGTTCTCGTGGCCCGTGAACACCTTCTCGTTCTCACTGGAGAGCAGATCGAAGGCAAGCCCGAACTGCGGGTCGGCGTCGCGGCCCACGATGGGCAGCTTCAGCTCCGCCAGTTCGGCGATCAGTCTGCGCTTGGCGCGCTCGGCGGCCGCGAATGCCGCCAGGGCCTTGGTGTCGGTGTCATGGGGCCGGGTCTGGGTGAGCCGGCATGAGGCGCACAGCTCACCCTGCACGGTGCCGGCGGGGTCGCGTTTGACCAGCCAATTGCACTCCGCCAGATGCAGGTTGGCGCACAGCCGGTACTGCGAGGAGTCCACCGCGCCACCGTGTTCGCTGTCCTGCCCCGACGCGATGACCAGCATCGCACCGTCACTCAGGGAGAAGCCGACGGCGCTGCCGCAGGACAGGCACAGGGAGTTCTCGAACGTCAGATGCTGACCGCAGTTGGGGCACAAGAAATCACGCATGCAGCACCCCTCCATCGAATGGCGCCACGTCCACCGACACCTCGATCGTGCTTTTCTCGGAGTCGGTGTAGATGATGCCCCGCAGGGGTGGGACGTCGGCGTAGTCACGACCCCATCCCACGACGACGTAGCGTTCGTCGACCATCTGGTCGTTCGTCGGATCCAGCCCCAGCCATTGGCCCTGCGGTGTCCACACCGCCGCCCAGGCATGGGTGGCATCGATGCCCACCATGCGCTCCTTTCCCGGTGGAGGGTCGGTGGCCAGGTACCCCGAGATGTAGCAGGCGGCCAACCCATTCGCGCGCAGGCAGGCGATCGCGAGCCTCGCGAAGTCCTGACATACCCCCTCGCGCGCAGCCAAAACCTCGGCCACCTGGGTGGAGACGGTCGTCGAACCGGACCGGTAGGTGAAGTCGTCGAAAATACGGGCGTTGAGGTCGGTGAGAACCTCGATCAGCGGGCGGCCGGGGAGGAAACTCGGGGCGGCGTACTCCCGGACGGCGTCGGTGATCTCGGGCGGTTGCAGGTCGAGGGTGAACTCGGTGGCCAGCGCGCTGTCGAGGCCCACGGGCCGGGCGATCTCCCACGGCGCCACCGCCGAACCTGCGCCGTAGTGCTCGGCGGGCGGCGGGTCGACCTCGACCACCGAGGTGCCGGTGACGGTCAGCTGCCGGTGCCGCTGGGTGACGTGGAAGTAGCTGCTGATGTTGCCGTACGCATCGCGGCTCGTGGAGCGGTCGGCGGGCGCTGGGTCGATGTCCAGTTCGTGGGTCAGGCAGCGCTGTCGCGCGACGTCGCGCGGGGTGAGGAAACCCCGCCCGTAGGAGCTGGTCACGACGTCCGAGTAGCGGTAGCGGGTTTCGTGGGTGATGCGATAGCAGCGGCTGGGCCGCTCGCTGGCCGGGGCCGGGACGGGTCCGTCGGGATAGCTGGTCATGGCAGCAGCCGCCTCTGATCGGGTCCCCACAGGGGCTGGATGTCGCCGGGCAGTGACAGCTGCGTCGCGGTGATGACCGTCGACAGTTCGCGCAGGCCCTCGTTCACACCGTCGAGCAGGCCACGCAGTTCGGCGCGGGTTCCGTCGCTGTCGGTGGCCTCCAGATCCTCGGGGTCGATGCGGCGCAGGCGCGTGCTGATCTCGTCGACCAGGCGCTCGGCACGCGAGGAACCGGAGGCGCCGGGCAGCGCACGCAGATTCGCCCGCAACCGCTCCAGCTGGTACACCAGCGACCGCGGGTTCTCGGCGTCGAACAACACGAGTTCAGCCACTGCGGCCACACTGACCTTGCCGAGATTGCGGCGCCGGTAGATCATCGCCGATTCGCAGACCACGAGCGTGGACTCGGTGATCGCCTGATCGGATTCGGGGCTGCGGGCCGTGGTCATGGTCGCCCGCAGCAGCGCCGAGAGCCCGAGGCCGCGTTCGATGCGCCTGCCGATGTCCATCATCGTCCAGCCCACGTCCTGGACCATCGACTCCGCGGCGACGCCGGCCAGCGCGAGCATCCCGGCCAGGGTCCCGGAGTGGGCCGCGGCCATCTGGGTGTCGGCGATCACCTGTGAGTTCGGCGTGGTCGACGCCAGCGGCAGCACCGCCCGGTCGACGGCGGCCAGGACCATCCAGGTGTCGTTCGACATCTGGTCGCGCACACCGCGCGCGACCCGGCCGAGACGCTCGATGGACTGCGCCAGCGATCCCGGCCTGGCCCGGTCGGTGGTCAGCGACCACAGCGTCGTCGGCGTGGTTGCGATCATCTCGGCGCGGTCGCCGCCGGATCCAGTGTCGGTGCCGGTGAGCTGCCCCAGGGCCGTCAGCAGCGCGGGCACGCACTCACTGGCGTCGCTGTACTGCCGGTGCCGGTACTCGTGATACCGCTCGCGGGTGACCGTGAGCAGTCTTGCCATATGCTCGGCCCGCTCGGCGTAGCGACCCGTCCAGAACAGATCGGAGAGCACACGCGGCGAACTGACCGCGCGGATGCCCGCCGCGCTGACGGGCCGAACGGGCGCGAGGTCGGCGGCCGGCGCCGGGGCCTCAGCCTGAACCCCTGCCGCGGTGGTCGGCAGGATCCAGATGTCCTTGGCCGCAACGGTGTTCGGCGTGTGCGAGCCGGGACCGGGCGCCACGACATAGCCCAGCCCCCCGATCATCGGCGCATAGCCACCACGCTGCGACACGCTGAACAGGCGCAGGCCCACACCGGCCGAGGACAGGCCACCCCGCTGGTGTGCGGTCGGCGCGGAGGAGAACTGCGCGAACTCCTGCCCGATCCACTTCCAGGGTTCGGAGGTGATGCACCCAGCCAGCGATTCACGCCGGACCGACGACAGGTTCGGACCGATGATGTCGGGTCCGCCGACGGTGGACCGGATGAGCAGCGAGCCCAGGTTGGCGAGCAGATGGGATCGCTCGACATCGATTCCGCCCCAATAGGTTTGGACGGTCGGCAGCAGCGTCGTCTCGCCGAGCAGTTCCTGTGCCAACTCCGGCAGGAATCGCAGCAGCGCCGGGCTCTCCAGGATTCCGCTGCCGATGGTGTTGACGACGGTCACGGCTCCGCGGCGCGCCGCCTCGACCAGGCCGACGACCCCCAGTCGCGAGTCGGCTCTCAGGTCCAACGGATCGGACCAGGCCGCGTCGACGCGCCGGAGCACGACGTCGACGCGCTTGAGGGTGCCCAGCGAACGCATCCACAGCTTCCCGTCACGGACAACGAGATCGGCACTCTCGACGAGCGGGAAGCCCAGCAACGAGGCGAGGTAGGCCTGGTCGAACGCGGTCTCGGAGAGGATGCCCGGGCTGAGCACCACCACCACGGGATCCTCGGCCTTCTCGGGCGCCGCCTCGATCAGCGAGAGCCGCAACGCCTGGGCGAACGGCGAGGTCGCCCGCGGTGCGACCTGTTCGTACAGTTCGGAGAACGCATGCGCGATGACCCGGCGATCGGCCAGCGCGTAGCCGGCACCCGAGGGTGCCTGGGTCCAGTCGGCGTTGACCACGAACCCGTCGCCGTCGGGCCTGCTGACGTCGCAGCCGTGCATGAACAGTTGGTGGCGCCCTGGCACCTCGATGCCGCGCGCGGCACGCAGGTAGCCGGGGTGAGCAAACAGCAGTTGAGCAGGGAAGGCCCCGGACGTCAGAGCGCGGCGCGGACCGTAGAAATCCGACAGCACGGCGTCGAGCAGCCTGGACCGCTGCACCAGGCCGGCCTCGAGGGTGTCCCAGTCCGCCGACGAGATGAGGAACGGGATGGGGTCGAGGCGCCACGGCCTCGGATCGGTGGTGTCGACGCCGCCGGCATCGGGCGCAGCCTCGACCGGCGTGTAGGAGATCCCGTCATGGTCGATGAGTGTGAGCACGTCGCCGCGCAGCCGGTCCAATCCGGTCCGGCCGCGGCGGGCCACAGCCTCGGCCAGGTCGCGCCAGACTTCCCGCACATCGCCCGTCTCGTCGACGAACTCGTCGTACCGGTCCCCGGCATCCCCGGTCGGGCCGAACAGCGTCTCCTGGTTCCTCCCGGCCCGGTATCCGGCCAGCAACCCGTCGGGGTCTGCGGGAACCTCCGCATACACCTCGGGATCAGGGGCGGGCAGCGGGACGGACAACCTCGACCTCCTGTCCTCTGGCAAATGTCCAGAATCGTACAAGGACAGGGATGCCGCCGAAGATCCGCGCCGCCGGAGATCGATTCGGCAGCGCTGCGGCTCGGCAGGTCATTGCAGCACGGTACGCACCCGGCGCAGATCGAGGATTCCCGGCGCGCCCACGTCGGTCGACTGGCGCGCCTGCTTCTCGCGGAGGTCGCCGAGGTCGACCCTCCCGGGGGTGAACCCGGTGGCCTCGAAACGTCGCCCGCGGCGGGATTCGGCCTCGACGGCGTTGACGGGCGGGGTGTCATACGACCGACCCCCCGGGTGTGCGACGTGGTAGGTGCATCCGCCCCGGGACATGCCCGCCGCGGTGTCGACGAGTTCGAAACGCAGAGGCCCGTCGACCGTGATGGTCGGGTGCAGGGCGCTCGGCGGCTGCCAGGCCCGGTAGCGGACTCCCCCGACCTGGACGTCGGGGTTGTCGGTGGCCAGCAGCGGAATCGGGTGACCGTTGCAGGTGACGACGTGGCGCTGCCGGTCGGCACCGATCAACCGGACCTGGAGGCGTTCGATCGAGGAGTCGACGTAGCGCGCGGTGCCGGTGCCGGTGGACTCCTCGCCGAGGGTGTTCCACGGTTCGATCGCACCTCGGAGTTCGATCTCGACACCGTCGAAGACCGCGGTGCCGATGCGCGGGAAGCGGAACTCGGTGAACGGGTCCAGCCAGCTGGTCTCGAAGTCGATGCCGTGCGCGCGCAGATCGGCGGCCACGTCGGCGATATCGTGGATCAGGTAGTGCGGCAACAGGTATCGGCCGTGCAGGTTCGCACCGTGCCGGATCAGGGGTGCCCGCAGGGGCTGGTCCCAGAACCACGACACCAGCGAGCGGACCAGCAGCGACTGCACCATCGCCATCTGCGGGTGCGGCGGCATCTCGAAGCCGCGCAGTTCCAGCAGGCCCAGCCGGCCGCGGGCGCTGTCGGGGCTGTAGAGCTTGTCGATGCAGAACTCGGCTCGGTGGGTGTTGCCGGTGATATCGGTCAGAAGATGGCGCAGCGCACGGTCGGTGATCCACGGCTGGGGAGCTCCGGACGCGGTCAGCCTGGCGATCTCGGCGAACGCGATCTCGAGTTCGTAGAGGGCTTCGGCACGGCCCTCATCCACGCGCGGTGCCTGCGACGTGGTGCCGACGAACCGGCCCGCGAACAGATAGGACAGTGCGGGGTGCCGCTGCCAATAGGTCAGCAGCGACACCAGCACGTCCGGCCTGCGCAGCATCGGAGAGTCCGCCGGCGTGGTCCCGCCGAGCGTGATGTGGTTTCCGCCGCCGGTGCCGCCGTGGGTTCCGTCGACCTCGAAGGACTCGGTGGACAACCGGGACAGGCGGGCCTGCTCGTACAGCGTCTCCAACTGCGCGCGCTGTTCGGCGAAGCTTGCGGTGGGCGCGACGTTGACCTCGATCACGCCGGGATCCGGGGTGATCGACATGATCTGCAGTCGCGCGTCCGGCGGCGGGCCGTATCCCTCGATCACCAGTGGGCAGCGCAGCGCCGCGGCGGCGCTCTCGAGCCGTCCCACCAGATCGAAGAAGTGGTCCAGTTCGTCGGTCGGCGGCAGGAACACGTAGAGCAGCCCGTCGCGAATCTCGGCGACCAGGGCCGTGATCGGCGCATCCGGCGCATCCTCGACTTCAGCGGTCTCAGCCTCGTCGGCGTCGGAGTCGCCGCGTTCGGCCAACGGATCGGCGGTGAACGTGGTGCGGGGCGGCTCCCAACTGATGGCGTTCAGCGGCAGTCGCAGGCCTGCGGGCGAGTCGCCCTCGAGCAGCACGATGCGGCCGCGGCGCAGTCTCCAGTCCGCACTGGCCCAGCCGGCGTCGTCCTCGGCGCGGTGCAGCGGCAGGACATGGGCCGCGGGTTCGGTGACGGCGCTGTCCAACCGGGCCAGCAGGGCCGCGCGGGCCGCCCTGCTGTCGTCCGCCAGATCGTCGTCCTCGGAGACCGCGGCACCGGCCGGCAAGCGCACCGAGGCGGCCAGTCGACTCAGTGGGTCCTCGAAGGCGGGCCGCACCTGGGTGCGCGGGAGTCCGAGCCCGTCGGCGATCGCGGTCAGCAGATCACGGTCGCTGCCGTCGGCCACCGAGTCGAGTTGCGGACCCTGCGTCCACGGGTCGGCCAGAAGCGTTTCGTCGTGCCACACGGGTTCGCCGTCAGAGCGCCAGTACAGCCCGATCTGCCAGCGCGGCAGCGGTTCTCCCGGATACCACTTGCCCTGGTTGCGCTGCACCAGGCCGAAGGGCGCCCACACCTGCTTGAGGCGGGCGGCCAGAACCGAGGCTCGTTCCCGCTTGTGTGGCCCGTCGGCCTCGGTGGTCCACTCGGGGTCGACCTGGTTGTCGATCGACACGAATGTGGGCTCACCGCCGACCGTCAACCGGACGTCGCCCTCATTGAGCCGCTTGTCGACACGTGCGCCCAGGTCGACGATGGCCGCCCACGCGGAGTCCGTGTAGGGCAACGTGACCCGCGGGTCCTCGTGGATCCGCGTGACGGTGTTGGAGAAGTCCAGTGTGGTCTCGGCGACGCCGGTGGAGCCTGTGATGGGCGCCGCCGACGACGGGTGCGGTGTCGCCGACAGCGGGATGTGACCCTCCCCCGCGAACAGGCCCGACGTGGGGTCCAGGCCGATCCAGCCCGCGCCCGGCACGTAGACCTCGGTCCAGGCGTGCAGATCGGTGAAATCGGCTGCCGGGCCGGACGGCCCGTCGAGGGCTTCGACATCCGACGACAGCTGGACCAGATAGCCGGAGACGAACCGGGCCGCGAGACCCAGCTGACGCAGGATGGACACCAGCAGCCAGGCCGAGTCGCGGCAGGAGCCCACCGCGGTCCGCAACGTGTGATCCGGCGTCTGCACACCGGGTTCCATCCGGACGCTGTAGCCCACGTCGGCGTTCACAGCGTGGTTGAGCGCCACCAGGAAATCGATGGTCCTGGTGGCCGGCGGCACGATGAAATCCCGGACCCAGGCGCTGACCAGATCCCCCGGGCCCGTGCCCTCCTCCCCCTCGTCCACGGGGCGCAGATACGGCTTGAGGTCCTCAGCCATCGCCTTGGGGTAGACGAACGGGAAGGTCTCGGCGAACTCCTCGATGAAGAAGTCGAACGGGTTGATCACCTTGAGGTCGGCGATCAAGCCGACGGTGATGGTCAGCTGCCGGGTGCGGTTCGGGAACACGAGGCGGGCCAGGAAGTTGCCGAACGCGTCCTGCTGCCAGTTGATGAAGTGGTCGGCGGGTTCGATGTCCAGCGAGTAGGCCTCGATCGGCGTACGCGAATGCGGTGCGGGGCGCAGTCGCACGACGTGCGGATGCACCTCAACCAGACGATCGAACGTGTAGCTGGTGCGATGTTCCAGCGCCACTTTTATGCCCATGACAACTGATCCCATCACAAGCTCGGAAGGCCCGCATCGCACGAGGCGGGCCCGCGCGGGTCAGTCGACGACGCCGGACAGCCCGAAATCGTCCAGGGTCCGCTCGACGACGGCACGCACCGCCGAGCGGGAGTTCTGGGCGCCGACCGTCCAGGCCGCGACGGTGACGAAGACCTTTCCGCCGGCGCGTCCCGACGCCAGGTACAGGTGGCCGCCGAGGCCCTCCAGGATCTTGGGCGTGACCTGCGGTTCGAGCATCCGCAACGAGATGAGGTCGGCGTCGGTGCCGTCGGGTCGGTTGACCTCAGCGTCGAGGTCGCCGAGGTTTGAGCAGCCGATCGGCTGGCCGACCTTGAGGATCATCTTCTCCAACCGGCGCATCAGCACCTTGGGCACCAGCGGGGTCAGCGGGAGCGGCGCGAGATTCGCGTCACCCGCCGCGGTGAGCTCCGTGAGCTCCTTCTTGAGCGCGCCGCGGATCGCCGCGAGGTCGATGAGCGCGAGTTCCGGGTCGGCCATGACGGTGATGGTGTTCAGGGCATTGGCGCGGGTGTCGTTCTCGGTCCGGTTGCTGACGGGGAACGACAGCATGGCCTGGCCGTCGGCGTCGAGCCGGCCCAGGTTGTGCCCGAGCCTTGCCGCGAACCCGGCGAACATTGAATTGCTTGTTCCACCAAGCGCTTTGGTCTTGGCGTCCCACTTCTCGGCATCGATGTGGACCGTGACGGTCGGCACCACGACGGGTTCCTTCGACGCCTCGCGACTCGCCGCCCCGACCGACTTGGCCGACGTCGCAAGTTCATCGCCCTGCTCGCGGGCCACCTTGGCGGTGGCCGCGACGGCGCGGGCGATCTCGGGGATCGAGCGCAGCGACTGCGCACCGTCCTGCAGGAGGGCCTGCATGCGGGTTCGCGACTTCGGCGCTGGATATCCGAGGTCTCGACGGACCCCGCCCGCGGCGTCGGCGATCGCCAGGCTCAACCCCAGTGCGTCGGCGACCGAATGCGAGACGACCAGCGACACCGCCGAACCACCCGTGCTCAGCGGTGTGACGCCCAGATGCCATGCGGGCCCCCACTCCGGGTCGACGGGAACACGAATGCGTTCGTCGGCCCAGGCGGCGACGTCGGCGCGGTCGCAGTCGCGCACCGCGATCTCGATGTCGTCGGGACCGCGCGAGGTGACCCATCGGGGCTGGCCGAACGGCAGGGGTGAGCGTTCGATGCGGCGACCGAGCAGGCCGTGTCCCAGTTCGCGGTGAAACCGGCGCAGGCCGTCGAGGTCGGCGCCGTTCTCGTAGATCCAGAGGAACTGAATGATCGGGGCACGCCCGAGCGCGCGCAGACCCTTGAAGGAACCCTGATCCATGTAGGTCAGCGTGTTGGACACCTCACCGCTCATGCGGGCACCATACCGTCACCGCGGCGGCGGCCCAGCTTGATGCCGAGTTCGTCGGGTGGCACCACATGATCGTCCGCACAACGAATTTCAACCCGCGCCTCGGCCCCACAGCCCAGGTGAGTCAGCCGCAGTCTGGTGTCCTCGAGATACCGAAGCCCCCATTCGAACATCGCCCAGACGACGGGCATCAGATCGGTGCCCGCCTGCGTCAGCACGTATTCGTGCCGGGTCCGCTTCCCGGGCTCACGGTAGGGACGTTTGGTCAGCAGGCCCGCGTCGACGAGTTCGGTCAGGCGGGCCGACGCGGCGGCGTTGGTGATGCCCACGCGTTGCGCGAAATCGTCGAATCGCGTGGTGCCGTAGTAGGCCTCTCGCATGATCAGCATGGCCGATTTGGTGCCGACCACGGCCATGGTCTTCTCGATCGGGCAGTGGCCGACGGCCGACCACGAGTCGCGGTCCTTCAGTGGGCCCACGAGTGTCACCACCGGAATCAACCTCGCTCCTGAGTTGTTTTAACTATACCCAGGCTGGTATGTCTGGGTATACATCAGAATAGTCAGCGGAGGTTCACATGACCGGATTTTCAGATCGCGACGCCGTCATCGTCGGTGCGGTGCGCACCCCGGTCGGCAAAGGCAAGCCCGGCGGGGCGCTGCACGGTGTGCTGCCCGCCGATCTCCTGGCCCACAGCCTGCGGGAACTCGTCGCGCGGACGGGCATCGACCCCGCTGAGGTGGACGACGTGATCGCCGGCGCAGTTACCCAGGTGGGCGATCAGGCCGTGAACATCGCCCGCAACGCCCTGCTGGGCGCGGGCTTCCCCGAGTCGGTGCCCGGCACCACCGTCGACCGGCAGTGCGGCAGCAGCCAGCAGGCCATCAGCTTCGCCGCCCAGGGCGTGCAGGCGGGTGCCTACGACATCGTCATCGCCGCGGGCGTGGAGTCGATGAGCCGAGTGCCGATGGGCTCCTCGGTGACACCGGGAAGCAACCCCTTCGGCAACGACATGGCCGCGCGCTACCCCGAGGGCCTCGTCGCCCAGGGCATCAGCGCGGAGTTGATCGCAGCCAAGTGGAACCTGTCGCGCACCGAACTCGACGAATTCTCCGCGAACAGCCACGAGAAGGCCGCCCGCGCGACCAAGGAGGGCCTGTTCGACAACGAACTCGCGCCCATCGCGGGTCTGACCACCGACGAGATCATCCGCCCCGGCAGCACCGTGGAGAGCCTGGCCGGCCTACGACCCGCGTTCTACAACGAGGCCGTCGGCGCGCGATTCCCACAGATCAACTGGTCCATCACGCCGGGCAACTCCTCGCCGCTGTCCGACGGCAGCGCCGCAGTGCTCATCACCAGTGGTGCGGCGGCCAGGCGACTCGGGCTGACCCCGTTGGCGCGCGTCCACACCACGACGGTCGTGGGGTCGGACCCGCTGTACATGCTCACCGGTGTCATCCCGGCGACCGAGAAGGTGCTGCACCGCTCGGGCCTGGCGCTGTCGGACATCGACCTGTTCGAGGTCAACGAGGCGTTCGCGCCCGTCGTGCTCTCGTGGGCGAAGGAGACCGGCGCCGACCTGGCCCGCACCAACGTCAACGGCGGCGCCATCGCGATCGGACACCCGCTGGGCGCCAGCGGCGCGCGGATCATGACGACCCTGGTCAACGCCCTGCATCAGCGCGGCGGCCGCTACGGCCTGCAGACCATGTGCGAGGGCGGCGGCATGGCCAACGCGACCATCATCGAGCGCCTGTGAGCCATCGCACCCGGTGATCATCGACACCCGGCGGGCGCGGAATCCGCGCCCGCCGGGGTGCAAAGATGGTCAAGTGACCCAACTTCAACCCGACGTTCAGATGCTTCTCGATCAGGTGGCGGCCCTCGACGCGCCGCCGCTGGAATCGCTTCCGGTGGAGGAGGCTCGTGCAGCCTTCCTGGCCGCGGGCACCGGGCGGCCTCGGGGACCTGAGGTCGGCGAGGTCGTCGACGGAACATTCGCCGGCCCGGCCGGTGAACTGGACTATCGGCTGTACCGCCCGGCGACGCCCGGTCCGCATGCGGTGATCGTCTACTACCACGCCGGTGGCTGGGTGCTGGGCGAGACCCGTTCGGATGATCCGCTGTGCCGAGACCTGTGTGACCGCACCGGCGCCATCGTCGTGTCGCTGGGTTACCGACATGCTCCCGAACATCGCTTTCCAGCAGTGGTCGATGACGCGTTCGCCGGACTGCAGTGGGTCGCGGAGAACGCCGCCGGCCTCGGTGGCCGTGCCGATCAGCTGATCGTGGCCGGCTGGAGCGCCGGTGGCGGCACCGCCGCGGTGGTGGCCCAGTTGGCCCGCGACGCCGGTGGTCCGCAGTTGGCCGGCCAGGCCCTGCTGACTCCGGTGACCGACAGCGACACCACGCGGCCCTCCTACGTCGAGAACGGCAAGGGCTATGGCCTCGACACCACGCTGATGCAGTGGTGCTTCGAGCAGTACGCAGACCCGGCCGACCACACCGATCCGCGCATCGCGCCGCTGCGCGCCAAGGACTTTCGCGGACTGGCCCCGGCCGTCGTCGTCACGGCCGAGTTCGACGTTGTGCGCGACGAGGGCACGGCCTACGCCGAGGCGCTGTCGGCGGCTGGCGTGCCCACCACGCACATCCGCGCCGAGGGGCACAACCACCTCTCGCTGAGCATGGTCGACATCATCGCCTCGGGTGCGCCCGTGCGCGAGCAGTTCGCGGCGGCCATCCGCGGCTTTCTGGCCTGAACGCGGGTCTGATCTCGGCATTCCCCTGACCCCGGCCCCCGGAGCGGGTCGATACTGAACCCGTATCCGGGGTTGGGTTCTGGGGGGAAGCCGATGACTGTTCCAACCACCGCCGACGTCATCGTGGTCGGCGCCGGGGCCGCCGGTCTGTATGCGGTCCACCGGTTGCGGCGCGACGGCTTCTCGGTGCGGGTTCTCGAGTCCGCCGACGACCTGGGCGGCACCTGGTTCTGGAACCGCTATCCGGGCGCGCGCGTCGACATCCCGAGTGTCGACTACATGTACAGCTTCGACCCGGACTGGCGCAACGACTGGCAGTGGTCGGAGAAGTACGCAACCCAACCGGAGATCCTGCGCTACCTGAACCACATCGCCGACAAGTTCGACCTGCGGCGCGACATCGCGTTCGACACCAGGGTGCGGCGCGCCGTCTGGGACGATCAGGGCGCGTCGTGGCACATCGACACCGATCGCGGCGCCTGCGCGTGCAGGCACCTGGTGATGGCGACGGGATGCCTGTCCACACCGAAAGACCCCGACATCGCCGGGGTCGACCGCTTCCGCGGCGAAACCCTGTTCACCAGTCGCTGGCCGCACCACCCGGTCGACTTCTCGGGCCGGCGGGTCGCCGTCGTCGGCACCGGTTCGTCGGGCATTCAATCCATCCCCCTGATCGCCGAACAGGCCCGGGAGCTGGTGGTGTTCCAGCGCACGCCGAGCTTCTCACTGCCCGCGCACAACGGTCCACTGGCACCCGAGCGCGTGGCCCAACTCGACGATGAGGCCGAATACCGCGAAGCCGCACGGTATTCGCGCGGCGGTGTGCCGCAGGAGCGCAGCATCACCCCGACCATGAGCGTGTCCGCCGAGGAACGTACGCTGCGCTACGAGCGGGCCTGGCAGATCGGCGAACTGCTCGAAACGATGAACGTCTACGCCGACGTGTTGAGCAACCCGGAAGCCAATCATCAACTGGCCGAATTCTTTCGGGGAAAGATCCGCGCGACGGTCACCGACCCGGAGACCGCCGAACTGCTCTGCCCCACGCGGTACCCGATCGGCGCCAAACGGATCTGCCTCGACACCGACTATCACGCGACCTTCAACCGACCGAACGTGCGCCTGGTGGATCTGCGCCGAGACCCGCTGGAGACCGTCACCGAGACGGGAATCGACACGCGCGACGAGAGTTTCGAGTTCGACACCATCGTGTTCGCCACCGGGTTCGACGCGCTGACGGGCGCACTCGCGGCGATCGACATCAGGGGCCGCGACGGTCAGAGCCTCAAGGACAAGTGGGCCGCGGGACCGTCGACGTACCTCGGCCTGACGTCGGCGGGCTTCCCCAACCTGTTCCTGGTGACAGGTCCGGGCAGTCCGTCGGTGCTGTCGAACATGATGGTGTCCATCGAGCAGCACGTGGACCTGGTCGCCGATCTCATCGGCGGGCTTCGCTCCGACGGTCTGGACACCATCGAACCCACAGCGCGCGCCGAGGCCGGGTGGATGCAGCACGTGCAGGACTGCGCCGACATCTCCCTGTTCCCGCAGGCGGATTCCTGGTACATGGGCGCCAACGTCCCCGGCAAACCCCGCGTCTTCCTGCCGTACGCCGCGGGCGTCGACTCCTACCGGAACGCCTGCGACGACATGATCCAGCGAGATTTCCTCGGATTCAAGAGATCTGGGCCAGCGGGGACCGTATGCAAGGATGGCGTGGTGCGACGACTTCAGCCTGACGTGCAGGCGGTTCTCGAAGAAGTGGCCGCCCTGAACCTTCCGCCTCTGGAATCGCTGTCCCCCGCGGGGGCGCGCGCCGGATTCGCCGAGGCCAACACGCAGCGCCCACCGGGTCCGGAGGTCGGCGAGATCGTCGACGCATCGTTCCCCGGGCCCGCAGGTGATCTGGACTACCGGTTGTACCGGCCCGCCAGCGCGGGACCACACCCCGTGCTGGTCTATTTCCACGGCGGCGGCTGGGTGCTCGGTGACGCCCGCTCCGACGACCCCCTGTGCCGGGATCTGTGCGTGCGCACCGACGCCGTCGTGGTCTCGGTCGACTACCGGCACGGCCCCGAACACCGCTTCCCCGCAGCCATCGAGGACAGCTTCGCCGCGGTGCGCTGGGCCGCCGAGAACGCCGCGGAACTCGGCGGCACCCCCGGACCCATCGCTGTGGCGGGCTGGAGTGCCGGCGCCGGGAACGCGGCCGTGGTGTGCCAACTCGCGCGCGACGCAGGTGGTCCGGAGATCGCCGTGCAGGTGCTGGTGGCGCCGGTCGCCGACGCCGACACCGACCGCCCGTCGTATGCCGAGAACGGCACGGGCTACGACCTGGACGCCACACTGATGCAGTGGTTCTTCGACCATTACTCGGACCCAGCGGTCCGCACCGATCCGCGGATCGCACCGCTGCGGGCGGCCGATCTGACCGGTCTGCCCCCGGCGGTGGTCGTCACGTGTGAGTTCGACGTCCTGCGCGACGGTGGCACGGCCTACGCCGAGGCGCTGGCCGCCGCGGGTGTGCGGACTGAGCACATCCGGGCCCGCGGCCACACGCACTGCTCACTGACCATGGTCGACGTCGTGCTCAGCGGCGTCCCCGTCCGCGAGGAGTTGGCGACGGCGTTCCGCCAGCTTGCGAAGGACTAGACCCGGACCAGTTCGAACAGCGGGATGACGCGCGTGGTGGCCGCCTGGTAGGCCGCGAACGTCGGCACCATCTCGGCCAGCGCGGCGTAGACGACGTCGCGCTCGTCGTGGGGCAGTTCACGGGCCTGCACGTCGTATTCGTCGGTTCCGATCTCGATGCGCGCGCGTGGGTTGGCCCGCAGGTTGTGCACCCAGGCGGGATCCTTCGGGGCGCCCGCGAACGAGCCCACGATGTAGTTGCGGCCGTCGATGGTCACGTAGGCAAGCGGGCTCATGCGCTGCTTGCCCGTCTTGGCCCCGGTGGTGTGCAGCAGCACCAGGGTGCTGCCCTCGAACGGGCCGCCGACCTTGCCGCCGTTGCTGCGGAACTCCTCGACGATGGCGGCGTTGAGGTTGTTCAACGCCGCCGCGTCGTCGGCGTACCTGCGCGAGTCGTAGTCGCTCAAGACTTTTCGGCCTCTTTGGGTTTGGCGTCTATTCCCGACTCCTTGCGCTGCGCCGCGGTGATGGGCGCGGGCGCATCGGTCAGTGGATCGACGCCGCCGCCGGTCTTCGGGAACGCGATGACCTCGCGAATCGAATCCTCGCCGGCCAGCAGCGCGGTGATGCGGTCCCACCCGAACGCGATGCCGCCGTGCGGGGGTGCGCCGAAGGTGAAGGCGTCCAACAGGAATCCGAACTTGTCCCGGGCCTCGTCGTGCTCGATGCCCATCATCGCGAACACCCGTTCCTGGAGGTCGCTGCGATGGATACGGATCGAACCGCCGCCGATCTCGTTGCCGTTGCAGACGATGTCGTAGGCATCGGACAGCGCGGTGCCCGGGTTGGAGTCGAAGGTGTCCTCCGACTCCGCCTTGGGCGCGGTGAACGCGTGGTGCATCGCCGTCCAGGCGCCGGCTCCGACGGCGACGTCACCGGAGGCCGTCGCCTCCTCGGCGGATTCGAACATGGGCCAGTCGACCACCCACGTGAACGCCCACTGGTTGGGGTCGATCATGTCCAGGCGCTTGGCGATCTCGATGCGCGTCGCGCCGAGCAGCGCCCGTGCGGCCTTGGCCGTGCCGGCCGAGAAGAACACACAGTCACCGGGCTTGGCGCCGACGTGGGCCGCGAGGCCTTCGCGTTCGTCATCGGTCAGGTTCTTGGCGACGGGTCCACCCAGCGTGCCGTCCTCGGCGACCAGCACGTACGCGAGCCCCTTGTGACCGCGCTGCTTGGCGAACTCCTGCCATCCGTCGAGCGTTCGCCGCGGCTGTGAGGCGCCGCCGGGCATGACGACCGCACCCACATACGGCGACTGGAACACCCGGAACGGCGTGTCCTTGAAGTACTCGGTGCACTCGACGAGCTCGAGACCGAACCGCAGGTCGGGCTTGTCCGAGCCGAACCGGCGCATCGCGTCGGCGTAGCTGATCCGCGGCAGCGGAGTGGGGAGGTCGTAGCCGATGGTCGCCCACACGGCCTTCAGAACCTGCTCGGAGATCGCGATGACGTCGTCGGCCTCGACGAAGCTCATCTCCATGTCCAGCTGGGTGAACTCGGGCTGGCGGTCGGCGCGGAAGTCCTCGTCGCGGTAGCACCGCGCGATCTGGTAGTAGCGCTCCATGCCTGCGACCATCAGAAGCTGCTTGAACAGCTGCGGGCTCTGCGGCAGCGCATAGAACGAACCGGGCTGCAGGCGGGCCGGGACCAGGAAGTCGCGGGCACCCTCGGGCGTCGAGCGGGTCAGCGTCGGCGTCTCGATCTCGATGAAGTCGTTCTCGGCCAGCACCGCGCGGGCGGCCGCGTTCACCTTGGAGCGCAGCCGAATTGCGTTGCCGGGGCCTTCGCGGCGCAGATCCAGGTAGCGGTACTTGAGCCGGGCCTCTTCGCCCGCGGTCTCGTCGAGTTGGAACGGCAGCGGCGCGCTCTCGCCCAGCACCGTCAGCGAGGTCGCATTGACCTCGATCTCACCCGTGGGGATCTCGGTGTTGGCATTGCCCTCGGGCCGAACCTCAACCACGCCCTCGACGGCCACGCAGAACTCCGCGCGCAGACGGTGGGCTTGGGCGAGCACGT
Organism: Mycolicibacterium confluentis; assembly: GCF_010729895.1. Taxonomy (NCBI): domain Bacteria; kingdom Bacillati; phylum Actinomycetota; class Actinomycetes; order Mycobacteriales; family Mycobacteriaceae; genus Mycobacterium; species Mycolicibacterium confluentis. Next base: position 2,827,097 of record NZ_AP022612.1, read on the forward strand.
CAGCCTCACGGAACACCACCTGCGAGACGCCGCTGGCGTCGCGGAGGTCGATGAAGATGACGCCGCCGTGGTCCCGACGACGCGCCACCCAGCCAGCCAGGGTCACGGTCTGTCCGGCGTCGGTGGCGCGCAACGATCCGGCGGTGCGGGTGCGCAGCACGAAGTACTCCTCGATTCGGGGTGTGGAACGACTGACCAGTCTAAACGGAGGCGCATATACGACTGCCCGCGCGTGCGAGCTGCACCCAGTAGACAGCTATCGTGATGTGTCAACTGTGCATCCCCACCCGAGGAGCGATCGACCATGGCCAAGCGCCACCCCTGCGAGCGCGTCGAGCTGGACTTCATCGAATCCGCCCCGTACCGGTTCGTGAGCACGGTCGATCTGCCCATCACCCCGCAGCAGTTGTTCGAGGTGCTCGAAGACGCCGAATCGTGGCCGCACTGGGCGACCGTCATCACCAGGGTCACCTGGACCAGCGAACCCCCGCGCGGGGTGGGCACCACCCGGACGGTGAACATGCGCGGCGGCATCACCGGGGACGAGGAGTTCCTGGCCTGGGCGCCGTACACACATATGGCGTTCCGGTTCAACAACTCGACCACTGATGCCATCGCGGCGTTCGCCGAGGACTATCGCGTGGTCGAGACACCGGAGGGCTGCCATCTCACCTGGGTCATGGCCCTGAAGCCGAACGGACTCGCGGGCCGGTTCGGCCTGTTCACCGGCCAGCCCGTGATGGCCTGGCTGTTCCAGCGGTTCCTGCACAACCTGCGGCGCTACAGCATCGAACGGTTCTCGGTGGAGGGCGCCCGAGAGGGCTGACCCGGCGACATCCCTCGTCGAGGGCCGCATTGTGTACGCACCCGACCAGGTCGGGGTGTCAACAAACCGGCCCTCGGCGTCAGGACAGCCCCAGCGCCGCTGCCCAGCGCGGCCTGCTGCTGCATCGACAGTCGGCTCACGAGCGCGACGCTACCTGTGCGTCAGTACAGTCCGGCCCAGGCCGCGCGCCGCGTCGCATCGGGATCGTCGACGACCACGTCACGCGTGGTGCGGATGACGCGAGTGCGACGACGGTCGGTGTCGTAGCGGGGCCATGGCTCGGGCTGATCGGCTGTGGCGAAGTGCAGCCAGGCCTTCTGCATGCGCCGCCCGACGGCGGGCGGCAGCCTCCGGCCCAGCGGGTGCAGTCTGCGCCCGAGGTGGGACCCGTAGCTGTGCTGGATGTGCACGATCTCGCTGCCGTGGGTGGCGCCGAGGCGCAGGGCCCGCAGCGTCGTGGGCATGTGGTCGAACCGGTAGGCGAACGTCGGGGCCTGCGCACCGTAGGCGTCGGCGAATGCCCATGTCGGGGCGCCGAACATGGCGTCGGCGCCCACCGCGACGAGCGCGCTGCGCCGCGGGTAGCCCGGATACGCCGCGAGCACGCGGTCTTTGGCTCCCGCGTCTCGCCGGGCGAAGTAGTGCTCGACGTTGGCCTTCGTGGTGGGCAGCATGGGCGGCCGCGACCACGCGAACATCGACGCCTCGTCGCTGTTGGTCCCGACGATCAGCGGAATGTCGGCGACCGCCCCGCGTCGGGCCGCGTCAATGGGGTCGAACGGGAGCAGATCGACCCCGTGGGTCAGCCCGTGGGCGAGCGTCGGGGTGCTGGACACGCTGCGCAACTGCACCATCCCGGCGGCATGCCGCAGCTGTCGCTGCGGCAGGCCCTTGAGTTCGTCGGGGCGGGCCCCGACCTCACGCAGGAAACGCTGCGCCTGCTCGGCCCGGGTCTCGTAGTCGGCGATCAGCGGCAACGCGGGACTCTGCGCGACGGCACGGTGAAACAGCCCGGAGGCGGCCGGGCTCGCCAGCAGCGCCAGCACCGACGTGGCTCCAGCGGATTCGCCGAACACCGTCACCCGGCCGGGATCGCCGCCGAACGCGGCGATGTTCTCCCGCACCCACTGCAGTGCCGCGAGCTGGTCGCGCAGGCACAGGTTGTCGTCGAACCCCTCACCGAGAGAGCCGAGTTCGAAGCCACCGAACACGCCGATGCGATACGTCACGTTCACCACCACGACCCGGCCGTTGGCCGCGAGCCGGGAACCGTTGTACAGCTGAAACTGCCCGGCCCCGTAAAGGAACGCCCCGCCCGGGATCCAGACCATCACCGGCAGGCTCGCGCTCGGATCCGGCGACCAGACCGTCAGGGTCAGACACGCCTCGTCACGCACCTTGGGGTCGTCGCGCCCGCCACCGACGAACGTCTTGCCCTGCGGCGGCAAAGGTCCGTGCTCGAGCGCATCGCGGACACCAGTCCACGGCTTCGGCGGGATCGGGGCCATGAATCGGCGTGGTCCGACCGGCTGCTCGGCGTACGGAACGCCACGCCAGACTGCGACATCGCCCTCGACGCCGCCGCGCAGCACACCTGCCGACGTCTGCGCCAGACGCGCGGTGTCGCCGGTGCCGGTGCGAATGGCAGCCACGCTCCGAATCGTATGTGCAAAGCTGTAACCCCGACGACCGGCCACGGCGGCCGGCACGGTGAGCTCGGATGGAGAGTGCCCATGACCTTCAGCGAAGGGATGCGGATCGACACCAGCACCACCTCCACGAGCGGCGGTGGCCGCGGTGGACGCGGAATGGCCATCGGTGGCGGTGTCGGCGGCCTGATCGTGCTGTTGATCGCGCTCTTCCTCGGCGTGGACCCGGGTGGTGTCGTCTCCCAGCAACCCATGGACACCGAGGGCGTGGAGGCCGCGGGCTTCGACGTCAGCCAGTGCCGCACCGGTGCCGACGCCAACAACATCGTCGAATGCCGGGTGATCGCCACGGGCAACTCCGTCGACGCGATCTTCGGTCAGTTGGTGCAGGGCTACACGCGGCCCAACCTGCGTCTGTTCACCGGCGAGGTGCAGACCGCCTGTGGTCCGGCCACCTCCGATGTGGGCCCGTTCTACTGCCCGGGCGATCAGACCGCCTACTTCGACACCGGCTTCTTCGACGTGCTCAAGACCCAGTTCGGCTCCAGCGGCGGACCGCTCGCGCAGGAGTATGTGGTGGCCCATGAGTACGGCCATCACCTGCAGAACCTGCTGGGCAACCTCGCCAAGGCACAACGCGGTCCGCAGGGCGCCGAGGGCAACAGCGTCCGCACCGAACTGCAGGCCGACTGCTACGCCGGTGTGTGGGCGCACTACGCCGCGATCGCCAAGCAGCCCGGCACCGATGTGACGTTCCTGGAACCGTTGAGCGACAAGGACATCGCGGACGCACTGTCGGCCGCGCAGTCCGTCGGCGACGACCGGATCCAGAAGGCCGCGACCGGACGGGTCAACCCGGAGTCCTGGACGCACGGATCCTCGGCACAGCGCCAGCACTGGTTCACCGTCGGCTACCAGAACGGTGACCTGAAGAAGTGCGACACCTACCGCGCTGCAAGCCTGGACGGCTAGGTTCTCACCGCGGGGTGACTAGAGGCGGGACTTCTCCTCGATCGCGGTGTCGTTGGTGCGCAAGGGGCGGATCAGCGCGTCCTGCGTGAACGACGCCAGCAGCGCCCCGTCCTCGGTGTGCACCGTGCCGCGCACATAGGACATGCCGGAACCGACCTGCGTGCTCTCGTGCGAGTAGAGCAGCCACCCATCCCACGTGACGGGCTCGTGGAAGCTGACGCTGATGGTCATCGGTGCGGTCGACACCGTGAGGTGCGCCTGCGCGGTGCCAATGCCCTCATGCGCGCGCATGGTCGTCGAAATACCAAGGTGGCCAGTGAAATACGCGATCAGCGCCTTGGCCAGGTCGTCGCGCTGCGGGATCGGGTCGTAATGCAGCCAGGCGTACAGTTCCGGCGGGCCGACCTCGTCGGGGCTGTTGACATCGACGACGTCGACGAGGCGCAGGTCGCGACCCGCCATCGGCATCTGTGAGACGTGGGACTCAGCGGGCGACTTGACGTCGGGACGCGGCAGATGGTGGGTGATGACGTCTGCGGTGGGCACGTCGCACAGCACCGTGACCGTGATGCAGCGCTTGCCGTTCTGCAGCGCGGTCACCACCGCGGTCGCGGCCGACCGGCCCTCCTGAACCACGTCGACGTTCAGTTCGACGGGCGCGCCGACGAGCACGACGCGACTGAAGACCGCGTACACCGAGCGCACCGACTTCTCCGGAAAACGCTTGGCGACAGCGACGATCGCCTGCGACAGCACCTGGGAGCCCTCGACGACCTGACGCTCGTCCTCACCCGTCGGCCCCGTCGGGGCGTCGAACGCACCGGCGTCGTTGGCCTCGACGTCGAACAGGTCGAGCAGGGTCTGCACCGTCCAGACCACCTGGCTGGATTCCGTTGTCACGTTGTCGTCCCTTCTGATTGCGCGATGACTTTCATCACCGTGTCGGAGAATTCGGCCAGGGTGGCCGGAGCCGCGAAGTCCGCGAACCACACGTAGAAACGCTCGACGCCCTTGTCGACGAGCGCGGTGAAATGCTCGACGAGTCCGTCGGCGTCGCCGCACACCAGACCCGAACCGAGGTGTCCGAACCGCCTGGTGCTCACCGCGGCGACCTCGGCCAGGTCGGCGCCACGTCCGGCGAACCCGACCATCTGCTGCATGGACACCCGGGCGTCGCCCACGGTCGGCAGCAGTGCGTCGAGGCGCGCCAGTTGGTGCGACGGGATGTTCCACCACTGCGCGTATCGGCGCACCAGATCCATCGTGGTCTTGCCGGTTCCGCCGAGCACCAGTGGAATCTGTTGCGAAGGAACGGGTTCCTGCCTCAATGGGGAATCGCCGTCGAGGCCCCAGCAGTGTCGGATCACCTCGACGTCATGGGCGAACCGGCGCGCCCTGCCCTTGGCGTCGTCACCGCCCTCGATGCCGAACCGGTCGAACTCGGCCGGCCAGGACCCCGACCCGAGACCGAGTTCGAATCGACCGCCGGACGCCTCGGCCAGCGTCACGGCCTGCTTGGCCAGGACCGCGGGATGTCTGAAACCGTCACACAGCACCAGGTGCCCGATCGTGAGCCGCTCAGTGCGGGCCGCCGCCCAGGTCGCCAGTGTCATTGCCTCCCAGATGCTTTGACCGGTGGCACCGGGAGGCTCGAGGTGGTCGATGAACGCGATGCCGTCAAATCCGTTGCTCTCGGCGGCTTGTGCACGCACCACCACATCGTCGATGCCCATCCGCACCTGAGGGAGGAAGAGAAACCACTGGGCCATGGGTCCAAGACAGTAACGGTCGATTGCCGATGTGCGCTAGACACTCGCACGCCAGGGTGTAAAGCCGGTACCCTCGTCCACCACAGTGCGGGGCACATCCCACACGGTCACACCCGATGAGTTCAGGACCCCATGATGGCGAAGCCGAACGGAGCCGCTGCCTCCCAGCCCGCGGCCGAGTCGCGCGCCCAGAGTTTCATGCGGTCGGCCCTGGCGATTCTCGGCGAGACGGGCCGCACCGACTTCACGGTCCTCGAGGTCGTCGAACGGTCCAAGACGTCGCTGCGGGCCTTCTACCAGCACTTCGCCACCAAGGATGAGCTGCTGTTGGCCCTGGTCGAGAAGATCATGGCCGACGCCACCGAGCGTTGGCGCGCCGACACCGAGGGCGTTCCCAGCGACGAGGCCCTGCGCCGCCTGATCGAGCGCATCAGCGCACCCGCGGAGTCCAGCACGCAGGACAGCATCAACCGCGGCCTGACCTACTACAACGACCATCTCTTCGAGGCCAGGCCCATGGAGTTCGCCAAGGTGCTGACCCCGTTGCACACGCTGGTGGTCGACATCCTCAACCGCGGAATCGCCGAGGGCACCTTCCGCGCCGACCTCGATGTCGAGACCGACGCCGCGATCCTGATGCAGACCGTGTTGGGCGCACTGCGCCTGCGCGACCTCGGGACGGGCTTGAACGGCATCCCGATCGAAGGCTCAAACCTGTTCACCTTCTTCCTGCGCGGCCTGACCAGCTGAAGCTCCTGACCTGCTGAAACAGCCGGTGGATCGACCCTGGTCCCGTTACACTTCTGCGTGGTAATGTCGTTACCACGAACGGTAATGTCATTACCGTTCTCCGCAGAAACGTCATGCCAGGGAGCCCACAACCATGCCGTCACGCATCCTCGACTATCCGGTGTTCGACGCCGACAACCACTTCTATGAGCCCAAGGAAGCGCTGACCAAGTTCCTGCCGGACAAGCGCAAGGGCGTCATCGACTACATCGACGTGCACGGTCGCACCAAGATCATGGTGCGCAACCACATCAGCGACTACATCCCCAACCCGACCTTCGAGGTCGTCGCACGCCCGGGCGCGCAGGAGGACTACTTCCGGCACGGAAGCGGCGGCAAGAGCTACCGCGAGGTCATGGGCAAGCCCATGAAGGCCATCCCGGCCTTTCGCAATCCCGAGGCACGCCTTGAGGTCATGGACAGCCTCGGCCTGGACTACACGCTGATGTTCCCGACGCTGGCCTCGCTGGTCGAGGAGCGCCTCAAGGACGACCCGGAACTCATCCACGACATCATCCACGCGCTCAACGAATGGATGTATGAGACTTGGCAGTTCGACTACGAGGGCCGGATCTTCTCCACCCCCGTGATCACACTGCCGATCGTCGACCGCGCGCTTGAGGAACTGGAATGGTGCCTCGAGCGCGGCGCCAAGACCGTGCTCGTGCGTCCGGCCCCGGTGCCCGGCTACCGCGGAACCCGTTCGTTCGGCACCGAGGAGTTCGACCCGTTCTGGCAGGCGTGCGTCAAGGCCGGCATCCCCGTGGCGATGCATGCGTCAGACAGTGGGTACGCCCAGTACCTCAACGACTGGGAACCCGCCGACGAGTTCCTGCCGTTCAAGCCGACATCCTTCCGGATGGTCGCGATGGGCAAGCGGCCCATCGAGGACACGATGGCCGCACTGGTGTGCCACGGCGCGTTCACCCGCAACCCGGACCTGCGCATCCTGTCCGTCGAGAACGGCGCCTCCTGGGTGCCCTACCTCTTCTACCAGTTCAAGGACGTCTTCGCGAAGATGCCGAACGAGTTCCCCGAGGACCCGATCGAGGCTTTCAAGCGATGCGTGTACGTCGCGCCGTTCTGGGAGGACGACTTCAAGAAGATGGCCGAGTTGTGCGGCATCGACCGGGTGATCTTCGGTTCGGACTGGCCGCACCCCGAGGGCCTGGCCGACCCGATCAACCTGGTCTCCGATCTGCAGGCGCACGGCCTCGATGAGGAGGGTGTGCGAAAGGTCATGGGCAAGAACCTGATCGACCTGTTCAAGGTCGAGAACAAGGTGGTGTACAAGCCCGACGTCCCCGCCCTCGTCCTCACGTAAGAACCATCGATCATCGACTGCGAGCGTGCTGGAGTTCTCCGGCACGCTCGCGGCACGCTCACCCCGAACCCGGAGAGGGGCAACCGCCTCATGACAGACGTGGCAAACCCGGAGCAGATGCTCTTCGCCTCCACGGCCCAGGCGTTCCTGGAACGGGAGGCGTCCCTGCCGAAGGTGCGCGAACTGCACGACCGCGACGAATCCTTTGACGCGAAGTGGTGGCAGCAGGCCGCCGAACTCGGGTGGGCCAGCCTGCTGGTGCCCGAGGAACTCGGCGGCGGAAGTGTCTCCGGTGACGGCGTCGCCGACCTCGCCCTGGTGGCCGAACAGGTCGGCCGCACCGTCGCCCCCGGCCCATTGCACCCGGTCAGCGTGGTGCTCGCCGGTCTGGTGGAGGCTCCGGAGGGCCACGAGGACACCATCGAGGCCCTGGTCTCCGGTGAGGCGATCGCGTCATGGGCGACCTATGAACCCAAGCGCCCGTTCGACCCCACACACCCGACGACCACGGCCACCCGCACCGACTCCGGGTACCGCATCGACGGCGTGAAGGACCGCGTCGAGGCGGGTGCCGAGGCCGGTCTGCTGCTGGTCGTCGCACTGCTCGACGGGCAGCCACGCCAGTTCGTCGTCCCGGCCGACGCGGCCGGGGTGAGCGTGACCGTGCAGAAATCGGTCGACCTCGTGAAGCGTTATGCGCGTGTGGAGTTCGACGGCGTCACGGTCGACGAATCGGCGGTCGTCGGCTCCGCGGAACAGACCGCGGCCGTCATCGAACGTCAGCGCCAGGTGGCATTGGTGCTGCAGTGCGCCGAGATCGTCGGCATCCTCGACGCGGTGCTCGCCATGACCAATCAGTGGCTGCTGGACCGGCACAGCTTCGGCCGTCCGCTGGCGTCCTATCAGGCCCTCAAGCACCGCTTCGCGGACATGAAGATGTGGTTCGAGGCCGCGCGGGGCACCACCGCCGGTGCAGCCGCGGCCGTGGGCGCACGTTCGGCCGACGCCGCCAAGCTCGTCAGCGTCGCGAAAGCCTATGTCGCAGAACGCGCCCCGGTGATGCTGCAGGACTGCGTGCAGTTGCACGGCGGTATCGGCGTCACCTGGGAACACGACCTGCACCTGTACCTGCGACGCGTCTCGCTGAACCGAGCCATGTTCGGCTCACCCGAGGACCACCACCGCGCAGTGTACGAACTGAGCCGTAAGACACAGGAGGCATGAGCATGACGGACACCGCGGTCTCCACGGGCACCCAGGAGTCGGTGGCCGAGTTCGTCGCGCGCGCCAAGGTCTGGCTCGCCGACAACATGCCACGCATCGACCCCGACAACCCCCCGTTCTCGGTGCGCGCCCACCAGGAGTCCTGGGACCGCGCCAAGGAACTGCAGAAGCGCCTGTACGAAGGCGGCTTCGCTGGAATCTGCTTCCCACGCGAATACGGCGGCCTCGGACTCGATTACGCCTACCAGAAGGCGTTCAACGACGAGTGCCGCAACTATGAGATGCCGCTGATCCTCAACACACCGTCGTTCACCATCTGCGCCGCGACCATCCTCGACGTGGGCAGCGAAGACCAGAAACGGGAACGCATCTCGGCCGCGATCCGCGGTGAGGAGATCCTGGTCCAGCTGTTGAGTGAGCCCAGTGGCGGCTCCGACCTGGCCGGTGTCATCACGCGCGCCGACCGCCGCGACGGCAAGTGGATCATCAACGGCGCCAAGACCTGGAGCACAAGCGCCTTTGCGGGCGACTACGGGCTCATGCTGGCCCGCACCGACTGGACCGTGCCCAAGCACGAGGGCCTGACGATGTTCCTGGTGCCGCTCAACGCGCCCGGCATCACGATGCGCCGCATCAAGGAGGTCAACGGCAACGAAGAGTTCTGCGAGGAGTTCTTCGACGGCCTCGAACTCGGCGACGACGCCGTCGTCGGTGCGGTCAACGACGGTTGGACCGTGGCCTCGCGCCAGCTGTTCCACGAGCGCCGCGCGGTCGGCGGCGGATCGGAGTTCGCCAGCGGCACCGGCGCCGAGAACGCCAACGAGATGCCGCCGGATCACGTCGGCCTCGCGGAGGCCACGGGTCAGGGCGACGATCCGGTGATCCAGAATCTCGCGGGCCGGGCGCTGGCCCGCCGCATCGTCAAGGCCCAGTTGATCGAGCACGTTTCGCAGGCGATCGCGGCCGGCGCTCTGCCCCCGACCTCGGGCACCCTGATCCGGCTGTTCCACGCGGAGACCACCGAACTCGAGGTGGACACCGCGCTGACCATCGCCGGCACCGCGGGCGTCGTCGACGAGGGCGGTGACCTCGACGGGCTGATCGACATCGGCGTGCGCTACCTGTCCCGGCAGACGGGGTCGCTGGGCGGCGGCAGTTCCGAGATGGCCCGCAATGTCATCGGTGAACGCATCCTGGGCTTCCCCCGCGAGTTGGCCGCCGACCGCGGCGTGCCGTTCAACGAGGTGAAGCGGGGCCGCCAGTGACATGGCTAGGGTGCAACTGTGACTGAATCCACTACCGACATCTCCCCTGCCCTGGCCGCATCGCGGGCGTCGTGGGCCGCCGTCCACGCCAACGACCGCGAGGCATGGCTCGCCCTGATGGCCGACGACGTCGTCATCGAGGATCCCATCGGGCCCGCCCCGACCAACAGCGACGGCAACGGGGTGCGCGGCAAGGAGAGCGTCTACGCGTTCTACGACAGCACCATCGCCAAGACCACGGCGCGGCGCATCACGTGCGAGGAGACCTTCCCGTCGAGTTCGCCGCAGGAGATCGCGCACATCCTGAACCTGCACTTCGAGTTCGAGGGCGGCTTCACCAGCGATGTCCGCGGCATCTTCACCTACAAGGTGAACGACGCCGGCCTGCTGACCAACCTGCGCGGCTACTGGAACATGGACGCGATGACGTTCGGCCAGGTCGAGGGCAAGGCCGAAGACAACTAAGCCCGCGCCTCGAACACCAGGTTGAACGGGGTCTCGGCGACCCGGCGAAACAGGCTGAAGCCGCCGCCGTCGACCATGACCTCGGCCAGGCGCCGCTCACCGGCCTGCGCCCCCAACGCCGGTCCGTGCCGGGCCAGCGACACCGGGACGCACACCATCGAGGACGCCCCGTAGAACACCCGGCCCACCGGATTCAGGTTCTCCGAAAGGCTGTCCCCCGCAGCGGGTTCCACCAGCATGCAGCGCCCCTCGGGGGCGAGCGACTCGCGGGCGTGCCGGGCCGCGCCCGCCGGGTCGGCCATGTCGTGCAGGCAGTCGAAGAACGCGATCAGGTTGTAGTCCCCACCCGGATACGAGGTCGCGTCGCCCACCTCGAAGCGGGCGTTGGCGGCACCGGCCTCGGCGGCATGGGTGCGCGCGGTCTCGATCGACTGGTCGTGGTAGTCGATACCGACGAACTGCGATTTCGGAAAGGCCTGCGCCATCAGGATTGTCGTCACTCCGTGGCCGCAGCCCACATCGGCCACCAGCGCTCCGGCCTCGAGTTCGTCGACCATGCCGTCCAGTGCCGGCAGCCACGACGACAGCAGGTTGGCGTGATAGCCGGCCCGGAAGAACCGCTCGGTGCCGCAGAACAGCGACGGGTGGTGCTCGCCCCACTCCATGCCCGCACCGCTGCGGAAGTTCTCGGCCACCCGCGACTTGATGTGGAAGAAGTCCTCGACCACCGAGTAGCCGCCGGGCAGGTCCATCGGACCGTTCGGGTCGGTCAGGCACAGCGCCTGCTCCTCGCTCAGGTGGTACCGGTCGCCGTCGGCGTCGTACTCGACGTATCCGCCCGCGGCCTGATTGGCCAGCCACTCACGGATGTAGCGCTCACTGGTCCCGGTGCGCTCGGCCAGTTCGCCCGCGGTCAGCGGTTCGCCACCCAGCGCTGAGTAGAGCCCCAACTCGTCGCCGATCAGGATGAGCACCGCGCTGAAGGCGGCCCCGAGATCGTCTATCGCTCGCCCCAGAAAGGCATTGAGTTTGTCTTCGTTGACAGTCATGACACGCCCCCGATTGCGTCGCTGATGCCGAACGTACGCCGATCGAGACGGTCAGAACAGAGTCGGTTGCAGCACCTCAGCGACGCGTTGCACGGGTCGTGGCGGGGGTGTCGCCCGCGGGCCGCCGAGGCCGTGTCTGGCCACCAACGGCCCCACGCGGCGGCGCAGGTCCTCGCGGTACTCCGACGGCAGGTAAGCCCCGCGCCGATACAGCGTGCGGTACGGCCCGACCAGGGCCGGATGCGAGCGCTCCAGCCAGCCCATGAACCACCCGCGCGTGGCGCCTCGCAGGTGCAGGCCGAACACCGTGACGCTCGTGGCGCCCGCGACCGCGAGGCGGCCCAGCAGGTCGTCGAGGTGCTCGGTGGAGTCGGTCAGGTACGGCAGCACGGGGGCGACCATCACGTGGCAGTCCAGGCCGGCCTCGCGGATGGCGCTGATCAACTCCAACCGTGCCGCCGGGGACGGGGTGCCCGGTTCGACGTCGCGCTGCAGTTCCGCGTCGCCGATGGCCAGCGACACCGCCAGCGACACCGGCACCTCCGTGGACGCCTCGACCAGCTGAGGCAGGTCCCGCCGCAGCAGGGTGCCCTTGGTGAGGATCGACATGCCGGTGCCCGAGTCCGCCAGCGCGGCAATGATCCCCGGCATCAGCGCATAGCGGCCCTCGGCACGCTGGTACGGATCGGTGTTGGTGCCCAGTGCCACGGTCTCGCGCTGCCAGGAGGGCCGACGCAGTTCCCGGCGCAGCACGTCGACAACATTGGTCTTGACCACGATCTGGGCATCGAAGTCGTTGCCCGAGTCCAGATCCAGGTACTCATGCGTGGGCCGGGCGAAGCAGTACCGGCATGCGTGCGAGCACCCGCGGTAGCCGTTGACGGTGAACCGGAACGGCAGCATCGCGGCCTCGGGGATCTTGTTCAGCGCTGACTTGCACAGCACCTCATGGAACGTGACGCCCTCGAACTGCGGGGTCTTCACAGTGCGGACGAAGCCGATGCGCGCCAACCCCGGCAACGCACCGTCGTCGACCCTGACCGCCTGCGCCTGCCACCGCATGACACCATGCGAACATACGTTCGATGGTGCTGTCAATCACCGGTCAGCGAGTCACCACTGCGAAAGCATGCAGATCGGGCTGTAGGGATTGTCGCCCGTCACCGCGACGGCACCGTCCACAAGCACCTCGCAGTGGGCGTTCGGAGCGCCCACTCCGCCGCGCGTGGTACTGCTGACCTGCAGGAAGGCCCACTGAGGATCGGCAAGCGTGGTGTCGAAGACCCAGGGCGCCTCCGGCGTCACCATGATGGTCTCGCGCTTGAGGTACGCGTCGGCGTTGGCGTTGTACTCGGCCTTGCTGGCGGGCTGATTGACCAGGTAGGTGATCTGGAACTGATACGGGGCGCCCGTGGCGAGGACGTACCGGACGTTGCCGGCCCCAGCGTTCTCAGTGCCCTCAGGCTCGGCCGCTGACGTGCCATGCGTGACCGCTGTTGCGGCGGCGGCCAGAGCGAAGGCGGCCGCGATCCGACGTGTAGCTGTTCCCATGTTCGTCATATCTTCCGACGCTACCGGATCGTTACACGGTCCTCACGGGCTGCCCGCGCGACCGCTCGACGCCGCAGACCAACCGCTGAACACGGGTGGAACAAGTCGTTAACTTGTTCGTGACACACAGATATTTCACAGAAACACCGGCCCCATAACGTCCGGATCTGGCACCCGATGTGGGTGCCGTTCGGCCCGGTTGGGGAACGCGTCTTGAGCCGACTCACCAAGGGCCGCACTGTCCGTGACGAAAGGCTCTCGATGGTCAGCTCCAACCGTCCGCGCATGAGTAAGTCTGCCCTCGCAGCGGGATCGATCGCCCTTGCCACCGCCATGACCCTCGCGGGCTGCGGCAGCAAGGCCGGCGACACCGAGGCCGCAAGCGCTGAATCCTGCGTCGACACTTCGGGTTCCACCATCAAGGTGGGATCGCTGAACTCATTGTCGGGCACCATGGCGATCTCCGAGGTCACCGTGCGCGACGCCATCAAGTTGGCCGTCGAGCAGATCAACGCCGACGGCGGCGTGCTGGGCAAGCAGATCGAGATCGTGGGCGAGGACGGTGCCTCCGATCCCGCGGTGTTCGCGCAGAAGGCCGAGAAACTGATCAACTCCGACTGTGTCGCAGCGGTGTTCGGCGGATGGACGTCGTCGAGCCGCAAGGCCATGCTGCCGGTCTTCGAAAGCAACAACTCCCTGCTCTACTACCCCGTCCAGTACGAGGGCCTCGAGGCGTCGAAGAACATCTTCTACACCGGCGCCACCACCAATCAGCAGATCGTGCCCGCGCTGGACTACCTCAAGGAGAAGGGCGTCAAGACGCTCTACCTGGTGGGCAGCGACTACGTGTTCCCGCAGACCGCCAACCGGATCATCAAGGCCTACGCCGCGGCCAACGACATCGAGATCAAGGGCGAGGACTACACGCCGCTGGGATCGACGGACTTCTCGACCATCGTCAACAAGCTGCGCGCCTCCAACGCCGACGCGGTGTTCAACACCCTCAACGGCGACTCCAACGTCGCGTTCTTCAAGGAGTACACCAACGCCGGCCTGACACCGGAGAAGATGCCGGTGGTCTCGGTGTCGATCGCCGAGGAGGAGGTCGTGGGCATCGGCGCCAAGAACATCGAGGGCCAGCTCACGGCGTGGAACTACTACCAGACCGTCGACAACCCGGTGAACAAGGAGTTCGTCAAGGCCTACAAGGACAAGTACGGCGCCGACAAGCCGACCTCTGACCCCATGGAGGCCGCCTACGTCTCGGTGTTCCTGTGGAAGAACACCGCCGAGAAGGCGAACGCGTTCGACACCAAGGCGATTCAGGACAACGCCGGCGGGGTGACGTTCGACGCACCCGAGGGCCTGGTCACCATCGACGGCGAGAACCACCACATCACCAAGACCGCGCGGATCGGTGAGATCCATCCGGACGGCCTGATCTACACCGTGTGGGAGTCCGACGGCCCGATCGAGCCGGACCCCTACCTGAAGTCCTACCCGTGGGCTGAGGGACTTTCGGGCTAATCGATGGATGTCCTCATCGGGCAGCTGGCAACGGGGTTGAGCCTCGGCTCAATCCTGTTGCTGGCCGCACTCGGACTGTCCCTGACCTTCGGTCAGATGGGCGTCATCAACATGGCGCACGGCGAGTTCATCATGGCCGGCTGCTACACCGCCTTCGTGGTGCAGATGGTGATCTCCAATGCCGGTGCCTCCCTGCTGATCTCACTGGTCGTGGGATTCGTGGTGGGCGGTCTGCTCGGCGTTCTGCTGGAGACCACACTGATCCAACGGATGTATCACCGACCGTTGGACACCCTGCTGGTGACCTTCGGCGTGGGACTGATCCTTCAGCAGGTGGCCCGCGACATCTTCGGCGCTCCGGCGGTCAACGTGGCCGCGCCGACATGGCTGTCCGGCGGGATCGAGATTCTCGGCGCCGTGGTGCCCAAGAGCCGCATCTTCATCCTGGTGCTGGCCATCGTCTGTGTGACGGCCCTGGCGTTGGCGCTCAAGGCCAGCCCGATGGGCCGCCGGATCCGGGCCGTCGTGCAGAACCGCGATCTCGCTGAGACCAGCGGCATCTCGTCGCGGCGGACCGACATCACGACGTTCTTCATCGGGTCGGGGCTGGCCAGTGTCGCGGGTGTCGCCCTGACCCTGATCGGCTCGACGAGTCCGACCACCGGGCAGGCGTATCTGATCGACGCGTTCCTCGTCGTCGTCGTCGGCGGCCTCGGCCAGATCAAGGGCACCGTCATCGCGGCATTTGCGCTGGGGCTGATCAACTCGTTCATCGAGTACAGCACGACGGCGTCTCTGGCCAAGGTCATCCTGTTCGTGATCATCGTGGTGTTCCTGCAGGTCAGGCCGCAGGGCCTGTTCACCGTGCGGACAAGGAGTCTGGTATGAGAAGCCTGCTCGGGCGATGGCAGACGTGGGCCGGGTTCGCCGTCGCGGCCGTGCTGCTGTTCGGCGTCGCGCCCGCGGTGCTGAGCACCTTCCGGCTCGGTCTGCTGGGCCAGTACCTGTGCTTCGCGATTGTGGCCGCTGGCATCGGCCTGGCATGGGGCCGCGGCGGCATGCTCACGCTGGGTCAGGGCGTGTTCTTCGGCCTCGGCGCCTACATGATGGGTATGCACCTCAAGATCGCGGACGCCGAGATCCGGGGCAACAGCGTGCCGGACTTCATGCAGATCGCCGGAATCCCTGTCCTGCCGGGCTATTGGGCGCCGTTCGCCTCCCCCGCCTTCACCCTGCTGGCGATCGTGGTGGTCCCGACGGCGATCGCCGCGCTGCTGGGCCTCGGCGTGTTCAAGCGCCGGGTCAAGGGCGCCTACTTCGCGATCCTGTCCCAGGCCCTGGCCGCCGCGATGGCCATCCTGCTCGTCGGCCAGGCCACCCTGGGCGGCAGCAACGGGCTCAACGGTTTTCGCACGTTCTTCGGGTTCACCCTGTCCGATCCGGTGAACCGGCAGATGCTCTACTTCATTGCCGCGGCCGTGCTTCTCGTGGTCGTCGCGATCGTGCGCCAACTGATGCAGAGCAGGTATGGCGAACTCCTGGTCGCGGTGCGGGACGGCGAGGAGCGCGTGCGCTTCCTCGGCTACGACCCGGCCAACATCAAGGTCGTGGCCTACACCGCCGCGGCACTGTTCGCCAGCATCGCCGGGGCGCTGTTCGCCCCGATCATCGGGTTCATCACCCCGGCCCAGGTCGGCATCGTGCCGTCGATCGCCTTCCTGATCGGCGTCGCGATCGGTGGTCGCACCACGCTGCTGGGACCGGTGCTGGGCGCGATCGGTGTCGCGTGGGCCCAGACGGCGTTCTCCGAGCGTTTCCCGGCCGGGTGGACCTACGCCCAGGGGCTGCTGTTCATCGTCGTCGTCGGGTTCTTCCCGGCCGGCCTGGCGGGTATCGGAGCGCTGCGCAAGCGACGCGCGCGGACCAAACCGGCCGCGCAGCCCGTCCCCGATCCGGATCCCGACCCCGAACCAGAGAAGGTGACCGCGTCGTGACCGCAGCAGAAACCGAACCGACGACAACGGTGGAACCCGTCGCGGGCGGCAACGTCGGGATGGGTACCGAGTACCTCGAAGTACGCGGCCTGACAGTCGATTTCGACGGATTCAAGGCGGTCAGCGAGGTCGATCTGACCCTGTTCCAGGGCGATCTGCGGTTCCTGATCGGCCCCAACGGAGCCGGTAAGACCACGGTCATCGACGCGATCACCGGACTGGTCTCCGGGACGGGGTCGATCAGCAAGTCCGGCGTGGAACTGATCGGCAAGAAGGTGCACCAGATCGCCCGACTCGGCGTGGGTCGCACCTTCCAGACCGCCTCGGTGTTCGAGCAGTTGACCGTGCTGCAGAACCTCGACATCGCTGCGGGGGCCGGTCGGTCCTGGCTCACGCTGCTGCGGCGACGCAGCGGTGTGCTGCCCGCGATCGAGGAGGCGCTCGAGACGATCGGGTTGACGGACCTGGCCGACAAACCCGCGGGCGTCCTGGCGCACGGCCAGAAGCAGTGGCTCGAGATCGGCATGCTGCTGGTGCAGAACGCCGACGTGCTGCTGCTCGACGAACCCGTGGCGGGTATGAGCGCCGAGGAACGCGAGGAGACCGGAAACCTTCTGCGCCGCATCGGCGCCGAGCGCACCGTGGTCGTGGTTGAACACGACATGGACTTCATGCGGGCCTTCGCGACGTCGGTGACGGTGCTGGCACGCGGCCAGGTGATCGCCGAGGGCACGGTCGCCGAAGTCCAGGCCAATCCCAAGGTCCAGGAGGTGTACCTGGGCACCGCGGCGGCCGGAGCCGACGGAATCCCAGACGAACTGATCGAGGAGACCTGAGTGACCCTGCAATTGGTCGACGTACGCAGCGGCTACGGCCGATCCGAGGTCATCCACGGCGTGGGCCTCGAGGTGCCCTCCGACGGGGTCGCCGCGGTCATGGGACACAACGGCGCCGGGAAGACCACGCTGCTGCGCACCGCGGTCGGCCTGCTCAAGTGCACGTCGGGCAAGGTGCTGTTCGAGGGCGAGGACATCACCAAGCTGCGCCCGTCGGCACGCGTGGCCCGCGGCCTGGCCTATGTGCCGCAGGGCCAGCAGTCCTTCGGCCAGCTCACGACCGCCGAGAACCTTCAGGTGGTGGCGGACGGCCGGAAGAACGGCAAGAAGCTGATCGACGAGCAGCTGGACCTCTTTCCGGCGCTCAAGGAACTGCTGACCCGCCGGGCCGGTCTGCTCTCGGGTGGACAGCGCCAGCAGTTGGCCATCGCGCGCGCCCTGATCACCTCGCCCAAGACCCTGATCCTCGACGAACCCACCGAGGGCATTCAGCCGTCGGTGGTCGCCGAGATCGAGGCGGCGATCACGGCGCTCACGCAGCGCGGCGACCTCGGCGTGCTGCTCGTCGAACAGCACATCGGGTTCGCCCTCGAGTCGGCGCAGCAGTACTACATCCTGGAGGCCGGTCGGGTGACCAGTTCGGGCACGGGCGGTTCGGCCTCCGAGGAGGACGTGCGCGCGGCCATGGCGATCTGACATATCGGCCGCGCAGTAAGCCCTCAACTGGCAGGCTGCGCACATGGACTCACGTGACGACTTCCGGATCCTCACCGACACCGGTGCACTCGTGGTGGCCGAGGAGGGCCAGCGCGTCATCGTCTTCGACCGCAACACCGGGACGCCGGCCACGGCGGCGTTCGTGCTGGGCATCCTGGCGCTCGTCACGGGCGGCATCGGCATCGTCGCCCTCGTGGGCGGCGTACTGCCCACCCTGGCGGCGGTGGCGTTCCTGTCCGTCGGGGTCATCGCGGCCGGTGCCGCCGGTTGGCTGGTGCGGACCATTCGGCGGCGACGGTCGCTGCCCCTGCCGCAGTGCCGCACCGTGGCCGTGCTCGACCGGAAGCGCGGCCTGTTCAGTTCGGCGGGCGGCGCCCTGGTCGGCCTCGATCAGGTGCGGTTCGAGCGGCGGATGCAGATGACGTCGAGTTCACCCAAGCTCGTCGCGATCACTCCCGGCGGCGTGCGGGTGCTCAAGCGCGGAAACCCGTTCGACGGCGGCATCGGAAACGTCGACGCGGTGCTCACCGACGCCGCGACGGCCTCAGTTCGACAGGCGTGAAAGCACGTCGGCGACAACGGAATCCACCGCGACGTCGACCTGTTCACCGGAACCGAGGTTCTTGACACCGACGGTGCCCGCCTCGATGTCGCGGTCACCGGCCACCAGCGCGAGCACCGCTCCCGAGCGGTCCGCGGCACGCATCGCACCTTTGAGGCCGCGGTCGCCGTAGGCGAGGTCGACGCGCACGCCCGCCGCCCGCAGCTTGGCGGCCAGCACGACGAGCACCGACTTGGCCTGCTCCCCCAGCGGTACGCCGAAGACGTCGACGCGGGACGTCGCGCCCACTGACTTGCCCTCGGCCGCCAGGGCCAGCACGGTGCGGTCGACACCCAGGCCGAACCCGATGCCGGACAGGTCCTGCCCGCCGAGTTGGCTCATCAGGCCGTCGTACCGTCCGCCGCCGCCGATTCCCGACTGGGCGCCGAGACCGTCGTGCACGAACTCGAAGGTGGTCTTGGTGTAGTAGTCCAGGCCGCGCACCATCCGAGGGTTCACCACGTAGGGCACGCCGAGTGCGTCGAGGTGCGCGAGGACGGTGTCGAAGTGCGCCTTGGCCGACTCCGAGAGGTGATCGAGCATCACCGGCGCGTCGGCCGTCATCGCGCGCACATCGGGGCGCTTGTCGTCGAGCACCCGCAGCGGGTTGATCTCGGCGCGCTTGCGAGTCGCCTCGTCGAGGTCGAGCTTGAACAGGAAGTCCTGCAGCAGTTGGCGGTACGCGGGCCGGCACGTGTCGTCGCCCAGCGACGTGATCTCCAACCGGAACCCGTCGAGCCCCAGCGAACGGAATCCGGCGTCGGCGACCGCGATCACCTCGGCGTCGAGTGCGGGGTCGTCGACGCCGATCGCCTCGATACCCACCTGCTGGAGCTGGCGGTACCGGCCGGCCTGAGGCCGCTCGTACCGGAAGAACGGGCCGGAGTAGCACAGCTTGACCGGGAGGGCGCCGCGATCGAGTCCGTGCTGGATCACGGCGCGCATCACACCCGCGGTGCCCTCGGGCCGCAGCGTGACCGAGCGCTCGCCGCGGTCGGCGAAGGTGTACATCTCCTTGGAGACCACATCCGTGGACTCGCCGACGCCACGCGCGAAGAGGGCGGTGTCCTCGAAGATCGGCAGTTCGATGTCGCCGTAGCCGGCACGCCGGGCGGCGTCGAGCAGGCCGTCCCGCACCGCGACGAACTGCGCCGAGTCGGGCGGCAGGTAGTCCGGGACGCCCTTGGGTCCTTGAAAAGCCGCTGAGTCGCTCACGCAGTCCGATCCTTCATGGGTGTTCATTGTCGCGCAGGTGCTTGTTGAATCGACGTTCGCCACCAATCGTGGTCGACGTGCCGTGCCCCGGTAGTACCACGGTGTCGTCATCGAGCACCAGCAATGTAGCCGCGATCGAATCCAACAGCATCGCGGGGTCCTCACTGTGACCGCCGGCGCAGCCAGGGTGCCCGACGGTGCGGAAACCGAGCGTGTCGCCCGTGAACGCGACGGCCGCCGGGCCCTCGTCGGTGTCGGCGGCCACCCGGTACACCACCGATCCCGCGGTGTGGCCGGGCGTGTGGTCCACCTCGACGTCGACACCGGCGATGCTGAGCCGGCTCGGCGGGTCGAGGATGATTTCGGGCGGGTCGGTCAGCAGGTCGTGGTCGGCGGCGTGCAGGTAGACCGGGATATCCCAGGCCGCGCACAGGTCGTAGGCCATCGCCGCGTGGTCTCGGTGGCCGTGGGTGAGCAGCACCGCCGCCGGGGTCAGGTCGTTGGCCGCGAAGTAGTACTCCAAGGTCAGGACCGAGTTCTCCCCCGGATCGATCACCAGGGCCTCTCCCCCCGCCCTGGGCGCCACGAGGTAGCAGTTGGTCTCCAACTCACCCACCGCGAACCCCGTGATCAGCACGACGAACAGTCTCTCACCAGCGGGTCGACCCGCCCGCGCCCAGTCGCGGCTGGCACACTCGGGGGCGGCAGATTCACAGGTGAGAGTTGGAGGGCATCGGCAGTGCCGACGAACGAAGAACGGCGTGAGGCCGCCAGGCGCAGACTCGAAGAGCAGCTTGAGCGTCAGGAACAGCAGGCGAAACGACGACGGATGCTCGCGATCATCGCGAGTGTGACGGCTGCGGTGCTGGTGATCGGCGCCATCGTCGCGGTCGTTCTGGTCAATCGCAAGGACAAGGACAGCGACTCGGTGGCGTCGGCCACGGAGACGTCCGCCGACCCGTTCGCCACGCCCGACGCACCGCCATCCGAGCCGCCTGTCGACGGCGCGCTGCCGCCGTTCACCCCGTCGGCGAACACCGGCGCCAACTGCCAGTACCCGGCGCGCGGCGAGGCCAGCAAGCCCAACACCCCGCCGCGGACCGGCAAGGTGCCCACCGAACCGGCGCAGGTGAGCGTCAGCATGGCCACCAACGAGGGCAACCTGGGCCTGCAGTTGGACAACGCGAAGTCGCCGTGCACGGTAAACAGCTTCGCGAGCCTGGCCCAGCAGGGCTACTTCAACGACACGGTGTGCCACCGGCTGACCACCACTCCGGGCCTGTCGGTGCTGCAGTGCGGCGACCCGACCGGCACGGGCACGGGCGGCCCGGGCTACGAGTTCGCCAACGAGTACCCCACCGACCAGTACCCCGTCGGCAGCCCCGCCGCGCAGAGTCCTGTGCTGTACCCGCGCGGCACCATCGCGATGGCCAACGCCGGGCCCGGCACCAACGGCAGCCAGTTCTTCCTGGTGTACCAGGACTCCCAGCTTCCGCCGCAGTACACGGTGTTCGGCACGATCGACGAGACCGGACTGGCCACGCTGGACCGGATCGGCGCGGCCGGGGTGGCCGGCGGCGCGGGTGACGGCGCCCCCGTCGACGAGGTCAAGATCACCTCGATCCAGCTGGACTGACCCGACGATGACGTATCCGCCCACCCCGCCGGGTCCACCACCTTCGGGGTGGGCGGACCCGTATCTGCACCCCTACGGCGCACCGCCGAAGCGGCCCACCAACGGCATGGCCGTTGCGGCCCTGGTGACCTCACTGGTGTTCGCGCCCCTGGGCATCGTGTTCGGGCACATCTCCCTGCACCAGATCAAACGCAGCCACGAAGAGGGCCGCGGTATGGCGATCGCCGGGCTCATCATCGGGTATCTGGTGACGACGCTGGTGATTCTCGGCCTGATCCTCTTCATGGTGTTGACGCTGCTGCTGATCAAGGAATCCGGCCGGAACTCGCACTACGACCGCGGCCCGAGTTACACCGCGGCGCCCGTGCCCGATCCGTCGATTCCGGCACTGCCGTCCTTCGCACCACCCGCCGGTCTCGGCGAGGCGTGCACCTACCCGGCCGCCGACGGCGCCCCGGCCCGTCCGGCGAAACCTCCACGGGAGGGCCGGGTCCCCACCCAGCCGCGCACCGTCGAGGTCACGATCGACACCGACCGGGGTGCGATCGGCGTGACCCTCGACAACCAGAAGGCCCCGTGCACGGTCAACAGTTTCGTGAGCCTCGCGCAGCAGGGCTGGTTCGACAGCACCCGGTGTCACCGGCTGACCGCGAATCGGTCGCTGTCGGCGCTGCAGTGCGGTGACCCCTCCGGCACCGGACGCGGAGGCCCCGGGTACACCTTCGCCAGCGAGTACCCCACCAATCAGTATCCGAAAGATTCTGCGGCACTGCGTGATCTGGTTCTCTACCCCCGGGGCACCGTCGCGATGGCCCACGCGGGCGCGGACACCAACGGCAGCCAGTTCTTCATCCTGTACGCCGATTCGGTGCTGCCGCCGACCTACACGGTGTTCGGGTCAATCGATGAGACCGGCATGGCGACGATCGACGAGGTGGCCGAGGCCGGGGTCAAGGGCGGCAACCTGGACGGGCCGCCCGAGCAACCGGTGACGGTGAAGTCGATTCGGCTGCAGTAGAACTGGCGAACGGGCTGGGGTCCCCGCTTGCGGGGCGTTTGTACGTTGTGCCGCGGTGTGTTGCGTACCAACATGCACGCTCACGGGATACCGGCGGCTCAGGCGGCGCTGGTGACCCGGTAGACGTCGTAGACGCCCTCGACGTTGCGCACCACGTTCAGCACGTGCCCGAGATGCTTGGGATCACCCATCTCGAACGTGAACCGACTGATGGCCACGCGATCGTCCGACGTGGTCACCTGCGCGGACAGGATGTTGACCTTCTCATCGGCCAGCACGCGGGTCACATCGGAGAGCAGTCGATGCCGGTCCAGCGCCTCGACCTGGATCGCGACCAGGAACACCGACTTCGGCCCGGGCGCCCAATGCACCTCGATGATGCGCTCGGACTGCTCCTGCAGGGACGACGCGTTGGTGCAGTCGGTGCGGTGCACGCTGACGCCGCCACCTCGTGTGACGAACCCCATGATGGAGTCGCCGGGCACGGGCGTGCAGCACTTGGCGAGCTTCGTCAGCACGCCCGGAGCACCCGGCACCGCGACACCGGTGTCGTCGTTGCTGCGTTGGCGCACCGGGATGTTCGACGGCGTGGACCGCTCGGCGATCTCGTCCTCGGCGTCGTCGGCCCCGCCGAGTTGGGCGATCAGGCGCTGCACCACGTGCCGCGCGGAGATGTGCCCCTCGCCGACCGCGGTGTAGAGCGCCGACACGTCGGTGTAGCGCAACTCGCGCGCGAGTGCCGCCACGGATTCGCTGTTCATCAAGCGCTGCAACGGAAGTCCGCCGCGACGCACCTCGCGAGCGATGGCGTCCTTACCGGACTCCAGCGCCTCCTCGCGGCGCTCCTTGGCAAACCACTGCCGGATCTTGGCCTTGGCCCGCGGCGACACCACGAAGCCCTGCCAGTCACGGGATGGCCCGGCGTTGGGGGCCTTCGAGGTGAACACCTCGACGACCTCGCCGTTCTCGAGCTTGCGCTCCAGGGCCACCAGACGTCCGTTGACCCGCGCGCCGATGCAGCGGTGCCCCACCTCGGTGTGCACCGCGTAGGCGAAGTCCACGGGCGTGGATCCGGCGGGCAGCGTGATCACGTCGCCCTTGGGCGTGAATACGAAGATCTCCTGCACCGCAAGGTCGTAACGCAGCGATTCGAGGAACTCCCCCGGGTCGGCGGCCTCACGCTGCCAGTCGAGCAGTTGCCGCATCCACGCCATGTCGTCGATCTCGGCGGCAGCGTGGTGTGCGGGCGCTCCGTTGCGGCCCTTGGCCTCCTTGTAGCGCCAGTGCGCGGCGATGCCGTATTCCGCGGTGCGGTGCATGTCCCGCGTGCGGATCTGCACCTCCAGAGGCTTGCCCTCCGGACCGACGACGGTCGTGTGCAGCGACTGATAGACGCCAAACCGGGGTTGGGCGATGTAGTCCTTGAAGCGGCCCGCCATGGGCTGCCACAGCGAGTGCACGACACCGACCGCCGCATAGCAGTCCCGGATCTCGTCGCACAGGATGCGGACGCCGACCAGGTCGTGGATGTCGTCGAAGTCGCGACCCTTGACGATCATCTTCTGATAGATCGACCAGTAGTGCTTGGGCCGGCTTTCGACGGTCGCGCTGATCCGTGACGCATTGAGCGTCGCGACGATCTCGGCACGCACCTTGGCCAGATAGGTGTCGCGTGAGGGTGCCCGGTCGGCGACCAGGCGCACGATCTCCTCGTAGCGTTTGGGGTGCAGGATCGCGAACGACAGATCCTCGAGCTCCCACTTGACCGTGGCCATACCGAGCCGATGAGCAAGCGGCGCAATGACTTCCAGGGTCTCGCGGGCCTTGCGGGCCTGCTTCTCCGGCGGCAGGAACCGCATGGTGCGCATGTTGTGCAGGCGGTCGGCGACCTTGATCACCAGCACCCGGGGGTCGCGGGCCATCGCGATGATCATCTTGCGGATGGTCTCGGCCTCGGCCGCGGTGCCCAGCACCACGCGGTCGAGTTTCGTGACGCCGTCGACCAGATGGCCGACCTCCTCACCGAACTCGGCCTTGAGCGCCTCAAGTGTGTAGCCGGTGTCCTCCACGGTGTCGTGCAGCAGTGCCGCGACCAGCGTGGTGGTGTCCATGCCCAGTTCGGCGAGGATGTTGGCCACCGCCAACGGGTGCGTGATGTACGGGTCGCCGGACTTGCGCATCTGGGTCGCGTGGCGCTCCTCGGCCACCGCGTACGCGCGCTGCAGCAGGCCCAGATCGGCCTTGGGGTAGATCTCGCGGTGCACCGCCACCAGCGGTTCGAGCACAGGGTTGATCGCACTGCGCTGCGATGTCATCCGCCGCGCCAGGCGTGCGCGCACCCGGCGGGAGGCGCTGCTGGATCCGCGCGTGTTCTCAGGAGTGGACTCGGCGGGCGCCACCGACGACGGACTCGGCTCGACGGCCGCGACCGACTTCTGCTCCTCGCTCACGCCGTCACCTCCCACGCTCGAGCAACGCCCCGAAGGTCCCCAGACTAGTCCTGATCGTCCGCGTGCTCACCGGGGCCTGCTGTCCCGCGTCAGATCAGGTGCAGGCTGGTGACCGGCAGCGGCGCCACGACGCCTCGTCCGTCGAGGGCCGACAGTTCCAATACGACCGCGGCACCCGGTACGTGGGCCCCGCAATGCTCCAGGAGGCGGTGGGCCGCGGCCAGCGTGCCGCCCGTCGCCAGGACATCGTCGACGATGAACACCGAGCGGCCCGCGAGATCGATGCCCTCGGCCGGGATCTCCAGTGTCGCGGTGCCGTACTCGAGTGCGTACTGCTCGCTGTGTACGGGCGGCGGCAGCTTGCCGCCCTTACGGACCGCCAGCACACCGGTGCCCATCCGTGTCGCGACTGCGGCGCCCAAGAGAAAGCCCCTGGCGTCGACACCCGCGATCAGGTCGGCCCCGGCCGCGGCCTCGGCGAGGGCAGCCGTGACGGCGGCCAGGCCCGCGCGGTCGGCCAGCAGTGGCGTGAGGTCCTTGAACTGGATTCCCGGCTCGGGGAAGTCGGGGACCTCTCGGGTCAGCGATCGGACCAGTTCACTGATGGTCAGCTCAGTCATGGCGGGTCACTTTCTGAGCACCCAGCGGTCCATGTTCCAGCCTGCGCCCCATCGGGTCGGGTTACTGCTCACGGCATACATCTTCTTCGATGTCAGCAGCGTGCGCTGCTGACGGTAGAGCGGCAGGGTGGGCATGTCAGCCCACAGCACCGGGGCACCTTCGGACAGCAGCCGGGCCTGTTCCTTCGGGTCCACGGTGACCGCGAGTGCGCTGATGATGCCGTCGATCTGGCCGTTGGCGTACCGCGACAGGTTGTTTCCGTTGGGCCCGAACAGCGTGTAGGCGTCGATGGACGAGACACCGGCCGAACCGGACCCGGTCGCGCCCCCGGTGCTCGCGATCAGGACATCGATCCGCCCGTCGAGCAGCGCCTGTGGGCCGATGTCCGCTCCTGCGGATTCCTGCACGGTGATCCCCGCGGGTTCGCACGCCTTCGAGATGGCGCCGACAGTCGCGGCGAGGCGGGGGTTGGGTGTCTGATACCCGATCCGCACCGTCAGCGGGCGGTTGTCCAGTGCGTCCCGCGCGGCACCGACGTTGCCGGTGATGAACTGGCCGGCCTCCGGGACATTCTCGGCCTGGGTCAGGGCGTCCTCAGCCGCGGGGTTGAGACGGGCATTGCTGATGGGAAGCTCGGCGTTGCGTGCGATCGCCTCGCGCGGCGTGCAGAACGCCAGCGCGCGACGGGCCGGCACCGGTGCCAGCGGGCCCTGCGGCGCGAAGATCAACTGCTCGATGCCCGCCGCCGGCGAGTCGGTGCGGTCGTACTCGTCCGGTGTGGTCAGGGTTCCCGACGAACCCGTCGCAACGTCGACCACGTCGAACGTGCCGTCGTTCACGCGGTCCTGCACGTCGGTGCTGCGCGGCCAGACCGTCACGCGCGGGGTCACCGGGTCCTGGCCCCACCAACGCTCGTTGGCGACGAGGACGATCGAACCGTCCTCGCGCACCTCCTCAAGCCGGTACGGGCCCGAGGACGGGAAGTTCTTGAGGTCGATGCCGGGCTTGAGGTCCCACACCGTGTTCCACGCCTGTGCGATAGGCGCGACCCTGGCCTGATCGCCGGACTGCACCGCGGTCGTGACACCGCCCTCACCGAGGCCCAACTGGTCGGCGATGACGTGCGCGGGCATCATCGTCGTCGCCGTGAACAGCTGGTTGAACTCGGAGAAGTTGCGGTCCACCGCGAACGCGACCCGGGCCTTCTTCTGGCCGGGTGCGCAGTCGATGGTGGCGACGTCGATGTAGCCGGCCCGACTGGCCGCGTTGAACGCCGGGAAACGTCCCGACTGCGCGGCCCAGGCGAGCACCATGTCGTCGCACGTGACCGGCTTGCCGTCGGAGTACACCGCGTTGTCGGCGATCTGGTAGTCCAGCACCAGCGGCTCGCGGCCGACGACCGACACCGACCCGAAGTCGTGGTCGGCGACCACCTGTCCGTCCGGTCCGTGGTAGCCGAAGCCCGTGAGCACGCGCCCGAAGGCCTGCGGCCCCGCCGACGCCGCGCCGGAGACCGTGTTGACGTTGTAGGTGGTCAGGGTGCCGTCGACGGCGTAGTCAATCTCCGCCTCCGCACCCGTGCCGCACGACGTCAGCCCCGCAGCCAGCACTCCCGCCGCGACCGCGGCGGTGATCCGTCGTCGCCTGGACACCGCTGTCGACACGACTAGGACCGTCGGGTGTTCCGCTTGCCGCTCGGTCGGCCGCTGCGTTGCGCCGGCCTCGACGGACGCGACGGCTTACTCCCGGCCGCGGGCTTGGCCGCCAGCGCCTTTTCGGGCTTGTCCTCGTCCTCAGTGGCGTCGCTGTCGGCGTCCGCGGCATTGCCGGCCAGACGCTCGCGACGACGCAGCACCTTGCGGGTGTGCTTGCGCACCTTCTCCGTGCGCTCGAACAGAGTCACCAGCAGCGGCGTGGCGAAGAAGATCGACGAGTACGTACCGACGATGACACCGATCAGCTGCACCAGCGCCAGGTCCTTGAGCGTGCCGACGCCGAGCAGCCACACCGCGACCACGATCAGCGACACGATCGGCAGCACCGAGATGAGGCTTGTGTTGATCGACCGCATGAACGTCTGGTTCACCGCGAGGTTGGCCTGTTCGGCGTACGTGCGCCGGGTGGTGTGCTCGAAGCCCTCGGTGTTCTCCTCGACCTTGTCGAACACGATGACCGTGTCGTACAGCGAGAAGCCGAGGATGGTCAGAAGGCCGATCACGGTGGCAGGCGTGACCTCGAACCCTACGAGCGCGTACACGCCTGCCGTGACGATGAGGTCGAAGAACATCGTCGCCATGGCCGAGATCGCCATGAATTTCTCGTAGCGCAGCGTGATGTAGATCGTCACGATCACGACGAACACCAGCAGCGCGATGAGCGCCTTCTGGGTGATCTGCCCGCCCCAGGTCTCCGAGACCGCCGAGTCGCTGATGGCCTGCTTGCTGGGCTCACCGTCGGTGCCGCGCGGTTGGAACTTCTCGAACAGCGCGTCCCGCAGTTTCGCGGTCTGCTCGTTGTCGAGGGTCTCCGACCGGATCTGCACGGTCGCCGAGTCGCCGGCGCCGACCATGACCACGGATTCGGGTTCGGTGCCGATGGTGTCGCTGAACACCGTCTCCACCTGTTCGGTGGTGACCGCGCTGTCGCCTGCACCCCGGGGCATCGACACCTTGGTGCCGCCCTCGAAGTCGATGCCGAACGAGAACCCGCGGATCAGGATCGCCGCGATCGAGATCGCCACGATCGCGCCGCTGACGGCGAACCACAGCTTGCGGCGTCCGATGACCTCGAACGCACCCGTGCCGGTGTAGAGGCGGGTGAAGAACCCGTGCTGCGGAAGTTGGGCCGCGGCGGCTGCCGACAGCTCGTCGCCGTTGCTCTCGGTGAGCTCGACATCCGTTGCGGTGGTGCCGTTTTCGTCAGTCGCCATCGTCTATTCCCGTCCCGCCGAATGCGCGGCCGCTCGGCGTTCGCGCGCGATCTGCTGAACTGCACCGAGTCCGTTGAGCGCCGGTTTGGCCATGGTCGGCGACTTGGACGCCAGGTACACCAGCGGCCAGGTCACCAGGAACACGACCAGGACGTCCAGGATCGTGGTCAGGCCCAGCGTGAACGCGAAGCCCTTGACCTGACCGACGGCCAGGAAGTACAGCACCGCGGCCGCGATGAAGCTCACCGCGTTGCCGGACAGAATCGTCTTGCGGGCGCGCGCCCAGCCTCGTGGCACGGCCGACCGGAACGATCTGCCCTCACGGATCTCGTCCTTGATGCGTTCGAAGAACACCACGAAGGAGTCCGCGGTCATACCGATACCGATGATCAGACCCGCGATGCCCGCGAGGTCGAGCGTGTAGCCGATGTAGCGGCCCAACAGCACAAGGATCGCGTACACCATCGCACCGGACGCCACCAGGGACACCGCGACCAGAACTCCCAGCGCTCGGTAGTAGAGCAGCGCGTAGAGCAGCGTCAGGACCAGGCCCACCGCGCCGGCGATCAGGCCGGCCTTGAGCGACGTCAGTCCCAGGGTGGCCGAGACGGTCTCGGCTTCCGAGGACTCGAACGACAGCGGCAGCGAGCCGTACTTGAGCACGTTGGCCAGGTCACGCGCCTCGGTGGTGGAGAAGTTGCCGGTGATCTGCGTGCGACCGCCGGGGATCGCCTGGCGGATCTGCGGCGCGCTGACCACCTGCGAGTCCAGCGTGAACGCCGTCTGGGTGCCGATGTTGGCCGCGGTGAAGTCCGCCCAGGTGTCGACGGCCTTGCCGGTGAACTCCAGGTCGACCACGTACTGGGCGCCCTGCTGATCGAAGCCGGACGTGGCGTTCTTGATGTCCTCACCGCTGATGATCGACTTGTCGAGCAGGTAGACGGTGGTGCCGTCCTGCGAACACGTCACCAGCGGCAGGTTTGGATCGTCGTTGCCTGCCAGCACGTCGTCCTGTCCGCAGCGCTCGGCCACGTAGGGCACGGCGAGGAACTTCAGGATGTTCGGGTTGGTGTTCTGCCGGAGCTGCTGCTCGAACTTGATCCGGCCGGCCAGATCCTTGCGCGGATCGGGCGGTCCCGCCGGAGCGTTGGGAGCACCGGCGTTCGGTGCGGGCGCGGGCGTGGGAGCCGGGCTCTCGGGCGCCGGGGTGGGCTCGGTGGGGCTGGGCGCGGGTTCCTGCGGGTACGGGCGCGGCTGCGGGGCCGGGGCCTCGGGCGCGGGAGGCGCCTGGCCAGCGGGCAGGCCGGGGTCACCGGGCGCCGGCGCGCCGGGCAGACCCGGGAGACCGCCGGGAAGACCCGGGAGTCCGCCGGGAAGGCCCGGGAGTCCGGGCTGGCCCGGCTGACCGGGCAGTCCGGGCTGACCGGGCTGACCGGGCTGACCGGGCTGACCGCCACCCTGGAGGCCCTCGGCGGCCTGCTTCAGCTGGTCCACCGGCACACCCTGGACGACGGGACGAACGAACAACCGCGCGGTCTGTCCCAGACTGCGGGCCTCGCTGCCGTCGTTGCCCGGGACCGTGATGACCAGGTTGTCGCCGTCGATCACCACCTCGGAGCCCGAGACGCCGAGGCCATCGACACGGGAGCCGATGATCTGCTGCGCCTGTTGGAGCGCATCGCGGGTGGGGGCCGATCCGTCGGGGGTGCGGGCAGTGAGGGTCACCCGCGTGCCGCCCTGAAGGTCAATGCCCAGCTTGGGCTTGGCCTGTTTGTCCCCGGTCAGGAACACCAGCAGATACGCGCCGATGAGCAGGACCAGAAACAGCGTCAGGTAGCGGTACGGGTGCACCGGCGCCGTAGACGATGCCACGTTGATGCGTCTCCTCAGAGTCTGTTGCGGGCGGTCGGTTCGCCCGCAACCGCAAAGGGTACGTGCCCGACCTGATCAGATGTGAGTCAGCGCCCCTGGTCGTTGGACGTGTCGCTGTCGGTGATCTCGGTCGCCGCGCTCTCGGTGTCGAAATCGGGCTCGATCTTGTCGCGGATCGCGAGCTTCATCCACGTCGTCACCACGCCCGGCGCGATCTCCAGATCAACCGTGTCGTCGGTGATCGCGGTGATGGTGGCCTGCAGGCCAGAGGTGGTGTGCACCCGGTCGCCGATGCTCAGCGACTCGTGCAGGTCGATGGTGGCCTGCATGGCCTTACGCTGGCGCCGAGAGGCAAAGAACATGAACGCGCCCAGGATGATGAACAGCGGTAGCAGGGTCACGATTTCCATGGCGGTTCCGATTCTCTTCGAGGCTTTCGCGTCAGACGGCGCCACAAAGCTCAGGGCATGGCAGCAGGTCAACGCGTTTCGTCAGGGACCAGTGTGCCATTGCGAGACCTCGGCGACTCCCCCCGGTCACCCCGTCCCCGCGCCACGGCAGTCCTGACGCCCAGATTCGCTCTGGGCGGCGCGGCCACGGATTACGCTCTACGCGTGACCGACCTGGAACAGAGCCGCCTGCTCAAGACCGAGATCCCCGGCCCGCGATCGATCGAACTCGGCAGACGAAAGACGGCCGCGGTGTCGCACGGCATCGGCACGACGATGCCCGTGTACTGCACGCGGGCCGCGGGCGGAATCATCGAGGACGTCGACGGCAACCGCCTGATCGACCTCGGCTCGGGCATCGCGGTCACCACGATCGGCAGTTCGTCGCCGCGCGTCGTCGACGCGGTGCGAGACCAGGTCGGCGACTTCACCCACACGTGCTTCATGGTCACGCCGTACGAGGAGTACGTCGCGGTCGCCGAGCACCTCAACCGGCTGACCCCGGGGTCGGGCGAGAAGCGTTCGGTGCTGTTCAACTCCGGCGCCGAGGCCGTGGAGAACGCCATCAAGATCGCGCGGTCCTACACCGGCAAGCAGGCCGTCGTCGCGTTCGACCACGCCTACCACGGCCGCACCAACCTGACCATGGCGCTGACGGCCAAGTCCATGCCCTACAAGAGCGGGTTCGGGCCGTTCGCGCCCGAGGTCTACCGCGCTCCCCTGTCCTACCCCTACCGCGACGGTCTGGTGGACAAGGAGATGGGCACCAACGGCGAACTGGCCGCCGAGCGCGCGCTGAGCGTCATCGACAAACAGATCGGCGCGGCCAACCTGGCCGCGATCATCATCGAGCCCATCCAGGGCGAGGGCGGCTTCATCGTCCCCGCGCCGGGCTTCCTGCCCGAACTGCTGCGATGGTGCCGCGACAACAACGTGGTGTTCATCGCCGACGAGGTGCAGACCGGCTTCGCCCGCACGGGCGCAATGTTCGCGTGTGAACACGAGGGCATCGAGCCCGACCTCATCGTGACGGCCAAGGGCATCGCCGGGGGCCTGCCCCTGTCGGCGGTGACCGGTCGCGCCGAGATCGTCGACGCGCCTCATGTTTCAGGTCTGGGCGGCACCTACGGCGGCAACCCGATCGCCTGCGCGGCGGCGCTGGCCACCATCGAGACGATCGAACTCGGCGGACTCGTCGAGCGCGCACAGCAGATCGAGAAATTGATGAAGGACCGCCTCGGCCGCCTGCAGGCCGACGACGACCGCATCGGTGACGTCCGTGGCCGCGGCGCCATGATCGCCGTCGAACTGGTCAAGTCAGGCACCGCCGAACCCGACGCGGATCTGACGAAGCGGCTCACGGCCGCGGCGCATGCGGCGGGGGTCGTCGTCCTGACCTGCGGCACCTACGGCAACGTCCTGCGGTTCCTGCCGCCGCTGGCGATCAGCGACGACCTGCTCACCGAAGGCCTCGACGTGCTGGCGCAGGCCCTTTCCGACCTGTAGCGCCCGATAGGCCGACCTCGCGAGCCGCTCGAGGGTCAGTAGAGGCCGTCGAGGGTGTCCGTGAAGTTCTGCAGGACGATCTTGCGCCGTATCTTCATGCTCGGCGTCAAATCGCCTGCCTCGACGGACAGTTCGCGTTCGATGATGGCGAACCTCTTGATCTGTTCCCAGCGGTTGAGGTCCTTGTTGAGAGTGTCGATGTAGCCGCCGATCAATTCCCGGGTCTTCTCATCGCGTGCGATCTCGCCAAAGGACTTGTCGCCCAAGCCGTTCTTGTCGGCCCATTCGGTGATGGCCTCGGCGTCGAGGCCGACCAGCGCCGTGCAGTAGGGCTTGCCCTCGCCGTACACGATGAACTCCGTGGCGTACGGACAGATGCCGGTGAACGTCGCCGCGATCGGGGACGGCGCGACGTACTTGCCCTGCGAGGTCTTGAACATGTCCTTCTTGCGGTCGGTGATCCGCAGGAAGCCGTCGGCGTCGACCTCACCGATGTCTCCGGTGTGAAACCAGCCGTCCGGTTCGAGGGCCTCGGCGGTGGCGTCGGGCAGGTCGTGATAGCCGGTCATCACACCGGGACTCCTGAGCAGGATCTCACCGTCGTCGGCGATCTCGACCTCGGTGCCGGGGAACGCCCAGCCGACCGTGCCGAACCGATAGGCGTAGGGCCTGTTGATGAACGATGCCGCCGAGGTCTCGGTCAGTCCATAGCCCTCGAGCACGAGGATTCCCACGGCGTCGAACCACTGGGCGACGTCGCGGTTCAGGGCCGCGGCCGCGGAGACGAAGAACCGCAGGCGGCCGCCGAACCGCTCCCGGATTGTGGAGAACACCAGCCGATCAGCGACGTTGTACTGGAGTGACGTTGCCAGCGACGGCCTCTCTCCGGCCTGCTTGGCCCGGGACACGTTTAGGCCCACCCCGATCGCCCAGTCGAAGATCCGCTTCTTGAGTCCGCCCTCCTCGGCGACCATGCCCTCGATCCGGGCATGTGCCTTCTCGAAGATGCGCGGGGCCGCACCCATGATGGTCGGACGCACGACGGCGAGGTTCTCGACGATTTTGTCGACGCGACCGTCGATCGCCGTCGGGAACCCGATCGCCAGGGGCAGCGCCAGCATCACCTTGCCGAAGGCATGCGCCAGCGGCAGCCACAGGAAGTTCAGGTCGTCCGGGCCGAGGATCTGCAGGGCGTCGATGGCCGCAGCCGTGTACGTCCACGCCCCGTGCGTGAGCCGCACCCCTTTCGGCCTGCCGGTGGTGCCGGAGGTGTAGATGATGCTGGCCAGGTGCTCGGGCCCGATGCTGTGGATGCGCTCGTCCACCGCATCCGGGGTCTCGGCGAGCAGTTGCCTGCCCAGCGCCTCGAGTTCGTCGAGGGTGATCACCCAGTCGCCGTCGCCCACGCCGTCGATGATCACGATCTTCTGCACGCCGGGCAGTTCGGCACGGTGCGCGATCAGTTTGTCGACCTGGGTCTGATCCTCGGCCACCACGATGCGGCTCCCCGAATTAGCGACGATGAACGCCACGTCGGGGGCGTTGGTGGTCGGGTACACCGTGGTCGTGGCGGCACCCGCACACATGACGGCGAAGTCGACGAGGACCCACTCGTATCGGGTGGAGGAGGCCAGCGCGACCCGGTCCTCAGGAGCGATCCCCAGCGCGATCAAGCCCGCTGAGATCTGGCGGACGCGCTCATCGACCTGCTGCCAGGTGACACTCGACCAGCCACTGCCGTCGGGGTACCGGAACGCCTCGGCCCGCGGAGTGGCCGCGACGCGATCGACGAACAGTCGAGCCACCGAGGAGGCCCGGTTCTCAATCTTGGTCTTGTCCGGCGACTCGTCGGCCCGTTGCAGGTGCCCCATGGCCTGATTCTAGGAACCCGACCGCCGGTCGTATACGGAATCGCGCAGGTCAGGTCAGTGCGGCACTGGGTGGTGGTGCCGACGACCGAACATGCCCGAGAGCCGGCTCCGCACACCGCGGTGTTCGGGTTCCTTCTCAATGACTTCGGTGCGCTGCTCGGGCATCGGCGCTGCCAGCGGGGCCGCCTGCTCGTCAGCCTCGTCCACTGCGACGGCCTGTCGCTGGACATAGCCGACATCGCGGACGCTGCGGACCGACACGCGGCCCAGTGCCATCGCGCCCAGGAACACGATCAGCGCGCCCAGGCCCGAGAAGAACGCGAGCTCGAGCACGACGGTCTTGGCGGGCGTGGCCGCTGCGGGCACGCCCATCTCACCCATATCGACCATCGTCGCGAAGGCACGACCGACGATGAACCAGGCGCCGGCGGCCACGGCCAGCCAGCCGCCAAGCATGGCGGTGGCCCGGTTCCGGGACATGGCCAGCATCAGCCCGCCCAGCACGGCGACCACACCTGGCAGCACTTCCAGCCACCCGCGGGCGTCGGTCCACACCCACGGCCGATCCGGTGAGTACGCGAAATCGAAATACGGCCCCACGAATGGGATCAGTGCGCCCCACAGACCGAGCAGCACCAGCAGCAGCCCACTGGCTGCGCCGCGACTGCGCGCGATGTGGAGGCGCCCGCCCTGGGGATGCTCCGGAGTGTCATACGTACGCATGATCGATCACCTCTCCTGTCGTCTGAACTGCGGGTACCCGGCCTCCGTGCGCCGAAACCGCACCGTTGCGCAGTGACCTGAGACACACCTGGCCAGGCAATTCACAGCACACTCCCAGGCCGGCAGGCACCTTCCCGGGAATATCATTAGTTCGGCTAACGTAGTTTTCTGTGTGCACCGTCGCACGCCCCCGAAACTTCTATCGATTACGCATTGAAGGACGACCGATATGTCCAACGACACTCGCGAAGGCCGCTTGGCCCAGCGCATCGAAAACCTGTATGCGACCGACCCGCAGTTCGCCGCGGCCCGCCCCGACGCGGCTGTCAGCGCCGCCGTCGCGTCCCCCGATCTGCGCCTCCCGCAGGTCGTCGAGACCGTCCTGCGCGGGTACGCCGACCGTCCCGCCCTCGGCCAGCGCGACGTGCGGTTCGTCACCGACCCGCAGACCGGACGCACGTCGGCCGAACTTCTGCCCAAGTTCACGACCATCACCTACGCACAACTCTGGGAACGCGTCGCGGCCCTGGCCGCCGGCCTGCAGGACAGCCCGGTGCGTCCCGGTGATCGAGTCGCGATCCTGGGCTTCACCAGCATCGACTACACCGTGGTCGACACCGCGCTCGGACAGCTTGGGGCGGTGAGCGTGCCCATGCAGACCAGCGCCGCGGTGGCGTCGCTGCAGCCCATCGTCGCCGAGGCCGAACCCACCCTGATCGCCTCGAGCATCGACCAGCTCGACGACGCCGTCGCCCTCATCCGCAGCGGTCCCGCGCCACAACGACTCCTGGTGTTCGACCACCTGCCCCAGGTCGATGCGCACCGGGAAGCCTTGGAGAAGGCGACGTCCGAACTCGCGGACCTCGGCGTCGTCGTCGAGCCGCTGGCAGACGCCGAACTGCGCGGCGCAGGAGCGCCCAGCCCCGGCCTCGTCGGCCCCGGAGAGGACCCCCTCGGTCTGCTCATCTACACCTCCGGCAGCACCGGCGCCCCCAAGGGCGCGATGTACCCCGAGAAAAAGGTGGCCAACCTGTGGCGCGCCGCCGCGAACTCGCACTTCGACGAGAACCAGGGCGCGTTCCCGACCATCGTGCTGTGCTTCCTGCCGATGAGCCACGTCATGGGCCGAGGCGTCCTGATCGGCGCGCTGGCCAGCGGCGGCACCGCGTACTTCGCGGCTCGCAGCGACATGTCGACCTTCCTCGAAGACCTCGCACTGACGCACCCGACGCAGTTGAACTTCGTGCCGAGGGTCTGGGACATGCTGTTCCAGGAGTGCACCAGCCAGGTGGACCGCCGGCGGGCCACCGAAGGCGCATCCGCCGAGGAGAGCGTGCGAAATGATCTGCGCCGAAAGCTGTTCGGCGATCGGCACGTCACCGCCATCACGGGTTCGGCGCCCATCTCCCCCGAACTGCACGCCTGGGTCGAGGAGTTCCTCGATATGCACCTGGTCGAGGGTTACGGGTCGACCGAGGCCGGCGCGGTGTTCGTCGACGGGCATGTGCGCCGTCCTCCCGTGACCGACTACAAACTCGTCGACGTCCCCGATCTCGGCTACTTCGGCAGCGACGTCCCGCATCCGCGCGGTGAACTTCTGGTCAAGTCGGAGCAGCTCTTCCCCGGGTACTACAAGCGGCCCGACGTCACCGCGGCGATGTTCGACGAGGACGGTTTTTACCGCACCGGCGACATCGTGGCCGAGATCGGACCGGATCAGCTGGCCTATGTGGACCGGCGCAACAACGTGCTCAAGCTGTCACAGGGCGAGTTCGTCACGGTGTCGAAGTTGGAGGCTGCCTACAACGACAGCCCACTGGTGCAGCAGATCTACCTGTACGGCAACAGCGCACGCCCATACCTGCTGGCCATCGTCGTCCCCACCGAAGACGCCCAGAACCGTTATGACGCTGCCGAACTCAAACCCGCCATCGCGGAGTCCCTGACGGCCGCGGCGCGCCGGGCCGGGCTCCAGTCCTATGAGATTCCGCGCGACTTCCTGATCGAGACCACGCCCTTCTCGCTGGAGAACGGGCTGCTGACGGGAATCCGCAAGCTGGCGTGGCCGCGACTGAAGGAGCGGTACGGCGCAGCGCTGGAGCAGCTTTACGTCGACCTCGCCGAAGGGCAGGCAAACGAACTGAGCCAACTGCGCGTGTCCGGCGGCGCGGGCCCCGCCCTCGACACCGTGAGCCGGGCTGCGGGCGCGCTGCTGGGCGCCTCGGCCGCCGACCTGCGACCCGACGCCCATTTCGCCGACCTCGGCGGCGACTCGCTGTCGGCCCTGACGTTCGCCAACCTGCTGCACGACATCTTCGGTGTCGATGTCCCGGTCGGCGTGATCGTCAGTCCCGCAACGGATCTTGCGGCCATCGCCGACTTCGTCGACGAGCAGCGCAGCGGCGGCAGCAGGCGACCGACGTATGACGCGGTGCACGGTCGCGACGCGACCGAGGTGAAGGCCTCGGACCTGACCCTGGACAAGTTCCTCGACCCCGCCGTCCTCGCGGCAGCGTCGACACTTCCGGGGCCGGCCTCCGAGATCCGGACCGTACTGCTGACCGGTGCCACCGGCTTCCTGGGCCGATACCTGGCCCTGGAGTGGCTCGAGCGCATGAATCTGGTTGGCGGAAAGGTCATCTGCCTGGTGCGCGCCAAGGACGACGACGCGGCCCGCGCCCGCTTGGACGCCACGTTCGACAGCGGTGACGCCACCCTGTTGGCGCACTATCGCGAACTGGCGGCCGACCACCTCGAGGTCATCGCCGGCGACAAGGGCGAGGAGAACCTCGGCCTGGACCAGCAGACTTGGCAGCGGCTTGCCGACACCGTCGACCTCATCGTGGATCCGGCCGCCCTGGTCAACCACGTGCTGCCTTACAGCCAACTGTTCGCACCCAACGCGCTGGGCACCGCCGAGCTCATCCGGATCGCCGTGACGTCGCGGATCAAGCCGTTCATCTACGTCTCGACGATCGGTGTCGGCGCTGGGATTGAGCCCGGAAAGTTCGTGGAGCAGGCCGACATTCGTCAGATCAGCCCCGTTCGCCGGGTCGATGACAGCTATGCCAACGGCTACGGCAACAGCAAGTGGGCGGGTGAGGTTCTGCTGCGCGAAGCCCACGACCTGTGCGGACTGCCGGTGTCGGTGTTCCGATGCGACATGATCCTGGCCGACACCACCTACGCGGGCCAGTTGAACCTTCCCGACATGTTCACCCGCCTGATGCTGTCGCTGGTGGCCACGGGCACCGCGCCCGGGTCGTTCTACGAACTCGGCCCCGACGGCGCACGTCAGCGCGCGCACTATGACGGACTGCCCGTCGAGTTCATCGCCGAGGCCATCTCCACACTGGGCTCCCGGGTGGTGGACGGGTTCGACACCTATCACGTGATGAACCCGTACGACGACGGCATCGGCCTCGACGAGTACGTCGACTGGCTGATCGAGGCCGGCCATCCCGTGAGCCGGATCGCCGACTACGGCCAGTGGCTCGAGCGGTTCGAGAGGTCCCTGCGGGCGCTGCCCGACAAGCAGAGGCAGGCTTCGCTGCTGCCGCTGCTGCACAACTACCAGCGACCGCAGCCTCCACTCAACGGGGCGATGGCACCGACCGACGCGTTCCGGGCCGCCGTCCAGGACGCCAAGATCGGACCCGACAAGGACATCCCGCACGTGGACCGGGCCGTCATCGTCAAGTACATCTCGGACCTGAAGCTGCTCGGGATGCTCTGAGAATCGCTACAGTTTCTACTGCGGGCCGGGCTCCCACGGGTGCCCGGTCCGTCGTTTCCGGCCAGCTAGATAGTGGTTTCACGAGGCGCTACGGTTTTGTGTTGCATTGCTACGGTTTATTTGCAATAGTTGCAGCATGATCACCACTCAGCCGGTCTTCGAGGTTCACATCACCAAGCACGTCGGACTGCTGCTCGTCTGGTTCACCCGGACGTACACGTTCCGGGGCACCTACGCCCAGTGCGGCGCCGAGTTGGCCCGCGCACAGCGGCAGAACAAGCTCCTCGGTTGGTGGAGCATCCCGTCGCTGTTCTGGAACGCCATCGCGCTGGCCGGCAACTCCGCGGCGGCCAAATCCCTCGCCCGCGACGCCGCAGTCGCGTTCGGCCACCCGTCCGCTATGCGAGGCCCCATGCCAGCAGCACGATCGCAAGCACGGGAAAAAGTCCCTGCGTGATCGCGGCCCGCGCCTTGTCGGGTGACGAGATCAGCAGCACCACGGCCGCGGCGGCCATCGACCCCACGCCCGCGAACACCAGTGCCGCGCCGCCGAACACCGACGGCACACTGGTCACCCGGTCCCCCACGATCACCAGCACCAGGCCGATCACCGTGACCACGGCCAGAAACAGGTTGTAGAAGCCCTGGTTGAAGGCCAGCACCTTGGTGGTCTCGGCCTCTTCGGGCGTCGTGCCGAACGTCGCGCGAGTGCGCGGCGACGTCCACGTCACCGACTCCATCACGAAGATGTACACGTGCAGCAGCGCCGCCAAGGCGGCGAACACCAGTCCGGCGATCACCATGTGTGCACAGTAGCCATACGGCCGTCGACCGGGACCTGGTTTCTCGACACCGAACCCGTCCGAATGGATCCGTCAGGGTTCGCCAGTCCCCACCCGCCTGGTGCGGTGTCACTACCTGATGACGCCGCCGACCACACGGCCACGACGAACTCTCCTACTCACCAACCCTTTTGATCCGGTTGGTTACAGGTATTCGCCCTTGGGTTGGACGGTGATGATGTCGTCCTGCATCTCATTCTGCGATCGGGGTTGGTACGGGGTGTACCACCACCAGTCGCAGCGTTCCCCGGAAGTCCCGGAGTAGGGCCGCACCCGCGGCGGGGGTCCGTTCGGTTGTCGCGCCAGGGTGCCGTGACTGAGTTCGTCACCGTCGCAGTCGAGCACCCGCAGGCGGCTGGCCGGCCCCAGCACGGTGATCTCGCCCTTATGGTGCATCCGATGGTGAAAACGACTCGGTGAAGAACACTTAAGCGAGGCGGCCTGTGGTGACTCGAATACCATTGAATACTCACTGAGTACTAAGTAGTCTTTGATG
The DNA here is from genome assembly GCF_010729895.1 of Mycolicibacterium confluentis. NCBI lineage: Bacteria > Bacillati > Actinomycetota > Actinomycetes > Mycobacteriales > Mycobacteriaceae > Mycobacterium > Mycolicibacterium confluentis. The sequence continues at coordinate 2,867,019 of NZ_AP022612.1, forward strand.
CATGAATGAGCGACGGCAACGGCGCGAAGCTATGGACTTTAGCCAAGCGACCGCCGCCGCACGCGCAGGAGTGAGCCTCGCGACCTGGCGGCGGTGGGAAGAGGACCCCGAAGCGGTGAGCGCAAGCACGCGCATCAAGTGCGGAGGTGTGCTCGATGCGGAGCGGGCTATTCACGAACGGCGTGTGGCACTACGAGCTGAACACGAGAAGGTTGAACGGCAGTGGAATGACCACCCCCTCCTTACGCCACGTCAGGCGTTGGCGATTCGAACCCAGCTCGACATGTGGCAAGACCTGTTCCTCGGCCCCTGGCTGGAGTCCAGCGGGGCTAGTGGGCCGCTGTACACCGTCAGCCCTTTCGACAGCCTTGATCCGCGTGTCATGGTCTACGTCAACGACAACAAGGCATGGGCCTACCTCGCGCGTCAGCGGTGCATCGCCGTACGCGATGAAATGGGCTGCGGCTTGCTGCCTTTCGATCGCGCCGGGTGCTTTTTCGATGAAGTGCTGATGGCGCTCGTTATCGACTGGCTGGAAGAAACCTACGACGATGACGTCGCCGAAGGCGCGTTTAACGGCCTCCCGTCGCATCGGAATGACGGTCATTGGAACGCCGTCTCAGACGCCTTCGATAATGCCGCTCGCTGGGCAGAATGGGACGTTCCTGCCATCATCGGTCACCCACTACTGCCGGCCATGCTGGCTGAGCGTCACCCATTCACTTGGTTCGACGCGCCGCCGTTGCCGCCGTCCTCGGGCCGCAACTGAGGACCAATCTGGTGGTGTCGACACCGATTCTCTGAAGTGCGCTTAGTCCGTATGTCATCCTCCGGGTTCGCAGCCATCGCCCGCCTTGCGGGAAGCCTCGATTGGGCGCCAGTTCCGCCGAGGCAGTACGACACGCCGAACATCGATGGACGTCATAGCGTCCCTTTCGGACGGCATGATGTACTCTGCGGACGTTCACCTGTCCACAAGTACCGTCGGGAGATTCGATGCTCAGCTATGGGTTCTGGAACAACAAGGGCGGCACCGGGAAGACCTCGCTCTGCTTCCAGTCAATCTGTTTCTACGCTCACCAGCACCCCGAAGAGCGGATTCTCGTGATTGACGTCTGCCCGCAGGCGAACTTGTCCGAGTTGCTGCTCGGAGGTTTGGCGAATGGAGGGAGCGACCGACTGCTCGCGCGCCAGGGTGCGGTCCCGCGGGCCACCATCGGTGGGTATTTCCAGCAGCGGCTCCCTTCGCCGTACCAACCTCCAGCCATCGAGCCGCTGGACTACATCACCACTCCGTGTGAATACAACGACGAGATCCCCGAGAACGTCGACCTGATCTGTGGGGACCCACTGCTCGAGTTGCAGGCGAACGCCATCTCGACACTGGCAAACAACAACATTCCAGGCACCGACTCATGGATCGCGATCATCGATTGGATCAAGGATCTGCTGCAGCCGTTGAGCGGCAAGTACGACGTTGCGTTCATCGACTGCAACCCAAGCTTTTCGATCTATACGCAGATCGCCCTCTCGACGGTCGACCGCATGGTGTTGCCGGTGATGGCCGACGACTCATCGCGCCGGGCGATCCAGAACGCCTTCTCGTTGGTGTACGGACTCAAGCTGCCGTCCGACATCTACGCGACATACGCGTTCGCGACACGTTTGCGAAATGCCAACCGCACCTTGCCGAAGGTGCACATGATCGTGAAGAACCGCCTCACCCAGTACATGGGAAAGGCGTCGGCCTACGCCGCCGTACTTCGCTCGATCGACCGCGACATCGAGAAGTTGATGGACAGCAATCCGGAGATCTTCACATTCGAAGCGCTGAACGACGGGATCGTCGATGTGCGCGACTTTCAGACGACCGGCGTCGTGGCGTTCGCGAAGGGCACGCCGCTCTACAGCCTTAAGACGGGCAAGCGTGACGTGATGGGCCAGCGCGTCACCGTGCACGAGGACTACAAGGCCAACTGCGTCGAGCACATGAACGACCTCGTCGGTCAGCTTTAGGCACAGGCAAGGGATAAATCTTCAAATAAGATTTTATTTGACGAAGCAACACGTTGCTTGTATGGTTTGTCATTACCGCCTCCGGTTAGGAGGTTAATCCCCAACAGGAGGCACTATGACCGCCATCACCGTCGACCCGCTTCGCCTGTCGAAGCCGCAGGACTCCAGCACGTACCTCGCCATCCGGACCCAGCAGGGCGGCCGTGACGTGTACAGCGTGCGGGTTCCGCTGCTGGACCTGCCGACGATCCTCCCGGTGCCCGATCCGAACAACGTGGACAAGGACAACCGCAAGGTCGATCGCCTCCACGCCAAGCACTTCGGGGAGTACCTCGACGCCAAGAAGGACTGGGTCGCTCCGGCGCTGCTGGCCCGCGACACCGGAGGCTGCGTCTTCGAGAAGGTGGACGAGAACGGGGCGGTTGGCTACCTGTCCGTCCCGTGGGCCATCGGCGGGATCTCAACGCTGAAGACCATCGACGGACAGCACCGCGTCCTCGGGGTGTCCCTGGAGAAGCAGCGCATCACCGACGCTGTAGCTGCGAACGATCGTGAGACGGCGCGCAAGGTCGGGCCCGAGAAGGCCGCGAAGCTCGCCGAGGAGCGCAAGTTCCTGATCGCTCAGATGGAGCGGCTCAAGCAGGAGTACGTCGGCCTGGACATCTATGTCGAGACCGATCCGATCAAGGGTCAGCAGATGTTCGTGGACGTCGCCGACAACGCCAAGGGCATCAGCAGCGCCGTGCGCGCCCGCTTCGACAGCTACAAGGTCGCCAACCGCACCCTGTCCGACGTCATCGACCACCCGCTGCTCAAGGGTCGGGTCGACGCCGAGCAGGACCGCATGACGCTCAAGAATCGCAACCTGATGGGGGCCAAGCACGTGGCCGACATCACCCGGGCCGTCATCGCAGGCGCGGGCGGTCGGATCAGCAAGAAGGCGGAGCAGAACCTCACCGACGGTGAGGTGATCGAGCAGGTAAAGGACTTCCTCGACGTCATCTCCACAGCCTTCGTGGGGCTGGCCGCGGTCACCGAGGACGATCCCGAGGCCGAGCTGAAGGCCGACGAGCTGTCGATGTCTCAGAAGCTGCGGCGGGGCTCACTGCTCGGCTCGGTGGGCATGCTGCGGGTCCTGGCCGGGGTGTTCCGCGAGTTGCGCGCAGGCGATGAGCCGGTTGAGCTGGATGACATCACCGAGTTCTTCAAGCGCCTGGACCGCCATATGCCCGCCCCGGTTGAGGAGACGAGCATCTGGCGCACCACCGACGCGAACGTCGACTTCGAGCCGAACGCGAGCGCGCCGATCATGAGGACCCAGAACATCGTCCACCTGGTGGGCGTCATCTCGGGCTGGTACAAGAAGCCCCCGGCCTCCCTGTAAACCACGCCACGAAGGGCGTCACCCGCGCGGGTGACGCCCTTCGTGGTTCTTAAGACCACCTGCGGCAGTCGTGCGGGAAAAAATTGTGGGGAGAGAAACCTGCCTATGCCGCGAGGTGCACAAAAAGGGGTTACGGGGAGTACCCGCCCGGGGTGTTGAGCGCCCCGCGGCTGCGAGCTGGCGTCGGCCGACAACGCCGCCGCGCCGCGGGGGCGCCCTGGGCGGCGAGGCTCGTTACTCCTCGCCCGCCGGTCTGCGGACTACGGTGCGTCGTACAGACGCACGATGGCCTCGGGGTGCGGGAATGCGATCCCGGCGCGCAGGGTGGCCTTGATGCCGATCTTGTCGAACTCGAAGTACCTGCTGCGGTCGACGTCGAGGCGCACATCGTCGCGCAGCACGACGAGGACCTTGGCGGCAGGGATTGCCCACACATCACCGAGTGCCACCGCGGCCGACGGGATGAGCGGGATTCCGAGCACCTGGCGTTGAGTGGGCTGCGATGCGTCGTAGCCCAGTAGCGGCTCATTGCTGCCGGTCTGCTTCTTCACCTTGGCCAGTGTGAGCACCGTGGTCGGGTGTGCGACGAACGCGGTGACTGTGGCTCCGACGGTCTCGGCCTTGGACAGTGCCTCTGCGAAGGGGTCGGTGTTGGCGATCGTGCCGCCGGTGTCCACGGTGGATACGCCGGTCACGGACAGCAGACCGGACGGGCCGTTGGCGACGGTGTTGCCGAAGAATGCGGAGTCGAGGCCTCGGGCGATCTTCTCGGCCAGGCCGTCGCCGACGACGGCCTGAGCCGACGGCGCGGAGTCCTCTGCAAGCTCCCGGGAGATGACTGACAGGCCGCCGACTTTGGCCGGGCGCACGACGAGTTCATCGAAATCGGCGTCGGATGCGGTGATCTCGGAGCCTTCGGCGAGCCACGCGACCCCGGCGTCGCCTTGGACTACCGGGATGCGGTACTCGTTGGAGGTCGTCGTGACCACGGTGGCGACGCGCAGTGCGACGGACTTTTCGCGGACCGGCTGGACGATCAGCGTACCGAGCTGTTCGGGGAGCAGTCCGTGAGTGCCGCCGCTGGTGGAGGTGAGTAGAGTCATGAGAAATGTTGCCTTCCAGGCGAATTGAAACGTGATTGGTTTACGTCTGCGCGGCTTACAGCCGAATGCAGATTGCCCGCCTGGGGCGATCGGTGCGGTGGCCCGAGTACCTGACTCGCGAGGCCACCGCACCGACCAATGTACTGCCGGTGTGACTCAAACCGTCCGCCCCTTGCGGTCAGTCGACGCCCGCCCTTGTGTTCAGCAGCCCGGCCCACGACACGCCGGGCCGGTGGTCGGTGCCGGTCGCGCCGCTCCTGAGCCCGGCCCCGACGCTGGCGGGGTTGCGTTTGACCACAGGTTTGCGCGGCGACCAATGCGGATGCGCTGCGAGGGTCGCCTGCGCAGCCTCGACGACCTTGGCGTGAGAGAGGTTGCCGTCGTCGTCGAGGAGTGCGGACAGGTCGAGGCCGTCGCGGAATATGTCGGCGCCGTCGGCCAGGTGCTCGGCGGCCAGGCGCATGACCTCACCGCGTTGCAGGGCGGTCAGGCGGTCGTTGGTTTCGGCGAGTTGCGCCTCGGTGTCGCGCAACTGCTTGCGCCACTTTGCGGCCTCACGGCCTGCGCCGCGGTCGTCGACGGCTTCTGCGGCGTCGACTGTTGCTGCCTCGACAGGTGTGGTCTCAGCCTCGACCGCCGCCCCCACGGCGGCCTCGGTATCAATTGCGTTCTCGCTCATTGGTGTTCCCTTTCGGATTTGATGAATGGTGCGGTGATGCCGACGCATTCGCTGTGCGCCGTGACGCCGTGTTCGTTGTACTCGTAATGCGTCACGGTGACCTGCGCGGTGCCGTCGGCCAGCAGGCGCAGGTCGTCGAGCGAATGCTCGACACGGCGGGGCACGATGTCGCGCGGTGCGCTCCGGTAGTCGTCGAACGCTGCCTGTATGGGATCGTGCGCGTCCCGGTCCTCGTCGTCGATCATTGTGTACCTTCCTGTTTGGTGTGTGCTGAGCCTGTCGCCGCACACAGGTGGTGGGTGTGTTTCACACCGATGTATTGCTCGTCGCAGCGCGTCACGCCAGTTCGCCGCCGATGGGGGTGAAGTCGCGACCCATGCTCAGCACGATGTTGTTGCGCCAGTCCTCGCGGCAGACAGTGGCGAGGTAGCCGGGCACGTCGGGCGCTGGAATGAGTTCGCCTGTCGTTTTGTCGACACTGGCGAAGACCTCGCGTCGGGTGCCGGTCGCCGGGTCGTGCTGTACGAGGACGACTGGTGCCTCCGCGGCGGCCTGGCGGCCGTCGGGGTTGCGGTAGACCACGACGAAGCCTTTGACTTGCGTCACGGCGAGGGTGCTCCAGGTGGTGTTCGTGTACGTCATGCGTCTACTCCTTGTGCAGTTGTTGTGGTTGAGCTGCGGTTATGTTGAGGCAGTACGCATTAGCACCCTTTAGGGGTAAATCGCTCTGTGTTGTGCTCATGTGGGGATTTACCTTTGGTACGTGCTGTGCGTACTGCCTCGCCTGTCACGCCTCGGTTTTCACTTCGAGGGCAATACCTGATCGCCACCGCTTGCCGTTGCTGGGCTTCCCGGCGGGGTAGCCGCGCTTGTCGAGTGCCTGCCCGAACGCCTTCTGGCTCAGCTGTTCTGCGCCGTCGGCGCTGCGCCACCGATCCCATGCGTTGAACAGATCCGTCGTGGTCGCCTTCAACACCGGGCTGCTCGTCGAGCATTCCTCGTCGATGAAGCGTGCCACCGCGTCGCTGTCCCGCTGATAGTCGCCCGTCGCGGCGAGCACCTGCGGTGGCTCGGCGAGCTTGTCGCCGTTGGCGCGGTAGGCATTCCATCCGGCGATGGCCCACCCGAGTACGGCGTCGGCCTCGGCCTGCAGCTTCTCGTCGAGGTGCGGGTCGCGGTCCTCGGGTGGGATCACGACGTCGAACGGGATGACGCGCAGCCGCCGCCATACCGCTGGGTCGTCACCTGACACCTTGGGCAGGTGGTTGGTGACCAGGAACGCGGTGTGCGATGGCGTGAACTCCACTAGGTCACGGTGCACATACCGGGCCTTGATGGTGTCGCCACCAGTGAGCCGCTTCATCGTCGCCTCGGCGAGCCGCCGCCCCTCGTCGCTTTCGGACACGACGATGAACCGCCGCCCTCGTAGGTCCATCTGCCCGGTGGGGTGTGCGCCCTCGCGGGCCATGAACAGATCGGGGTCGGCTGGCGCGGCGTAGTCGCCGAGGGTGAACAGCATCGCCCCGTACCAGGTGCCCTTGCCGTTGGCGCCGGTGCCGGTGAGGATCGGCAGAATGTGCTCGGCGACCTTGCCGAGCAGCGACAGCCCGGCGACCCGCTGCAGATACGCCCGTACTTGCTCGTCGGGCTGCACCTGGTCGATGAACCGCGCCCATGCGGTGGCGTGCGCTGCCTTGTCCCATGCGCCGTGGGTCACCTTGGTGATGCAGTCCCGTGGGTCGTGGTCGCGCAACTCCATCGTGCGCAGGTCTAGTGTGCCGTTGGCGACGTTGAGTAGGTACGGGTCGGCGTCGAGATCACCGACCGTGCACGCGAACCCGTCCAGTGCGGCCGCGACGCGCAGCACCCCTTCGATGCCGTTGGCGGTCTCGCACTTGGCGACGTCCTTGCGCAAGTTCTGGTCAACGATCGACTCGGCCAGAGCTACGGCCATCACGTCGAGTACGGCACGCTTGGCGAACCCGCCGTCATCGGGTGCCCACCTCTTGCTGTCCCAGTACAGCCACCCCAGGCCGTGCAGGTAGAGCAGTCGGCCGACGTACGCCGTTTGCAGTCGGTAGGCGATCCGCACTTGGCCGCTGTGTTCCTCGGTGCCTTGCCGCCGCGGTGGCGGGTCGACCTGTTGAACACCGCGGAATCCGATCAACTGCAGGATGGCCACCGATTGGCAGCCGTTGCGGCACTGCAGTTCTAGGTTGCCCATGCGGGACTGGACGCGCAGTGACATGTCTGCCGGGTTGTGCGCTGAGCAGTTCGGGCATTGCACGTCGTGCCACCGCGCGCCCGGCTTCTCGACGATCGGCACGCCCCACCGCTTGAGAGCGTCGATGCCGTCTCGATAGCAGATGCCCTTGACACCAACGGTCATGCGGCGACCACCTTGCTCTGGGGCTGGCCGGTGCGGCGCGCTGGGCGCAGTAGCTCGGCCAACTGTGCTCGCTGCTGATCGGTGAGCGGCGGGGCTGCCGCGACCACCCGGTCGACATACTCGTCGAGCGCAACAGCTTTGGCGCGCATTGTGGGTTGAATGCGGGTCATTTGGCGACCGTGGTGAGGAGATCGTTGACGTCAGCGACGCTGACGCGCAGCAAGCGGGGGCCGATGCGGTAGCCGGTGATGGTGCCCTCGGCGATCCAGCGGCGCACAGTGCGGGGGTGGACCCCGGCCCGGTGGGCTACCTCGGCGGTCGAGACAGTCTGTTCAGGCGTCATAGGACGCTCCGTTCGTATTCTGTTGTCAGATTCAGTTGTGAGTACGTCCCGTAAGTTACATCCCGTCCGGCTCAGCCCGACCGCCCTGCGACGCGAATGAACCCAACGCCATCTGTTGTTGACACCTCAACAGTTACAACAGGTTTCGCTGCCGTGGCGGCTAGCGCCAGTTCACGGCCACCCGCTCGGGGTGGAATACGTGACCGCCTTTCCCGACGGGCGCGACGACGAACTCGACCAGGACGTCGATCACGGCACGCAGCCGATCCGGCGACAGCTCTGTGATCGCCTCGACGACCTCGGGCTTGCCGAGCGGCAGACCGTCGAAGACTCGCAGCCGCTCCGTGTCCTGTTGGCGCCGCTCGATTGCTTCGAGCTTGTCGGTGATCCGTGCCGTCGCACGCTGCGCCTGCTGTCCGGTGAGCAGCCCGTCGGCCCGTTCGTCGGCGATCTCGTCGAGGCGAACCAGCAGGGCCAGCCGCTCGACGCGCAGCGCCTCAGCTTCGGCAGCGTCGTGCACCTCGGCTTTCAGCAGGTCGACGGCATCGGCCCGAGCGAGACGCCCGGCGACCACCTTGTAGATCAGCGGCTCGACATGCTCAGCGCGGACACTGCATCTGCGGCATGTCTTGCAGGCGTATGTGATTGAGTGCGACCGTGGCGCATCCTTGTGGGCCTGCATGACCCACTGACCGGACAGGTAGCCACCGCAACCAGGTTTGCCGCACTGCAGCACGCCGGTCAGCAGATGCTTGCGTACCGATTTACGCCCCGGCGCGCGACCCGGCGCGTTGAGCACCGCCTGAGCCGATCGCCAGGTCTGCTCGTCGACCAGGCCCGGCCAGGTGCCCTTGCCGACAATCTCGCCGCGGTGATCGCGCAGCCCGGCATTGCGCGGCGCGCGCAGAAACAGCGAGACAGTCGAGGCGCTCCACGGCCTGCCGTTGAGCCCATGCACCCCGGTCCCATTCCACGCGCGGGCTATGTCGCTGATCGACCCGCCAGCCAGCACCGCGGCGTACGCCTCACGGACCAGCGGCGCGGTGGCCGGGTCAGGTTGGTGCGTGTCGTCGAGGTAGCCGAACGCCCGGCGCCATTGCGGTCGGCCCGCCTCGGCTTTCTGCTGGGCGGCACGTAGCTGCCGGGCGCGCTTGTGCTCGATCTCATGCGCGGCCACGCTGCCTTTCAGCCGTGCCATCAGGCGCCCTTGAGCGGTGGCTAGGTCAATGTCGCCCGATACGGTTGCCAACGCCAGTCGCTTGTCGTCGGCCAACGCCATGAACGCCTCAAGCTCGATCGGACGTCGGTGCAGCCGGTCCAAGTCCCAGGCGACGACGGCACCGATCCGGCCCTCGCGCACATCGTCGAGCATCCGCTCATATGCGGGCCGCTTCTTACCCGAAGACGCACTCACGTCATTGTCGACAAACTCGACCGGCGTCCACCCACGGTCGGCGCACAGCTTGAGGCAGTCCTGGCGTTGGCGGGTCACCCCTAGCTGCTGGCCGGTCGGATCGGAGGATATACGCAGGTAAACGGCTGCTTGGGGGGCGTCCATCCCTTAAATGTACTTCACCAAGTCGATTGTGATACGGGCACAACAGCACCAGATTCTCCAGCTCGGTCTCCCCGCCGTCCTCCCAATGCCGGATGTGATGCGCATGCAGACCCCGCGTGGCCCCACACCCCGGCACAGCGCAGGTGGGGTGCCGATGCTCCAGGGCGCGGCGCAACCGCCGGCTGATCGTGCGCGTGGTGCGCCCAGACCCGATGACCTGACCGTCACGTTCGAACCACACCTCACAGGTGGCATCACAGGCCAGGTACCGGCGGTCGGCGGCAGACAGAGCCGGCCCCAGATGCAGATTGGCCAGCTTCTCCTCGACATCGACGTGCAGCACCACCGTGGTGCGATGCCCCTGCGGGCGCGCGGCGGCCTCGGCATCCCAACCGGCCTCCACCAACCGCATGAAACCGTCTGACAACGTCGGAAACGGTGGACGACGCAACTCATCACGATTGTGCCCGGTATCGGATTCATCAGCGTCGTGATCACGCTTCCACTCACCGATCAACGCCTCATGGTGCGACTGCAGTCCGGCCTCGAACTTCGCCGACTCGATCGCAGGCAAGGTGATGCGCCACGTGACGGTGTCCTCACCCACCGACTTGCTGATCGACGCTTGCGGTTCCGGCCGCGGCGCAGGTTCTGGCCGCGGCTCCAACTTGATCGCCTTCTTCAACTGGCTGACCGAGGCATGGGTCGCGAACTGCGCATAGTGCTCATCGGAGCCCTCGCCGGCGCGGCGGGCGATCACCCCCACCTGATCCAGCGACAACTGCCCCTCCCGCAGTGCACCCACACAGCGGGGGAACTCCTCAATCCGCTCGGCGATCGCGGCGATGGACTTCGAGTGCTCCGACGAGGCGCCCAACCGCCAGGCCAGCAGTGCCGCCAACGACCGACAGCCCGTATGACCCCACAGCCCGTCCATCCGCGCGGCGATCTCCACGATCCGGCCGTCAATCGCGTTGCGCTGCCCCGCCAACTCCGCCAACTCCTCGAACAACACCCCCAGTCGGTCACCGATCGGCAGCTCAACCGCCTCGCCGGGGAACGCCGTGATCGACATGACCCCAGTCAACCAGCACCCACCGACAGAAATCGCGCCGCAAAGCAGTGGCCGGATTCGTTGGCAACGCAGAATCGCGTGCTGACCGATCTATGGCGCAACGGCTGAATGCCAGTGCCGGTCGGCACCCTCCAGCAACCTCCGTGTGACACATCAAAATTGTTGCGGGGGAAATCATATGGCGATCGCCGTTGGCTGGTTCCCTCTACCGCTGCCATGCGCAGTGCACACAAACTGATCGTTGGAGCCCCGGGCTAACCGAGGCACGATGATGAGTCCATGAGGCGACCTGAACCGTCATTCCTCTGCGAGGACCACCGCATGGCCGTCGACCACGAACGCATATTCGCGATGGTTGCCGACGAGAGACGCCAACTGTCCGATCTCATCGACAGCCTCGATCAGACGCGGTTGGCCACGCCCAGTCTGCGCGAGGGCTGGACCGAGCGAGGTTCTGGTCTCAATTACGTTGCGCGACGCGGTGACTGGGTCGGACTTGAGTTCGAGCAGCGTCGCACGCATGAGCTCAAAGGGGTGCCCGGTGAATGGAAGCTCTTCGCCGTCACGTAGGTGTGCGGATGCGGCGCCGTTAGAACGGTGGTGGGTACTTGTCGGCTTCGCGTTGTTGCTCAGGGGTGAGCACAGGCAGATTTCCGCCATCAGGGCTTGACGCCGCGCTTCGCGGCGTTGTTGGTTGTGGCGTCGATCGTCGGCGATGGCCTGGGAGCGCTGCTTGGCCCGAGTGGTCTTGCGCCGCAGTATCTTCGCGTCGCGATCGGCGCCGGCGGGGGTCGCCGGCCGGGTCTCGGCCAGCGTGCCGTAGGCGCGCAGAGTGGGGAACAGCACCGAACTGTCCGAGCTGGTGACGTGGCATTCGCCCGTGGGCAGAATCCAGATCACCGTCCCGCCTGGAAGTTTCATATCATGCCAACCCAGAATGTTTTTCAGCTGATGATGTAAACGACTGGCATGCGTTGGACATTTTGACTGGGTGACCAGCGTCTATTCTCCATCAGCCCGTATGCTCAGCCTGTGCCACAACGCACCAACTTGTTCCAGGATGTTGTTTCGATCATTCACGAGCACCTCGCGGAGGGCGCAGAGATCGAACGATCCGCGATGCTCACCAACCGACTGACCGGTGAACAGCGTGAGGTCGACGTTGTGTTGCGCACAAGGACTGGGCCAGGGTCCGGATACCACACAGTGATTGGGATCGAGGCCGCCTCACGGGGGCGTCGAGCCGCAGTAGATTGGGTGGAGGGGATGGTGGCCAAACATCAACACCTTCCAACTGACAAGGTGGTCCTGGTCGCCGAAAGCGGCTTCACTGAGCAGGCCCGGAGGTTGGCACTAGCCGAGGGAATGATCCCGATCACCCCTCAAACCCTCGACCACTCCGACCCCACACGCCAAGTGCTCAACTCAATGCGGTCTCTCTGGCCCAAGACGGTCAGCCTGACACCAATTCGCGCCGAAGTGGGCGTCGCCGTCCCCGGTGCCGGAATTGAGTGGTTCCAAGCACCAGCGAACCTGCATGTCTATGCCGAGGACCGATCACACATTGAGCTTCTGCCCATGGTGAAGGCGCTGCTGGATGCGAACATGGAACGGACGTTCGACCAGATCGACCTTCAGAACATCGCTGAGGACATTGATGCGTATGCGGTGATCACAGTGGGACCTAACTGGACAGTGAAGTTCCAGGATGCACAGCACTCGCTATATGTCGAGCGCCGCGTAGACGAGCAGAGCCCAGAACTTCTTCGGATCGACGGCGTGAAGATCACCGCGAAGGCTGTCATCCGCGTTAGCGAGATTCAAATGCACCCAAGGCGCCTCGCTGACATCGACGTCGACTATGCGTTTGGGCAAGGGCTCGTCGGCGATCGAGAGGCATTGATCGTTGTCACGGAGGCCGAGAATGGAGGCAAGCTATCGATCCAATTCGGACCAAACCCGAACGTAGATGCGCGGGTCCGCGTCAACTTTGACCATAGTTCCTGCTATCAGCGTGGGCTTCACGAGAAGTCGAAGCGCGGGCGCGACTGGTGCCGAAAGAACGGGCCGGCATCGGAGACGACATAGTTCGGTTACCACGCGTCGAGCACGCCCTGAAGCAGTGCGCAGCGCTCGTGCCACCCGTGGACGGTCGATCCACTTGGTCGTACGGACGAACATCGGCGTGGCGTGTTCCCACTGACTGAGTCCAACCAGTTTTAGAGTCCTGTAGCCCGATGTAGGGCGAGAAGGGACGATGAACGTATGGCTGGTCGGAAGCGGAATTCCGCGGAGGACATCGTGCGCAAGTTGCGCCGCGCCGATGAGTTGGCTGCCGAAGGCAAGACCGGCGAGCAGATCGCCGCGGAGCTGGAGGTGTCGCCGGCGACGTTGTACAACTGGCGCCGCTCCTACGGTGGCATGGACACTGACGCCGCCAAAGAGCTCAAGGAGTTGCGTGAGCAGAACGCGCGCCTCAAGCGCCTGCTCGCCGAGGCCGAGCTGGTCAAGGACGCTTTGCGGGAGGTCGCGAAGGGAAAATTCTGAGCCCAGCTGCCAAGCGCCGCGCCGTCGACATGCTCACCACCGCGTTGGGCATGTCGGAACGGTTGGCGTGCAAAGCTGTTGGGCTGGCCGTTCCACCTGCCGACGTCTGCCGTTGTCGCAGACCCCCGCCGATCCTGACGCCGAGATGCGGGCCTGGCTGCGCTCCTACGCGGTCAAGCACCCGTGCCATGGGTTCCGACGTGCCTGGGCGGCGTTGCGCTACGACGAGCGCCGTGAGGTCAACAAGAAGAAGATCCACCGTCTGTGGCGCGAGGAGGGACTGCAGGTGCGGGTCCGTAGTCCGCGTAAGCGGGCCGGATCTCCTCGATACCGCCGATCGTGGCCGACGCGCCGAACGTGGTGTGGGCGATCGACTTCCAGTTCGACTCCACTATCGACGGCAAGGCGATCAAGATCGCGTCGATGATCGACGAACACACGAGGGTGTCGCTGCTCAACATCGTCGAACGCTCGATCACTGCCGAGCGGCTCGTCGACGAGCTCAAGAAAGTGTTCGCCGCGGCGGGCGGGCCACCGAAGGTGCTGCGGATGGACAACGGTCCGGAGTTCATTTCTCAAGCACTGCAACAGTTCTGCGACGGGAGATTCGGCATGTCGTATATCCCACCGGGCACGCCGTGGAACAACGGACACATCGAATCGTTCAACAACCGGCTACGCAAGGAGTGCCTCAACCGCAACCACTGGAACACCCTGCTCGAGGCCCGCGTGGTCATCGGCGACTTCAAGGCCGAGTGGCGAGTCCCCGTTTCTGAGTCCACCCGTTTCTAGAGTCGGGTTGGTGTGATCCAGATTCAGTTGATGCTGCAGGCCATCGGGGTGTGGCTACACCTGCAGACCGCAGCGTACTCGGCCGGTGTGCGGTAGCCCAGGGCCGAGTGCCGGTGGCGGTGGTTGTGGTCGGCCTTGAAGTCGCCGATGACCACGCGGGCCTCGAGCAGGGTGTTCCAGTGGTTGCGGTTGAGGCACTCCTTGCGTAGCCGGTTGTTGAACGATTCGATGTGTCCGTTGTTCCACGGCGTGCCCGGTGGGATATACGACATGCCGAATCTCCCGTCGCAGAACTGTTGCAGTGCTTGAGAAATGAACTCCGGACCGTTGTCCATCCGCAGCACCTTCGGTGGCCCGCCCGCCGCGGCGAACACTTTCTTGAGCTCGTCGACGAGCCGCTCGGCAGTGATCGAGCGTTCGACGATGTTGAGCAGCGACACCCTCGTGTGTTCGTCGATCATCGACGCGATCTTGATCGCCTTGCCGTCGATAGTGGAGTCGAACTGGAAGTCGATCGCCCACACCACGTTCGGCGCGTCGGCCACGATCGGCGGTATCGAGGAGATCCCGGCCCGCTTACGCGGACTACGGACCCGCACCTGCAGTCCCTCCTCGCGCCACAGACGGTGGATCTTCTTCTTGTTGACCTCACGGCGCTCGTCGTAGCGCAACGCCGCCCAGGCACGTCGGAACCCATGGCACGGGTGCTTGACCGCGTAGGAGCGCAGCCAGGCCCGCATCTCGGCGTCAGGATCGGCGGGGGTCTGCGACAACGGCAGACGTCGGCAGGTGGAACGGGCCAGCCCAACAGCTTTGCACGCCAACCGTTCCGACATGCCCAACGCGGTGGTGAGCATGTCGACGGCGCGGCGCTTGGCAGCTGGGCTCAGAATTTTCCCTTCGCGACCTCCCGCAAAGCGTCCTTGACCAGCTCGGCCTCGGCGAGCAGGCGCTTGAGGCGCGCGTTCTGCTCACGCAACTCCTTGAGCTCTTTGGCGGCGTCAGTGTCCATGCCACCGTAGGAGCGGCGCCAGTTGTACAACGTCGCCGGCGACACCTCCAGCTCCGCGGCGATCTGCTCGCCGGTCTTGCCTTCGGCAGCCAACTCATCGGCGCGGCGCAACTTGCGCACGATGTCCTCCGCGGAATTCCGCTTCCGACCAGCCATACGTTCATCGTCCCTTCTCGCCCTACATCGGGCTACAGGACTCTAAAACTGGTTGGACTCAGTCAGTGGGAACACGCCACGACCACAACCACCGCCACCGGCACTCGGCCCTGGGCTACCGCACACCGGCCGAGTACGCTGCGGTCTGCAGGTGTAGCCACACCCCGATGGCCTGCAGCATCAACTGAATCTGGATCACACCAACCCGACTCTAGAAACGGGTGGACTCAGAAACGGGGACTCGCCAGGCGTACCCCCTAACAGCGGTGGATCCCTTACTGCCCCGCGTGTCCAGTGGGTATCTATTCGACCTTGAGTGTCGACACCTGCAGCGGATATCCCGCGCCTCAGCATCACCGAAAAGGGGTGACGCATTCGCTTTCCGGCGGGGAAGACCCCTACCGGGCGGCAAGGGCGGCGCGAGCCAAGCCGAGCCGAGTTTCGACCCAACCCCCGGCCCTTCCAACAGTGGGACAGCAATCAGTCCCATCCGGTGAGCAGTAGCTCCGCTGCCATACGCCGCGCATCCCCAATCACACGGTGCAATCGCTCCATCAGCATGAAAATCGGAGTGTAGTCGGGATCCTGCCCCTCCATGATTACGGTATTGCGGAAGTTACTCTCACTCAGCGGGCCACTCATCGCTGCAGCGTTCACTGCGTCAAGCGCGTTGTGGAGCTCGTCATTATTGGTCAGCATGTGCGCTCCCGAGATTTCCACCGACAAATCCTCGGCAAGTGCGCCCAGCTTCTTGCTGATGGGTCGGAGCGCGTCGGCTCTTTCCTGTCGGGTTGGCATGTTGACCACACGCCCGGTCTGCTCCACCATGGTTGCCAGTTCGTGCGTGTACGCGCTTGCGGCCCGAGATACGCGGATCAACGCCAGTTTAAATTCTTGTTCACGTAGATGAACCCGCTGAGTACGTGCAACCTCGCGCTGGACTTCTAACTCAGCTTCGTGACGTTCGGCCGCGGCCTGCTGCTCACGCTGCGATCTCTGTTCTGCAGCATCCACCTCCTGGCGGGTGCGTGCGCTCGCTGCTTTGATCTCGTCTTCGAAACGGTCTGCGGCCTCCTTGGCGGAATCTTTGGCCTGTCGCCGGATAACAACCGATTGCCACAACGCCACGATGACGGCGCTTATGGTCCCGACTGCGGCGAACGCGTCCGAGACACTCCCCCACGTGATGACTGGATAGCGTTGGCGCAGTTCACTTGCCTGGAGCGCAATGACCGCCAAGAGGACGACCACCAAGACAGAAGAGAATACGGCGACATCGCCTTTGTCCTCGGACCAGCGCTTCCGCCACCGCTGCGAGAAGTTCCCCCAAGCATTCATGGGCGGGAATCTAGCGCACTGGCTCGACAGGCGACTTGTCATGCCGAGTATTGCGGTGACCGCGGGAGACGACCAGGAATGCCGCGGCCACTGAGCCTAGTTGTGGTTAGTGGTGGCCGGCAGCACGAAAAATACCCCGAACCAACGGGCGTGACCGCAGCACACGTTATCGAACCGGTTGGCGCACAAGCTGTTCGGTGACGGCCATCTCGCCAGCCGCCTATTCCACCGTCACGAAGCCGTCCCGCTTGTCGTTCATGATAATGGTGTGAAGTCGGCTTTAGCCGACGCGGACGGCATCAGGTGGCCTACGCCGAGCGTCCCTCGGCGCGGATGCTGACGGTGTCGTTGGTGAAGTAATCGCCGCTGGCGTCCACCATGAGTTTGGTGGCTTCTCAGATGTAGAGGCGGATCTTCTACTAATCTCCTAGGCTGTGATGCCTGCGGGCGGTGTTGGACACCACCCGTTGGTGGGGCGGCTTGAACTTCGGCCGCTCGAACATACTTGTCGGCGCTGGACCCGCCCCTGACAACCCCGCTCGTCAGCCCTCGATGCGCGCCGGCGGTTCGATGAAGTCGAAATCCCCAGGAGGGTACTGGTGCCCAGGCCCCATCAGGCCGCAGCGATTGACGGGCACCAGGTGGGAACTGAGCCCGCTGGGCACGTATCTGTAGATCGCCACACAACGCTCCCAGGTGCCGTCTGGCTGGAGCGGACCGTCGCACTTGCTGATGACGGGTCCGCCGTACAGGCAGCCGGCGCTGGCCGGCGGCGCAGCGGCGATCAGCCCTCCGGCCATCAACGCGACAGCCAGTCCTCCGACCGTGCAGATCTTCATGGGTTCGCCGCCAAGTGCGTTACGGGGTACTTGCGATCAACGACGCTACCGCGTGGACAACTGGCGTGCGTCGCGTTTTGAATCGCGGCTCTACTCGAACAACCCCGGCTGCCCCAGCCCCACAGCCCCCGCCGGCGGCGTGAGGCCCAGATGCGTCCAGGCCAATGCGGTGGCCACCCGCCCGCGCGGGGTCCGGGCGATCATGCCCGCGCGCACCAGGAACGGTTCACAGACCTCTTCGACCGTGGTGGCCTCCTCGCCCACCGCCACGGCCAAGGTCGACACCCCCACCGGTCCCCCGCCGAAGCTGCGGGTCAGCGCCGAGAGCACGGCCCGGTCCAGGCGGTCCAGACCCAGTTCGTCGACGTCGTACACCTCCAGCGCTGCCTTGGCGATGTCGCGCGTGATGATGCCGTCGGCCCGGACCTCGGCGTAGTCACGCACGCGGCGCAGCAGACGGTTGGCGATACGTGGTGTGCCGCGGGAGCGCCGCGCGATCTCGGCCCCGGCATCGGCCCCCAGTTCGATCCCGAGAATGCCCGCCGAGCGGGCCAGCACGCGTTCGAGTTCGGACGGCTCGTAGAAATCCATGTGGGCGGTGAACCCGAAGCGGTCGCGCAGCGGACCGGTCAGTGCGCCCGAGCGGGTCGTCGCACCGACCAGGGTGAAGGGCGCCACCTCCAACGGAATCGACGTCGCGCCAGGGCCTTTGCCGACCACCACGTCGACGCGGAAGTCCTCCATGGCCAGGTACAGCATCTCCTCGGCGGGCCGGGCGATGCGGTGGATCTCATCGATGAACAGCACGTCGCCCTCGACGAGATTGGACAGCATGGCCGCCAGATCCCCGGCCCGCTCCAACGCCGGACCCGACGTCACCCGCAGGGCCGAACCGAGTTCGGAGGCGATGATCATCGCCAGCGAGGTCTTGCCCAGGCCGGGTGGACCCGACAACAGGATGTGATCCGGTGTCCCGCCACGGTTCTTGGCGCCCTCGAGCACCAACTGAAGCTGCTCCCGCACGCGGGCCTGGCCAATGAACTCGCGCAGCGACCGCGGCCGCAGGCTCGCGTCGATGTCACCCTCGCCGACCGTCAGCGCGGGCGAGACCTCGCGGTCCTCGGTGTCGTCCTGCTCGTCGTCGAAGCGGCTCACTTGTTCTTACCCAGCAGATTCAATGCGGCCCGCAACGCGCTCGACGTGGTGGCCTCCTGGTCCAGCGCCAGCACCTTGTCGGTGGCCTCCTCAGCCTGCTTGGCCGCAAAGCCAAGGCCGACAAGCGCTTCGACGACGGGCGCGCGCACCGCATGCCCACCCGAACCGGCTGCCGCGGCGGCCCCAGGGGACGCACCGATCTTGTCGCGCAGTTCGAGCACCATGCGCTCGGCACCCCGCTTGCCGATGCCCGGCACCCGGGTCAACGCCGAGATGTCACCGTCGGCCAGAGCCTGGCGCAGTGTGGCGGCGTCGTAGACCGCCAATGTCGCCAGCGCGATCTTGGGCCCCACACCGGAGACCCCCAGCAGAGTCGTGAACACGTCACGGGCGTCGGCGTCGGCGAAGCCGTACAGCGTCATCGAGTCTTCCCGCACGATCATCGCCGTGATCAGGCGCGCCTCGGTCCCGCGCCGCAGTGTCGCCAACGTCGACGGCGTGGCCATCACCTTGTAGCCCACCCCGGCGGCCTCGACGACCGCGTGGTCCAACGCGACGTCGATGATCTCGCCGCGCACTGAGGCGATCACTGCGCCACCTTGGCCTTGGCCTTGGCCTTCAGCGTGGCCTGGTACTTGCGACGCTGCTCTGCTGCCATCGCCTCGGCCGCGGCCATCCGCGCGATCATCGGCGCACGCCAGCAGTGGCAGATGGCCAGCGCGAGTGCGTCCGCCGCATCCGCGGGCGTCGGCTTCTGCTGCAGCGCAAGGATCTTGGTGACCATTGTGGTGACCTGCGCCTTGTCCGCTCGTCCGTTGCCGGTGACGGCGGCCTTCACCTCACTGGGAGTGTGGAAATACACCTCGATGTCACGCTTGGCCGCTGCGAGGGCGATGACGCCGCCGGCCTGCGCGGTGCCCATCGCGGTGTTCGCGTTCTGGTTGGCGAACACCCTCTCGATGGCGATCACGTCCGGCAGGTGGGTGTCCATCCAGTGCTCCACGGTGTCGCTGATGGTCAGCAGCCTGCGGTGCAGCGGCTCATCGGACGGGGTGCGCACCACGTCGACGTCCAAGGCGATGACGTTGCGCCCGCGTCCGCTCTCGATCACCGACAACCCGCACCTGGTCAGCCCGGGATCGACTCCCATCACCCGCACCGCAGCCCCTTCGACGAGAACATTTGTTCGATAGCCTAGCGGGCGACGAGGAGGCGGCGGCGCCGCGACACACCTCAGGTGTATGGCCGCAGGTCCGGCAGCTGCTCCCCCGGTTCCGGAACCCTGCCGACGACCCGGATGCCGTGCGCGATCTCGTCGATTCGCCGGCCCGACGCGCGCCAGCCGGCCACCTTCTCGACCGTGACCTCCTCGCCGTCGCGTTTCACCAGGACCCGCCACGGCACGCCGAACAGCTTCGCCAGCAGCCAGAACGGCCAGGCCAGGATGAACGGCAGCGCGACGACGAAATTCAACACGCCGAACCAGTCGGTTCCCCACGAGGCCATGTTGACGTAGTCCAGCAGCGGCATCCACTGCCGGCGCACCGACCATCGCACCCCGTCGGCGTCCGTGACCTTCGGCACGCGCGACAGCCTAGGGGTCCAGTCAGCCGAACGACGCGTGCGGCGCGCCGATGCCCGGGTCGATCTTGACCGGGCCGGTCGCCGACGGGGCGACCGGGAAGTCGAAGATCGCGGTCGGGATGTACACCGTCGCACAGGCATTCGGGATGTCGACGACACCGGACAGCCGACCTTCGATCGGTGCGGCGCCCAGCAACAGGTAGGCCTGCTCGGGGCTGTAGCCGAACTTGGTCAGGTAGTCGATCGCGTGCAGGCACGCGCGCTGGTAGGACAGGTGCGAATCCAGGTAGCGCTGTTCGCCGTCGAGGGTGACCGATGTCCCGGAGAAGGCCAGCCACTCGGAGTACTGCGGATCGGTGTTACCGGGCATGAAGATCGCGTTCTCGCTGACGCCGTAGGTCTCCATACCGCCGGGGATGACGTCGACGCGGAGATCGATGAAGCCGCCCATCTCGATGGCGCCGCAGAAGGTGATCTCGCCGTCGCCCTGCGAGAAGTGCAGGTCGCCGACGGACAGGTTGGCGCCGTCGACGAACACCGGATAGAAGATCCGGCTGCCCTTGGTCAGGTTCTTGATGTCCTGGTTGCCGCCGTTCTCCCGCGGCGGAGCGGTGCGGGCGGCTTCGGCGGCGGCCGCGGTGAACGCGTCGCCGGTCAGGCCGCCCAGGATGGCGTCCCGCGGCTCCGGCTGCAGTGCCAGCGGCGGCACTCGGTCCGGATCGGTGGCGATCAGCGCCGCCTCGCGGGTGTTCCAGGTCGTCAGCAGCTCCCGCGACGGGGCGGTCCCCATCAGACCGGGGTGCACGATGCCGGTGAACTCGACGCCCGGGATGTGGCGCGACGTGGCCTTCTGCCCGGAGAAGTCCCAGATCGCCTTGTAGGCGTCCGGGAACTGCTCGGTGAGGAACCCACCGCCGTTCTGGGTCGGGAAGATGCCGGTGTAGCCCCAGCCCTGCCCGGCCAGCGGGCCGGAGTCCTCCTGCGGGATCGGCCCGACGTCGAGGATGTCGACGATCAGCAGGTCGCCGGGCTTGGCACCCTCCACGGCGATCGGACCGGAGAGCACGTGCACCGTGGTCAGCGGCGCGTTGAGGATGTCCTCGGCCGAGTCGTTGTTGTGGATGGCACCGTCGAACCACTCCCGGCAGTGCACCCGGAAGGAGTCGCCCTTCTTGACCGTCACCGCGGCGGGGATGTCGGGATGCCAGCGGTTGTGACCGAGCTTCTCCTGCTCGGTGAACTTCTTGGTGGAGTCCAGCGGAAAGACGACGTCGGGCATGAGATCTCCTCCTAGGGTCGCGGGAGCTTGCGGTGCAGCGGGTTGGTGCTCACCGGACGCCGCCGCCCGGCGGGGGGTGGCGCGCCGACCACCGCCGGACGGTCGGCCGTGGCCCGGGTGGCGTCCTGCAGGGCCATCGCGGCGCCGCCGGCGCCCAGATGGGGTGTCGCCATCATCCGCCGGGCCGGCCCTGCGCAGTCCGGGCAGTCAACCACGTCCGGACGGGTGTGCATCGAGTGCCTCTGCTCGGTGGTGCCGCACCCGGCTTCGCAGCGAAAGACATAGAGAACCAAGGCGTTTCCTCACTGTGTGGAATCCCGCGAGAGCCACCCTACCCAGTCACAGTGCACTCTGCGCGGCAGTTGGAGAACCCGACAGCCAGCACCGGTGCAGCTGTGCCCGGCTACACCGCCGGGCTCTGCCCTGGTGTCGGATGAGTCAACCGGCGGGCACCCGCCGGAGATCGGAACGCGTTGGCCGACTGGGGTTTCCCGGGACCGACGCAGCCTTGGCGGCGGGCGCCTCGCTCCCCCAGGCCGAAAGACCAAATGCGGTTTCGGCGTACAGTCGCCGATTGTGGGACCGGAGGACGCCGGCGAAACGCCGGCGCGGGCGACCCGTCCCGACGGGGACACGCCGCCCGCACCGGGTGCGCAGTCTCAAACCGTCAGCTTCTCGCTGAGCTCCCACAGGCGCTGCGCCGACTCAGGGTCGACCGCGTAGCGCGTCACACCCACAGTCGTCTGGAGCGGCCCGGACCCGAAATCAATGCTCAGAGGCGAATCGATGTCCTCCAGCGGGGCGATGTCGTTGTTCTGCAGGAACACCCCTCCGACACCCTCGAGCAGCGGGCTCGTGGCGGCCCACACGCTGGTGGAGGCGCCCTGCTCCGGAATCTTCAGGTCCCGGTCCGGGTCGTTGACCACGTTGCCGTGCTCGTCGATGAGCCCCATGGCCTGCCATCCCTCGTCAGGCATCCAGGGCGCCAGATTGGTGCCGAGGATGCCACCCGGATGCAGGGCATATCCGCGGATTCCGTCGTCGGACCACCGCCGGTCCAGTTCGACGGCGAACAGCACATTGGCCGTCTTCGACTGTCCGTACGCCACCATGCCGTCATAGGTGTCTTCGTCGTCGAAATGAGGATCGTCCCAACGAATGTCGGACAGATGGTGCCCCCAGGACGAGACTTCGACGACTCGCGCGCCCGACGCCGCACGCAGCGCCGGCAGCAGCGCGCCTGTCAGCTGGAAATGGCCGAGATGGTTGGTCGCGAACTGCGCCTCGTAGCCGCGGGCATCGCGTACCAGCGGACCTCCCATGATTCCGGCGTTGTTGACCAGGATGTGCAGGGGCCGCCCGGAGTCGCGGTAGCCGGCGGCGAAGGCGTCGACCGACGCCGGATCCATCAGGTCCAGGGGTCGGACCTCGACCCCCGGCAGGCCCGCCACGGCGGCCGCGGCGCGTTCGGGTGAGCGTGCCCCCACCACCACCGAGGCGCCCGCGCGCGCCAGCGCTCGAGTGGTCTCCAACCCGAGTCCGACGTGCCCGGCGGTGACGACGACCTGCCGTCCGGTGAGGTCGATGCCTGTGAGAACGTCCGTGGCTGTTGATGCTGCAGTGAATCCTGAACCGAGAGGGTGCTGTGTGTTCGTCATGCCAGGAATAACGTCCGCGCCGAGGGACTTCCCATCGTCATGAGTCCGCAAGACATGCGTGATCGTCCGGAACCGGCGTCCGACCCCCTCTCGGAGGTGCTGCGTCTCGTCGAGGCACGCGGCGTGATCTCCGGTGCCGTGGCGGCCGGGGGCGCGTGGACCACCAGCACCGAGATCACCGAACCACTGAAGTTCATCGCGGTCGTGCGCGGCGGACTCCGCGTGCAGACCGACGGCGTGGCCCCTGTGCAGGTGGGCGCTGGCGACGTCGTCATCCTCAACCATCGCCGCGAGGTGACCCTGTCGAATGCACCCGGCGATGCCGTTCCGATCAGGTTCGAATTGAGCGCAACCGAGTCATTCGTGCGGGTCGGCAACGGCGAACAGGACGTGCTCCTGGGCGGTCATGTCGGCGTCAACGACGTGGGTCGGCAGTTGTTGCGCACCGCCCTGCCACCGATGCTGCACGTGCGGGCCTCCGCGGCCGAGGCTTCACACCTCCACGACCTTGCCGCGCGGGTCTACGACGAGATCACCGGCCACCGCGTCGGAAGGGATTTCGCCGTCGGCCAACTGACCCAACTGCTCGTGCTGGCGGTACTGCGGACTCACCTCGACCGGACCGGGTCGGTGCCGCCGAGCCTGCTGCGGGTGCTCACCGACGAACGTCTGCGCCCCGCGGCGGCCGCCATGCACGCCCACCCCGGAAAGCCTTGGCAGTTGGCCGAACTGGCGCGGCTCGCGGCGATGTCTCGGACCTCGTTCGCCGAGCGGTTCCGCGAGTCAGCCGGCGTCCCGCCGATGACGTACCTGAGCACGTGGCGGATGCTGCTCGCGCAACGTGCCCTGCGCGACGGCGACGCGAGCGTCGGCGCCCTGGCCTATGAGCTCGGCTACGCGTCTGAAAGCGCATTCTCCAACGCGTTCAAACGCGAGGTGGGGATGGCACCGCTGCACTATCGACTGAACTCGAAAGCGCGGGAGCTGGCCTCGGCCGATTCGATCGTGTGATTCCACTCGCCGCCCGACGCCGTGGTGCCAGACTGTCGAAAACAGCCGGCAGGGCGGGGCCCACGATGCGACTGCACGATTTCTTCGACTACTTCGCCCGCGAGCAGCCCGACGCGCCCTATCTGGAGTTCGAGGGGCGCGAGCTCACCTGGAACGACGCTGCGCGTGAGGTGAACCGGCTGGCCAACGCCATGGTGCGCAGCGGCGTCGAACCTGGTCAGCGCCACTGCGCGAGGAGTTGAGCGGCATTGCGACCTGGGTCGCGCTCGACGCGGCGGTCCCCCACGGCTGGACCGGCTACGGCGACTGGGTCCGGGAGGCGGACGCCACGGCGCCGAGCCACGTCGCGCACCCCGCCGACGACCTCTATCAGATGTACACCAGCGGGACGACGGGCCGGCCCAAAGGCGCGGTCCTGACGCATTCGGCGGTCTGCGCCAACATCGAACAGGTCAACGAGGTGCTGCGGCTCACCCGCAACGATCGGTTCCTCCTGAGCCCCCCGATGTATCACGCGGCCGCCTGCATCAACCTGTTCTGCGCGACCCGAGTCGGCGCCAGCGTGGTGCTCATGGAGGATTTCTAACCGAATGCCGTGGTGCATGCCCTGGCCGAGAAGCGCATCACGGCAACCGTTCTGGTGCCCGCGATGCTGCAGGCCTGTCTGGTCGGTGCGCCCGACGTCGCCGACCTGACGTACCCGGATCTCGGGTACGTCGGTTACGGCGCCTCGCCCGTCGCCGTCGAGACGCTGCGGCGCGCAGTCGACGTGTTCGGGTGCAGTTTCGCGCAGGGTTACGGCATGACCGAGACGACGGCCGTCGTCACCGCCCTCACGCGGGCGGACCATGTCCGCGCGCTGGCCGGTGCGCCCGAGCTTCTGCTGTCCGCGGGACGACCATTGGCGGGCACGGAGATCCGCATCGCCGACGCCAGCGGAGCCGACGTCGGTGTCGGTGAGATCGGCGAAGTGCTGGCCCGCGGTCCGCAACTGATGCGCGGGTACTGGCGGATGCCCGAGGCCACCGAGCAGGCGTTGGCCGACGGGTGGATGCACACCGGTGACGCCGGGTGCATGGACGACGAGGGTTACATCTACATCCAGGACCGGGTCAAGGACATGATCATCTCCGGCGGAGAGAACATCTATCCCCGCGAGGTCGAGAACGCACTGTTCGAGCATCCCGCCGTCGCCGACGCCGCGGTCATCGGGGTGCCGGATGAACGGTGGGGCGAGGCGGTCAGGGCCGTCGTCGTCCTGCGGGACGGAAGGACCACGGACGCAGCCGAACTCATCGAGTTCTGCCGCGCCCGGATCGCCCGCTTCAAGTGCCCACGCTCAGTGGACTTCGTCGACGAACTGCCGCGCAACCCGAGCGGCAAGGTCCTCAAGAAGGACCTGCGCGAACCCCACTGGCAGGGTCGCACCCGCTCGGTGAGTTGAGCTCAGTCCTCTTCGAGTTGGGCGGCGACGTCGTCCGGGATGTCGATGTTGGTGTAGACGTCCTGCACGTCGTCGCTGTCCTCGAGGGCGTCGACCAGCTTGAGCACCTTGCGGGCGCCCTCGAGGTCAACGGGCACCGTCACCGACGGCTGGAAGCTGGCGTCGGCCGAGTCGTAGTCGATGCCGGCCTCCTGCAGCGCGGTGCGCACCGCGACCAGGTCGGTGGGCTCGGAGATGATCTCGAAGCTGTCGCCGAGGTCGTTGATCTCCTCCGCGCCGGCCTCGAGTACGGCCGCGAGCACATCGTCCTCCGACAGGCCGTTCTTCTCCAGCGTAACCACGCCCTTGCGGGAGAACAGGTAGGACACCGAGCCGGGATCGGCCATGTTGCCGCCGTTGCGGGTCATCGCGACGCGCACCTCACCGGCGGCCCGGTTGCGGTTGTCGGTCAGGCACTCGATCAGCACGGCGACACCGTTGGGGCCATAGCCCTCATAGGTGATGTTCTGCCAGTCCGCGCCGCCGGCCTCCTCGCCGCCGCCACGCTTCCGGGCCCGTTCAATGTTGTCGTTGGGCACCGACGACTTCTTGGCCTTCTGGATGGCGTCGTACAGCGTCGGGTTGCCGGCCGGGTCACCGCCGCCCACACGGGCCGCGACCTCGATGTTCTTGATCAGCTTGGCGAACATCTTGCCGCGCTTGGCGTCGACCACGGCCTTCTTGTGCTTGGTGGTCGCCCACTTGGAATGGCCGCTCATGGTGCAAGTCCTCTTTCGTCGACGGCGAAGTCTGCCGGACGAGTCTACGTGGACGTTTACGGCTCCATCGAACCGCGCCGACTTGCGGAGTTTGACGGCGCTCAGCGCAGGTGAGACTCCACAAGTCGGACGAACATGGCGTGCACTCGGCGGTCGCCGGTCATCTCGGGGTGGAAGGACGTCGCGAGTACCGCACCCTGACGCACCGCGACGATGTGGTCGGCCGCGCGGGCGAGCACCTCGACTTCGGAGCCCACGCGCTCGACCCACGGTGCCCGGATGAACACCGCGTGCACCGGATCGTCGAGGCCGACGAAGTCGAGATCACCTTCGAATGAGTCGACCTGACGGCCGAACGCATTGCGCCGCACCGTCATATCGATTCCACCGAGCGGCAGTGCCTCGCGCCCCGGGGTTCCGGCGTCGTTGATCTCCGACGCGAGCAGGATCATCCCGGCACACGAACCGTAGGCCGGCATCCCTGCGGCCAATCGGGCCCGCAGCGGTTCGAGCATCTCGAACTCACGCAGCAGATGACTCATCGCGGTCGACTCGCCACCGGGGATCACCAGGGCGTCGACGGCGTCCAACTCGCTGCGGCGACGCACGGTGACTGCCTCGGCGCCCGCCTCACGCAGCGCCGCCAGGTGTTCTCGGGTGTCGCCCTGGAGGGCCAACACCCCAACGAGGGGCGCGCTCATTGGCCCGGAGTGAAGCCGCGCTGGTACCGGGTCAGGCCCTCCTGCATGACCGCCGCGACCATCTCGCCGTACTGGTTGAAGATCTTGCCCTGCGTCAGCGCGCGCCCCCCGCACGCCGACGGCGACGTCTGGTCGTACAGCAGCCATTCGTCGGCCCGGAACGGGCGCATGAACCACATCGCGTGATCCAGCGAGGCCACCATCAGGTGTCCGCGCTCCGCGGGGTGGTTGACGTTTGCGGAACCCAACAGGGTCAGATCGCTCATGTAGGCCAGGGCGCAGATGTGCAGGACCGGGTCGTCCGGCAGCGGGTCACGATGCCGGAACCACACCTGCTGCTGCGACGCCTCGCCCTCGCGCACCCCGAGGCGATCGCGCGGGACGATCCGCACGTCCCATTCGTCGAACTGCGCGAAGCCGGCGTCGTCGAACGCCCCGCCGGACCGGAAGCCCTGCGAGTCGTCGGGTCCCGGTGCGGCCGGCATCGCGTCCTGATGCTCGATTCCGCTCTGATCGGTCTGGAAGGACGCCGACATCGAGAAGATCGTCTGGCCGTGCTGGATGGCGCTGACCCGGCGGGTGCAGAACGACCCGCCGTCGCGGATCCGCTCGACCAGGTACACCGAGGGTGACCGGGCGTCGCCGGGTCGCAGGAAGTAGCCGTGCAGCGAGTGGACCTGGAAACTCGGGTCCACCGTGCGCACGGCCGACACCAGCGACTGGCCGGCGACGTGACCACCGAAAGTCCGCTGCAGGAAGCCGGATTCGGGGCTGAACACGCCTCCTCGATAGATGTCGACCTCAAGTTGTTCGAGGTCGAGGATCTCCTCGATCGCCATCCGCCGGCGTTACCAGCCGCGTTCGGCGAGGCGGTGCGGCTGCGCGATGTCCTCCACGTTGATGCCGACCATCGCCTCACCGAGTCCACGGGAGACCTTGGCCAGCACATCCGGGTCGTCGTAGAAGGTGGTGGCCTTGACGATCGCCGCCGCACGGGCCGCCGGATCGCCGGACTTGAAGATGCCCGAGCCGACGAACACGCCCTCGGCACCGAGCTGCATCATCATCGCCGCATCGGCAGGCGTCGCGATGCCGCCCGCGGTGAACAGCGTCACCGGCAGCTTCCCGGCGCGGGCCACCTCGGCGACCAGCTCGTAGGGGGCCTGCAGTTCCTTGGCCGCCACGAACAGCTCATCCTCGGACAGCGACGTCAGCCGGCGGATCTCGCCGCCGATCTGGCGCATGTGGGTGGTCGCGTTGGACACATCACCGGTGCCGGCCTCGCCCTTGGAGCGGATCATCGCCGCGCCCTCGGTGATCCGGCGAAGCGCCTCACCGAGATTGGTCGCACCGCACACGAACGGCACGGTGAAGCGCCACTTGTCGATGTGGTGGGTGTAGTCGGCGGGGGTGAGCACCTCGGACTCGTCGATGTAGTCCACGCCAAGGCTCTGCAGGATCTGCGCCTCGACGAAGTGTCCGATGCGGACCTTGGCCATCACCGGGATGGTCACCGCGGAGATGATTCCCTCGATCATGTCGGGGTCGCTCATCCGCGACACCCCGCCCTGGGCGCGGATGTCGGCGGGCACTCGCTCCAGGGCCATGACGGCCACTGCTCCGGCACCTTCGGCGATCCGGGCCTGCTCCGGCGTGACGACGTCCATGATGACGCCACCCTTGAGCATCTCCGCCATACCGCGCTTCACACGCGCAGTACCGGTCTGGCCGCTAGCCGACCCATTGTTGTGAGCCGAGCTGTCCACTGGCTATCTCTCCTTAGTCGATCCCTCGCCCAGTCTAAGCGGCGCAGCAAATCGGATTTGACCGCGATGATCAGTGGATGGCGCGCAGGCCCAGATCGTCGGGGTCGGCGACCGGCTCACCGTGACGTTCCACGTCATTCGCGCTGGCCAGAAGCTCGCCCAACTGCTTGGGGTAGACGGTCTCCCCGGCCGCGGCCAGTGCCGTGATGTCGTCAGAATCGCACCAGCGGTGGCCATGGATGTAGCGGTGCTCCAACTCGGTGCGGCCCTCCTCCGACGGCTCGAAGCGCCGGGTCCGGTGCACGAAGAAGTACTCCTGACTGCGCACCACCGAACCGTTGAAGTCGACGATCGCGTCGCGTCGCCAGATCGGTCCGATCAGGTCGGCACCGATGACCTGCAGCCCCGTCTCCTCGGCCAGTTCGCGGGCCGCGGCCTGGGCCAAGCGCTCACCGGGCAGCGCCTGCCCGCCCACGGTGAACCAGAACCGCTTGGCGGTGCCGTCGGTGATCGTCGGGTCGGAGCCGCAGAACAACAGCACCGCACCCGTCTCGTCGAGCAGGACCACGCGCGCCGACGTGCGTGTGGTGTTCTCCCCCTGGTCCTGTTCGGTCGCCCGTTCGGCGATCTCGAAGTACACCGGCAGCGCGGCCCGGCCGCCCAGTCTCAGCACGCGCACCGCGGGCCGCTGCCGCAGCGCGAGGGTGTCCCGGACGGCGTCGTTGTGGAACCGCCGCGCGAGCAGCACCCGTGCCTCGGCGTCGGCCAGTTCGGCCACCAGCGCGATCGGCAGTCGGGACGTGTCGACCATGGCCAGGCTCGCCGACAGTTCGTTCTCCGCGGTCTCGCGCAGAGGGCGGGGCGCGCGTTCGGCGGCATCGGCAAGCCGGGTCAGGCGCCGGCCCTCGGGTTCGGCGCCCGGCGCTGAGTAGGCCGCCGCGGACACCGCGCGGGCCACGACGGCCCGCCGCGCCAGGGCCGCGTCCAGCGCCTGCCAGGACAGGTCATAGCGGACGTGCAGGCGGTCCAGTCGGTTCGCGGTCTGATAGGCCCACAGCCCGACCAGGGCGAGGGCCACGAGCACCAGGACGCCGAGGACGATCAGCGCAATCGTCATCAGCCGGCCACCTTGACCTTGGCACCCGCACCCGCGACGGTCTCGTAGACCCGCAGGATCTGGCGGGACACCACCGACCAGTCATAGCGCTGCACCGCCTCGGTGCCCGCCGCGCTCAACCGCGCGCGCTCGGCGTCGTCGGACAGCACCGCGGTCAACGCCGCGGCCATGGCCGCGGCGTTGTCGACGGTGACCAGGCGGCCGGCTTCGCCGTCGAGCAGCACGCGCCGGAACGCGTCGAGTTCGCTTGCCACGACTGGGGTGCCCGCGGCCATCGCCTCGACGAGCACGATGCCGAAGCTCTCCCCTCCCGTGTGCGGTGCGCAGTACACGTCGGCGCTGCGCATCGCGGAGGCCTTCTCGGCGTCGTCGACCTGGCCGAGGAAACGCAGATGCGAAGCCAGATCGCCTGCCTCCGAGCGCAGTTCGTCCTCGTCGCCGCGGCCCACGATCAGGATCTCGACATCCGGGAAACTCTCCACCAGGGTGGGCAGCGCACCCAGGAGCACGGCCATGCCCTTGCGCGGTTCGTCGTATCGCCCCAGGAACAGCACGGTTCTCCCCTGCCGCGGGTAGCCCGGCAGCGGCGCGGCCTCGGCGAATGCGGCGACGTCGACGCCGTTGGGGATCTCGACCGCGTCGGAGCCCAACGCCTCCATCTGCCAGCGTCGCGCGAGGTCCGACACGGCGATGCGGCCGACGATCTTCTCGTGGTACGGCCGCAGAATGCCCTGAAACACCGACAGCGTCAGGGATTTCGTGGTCGACGTGTGGAACGTTGCGACGATCGGACCCTCCGCGGCCTGCAGCGCCAGCATCGACAGGCTCGGGGCGTTCGGCTCATGCAGGTGCAGAACGTCGAAATCGCCCTCGATGAGCCACTTCTTGACCTTGCGATGCGTCGCCGGACCGAACCTCAGCCGTGCCACCGAACCGTTGTACGGGATCGGCACGGCCTTACCGCCGGACACCACCCAGTCCGGAAGCTTCGCATCCGGCGACGCCGGCGCCAGCACACTGACCTCATGGCCGTCGGCGCGCAGCACCTCGGCCAACTGCAGCACGTGGGCCTGCACACCGCCCGGCACGTCGAACGAGTATGGACAGACCATGCCGATGCGCATCAGGTCTCCTGAGCCCGGTCCAACCGCCTGCGCCGTTCTTCGGACAGATCCGCCAGCCACTGAGGCTGCAGCATGTGCCAGTCTTCGGGGTGCTCGGCGATCGCATGCGCGAAAGTGTCGGCGAGCGCCTGGGTGATCGTCGTGACGTCACCCGAACTGGTGTCCAGCGGTTCGAAGACGTGCACCACGCAGTCCTCGCCGCGGTAGTGGATGTGCGCGGGGATCAACGGGGCCCCGGTCTCGAGCGCCAGCCGCGCCGGGCCACCCGGCAACCGCGTGGCCTCCCCGAAGAAGTCGACCTCCACACCCGACCGGGTCAGGTCACGGTCGGCCATCAGGCACACGAACGTGTTCTCGCGCAGGCGCTCACAGAGCACCTCGAAGGGCGGCCGCTCACCACCGGAGAGCGGGAACACCTCGAAGCCCAGGCTTTCGCGGTACTCGACGAATCGGTTGTACAACGACTCCGGCTTGAGCCGTTCGGCCACCGTGGCGAACGTGCCGAATTCCTGGGCGAGCCACACGCCGGCCATATCCCAGTTGCCGCTGTGCGGCAGCGCGATCACGCCGGCGCGACCCGCTTCATGCGCGCCGCGCAGCACGTCGGCGCCGATGAACACCTGGTCGAGGCGCTCGGCCACCGCCGCGAGATCCATCGAGGGCAATCGGAACGCCTCCCGCCAGTACCGAGCGTAGGAGGCGAGCGAAGCACGGATCAGCGATCCCGGCACCTCGTCCGGCGGCACGCCGAGCACGCGGGCCAGGTTCTTCCGCAGCTGCGCGGGCCCCCCGCCGCGCGAGGCGTACCGCGCGCCGGCCTCGAAGGTGTTGCGGGCCGCGAACTCCGGCATCGCCCGCACCAGGCGCCAGCCCGCGGCGTAGCCCCAGTCGGACAGTTGGCCGGTGAGCCCGTTGGTGAAGCTGGGCAACTTGGGCGCGCCCGGCAGACCCGAGGTGGGGGTGGACATCAGTGGCCGCCTGACTCTGACTCGTCGGGAGTGTCGCCGGAGGTCGGCGTGCCGTCGGCGGGCAACGGATCCATGGCGCCGATCGAGCACCTCACGGTGTGCACGCGCTGTGCCAGCGTGACCAGGCTCGCCAGCGCCAACACCCACATCGCGACGTCGAGGAGCCACGGCATGGTGTAGAACGGCAGGCCCGAGAGGCCGGCGCCGGTCAACACGATGATCAGGCGTTCGGGCCGTTCGATCAGGCCGCCGTCGCCGCGCAGTCCGCTGGCCTCGGCGCGGGCCTTCACATACGAGATGACCTGGGAGGTCACCAGGCAGATCATGGTCGCGACCGCCAGCGGCGTGCTGTGCAGGCCAAACGTCGCCCACCACAGCAGTCCGCAGAACACCGCACCGTCGGCGATCCGGTCGCACGTCGCGTCGAGCACGGCCCCGAAGCGCGTTCCGTATCCGCGTTCCCGCGCCATCGCACCGTCGAGCATGTCGGCCAGGACGAAGAACGCCACCGCGACCGCGCCCCACCACAGCTGGCCGATGGGAAACAGCGTCAGGGCCGCGATGACGGTGCCCGCGGTGCCGACGATCGTGATGCTGTCGGGCGTCAGGCCCGCCTTGAGCGCAACCTTGGCGACCGGCCTGCTGAGCTTGGCATAGGCCGCCCGAGTCATCAGGTAGAAGTCACTCACGACTGGCGCGACCATTCCTCGGCGAGCAGGGAGCGGGTGTCGCGCAGAAGCTGCGGGATCACCTTGGCGTCACCGATGACGGTGATGAAGTTGGCGTCCCCGGCCCACCTCGGCACGATGTGCATGTGCAGATGCTCGGCCAGTGAGCCGCCCGCGGACTTGCCCAGGTTGAGGCCCACGTTGAAACCGTCCGGGTTGGAGACGCCCTTCATGACGCGAATCGCCTTCTGCGTGAACACCATCAGTTCGGCGCTCTCGTCGCCGCTGAGGTCCTCGAGTTCGGCGACCCGGCGGTAGGGCACCACCATCAGGTGGCCCGGGTTGTACGGGTAGAGGTTGAGCACCGCGTAGACGAGTTCACCGCGCGCCACCACCAGACCGTCCTCGTCCGACATCTGCGGGATGTCGGTGAACGGCTGCTTGGAACCCGCCGAACCCTGTGAGTTGCGGGCGTCGACCGCGCCGACGATGTAATTCATCCGGTACGGCGTCCAGAGCCGCTGAAGATGGTCGGGCACACCGACGCCGGTATCGACGAGTTCCCCGCGCTCCTCGGTCACGTCGCGGCACCCTCCTCGATCAGCACGCTGACCAGATCAGCGGTGGGAACCTCGTTGCGGCGTTCGGCCACCCACTTAGCGATGACGGCGACTGCGACGTCGCGCGGCACACCGTTGATCTGGGTGCGGTCGGCGAACCGGAACGACACGGCCGAGGCCTCGACGTCGCGGTCACCCGCCAGCAGCATGAACGGCACCTTCATGTTCGTCTGGTTGACGATCTTCTTGGCCATCCGGTCATCACTGGAGTCGACCTCAGCCCGCAGTCCCTGCGAACGCAGTTGCGCCGCAACGTCTTGGAGGTAGTCCACGTGCGCGTCGGCCACGGGGATGCCGACCGCCTGCACAGGTGCCAGCCAGGTCGGGAACGCACCCGCGTAATGCTCGGTGAGCACGCCGAAGAACCGCTCGATGGAACCGAACAGCGCGCGGTGGATCAGCACGGGGCGCTTGCGAGTGCCGTCGGCCGCGGTGTACTCCAACTCGAACCGATCGGGCATGTTGAAGTCCAACTGGATGGTCGACATCTGCCAGTTGCGGCCCAGTGCGTCCTTGACCTGCACCGAGATCTTGGGGCCGTAGAACGCCGCACCACCGGGATCGGGCACCAGGTCCAGCCCCGAGGACTCGGCCACCTCGCGCAGCGTCTCAGTGGCCTCCTCCCACACCTCGTCGGAGCCGACGTACTTGTCGGGATCCTTGGTGGACAGTTCGAGGTAGAAGTCGTCGAGGCCGTAGTCCGACAGCAGGTCCAGCACGAACTGCAGCAGTGACGCCAACTCGTCGCGCATCTGCTCACGCGTGGTGTAGATGTGCGCGTCGTCCTGAGTCATGCCGCGCACGCGGGTCAGGCCATGCACGACGCCGGACTTCTCGTACCGGTACACCGAACCGAACTCGAACAACCGAAGCGGCAGCTCGCGGTAGGACCGCCCACGCGACCGGTAGATCAGGTGGTGCATGGGGCAGTTCATGGGCTTGAGGTAGTAGTTCTGCCCGGGTTTGCGCAGCGTGCCGTCGTCGTTGTACTCGGCGTCGATGTGCATTGCCGGGTACATGCCGTCGGCGTACCACTCGAGGTGCCCGGACGTGACGTAGAGCTGCTCCTTGGTGATGTGCGGGGTGTTGACGAACTCGTAGCCGGCCTCGGCGTGCTTGCGCCGCGAGTAGTCCTCGAGTTCACGGCGGATGACGCCGCCCTTGGGGTGGAACACCGGCAGGCCGGAGCCCAACTCGTCGGGGAAGCTGAACAGGTCGAGTTCCACACCGAGCTTGCGGTGGTCGCGACGCTGCGCCTCCTCGATCAGTTCGAGGTGGCGGTCGAGAGCCTCCTGCGACTCCCAGGCGGTGCCGTAGATGCGCTGCAGGCTGGCGTTGCGCTGGTCGCCGCGCCAGTAGGCCGCCGAACTGCGGGTCAGCTTGAACGCCGGGATGTAGCGGGTCGTGGGGATGTGCGGGCCGCGGCACAGGTCACCCCAGATCCGTTCGCGGGTCCGGGGATTGAGGTTGTCGTAGGCGGTCAGCTCGTCGCCGCCGACCTCCATCACATCGGGGTCGCCGGACTTGTCGTCGACGAGTTCGAGCTTGTAGGGCTCACCGGCCAGTTCGGCGCGGGCGGCATCCTTGGACTCGTAGACCCGGCGGTCGAACAGCTGACCGTCCTTGACGATCTTGTTCATCCGCTTCTCGAGCTTGGCGAGATCCTCGGGCGTGAACGGCTCGGCGACGTCGAAGTCGTAGTAGAACCCGTCGGTGATCGGCGGGCCGATGCCCAGCTTGGCGTCGGGGAACAGTTCCTGCACGGCCTGGGCCAGCACGTGGGCCGCCGAGTGGCGGATGACGCTGCGTCCGGCCTCGGTGTCGGCGGCCACGGGCCTCACCTCGACGTCGGTGTCCGGCGCCCAGCTGAGGTCGCGCAGTTTGCCGTCGGCGTCGGCCACCACGACGATCGCGTCGGGTTCGCCGCGGCCCGGCAGTCCCGCCTCGCGCACCGCGGCGCCCGCGGTGGTCCCGGCAGGAACCCGGATAGGGGCTGCTGCTGCGGGGGTTACGGGGGCGCTCATCGGTCTCTTCTCCAGTTGTCGTGGGCACAGGTCAGGTGCCGGTGTGTCAGACCGCGAACCATGCTATCGGGGGCGGATAACGGGTTAGTACTCACGACCCGAGGCCGAGTGGGCTCTTCAGCCACGGCCAGTCGATTCCCACCAGCCCAGCCGCCCAACTGACGGCACCCAGCACCCACATGGTCGCCATCACCACAGCCGCCGTGAACAGCACGCCCAACGCCTTGACCCACCAGCCCTGAAGCCAGAACCAGGCCATGAACCGGCTGTAGCGCTCACGGACCCAGGCCAGCAGTCGGCGTGCCCAGTCGAACTCCGTGGCCAGGATGCCCAGGCCGACGAACACGATGGCCCACCCGGGGCCGGGGTACGGGATCGCCAGGATGCCGATGCCCAGCACCAGAAGACCGACCGCTCCGACAACGATCCGGTACGCCTGGTTGGCCACGCGACGCTCCCGGAGGCGGTCGCGCCAGCGGGCCCACCGGCGTACGTCGGGTTTCACGGCTGTCCCGGTTTGAGCTTGACGAACAGGGCGTTGGCCTCGGTCAACAGCGCACCGCCGTCCTCGTCGTCGTAGAGGCGGGCCTCGACGAAGATCTTGCGCCCCTCTTCGCTGCTGATCCCGGCGTCGACCCGCAGCGTCCTGTCGACCGGGACGATCTTGCGGTAGTCGACGTGCAGGTAGGCCGTGCGCTGATGCATGCGCCCGGTGAGCACCGCGGCCGTGAATCCCATCACCGAGTCGAACAGCAGGCCCAGCGCTCCGCCGTGCACCGCACCGTTGCGGCCCAGGTAGAACCGGCCGAACCGGACCGTGCCGCCGACGCGGCCGTCCTCGGTGCGGGCCAGGTCGGTCGGGACGCCGAGGATGCCGCCGCGTTGCGGAAGGTCGAAACGACGGCCCGACGGCGTCGTCCACTCGTCCCCGTCGTACGGGTCGAGCAGGGCGTTGAGCTTGTCCAGCAGTTCGGCGGCCTCACTGACCACCCCGTCGGGCGCGTCGATCGTGCGGGCCCGGTTCTGCAACTCACGGATTCCCGCAACGAACCGGCCGAAGTCGGGGCCGCCCCTGGTGGTGGGCTCGGGGATGTTGAATCCGCCGCCGGAGTGCTGCTCATGGACCATTCCCACACCGTATTGCCTGTCGATGCCGCCACGCCCACCGGAGGGCGTGCGAGGCTGGCTCCGTGAGACTCGCGGACCTCGCCGACCTGCCCCTGACCTATGCCGAGGTGGGAGCCACCGGCGACGACGCGACGCTGCCCGCGGGGTATCACCACGTGCGCTGTTCCGCGCGGATCGGCCGCGGCCGGGATCGGTTCACCGAGGCGGCCGAGCGGGTCATGCGCTACGGCATGTTGCGCGGCGCTGGTGTGCGGGTGGTGGCCGGCACCGAGGTCGCGGCCGTGGGCACCGACGTGCTCGGGCGCCTCGGGCCGATCTGGGCGCCGTGCCGTGTGGTCTACGTCGTCGACGACGCGAACTGCCGAGGGTTCGCCTACGGCACGCTGCCCGGCCACGCCGAATCCGGTGAGGAGCGGTTCGCGGTGCGCTACGACCCCGCCGACGACGCGGTGTACTCGGAGGTGATCGCCTTCTCCCGGCACGCCACGTGGTGGAGCCGACTCGGCGCACCGGCGGCTTCGCTCGTCCAGCGTGTCGTGACCCGGCGATACCTGCGGACGGTCTAGATTCGCGCTGTGCCGGGGAAGCCGTCGCTGCGTAACGCGCGTTCGGTGCTCAGCGCCGAACTCGCCGCGATCCGGCGCCGCGATCCCGACCTCGACGCGGCCGACCTGACCCTCTTCACGTTCCCCCTGATGGTGCGCGCGCTGGGTGTCCTGGCGATCGGCGTGGTGCCACTGCTCGTGGTGCGCAGCAGCGACGACGAGGACGCCCTGCTGGTGCCGCTGATCGGCTCGCTGGCGCTGGTGATCATCTGCACCGCGGTGGTCGCGTGGCTGATGTCGATCGTGCTGTCGGGGCTTGTGGTGATGATCCTGTACCGCACCCGGCCCGGGGCGTCCTCTCAGTTGGTGGTGCGGATTCTCACCGAGTCCTTTCGGCGGGTCAGCGACTCTTCGTCGCATCTGACGCTGTTGGCGCTGGTGGCGGGCCTGATCTCGCTGGCCATCGGGTTACCGACACGCCGCGGGGACGAGCAGGCGAATTCCGTGATCGACGACCTGCTGGCGGCCCAGGTGGGCGTGCTGCTGGCGGTGCTGGGGTTCGCGTTCATCGCCGAGTCGATCCGGTCCTCGGCCGACATCGTCGACGATCAGTCGCTCATGCTGGCCTGGCCGTGGGCGCTGGTGATCGCGTGCCTGTCCTGGTCGACGGCCACCATGATCGGCCCGTTCGAGACCACCCGGATGCTGACGATCCTGCTCAACGAGTGGCTGCCCGCACTGGTCGACGGCACGCCGCGCAGCGAGGTGATCGCCGATCTGCTGCCGCCGAACGCCCGGTGGTGGGCCGCATTCGGCCCGTTGCCCGTCATCGCGCTGGTGTGGGCCCTCACGGCATGGCGGCATGAGGGGTTTGTCGCGCTCCGGGAGTTCCTCGAGGGTGATGACGAGGTTCCGTCGACGCGCCTTCGCTGACCTCGCGGCTCGCGGCTATGTCGAGTTGATACGTCAACACTGCAAGGGTGAACAGTCCGATCGCCATGCCGGACAGCGCACCGAACCCCTCCGTCGCGAAGTCCACCAGCGCGTTGAGAAACGTCGAGACCAGTGCGGCGTTGCGCAGCCAGCGCATGGGCCACACGGCCTGCGGGTGGCGCCGGCGTCCGATCATCGCGGGCACGGCCAGGGCCGCGGTCAGCGTCGCGGCGATCAGCAGGATCACCGACGCCGGTGTGGGACCGTCCAATTCGAGCCGGACATCCTCGTGCTCGTAGAGGTAGCCGCCGAGGGCGATGCCCAGCGTCCCGAACAGCACCCCGGCCACCGCGCTGATCACCAGCAGCCACCCGACGATCGGGATCCAGCGCGGGCTGCGGAAGAAGCCCGGGATCAGGGTGGGGGCCCAGCGCTGCAGTCGGTACAGCCGATCCGACGCGCCTTCGGCGCCCAGGAGCAGCGCGCGCACGCGATCGGCGTCGGCCTGATCGGCACCACCGTTCTCCGCCTCGTCCACCAGGCGCAGGCCGATCTCGCGGTGGTGATCGGACAGGCCGCGAGCGACGCCGTCGGCGGCCAGCAGGGCGGCCGACGCCAGGCATTCGCGGGCCGAGAGCGGCTTGACGTCGCGGATCACGCGGGCGCCGAGCAGGATCGCCACCACCAGGATGTACATAATCTCGGCGGACGGGCCGTAGAAGTAGTCGTTGTCCTTGGTGACGAACTTGCCGACCTCGTCGAGGAACAGGCCGAAGCCGACGCCGCCCAGAACCACCCCGAGGATGCGCGGCCCGCGGCCCAACGTCATCCAGCCCAGCACCAACGCGATCATCATCAGCGCACCGCCCCACAGCGCGTGCGCGATATGCAGTGTGCCGCCGCCGATCTGCGGGTAGCCGGTCAGCTCGAGATAGGCCCGGGTGAGCAGGATGGTGGCGACTGAGATGAGCACGAACGCCTCGGTGGCCGTGAGCCCCATGGCGTCCCGGGTGAGCAGGCCGCGGCGAATTCCTGGTTGCACGCCCAGGATTAGACCATCCGACGGCCCGGCACAGGCCTGGATTCGTCTGCGACACCCACGCGCTGCGGCGGCCTCAGACCCCTTCAGCCACCTGACTCTTGGCCCAGCGGTAGTCCGGCTTGCCGGAGGGCGAGCGCATCACCTTCGGACAGAACAGGATGTCCTTGGGCAGCTTGTAGCGCGCGATGTGGCGCGCGGCCTCGGCGAGGATCTCACTCCCGGTCGCGGCGTCGGCGCGCACCCCCTCGGCAGGTTGGACCAGAGCGACAACCTCACTCCCCCAGCGCTCACTCGGCCTGCCGACGACCACGACGTCGTACACCGCGGGATGATGCCCGACGGCGGCCTCGACCTCTTCGGCGAAGATCTTCTCGCCGCCGGAGTTGATGGTCACCGAATCCCGGCCGAGCAGTTCGATCGACCCGTCGGCGAGCCAGCGCGCACGGTCACCGGGCACCGAATGCCGGATGCCGTCGATGAGCGGGAAGGTCCGTGCCGACTTCTGCGCGTCGTCGAGGTAACCCAACGGGACCAGGTTCTGCTGGGCCAGCCAACCGGTTTCGTCGTCTCCCGGCACCAGGATGCGGGTCATGTCCTCGCTGACCACGACCGCGCCGGGATTGGGCGCGAATCTCCCAATGCCCGTGGCCGGCACAGGCGCTCTGGGGGCTTCCGTGGCCTTGGTGATCTGGCCCATCTGCGATCCGGTCTCCGACGAACCGCCGGCGTCCAGGATGCTCAGGTGCGGCAGTTGTGCCAGCAGACGCCGTTTGACACCGCCGCTGAACAGCGCCCCGCCGCTGCCGATGGTGGCCAGCGCCGACAGGTCCCAGCGACCGGGGTTGGCCTCCAGTGCGTCGGCCAGGGGTTTGGCGAACGCGTCACCGACGATCAGCAGCATCCCCACCTTCTCCCGGGCGGCCAGTTCCCAGGCCTCCTCGGCATCGAAATGGCTTGTTGTGGAGGACATCACGAAGCTGCGTCCGGCCAGGATGCAGCTGAAGGCCGACCACTGCGCCGCGCCGTGCATCAGGGGCGCACACGCCATCGATCCCGGTGTCGGGCGCTGCGAACGCGCGACGATGCCGTCGAGGCTCGGCATCACCTCACCCGTGCCGAAGGCCCGGCCGCCCATGGCGTTGACGTAGATGTCGTGCTGACGCCACAGCACGCCCTTGGGCATGCCCGTCGTGCCGCCGGTGTAGAGGACGTAGAGGTCATCCGGCGACAGGGCGAGATCGAGCGGTTCCGAGGAGGCTGAGGCCAGCAGGTCCTCGTAGCGGACCGCGCCGGGCAGTGGCGCCACCCCGGAACCGTCGTCGACGTGGATGAGTCGCACCGGTGGCAGTCGGTCCAGAGCGGCGGCCAGGGTCGGTGCGAACTGCGCGTGATACATCACCGCCGCGGCGTTCGCGTTGTCCAACACGTAGGTGAGTTCGTCTGCGACATAGCGGTAGTTGACGTTGAACGGTGCGACGCGGGCGCGATAGGCGCCGAGCATCCCCTCGAGGTATTCGCCACAGTTGGTCAGGTAGAGCGCGAGGTGGCTCTGCCCGGACTGGTGCCCAGCCAACTGCTCGCGCTCGGTGTGCGCGCCCAGGCCCCACTCGTGCAGTGCACGGGCGAGGCGGTGTGTGCGCTCGTCGACCGCGGCGAACGTGCGGCGCCCGTCGCCGAAGACCACGCAGTCCCGGTCGGGGTGGGCGGCAGCGACAGCTCCGAAGACCTGCGCGATGTTGAACTCTGCGGTGGGCACCGATCCATTGTCACAAAGCCGGCGTTTGGACTGGTGCGCGCGGGGTACGCACGAGACACAGGAAAGGGGGTCGAGATGACCAGCATCCCCGCTTTTGGCGGACTTCCCGCAGCGAAGCCCGTGCAGTCGTCGGGCACCGCCGCGCACTATGACGTGATGTGCTGGACCGCCTCGGCGTTGGGTGATCTCTGCCGAACTCTCTCGGTGCTGATGCCGCGCCTCCCCCGCTGACTGCGCCTGATTACGTCGCGAGATCGCTTGTCGTGGGCCCTTCCAGCAGAGTCCCGTCCTGCGCGAACCGCGATCCGTGCAGGGGGCAGTCCCACGAGCGGTCGGCGTCGTTCCACGACACGATGCCGCCAAGGTGCGGGCACACCGCCGACGGAGAGCACTCGACGCCGTCGATGCTGCTGCGCGCGCGGGGATTCCACGGCGGGCCCGACACCACGCCGTGATCGGAGCTCGGCGGATGAGGCATCAGGGTGCTGATCCATCCTCGGGCGAGGTTGAGCCCGACTTCGGCGTTGTACTTCATCGCGGTCGGAAGCCCCGAGATCTCGTGCGGGCCCCAGCTTCCGAATGCGCTTGCCCAGTCCATCCGTCCACCAAGGATCCGGCTCGAGAGCGCCAACGCCGATGCGACCCCGTTGGTCATCCCCCACTTGGCGAAACCCGTTGCCACGAAGATGTTCTCAGCGCCAGGGAGCACCGGTCCGGCGTACGGCAGGCCCGCGGCGGGCGTGTAGTCCTGCGCCGACCACTGATGGGTGCGCACCGCGCCTGGATAGTGCTTCTTGGTCCACTCGGTGAGTTCTTCCAGGTCCCCGCGCACATTCGAGCCGCGACCCACGGTGTGTCCGGCCCCGCCGACGACCAGTTTCTCGCCCGTTTCGCCGAACGCGTAGCGGACCGACCGGGTCGGTGAGTCCGCCGACAGGAACATCGGCCGCGTCAGCGGTCCGGGCACATCGAACGCCAGGCAGTACGACCGCTGAGGGTGAAGACGGGCGAAGAACGCCCCGCGATCGAGAATCGGGATACCCGTGGCCAGGATGCAGTCAGTCGCGGTGACCGTGAATTCGGGGCCGTCGTCGGCGGGCAGCACCTGGGCCTGCACCCGCAGCGGATGCGAACCGCGCACCGCGCGGGCCCGTACGCCCTGCAGCACCCGCCCGCCGTGCTGTTCGAGTTCCACGACCAGGCTCTGCAGCACCGGAACCGGATCGATCTGCGCCTGGTCCGGCAACCGGACACCGCCGTGGAACGGGAACGGAACGTCGGCGTCGTCCTCCCAGTACGCGTCCAACCCGGCGTCGCGGCAGGCCTTGAGCTCGGACTGGACCGCATCGACGCCCCTGGGGCTCTGGGCGTAGGTGTAGGCGTCCTCGCGCTGTGCGCTCAGGCCGTGCTGGTCGCAGTGGCGCAGCAGCCACTCCCGGCCCTCCTGGTTCCCGGCGACATAGGCGCGCAGCACATCAGTGCTGTGCCGCTTCGCGATCCGGGACAGTGTCGTGCCCTGCAGGACACTCACTTTGCCCGTCGTGTTGCCACTGGCGCAGGCACCCACGTGGCGGGCCTCGAGCACCACCACCTGCTTGCCGGCGCGCGCCAGCAGCGCTGCGGTGACCAGGCCCGTCAGACCGGCACCGACGACGACCACGTCGGCCGAGCAGTCGGAACCGTCATACGGGCGCAAGGGATCGGGTCGATTGGAAAGCCACAACGACGTCACGCAGTGGTGCTACCCCGTACCGGCGCATTCAAACTCCGCGAGGTGAGGTTTAGCCGCGCTCCTTTGGGAAACGCCTTGTTCTGGGATGAACACATCACGTCACACGGGAGGACGACATGACGACAGGACAACCGAAGCGCAGCGCACTCTCCGAGCGCACCCGAACACCGATTCAAGTCGCGGCGCTCGCGGTGGGCGCGGTGTTCCTCCTGGTGGGAATTCTGGGCTTCATTCCGGGTATCACGACAAACTACGATCAGCTGTCCTTCGCCGGGCACCACTCGGGCGCTCTGCTTCTGGGGGTGTTCAACGTGTCAGTGCTGCACAACCTGGTGCACCTGGCGTTCGGCGTGGCCGGACTCGTGCTGTCACGCACGTTTTCGGGCGCCCGCGGGTTCCTGATCGGCAGCGGCATCATCTACGCCGTGCTGTGGATCTACGGTCTGGTGATCGACCAACAGTCCAGCGCAAACTTCGTGCCGGTGAACACGGCCGACAACTGGCTGCACATCCTCCTGGCGGTGCTCATGCTCCTGCTGGGCGCGACGCTGGGCCGAAGTGAGGCGCGCGGGACCGCGATCCGCTGATCAGCTGAGCGCGCCGACCGGGTCGAGCGCTTCAATCCGCGCGGGCACATGCTTGTGCCACGGCGTTCCGGCGAACGCGTCGCGCCAGTCGGACGACGTCAGCGCGTTGGGCGCCACACCGGGCACGGTGACGGTGCCGTCCTCGCCGGTGTAGTCCAGGCCGAAGCCGTTGGGCAGCGCGGCGTGCCCCGGCAGCATCGCCTCACTGACCTCGACGGTGGCCTCGGCGCTGCCCGCTGCCGTCGTGACCCGGGCGCGCGCCCCGTCGGCCAGGCCCAGCGCCGCGGCGTCCTCGACGCTGATCCGCAGAGCGCCGTCCCCGTCGCGTTTACGCCAACTCGGGTCCCGCAGGATGTCGTTGGCGGTGTAGGCCCGTCGTTCCCCGGCGGCCAGCACGATCGGGAATTCGTCGGTGGTCAACTTCGGCGGCGCGGACGGCAGTCGGCGCAGTTCGTCGAGCAGTTCGGGGATCTCGAAGGCGATCCGGTGGTCGGCGTGCGTGATGAGCGCGAAGTCGTCGGCGTAGTCGTGCACGGTGAACGTCACGCCGGACCGTTTTGTGAGGATCGCCTCGAAGAGTGCATTGCCGTCGGCGTGCCCGGCCCGCCGCATGGCCTCCGGGTAGGTCATCGCGACCTTCTGCGCCAGTCCCCACAACGCCGCGGCGCCCCGCAGGCCGTCGGGAAGCGTCGGCCCGAGCGTCTCGTAGAGAACGTACGGCAACGCCTTGGCCAGGGTGGGCACGGTCGACACCGCGGTCAGGAAGGCCACCGCATAGGCGTCGAGTCCCTCACGGGCCGCGCGGCGCAGCGGTTCGAGGTCCGCGTCGTCGACGTATCCCAGGGCGCGCATCAGGCGCGCCCAGATCTCCGGTTCGGGCAGAGTGCCCTCGGCGGGTTCGAGGATCGGGTGCCTCAGTTGAAAGGTGTTGTGCGGGAACTCGAGGTTGAAGAAAGTCGCCTCGGCCTTCTCGAACTGGGACGCGGCCGGAAGCACATAGTGGGCCAGCCGGGCGGTCTCGGTCATCGCGACGTCGATGACGACGACGAGTTCGAGGGCCCGCAGCGCGGCGGCAACCTGCCCCGAGTCGGCGATGGAATGGGCTGGGTTGCTGCTCTCGACGATCATGGCCCGGAACCGGTCCGGGTGATCGGTCAGAATCTCCTGCGGCACAACGTTGCTCGGCGTCAGACCGCCGATCACCGGCGCTCCGGTGACCGGTGTCCGGCCCACCCCACCCGGCGCGAACAGCGGGGCCATCCATGAATGCAGGTGCTGGCCACCACGTTTGGCGAAACTGCCGGTGAGGATCCACAGCATCTTGTCCAGGTAGGAGCACAGCGTGCTGTTCGGGGCCTGTTGGACGCCGAGGTCTTCGAACACCGCGACGCTGTCGGCGGAGGCCATCCGCCGCGCGGCGGCCCGCAGCAGTTCCTCGTCGACGCCGCAGTGTGCGGCGTACACGGTGATGTCCACGTCGCGCAGCACGGCCTTGACGGCGTCGACACCGGTGACGTGCTCGGCCAGAAACGCCTCGTCGCACAAGTTCTCCTGCACCAGGACGGCCGCCATCGCGGCGAGGCACCAGGCGTCGGTGCCGGGTGTGACCCGCAGGTGGAAGTCGGCCATCTTCGCGGTGTCGGTCAGCACCGGATCCAGCACGATCATCGACCGCGCGGGATCCTTGGCGATCTCATTGAGGACGACCCTCGCGCGGGGAAAGCTCTGTGACATCCACGGGTTCTTGCCGACGAACACCGAGACCTCGGCGTGCTCGAACTCGCCGCGCGTGTGCCCGCCGTAGAGAAGGCTGTCCACCCACCCCTCGCCGGTCTTCTCCTGCGCCAGGGCGTTGGACCTGTACCGCGCGCCGATCGCCTTGAGGAACGCGCCACTGTAGGCGCCGCCGAGGTGGTTGCCCTGACCACCACCGCCGTAGTAGAAGACCTTGTCGCCGCCGTAGGTGTCGCGGATCTGGGAGAACTTCTCGGCGATCTCGGAAATCGCGGTGTCCCAGTCGATCTCCTCATAGCTGCCGTCGGCGCGACGGCGCAGCGGGGACGTCAGACGGGCCCGGTTGTTCTGATAGTGGTCCAGCCTCAAGGCTTTGTTGCAGGTGTAACCCTGCGTCCCGGG
Source organism: Mycolicibacterium confluentis (assembly GCF_010729895.1). Taxonomy (NCBI): domain Bacteria; kingdom Bacillati; phylum Actinomycetota; class Actinomycetes; order Mycobacteriales; family Mycobacteriaceae; genus Mycobacterium; species Mycolicibacterium confluentis. The sequence continues at coordinate 2,911,986 of NZ_AP022612.1, forward strand.
ATGGTCCTTGTCTCCGCGGATCTTGGCCAGAGTGCGCCCTTCCGTCTGCACGATGATGCCGCAGTTGCATTCGCACAGAATGCACGCGGTGGGCTGCCAGTCGGACGTCTGATCACTCACGGATCACTCCCTCGCCGAAGTCGGTCCCAGCATAGACCAGTCAGTCCATCTAGTCACGGTCTTTCTGCGCGTCTACATTTCGGGACGTGCTTGATGAACTGTTCTCCATCGCCGGCAAGACCGCCCTGATCACCGGCGGCACGAGCGGAATCGGGCTGATGATCGCGCAGGGTTACCTGCGCGCGGGGGCCAAGGTCTACATCGCGTCACGGAAACCAGAGGCCTGCGCCGCGGCGAGTGAGACGTTGTCCGAGTTCGGCGAGGTGCACGCGATCCCGGCCGACGTCAGCGACGTCGCGCAGTGTCAGGCGCTGATCGACGAGGTCGCCGCCCGTGAGGACCGACTGCACATCCTGGTCAACAACGCCGGCGCGGTCTGGGGTGCACCCTTCGACAGCTTCCCCCTTGAGGCGTTCGACAAAGTGCTGACGCTCAACGTCAAGGCGCCCTTCGCACTCACCCAGGCGGCCCGCCCCCTGCTGGACGCGGCCCGCACCGACGACGATCCCGCCCGCGTGATCAACGTGGGCTCGATCGACGGGATCGCGGTACCCCGCACCCCCACGTTCTCCTACTCGGCGTCCAAAGCCGGACTGCACCAGCTGACCCGGCACATGGCGCACGTGCTGGCCCCCGACATCCTGGTCAACGCGATCGCCCCCGGCCCGTTCCGGTCCAAGATGATGGCCGCGACCCTCGACGCCGTCGGCGACCGCCTGGCCGCGGCCACTCCCGTCGGGCGCATCGGCAGGGACGAGGACATGATCGGCGTGGCGATCTACCTGGCGTCGCGCGCCGCGAACTACGTGACCGGCGCGGTGATTCCCGTCGACGGCGGGTTGAGCACCACCGCGGGCATGACCCTGTGACACAGGACCGACGGATTTCGTCGCGGCAACGCCTCGCACATGACGTACCCGTCAGCCTAGGCTGGCCTGAACGGAACGATCCGTAGAACGGAAGGAGAGCGCGTTATGAGCCTGTACGCCGTAGTCGATCCCGCCACCGGGGAGACGGTTCAGGAATACCCGACCGCCACCGACCAGCAGATCGAGGAGGCCCTGGCCTCGGCCTCCAAGGCGTTCAAGGAGTGGTCGAAGACGACGACGGTCGCCGACCGCGCCGCGCTCATCCGCAAGGTCGGACAACTGCACGCCGAGCGCGCCGAGGAACTGGCCAAGATCATCGAACGCGAGATGGGCAAGCCGTTCGACGACGCCAAGGGTGAGGTCGAGTTCTCCGCCGCCATCTACGAGTACTACGCGGACAACGCAGAGAAGTTCCTGGCCGACGAGCCGATCGACCTGCTCGACGGCGAGGGCAGTGCGGTGATCAAGCGGACGCCGGTGGGCGTGCTGCTGGGCATCATGCCGTGGAACTACCCGTACTACCAGGTGGCGCGGTTCGCCGGTCCCAACCTGACGCTGGGCAACACGATCGTGCTCAAGCACGCGCCGCAGTGCCCGGAGTCGGCGGCGGCCATGCAGAAGATCTTCGACGACGCCGGCTACCCCAAGGGCGCCTACGTCAACGTCTACGCGACCAACGAGCAGATCGCCGACGCAATCGCCGATCCCCGCGTCCAGGGTGTGTCGCTGACCGGTTCGGAGCGCGCCGGTGCGGCGGTGGCCGAGATCGCTGGCCGCAACCTCAAGAAGGTCGTTCTCGAACTCGGTGGCTCGGATCCGTTCATCGTGCTGTCCACCGACAACCTCGACGAGACGGTCGAGGCCGCGTTCAGCGGTCGGTTCGAGAACACCGGCCAGGCCTGCAACGCCGCCAAGCGGTTCATCGTCGCCGCCGACATCTACGACGACTTCCTGGCGAAGTTCACCGAAAGGGTGCTCGGCGCCGCGGGCAGCCTCGCCCCGCTGTCGTCGGTCGCCGCCGCAGAACGCCTCGAGCAGCAGGTGCAGAAGGCCGTCGACAGCGGCGCCAAGCTGGTGTCGGCCGGCGAGCGCAAGGGCGCGCACTTCCCGCCCGGCGTGCTCACCGGTGTCACGCCCGAGTCACCGTCCTACAAGGAGGAGCTGTTCGGACCCGTCGCCACGGTCTACAAGGTGGCCGACGAGGACGAGGCCGTCGAACTGGCCAACGACACCCCGTTCGGGCTGGGCTCCTACGTGTTCACCGCCGACCAGGAGCAGGCGCTGCGGGTCGCCGACAAGATTGAGGCTGGCATGGTCTTCGTCAACGTCGTCGGCGCCGACGGTGTGGAACTGCCGTTCGGCGGCGTCAAGCGGTCCGGTTTCGGCCGCGAACTGGGCCGTTTCGGCATCGACGAGTTCGTCAACAAGAAGCTGATCCGCGTCGGCTGACGCGATCACAACCTGCGCGCAGGGGCGGTGACCGGTCCGGTCGCCGCCCCTGCCTGCAATTTCATGCCCATATGGCCCCTCGACGCGGGGTAACTTCACCGTATGCACACCCCGCATGCAGGCCTCGTGTCGGCCGTCGCCGTGACCGTCGGACTGCTTACCGGTTGCAGCGAGCTGACCGCGGGCGCCCCAATGGCCGCGCCCGACACCGCGACGACAAGCGCATCTCCCACCACGACGACCACGACGGTGGCGCCGCCGCCCGACGCCGCGGGTCTGCTGTTGCCGTCAGGGGCCGAGACCCCCGCAGGGCCGGTGACCTCGATCCCCGTCGGGCCCAACTACTTCACCAGCGCCGACCCGCCGACGTGTGATGCCGCGGTGCTGTTCAGGAATTCGCCTCTGGTACCCCCGGGAGCGGTCCAGCAGGCCGAGAAGGCATACACCTCGCCCGGCACGGCCCTGATGGCCGAGGCCGCCAGCGTGTACACGAGTCCCATCGATCCGGCCACGGTCGTGCGGGACGGGTTCAGCGCCGTGAGCGGGTGCAGTGGCGAGGCCGTGGGCCTGGCGCCGCAGGGCCCGGGAGAGCCGATGCGCCTCACGCGGTTCGAGATGGCGGGCGTCGGCGTGCTGGTCTGGCAGATGTCGCAGCCGACGTGGACGTGCGACTACGGTCTGGTCGCCGTCAGCCAGGCGGTCCTGATGCTCTCACTGTGTGACGCCCAACCGGGCTTCCCGATGGCCGAGTGGGCCAGTACCCGACGCGCTGAGATCTTCAGGGGTTGATCAGCGCCACGAAGATCAGGTTGGCGAGGTACAGCGCGCGCGGGATGTAACCGATGCCGAGGAGCCCTGCGGTGTACACCCCGGGATTCAGCCCACCCGACAACCATGCGCCGATGTTGAGATCACCGGAGTTGCCGGCACCGAGAATCAACTTGCCGGAGTTCCCGACGCCCGCGATCAGCAGGCCGGAGTTCCCGGTCCCCACGATCAGCAGGCCGGAGACACCCGCGCCCCAGTTGAGGGCACCGGAGTTGCCCGCGCCCGGCGTCAGCAGACCCGAACTGCCCACCCCGAAGGTCAGGAGGCCGGAGTTGCCGGAGAACGGGTTGAGGTGCCCTGAGGTACCCGCTCCGATGTTGAACGAGCCGGAGCTTCCGATGCCCGGGTTGCGGTTTCCTGAGCTGCCCAGGCTGAGATTGTTGGTCCCGGAGGTGCCGAGGCCGATGTTCCCGTCGCCGTCGTTGCCGCCACCTGAGTTGCCGATGCCGATGTTGTCGTAACCCGCGTTCCCGATACCGGGGTTGTTCTCCCCCGAGTTCCCGGCGCCGGGGTTGGTGGTGCCTGAGCTGCCGAACCCGATGTTGCCCGCGCCGGAGTTGCCGCCACCGATGTTGGCGCTGCCGGAACTGCCTGCCGAGCCGGAGTTGTTCGTGCCGGAACTTCCGAAGCTTCCGGCGTTGTTCGATCCCGAGCCGCCGCCGTTACCGTGATTGCCGCTGCCCGAACTGCCCAGCGCGGCATTGTTGTTCGTGCCCGACGAACCGGCGCCGCCGTTGTTCCCAGAACCCGACTGCCCCGCGCTGCCCGCATTGTTCGTCCCCGAATTGCCTGCGGTGCCGTGGTTGCCAGACCCCGAGCTGCCCGCACTGCCGGAGTTGCTCGAACCCGAGCCGCCGCCGTTACCGTGGTTGTCACTGCCCGAACTGCCCAGCGCGGCATTGTTGTTCGTGCCCGACGAACCGGCGCCGCCGTTGTTCCCAGAACCCGACTGCCCCGCGCTGCCCGCATTGTTCGTCCCCGAGTTGCCCGCGGCACCATGGTTGCCCGACCCCGAGCTGCCGGCGCCGCCGCTGTTGTACGAGCCGGACTGGCCGGCCGCACCGTTGTTGTGTGACCCGGAGTTGCCGCCACTGCCCGCGTTGGCCTCGCCCGAACTGCCCGCGGCACCATGGTTGCCCGAACCCGAGTTGCCCGCACCGCCACTGTTGTTGGACCCGGACTGGCCAGCCGCACCGCTGTTGGAGGACCCGGAGTTCCCACCGCTGCCCGCGTTGCCCTGGCCCGAACTGCCCGCCGACCCGTGGTTCCCGGATCCCGAGTTGCCCGCCCCAACGCTGTTGCCCGAACCCGACTGCCCGAAGCCGCCACTGTTGCCGAACCCCGAGTTACCACCGGAGCCGGAGTTCTGCTCACCGGAACTGCCCGCGCTGCCGGAGTTCCAGCTGCCCGCATTGCCGACGCCGACGTTGTTGTTGCCGGAGTTGCCGCCGCCAACGCCGTCGTTGTCGCTGCCCGAGTTGCCGCCGCCGACGCCGTTGTGCCCGGACCCTGAGTTCCCGCCGCCCAGACCGGCGTTGCCGGTCCCGGAATTGCCGGCGCCCCAGGAGTTGTTCCACCCGGAGTTGCCTGCCGAGCCGCCGTTGTTGTACCCCGACGTTCCAGCGGTTCCCACATTGCCGTACCCGGAGGACCCCGCACTGAGCTCGTTGTTCTCACCTGAACTGACCACCCAGATCGGGCCGTCGCCGGCCTGGTGGTTCCCGGTGTTCCTGTCCCCGGAGTTCCAATCGCCCGTGTTCAGGTTGCCGCTGTTGTGGTCTCCGGTGTTGGTGTCTCCGGTGTTGTAATTGCCCGTATTGGTGCTGCCCGAGTTGCCGTTGCCGGTGTTGGTGCTGCCCGAGTTGTTGTCCCCGGAGTTGGTGTTTCCGGAGTTCTGGTTCCCGGTGTTGGTGTCCCCAGAGTTCTGATGGCCCGTGTTGGTGCGCCCCGAGTTGTAGTCGCCGGTGTTGGTGTCGCCGGAGTTGCCGTTGCCGGTGTTGGTGTCGCCCGAGTTGTAGTCGAACCGGTTGGTGTTGCCCGAGTTGGCATTTCCGGTGTTGGTGTTCCCCGAGTTGTAGTCGCCGGTGTTGGTGTTGCCCGAGTTCCGGTGACCCGTGTTGGTGTCGCCGGAGTTGGCGTGGCCGGTGTTGGTCCTCCCCGAGTTGCGGTCGCCGCTGTTCGTGTCACCCGAGTTGGCATTCCCGGTGTTGGTGTTCCCCGAGTTGGCATTCCCGGTGTTGGTGTTGCCCGAGTTGGCATTCCCGGTATTGGTGTTCCCCGAGTTGCGGTCACCGCTGTTCGTGTTCCCGGAGTTCGCATCGCCGGTGTTCGTGTTGCCCGAGTTGACGTTTCCGGTGTTGGTGTTCCCCGAGTTCGCGTAACCGGTGTTCGTGTCGCCCGAGTTGAGGTTGCCGGTATTGGTGTTGCCTGAATTGGCGTTGCCCGTGTTGGTGTCACCGGAGTTGATGTTTCCGGTGTTGGTGTTGCCCGAGTTGGCGATGCCGGTATTGGTGTTGCCCGAATTGGCGTTCCCGGTGTTGGTGTTCCCCGAGTTCAAGACGCCGGTGTTGGTGTCGCCGGAGTTGAGGTGGCCGGTATTGGTGTTGCCCGAGTTCAGGTTTCCGGTGTTCGTGTTGCCCGAGTTGAAGTCCCCGGTGTTGGTGCTGCCGGAATTGTGGTGGCCGGTGTTCGTCCCACCCGAGTTGTAGTTACCGGTGTTCGTCCCACCCGAGTTGTAGTCGCCGGTGTTCGTCCCACCCGAGTTGTAGTCGCCGGTGTTCGTCCCACCCGAGTTGTGGTTACCCGTGTTGGTGCCACCGGAGTTGTAACTGCCCGTGTTGGTGCCACCGGAGTTGTAACTTCCGGTGTTCGTACCGCCGGCGTTGTAGTGGCCGTAGTTGGTGCCACCGGCATTGCGGTTCCCGGTGTTGGTGCCTCCGGCGTTGTAGCTCCCCGTGTTCGTTCCACCGGCGTTGTGGTGGCCGGTGTTGGTGCCACCCGCGTTGTGGTTTCCGGTGTTGGTGCCGCCCGAATTATGCTTGCCGGTGTTGGTGTTTCCGGAGTTGTAGAACCCGGTGTTGGTGTTTCCGGAGTTCCAGCACCCGGTGTTGGTGTCGCCTGAGTTGTAGCAACCGGTGTTGGTGTTGCCCGAGTTCCAGAACCCAGTGTTGGTGTTGCCCGAGTTCCAGAACCCCGTGTTGGTGTTTCCGGAGTTGTAGAAGCCGGTATTGGTGTTGCCCGAGTTGTAGAAGCCCGTGTTGGCCTTGCCTGCGTTCCAGAACCCGGTGTTGCCACTGCCTGAGTTCCAGAACCCGACATTGCCGTCGCCGGAGTTGAAGAAGCCGATGTTGTAGTTTCCGGAGTTGCCGAAACCGATGTTTCCGACACCGGAATTGCCGAATCCAATGTTGAAGTTGCCGGCGTTGCCCAGGCCGAGGTTGAACCACCCCGAATTGAACCCGCCGATGCCGACCAGGTTGTCGCCGACGAGGCCGATCCCGAAATTGTTGTTTCCGGTGTTGCCGAACCCGACGTTGTTGTTCCCCTTGTTGCCCAACCCGATGTTGTTGCTTCCGAGGTTGCCCCAACCCTGGTTGGCGTTGCCCGTGTTGCCGCCGCCCTGATTGCCGCTGCCGATGTTGCCGCTGCCCTGGTTGCCGCTGCCGACGTTCCCAGACCCGGCATTACCGTCACCGATGTTGCCCGAACCTTCGTTGCTGTCACCGATGTTGGCGTGCCCGGAGTTGTCGTCGCCCTGGTTGGCGTGCCCCGTGTTGGCGTTGCCGATGTTGCCCGACCCCGAGTTATCGCTGCCGTGGTTGCCGCTTCCGGAGTTGTTCTCCCCGATGCCCAGGCCTATGCCGGTGTTGCCGTGACCCGAGTTGTTGTCGCCCTGATTGCCGTGACCGGTGTTGTGGTCACCGATGTTTCCGCTGCCGGAGTTGTCGTCACCGCGGTTGCCGCCGCCGGAGTTGTCACTGCCCTGGTTGCCGCTTCCGGCGTTGTTGTCGCCGATGTTGCCGGATCCGGTGTTCGCGTCGCCGATGTTGCCGTCGCCACTGTTTCCGTCGCCGATGTTGCCGCCACCGGAGTTGCCGTCACCGAGGTTGCCGGACCCGCTGTTGTCGTCACCCGTATTGCCGTGCGCCCCAGGCAGATTGTTGTCTCCGGTGTTGCCACTGCCCTGGTTGCCGCTGCCCTGGTTGCCGTGTCCGGTGTTGGTGTTACCCGTGTTGCCGTGGCCGGTGTTGCCGTCACCGGCATTACCGGACCCGGTGTTGTCATCACCGGCGTTCCCGCTGCCGGCGTTGCCGCTGCCCGTGTTGCCGTCGCCGTCGTTGTTGTCACCCTGGTTGGCGTCGCCGGTGTTCGCACTGCCGCTGTTGCCACTGCCGGAGTTGCCGCTGCCGTCATTGCCGGATCCGGAATTGCCGTCGCCGTGATTGCCTGAGCCCGTGTTGTTGTCGCCGGTGTTGCCGTTGCCGTCGTTCGCACTGCCGTGGTTTCCGTGACCGGCGTTCCCGGTCCCCTGGTTACCGTCACCGCCGTTGTCGTCGCCGATGTTGCCGTCACCGATGTTCCCGCTGCCGGTGTTGCCGTCGCCGCCGTTGTTGGCGCCCTGGTTGCCGTCGCCGCCGTTGTTGGCCCCCTGATTGCCGTCACCGGAGTTTCCGTTGCCGGTGTTGCCGTCGCCCGCGTTGTTGTCGCCAATGTTTCCGCTGCCGGGGTTCGTGCCGCCGGTGTTGCCGTCGCCGACGTTGCCGCTGCCCGTGTTGCCGTCACCCGCGTTCCCCGTGCCCTGATTACCGTCACCGGCGTTGTTGTCGCCCGTGTTGCCGTGACCGGGGTTGTCGGCGCCCTGGTTGCCGTCACCGATGTTCTCGCTGCCGGTGTTGCCGTTCCCGTCGTTGCCGTTGCCGGTGTTGCCGTCGCCGGCGTTGCCGCTGCCCTGGTTACCGCCGCCCGTGTTGCCGTCGCCGGTGTTGCCGTCACCGCCGTTGTTGTTGCCCGTGTTGCCACTGCCGATGTTGCCGCTGCCCTGATTGCCGCCGCCGGTGTTCCCGCTGCCCTGATTGCCGAGTTCCGAAGAGTCGGCCGCGACGTAGGCGTTGGCGAGCTCGGCGGCGGCCTGCGCGGTGCTCAGTCTCGAGATGCTGTTGATGCCCTCGGCGATCTGACCACGCTGGTGGGTGTCGGCCGCTCGCGTGACCCCGGCCGAGGTCAGCGCGTTCTGTCGTCGTGTCCACGCCAGCAACACCAGGTCCAGGGGCGCCGCCGGGGGCGAATCGGGATTCGGCGTGGCACCGAACGGCCGCAACCCGACCGCACCCCGCAGCTGGGACCAGACGCTTTCCGCCCTTTCGCGTGGCGGCGACGCGGAGGGGGCGGGCGTCGAACTGGTCAACGTCTCCGTGGCCGACGGCGCCGGAGCATGGGCCACCGGCGCAGGAGTGATGGTCGGCGCCGACGGCCGGCGGACCTCAAGCGAGTGCCTGCCGGGCTCAGATCGCTGGGGCCGCACCTGGACATCCGATCGCTCGGCCTCGACGTCACGCAGGTGTCGGCCGGGTCGCTGCTGAGTCGGGCGCGAGTCGCGAGTCCGCGGCTGGCGGGGGTTCGAGTCAGTGTCTCCGCGCTGAGTGTCGAGGCGGGCAAGTGCCTCTCTGACACCCTTGGTCAGATGGTCGATCGAATCACGCACCGCCGCTGAGGAATCCGACCGATCCCGCGTCCGAAGAGGGCGCTTTCCCGTCCCGACGCCCGGCGCCGAGTCAGCCGTGGCACGCGCTGCGCCGGAGGTTCTTGAGGAGCTGGATCCCGGCTTGGCCCCTGGCGACGCGTCGCCACCCCCACCGGGGCCGGCGTCCGCCTGTGAGGGTTCGGCCCATGCCGTCCCAGGAGTCGAGGCGACTGCGGCCCCGACGCCAAGCGCGACCGCGAGCGCACCAATCCGTCCGACGAATCTGCCAGCATCCATCACGCGTCCCTTTGGGGCTCCGTGCGCCGGCCAAGGTATGCCGCCGCCATCAGCACACGTGTGACTTCTAACACACTGACTGCAGGACACGAGCAGGTATTGACGAATCAGGCAGTTAACTTTGGCAACGAAGTGTCACGATCCGACGGGTTGGGTCTGGCAATGCCGCGCCCAGCCCAGGCCGTCGCCGACAAGGTTCCACGCTGCGCCGAACCCGTGCCGACCTGCGCGACCGCGTGCGTACCCAATCGATGAACATTCGCAAAATCGCCGACGCTGGCTAACTCATATCATTAGCCATGCGAATGATCTTGAAGCCAGCGCTTCCGGCGCGTTGATCTTCGCGGGGGTGATTCGTGAAAGCCGGCAGGGCCGGTGAGATGTCGCATGAAATGTGTGGTCCCGGCTGGTATCGAACCTTTCGGTCAGCAAAATCAGAAACATGCTCCGATCAGGCAATTACCTTGCCGCCCTGTCACTTTGGGTTACATTTGCGTACCAACAGACACAAACGGGTACCAGCGATATACTGCTAAGCACAGCCCATGGATAGCCCGAATTGGCAACCCTGCTGGTCACCTACCTAACCGGCTGGAATGGGTGGGATCGGCTCACCGGCTCGAAACCGGAATCGTCGAAACCGGACAACAAGGAGAAACACATGTCGGGCAGAAAAGGCCATCGCGGTTGGGGTTGGATTCGCAAACGTTCATCGGGCCGCTTTCAAGCGTCATACATCGGCCCCGACAACGTTCGACACTTCGCACCGACGACGTTCGAACTCAAGATCGACGCCGAAGAATGGTTGACACAGGAACGCCGAGCGATCCAAAACGCGATCTCGTCGCTTGCGCCGGTTGGCGGGAACGGGCCACAACTGCAATGGCTCTCCCCCGCCGAACGCGTCGGCCTGGCGGTTGAGGTCAACCGCGAAACGTTGGAACAGTACGGAAGGCGATGGATCGAACAGCGCGATCTCAAGCCGAAGACGGTTGCGCACTACACGAACTTGCTCGAAAGGCACATCGCGCCGAAGCTCGGCAATATCGTTGTGTCGAATCTGAAACCGGCGCTGATTCGCGACTGGCACGCGCGCACCCTGACAGACAAACCCACAATGCGGGCACACGCCTACCAACTTTTGCACGCGATCTGTGACACAGCGGTCAGAGACGAGCTGTTGGAGAGAAACCCGGCGATGATCAGCGGGGCGACATCGACCAAAAGCAATCGTGAATCGGTGGTGCCGAGCATTGAGGAAATGGCTGTCATCGCGGACAAGATCGAAGACAAGTTCCGCGCCCTCGTGCTCATCGCCGCCTGGTGCGGTCTGCGCTTCGGCGAAGTCATCGAACTTCGGCGAAAGGACATCGGCGTCGACTGCGAGCTGATCACCCTGACGCGCGGTGTCACCCACCTGACCGAGAAGCAGGCGGCAGCTAGCGGTAAACCACGGTGCAACGTCAGCACGCCGAAATCAGGCAAGGGTCGCAACGTCGTCGTACCGCCACATATCCGCGACGACATCGAGCATCATCTGGCCGAGTTCGTCGGCCCCGGTCCTGCTGCGCAGTTGTTTCCCCCGGTGCGCGGCGGATGTCATATTTCAGATCGGGTGGTGCGCGATGCGTTCCGCGAAGCGTGCGCGTCGGCTGGCGTGACCGGAATGCGGTTGCATGACATGCGCCATTTCGCTGGTCACCAGACCGCGCGAGTTGCGAACCTGCCCGAGACAATGGCCCGTCTTGGCCACAGCACCCAAACCGCCAGCCTGCGCTACCAGGGCCAGGTGTCGGGCCGTGCCGTTGAGGTCGCCGAAGCGCTTTCGGCGTTAGTCGAAACGCCGAAGCTGGCCGAGGTTGCCGACGCGCGGATTGAAGACAAGGCAGAATCCGCGGTGTGACGCTATTCCTCGGACCGGTCCCCAAAGATGGTTTTGAAAGCGCATCGATGCCGCCAATGAAACCCGATTCAGCCGGACGGTGATGCATGACGCTTATTACCTCCGCAGTCGTCGGCAACTGGGCAATCCACGCGAGCGACCGACTCGTAAGCAAGAAGCGCTCGCCCAAAGCGACTCCTTCCGAACACGACCCACACAGCAACAAGACCGTGATTGTTTGCGCCCGAGGGTGCTGGATCGTGATGGGGTACACCGGACTTGCATACCTCGACGGCAAGCCGACCGACCAACTCATCGCAGAAGCAGTGAGCGGTTATGACGACCTGTCGGATTCGGCGTTTAGTTTCTGGCGTCCGCCGCCTGAACTGCACTATCGCGAGATCCGAAATCGAGTCGAGCAGAAGCTGCGGAGCGCCTACAGCAGGCTACCGAAAACGGTTGCAGCACAGTACGCAACGATCATTCTCGGCGTAGGTATCCAGCGTAAAGACGGCAGGGTTCACAAAGTAATGTTCCGAACCACTGTGCAAGGTGATTCCGCAACGAGCATTGAGCTAGGACCCGAAGTCGACGCTTTCAAAGCCTTCCGAATTAATGCCGTCGGCGTGGTTTACAGGCCGATCATCGACCGGGCACGGGACCGAATTCAGCAGCTCCGAGGCCGCCCCGAAACACTCGCTGACGCCGTTCGTGACATATTGAAAGATGCGGTTCTGGAGACTCATTCGCTCGCCCCTTCGTCTGTGGGTGAAGATGTGATGACCGTGATCCTCGACAACGGAAGCCGGAAGGTCCGCACGGCATTGCATATCGCCGATCCCGCGCGCCAGGCGGAGCTACACCGACAATCCATGGACCCCGGAGACGAGCAGTTCGGCCTGCTGTCAACGATTTCAACGCCGTTCGTGCTGACACCAGGCATGATCTACGGCCCATCAGTCGCCAATCCTGGGGGTTGGACAATGACCAATGGCATTACATTCGACTTCAGCGGGTTCAATGACGCCCCACCCCGCGGGCAACGCGGCGCATATTTTGGCGCGCAACCACGCAAAGCACGCCCTTAGTGCATTCAGGTACTTGTCAGATGCCACTCCGCTGGCTACGCACCAGCCGGAAAATCAACCAATCAGAGCAGTTAGAGCCACTTTCGAGTCGCTCTAACGCAACCGTTGGGCTATGCAATGGCTATCATGATTCAGAACTTTTTTGAAACATGTTCTGACCCAACTGTTTTCAAATCATGTCGTTCTCCCAGTCGTGCTGTCGTCATGACCTCCCCCGTGGCAGCGCTCGGCGTACCGGGTGAACGACGGCGCGGCCCGTGTCGCCGCGCTGCCGCTGCGCGCGCTCGGCGTTGCGCCGGTTGATCTCGGCGACGATCTCCGCACCTTCGAAGATCGTCATGCCCTGATTCATCCGCGACGGGTCGATGTACTCGTCTCCGGTCAGCGGGTTGACCGGCCCGCCAGATGACCCCGATTCGCCCGCCGTGTGGGCCGTGGTCACGCGTTCGTGGTCGTCAGGTGTCTCGGTGTGGTCGATCCGCGTGACATGGCGCGTGGCGACCCTCGCGGCGTATTCGTGCTCGGTCAGGATCTCGGCGTCGATCACGTCGGCAACCTCGGCGACGGCGACACCGTCGAGCGCGGGCGACTCTGCCAGGGCGGGTGGGTGGCCGTCTCGGGCCGCGCGATACGCGTCGCGTGACGTGGTTTCGAGCGGAGTGAACACTGCGTCCATCACCTGTTCCCACGGTTTCGCCGAAACCTCCACGCCAACAGTCGACTTCACACTGAGGCCGGCGCGGTCAAGCGCGGCCAGGACCGCCGACAGCGCGACCTGATCGGGCGCAGTCCCGTCCAATGCGATTCCCAGCAGACGCTGAACCAGAGCATCGGCGGCCTGCTCAAGTCGCCTGCGCGCGGCCTTTTGGACCTGCGGGGCCGATCCGCCGTGCGTGCGGCAGACGGTTGCGCCCGCAACCGGGTATTTCTGGCACGGCTTGCCGGTGCGGGAGCTTCGCGCACTGCACTTGACCGGCGCGACTTTCGTCGGTTTCCCGACCTGCGGTTTGGCTGCCTTCGATGGGTTGGCGGCTCCATAGGTGCCCGCGCGCATCGTCTTCGAACCCGTCTTGTTCTTCGCGTTCGCCTTGTACGCCTTGTTACTCATCTCGGCACTACTCCAATCTCATCGGTTGTTTGATCTCGTCTGTCTCTCGGGTTTGCTTGCTCGGCGTCACATATGTGCTCGCCTTCTCCCCGACGAGTGGAACGGTGGAACGTTCCACTCATCGCGTGCGCAACCCAGCTCGAAGGGCCATACCCGCGAATGAATGAATCTGTGTGACCTGGTGTTTTGGAATGGGTCGGTGGCGGTGTTCCGCGCGAAGGGTGGAACAGTTCCACCGTTCCACCCTTCGCGCGGGTACCGCCGCCGCCCGCCAGCGGAGTTTGCTGGACGTGCTCACACCAGCCATAGCCGTGCGCTTTCCTGGCCGTTGGTTGCCGTGAAATCTTCGCGTCGGACCATCCCGTTGCTGGCCGCGAACACAACGGCTTTATCGAAAACATCGCGGTTGCGATTTCCCCCCGCAAGAGCCTTGCGCAACTTCGACAGCGTTTGTCCGTCGTCGGCCTTGAGCGCTTCGCGAATCCGTTCGGACATTCGGAACACCCGCTGCCGATCTTCAGCGATCACGTCGGACTTGATGATCTCGCGTTCGCCTTCGGCGCGACCACGCGCCAGATTCAATTCTCGCGATTTCGACGCCAGTTCATCGCGCACCGCTTTGCGCGTGATGTTCGACATGGCCATCACGACCGCGGCGCGCTGCCAATCCGAGTCGGTGATCTCGTGGCGTCGGCCTTCCAACGCCATGAGCGCGGCAGCCACTTTCAACTGGACAAGCAGGCGATGCCCGTCGAGCGGATCGACGCCGCCGAGACCGCGCCGGATCGCGCGCTGAACGTCTCTGATCTCGCGCTCGGCAATGGCGGGAACCGTCAGAACGTCGAACTCTGCCGGATCGGCGGGAACCGCAAGATTGGCGTTACGGTCGATATCGGGATCGACCAACGCCGCCGAGTGGGTGCCGGAAGTGCCGTTTTCCCAACGGCCCAAATCGAGCACTGACGGTGCGTCGGGTTCCACATCGGGTAGATCGTGATCGACCGCCGAGAACCACACGAACCGCTGCGGCGTTCCGCCATCTGCATCATCGAAGATCGGCGTGGCCCGCAACGGCTGAACGCCGAGACTCAGACACAGCCGGTATCGGTTGTCTTGCAGAATGATCCGCTTGTCATCTCCTGCGTAGTCCTGACCGAGACGTTCCCCCGACCAGCCTTCGCGAAGGGCGCTCATGATGGTCGAACCGCTGCGGTTGCCGGTCGCGGCCAATGTGTCCACTTCGGGGATCTGCGCCAGAACTGACCATTGCTTGCCGACTTGCACCCATCCGCCACCGCCCGCAAGTTTCGACGGGTATGCGAAGCATTTCGCCAGCCCTTCGCCGCTGCCGGGTTTGGACGGTTGGTAGTTCGGTTCGATCCGCAACCAATCGGCGCTGGCGCGCATCGACGCCGACTTGCTTTCACCGCTTTTGCCGACCAGTGCGACGAAAAGATTCAGGCTGGCGTAGCTGCCAACGATGGGCGGCAAAACGACGTTCGGCGGAATCGACGCAACGACGCGCGCCAACGAGTTACCCAACATCGACATCGGCCCGACCAGCCGAGATTGCGCGAACTGGCGCAGGTCGGACAGTTGCGGCGACGACGACCAGAACGCGGCCAGATCAGACCGAATCGAGTCGAACGGATCGGCGTAGGTGTCGCGATTGACGCGCTGGCGGGTTTCGCTGGGGTCGGCGTTTTCGGCCTGTGCTGCCGCCCACCTAGCGATCCGGTCGAACTCTCCGGTCCCTTTCGTCTCCGGTTTGGCTTGGTAGAACGCGTATTTGAGGGCGTCATACGCGGTTTGGGCGCCGAATCGCCCGATCATGGATTCCCGAAAAGCCCACACCATGACTTTCGTCATCGTGTCGTGCCGGGACTCTCCACACCCCACCGCCGTGGCGAAACTCGTCAGATGACCTTGCAACCCGTGGGGTTGATCGGCGCGTATGTGTGCGCCGAGGAACGTGGTCAGTTCGGCCGGCGTATTCGGATCGTGGTTTCTCGCAGCGCTGGACAACAGACCGCGCAGCACATCGGGCAACGGCGGCAATTCGCCGAACTTGCGCCAGCGGTAGGAACCGCCTTTCGTGTCTGCGTCAGGGTGCGGTGTCGGCGCGAGAACGATCACGCCGTTGCTGCATCGGACTTGGCCCCATCTCCCGAACGCACCCGCTCCGTTTCCGAACTCGTCGGGCTTGCAAGCGAACACGTAGTGTGCCCGCGCATCCTTTCCACAGCCAGGTCGGCGCGTGGCGTGAACGGCGCCTGTCTGTAGTGCGTCCCAGACTTCGTCTGTCATGTCAGCGGGCTTATCGTCGAGATCCTCGTCCATGTCGAACGCGATCAGACCGGATCGGCCAACGTCGAGCGCGATACCCGCGTTGGGGTGGTCGAACCACCATTGCCGAATCTGGTCGGGATCATGGCTCGACTGGTCTTGCCATTTCTTGCCGAGAATCGAACCGGGATTCTTGATGTCATCAGCACTGGTCGGCACCAGGTACATCCCCGCCTCGGCGTAGTCCAGGGCGGCTTGGGCGGTGTCGAGGCCGCTCACGTCGGGGATCGCGGTCACAGCGTCGGCCTGGCCGTCGTCGGCGGGCATGGTGCCGCCGAAGATCGGAGACTCCGACACAAGCCGCAGGATGCGCTCCAGCTCTGCGTTGCTCGCCGCCCATCGCCGCGCCATCTCGCAGTCGAAGGCCAGGTCGTCGGCGTCGAGCGGAATCGGACCGGTCGCGATGATGTCGCGCGGATCAATTCGACCAATCGGGGGCAACCGAAAAATGCGTGTGCGCGTCACTGGCGAATTGTCGGCGGGTGCGTCTACTATATGCATTAGCTTTCACTTTCTCGGCAAAGGTGGCGGCTTGTTCTGCTCCCGGTGGTCTCCCATTCCTGATGGGGCCACCGGGAGCATTCTTTTGTGTGACATTACCCGCGCAATGCCGTTCAATTCGAATGCCGCGCGCTATTGTCGATAGGTCATCAACTCGACTGCGGTGACCCATACGGACCCCGGTCGTCCTGCTCTTCTGCGCGGCAGGTCGACCGGGGTTCGCCGGTGTGAGGACTCTAAATCGACTGTGCTGGTGTATAATTCGAGTTCTCGCCAAGATGGCAGGCGAACCGTTTTTTGTTTCGACATACCTGCTCGGTTTGGTCGGATCAATGGAAACGTCCCGAAAGTCCCGAAGTGGCGTTTGGGACGTTTTCCATTTCAGTCGACTACGTCGTCTGGATCGATGAACTTGGGTTTTGAAATCTCATGTTTGTTGCAGTAGAAATACCAGCAATCGCGGCATATTGACAGCCAGATCACAACGTCGCCGCGCACGTAAGGAACTGGAATTGCATTCGGCCAACCATCGAAATCTGGCCTGCTCAGCAGAAAGTCAAACTTGCCTTGATCGTGCAGTCGGCGCAACATCCCATTGCAGTAGGGTCCGTTGAACTGAAAATCGCAACTCGGTTCGCTGCGGACCTGTTCGGCGTAGTCGTTGAACTCGGCTTGTGACGTGATCGGCGTTCTCTCAAGCGGGAAGCTGGCACGGATCGCATAGACGCGCGTGTCGGGCGTACTACCAACTGACAGACTGGCGCTCTCGTCGGTGAAACCGACCGGCGTCAACCCGGGCCGCCCTGGCGGGCTTGCGAAGTTGCGATTGTAGGACTCGAATGCCCGATCAGCTTTCGTCCGAAGCTTGACGAACCTTTCGCCTGCAATCTCGACGGCAAGCGCGGCGCGGCCAACTCCGGCGAAGTAGTCAGCCACCCACCGATGCAGATTGACGGTTCCGGCCAAGATCTGATCGACCATAGCGTCAATCGCCGGATCGTCGCGCCCGAACGGATCTCGGTTTTCGTCCAACGCTGAGAACCGGGCGGCGAGGTCGGCACGCGTCGCTGCGTCGATCGATCGTCTGTTGTCATGGTTCATTTCTCGTAGCCTCCCGTGAGTGCGATTTCTGTGGCTTGTGTCATGGCTCGCCGTGCGTGTTCCCGCAGGTTGCGGTCGGCGGGAGCGAAGGCGTAAGAACGTCGCTCGATGTCTCGGCTCAGATCTGCCAAACGGATTTGTTCGTGAGCCAATACGTGGGTCAAATTGTGCTTCGCGCGCTCGGACCTTATTTCAGCGATCTTGTCGCCTACTCGGTTGAATTTGATTTCTCGATTCATGCGCTTTTGTCCGATTTTGAAATGAGACGAATGAGGTCGTCTCGGCGAAATCGAAGCAGCCGCTTGCCGACTCTGTGGGCCGGGATCAACCCATCACGGGCGTAGCGGCGTATCGAATCCTGGCTTACACCAACGAGTTTCGCGGCTTGCGCGGTAGACAGCATGCCTCCGACTGCATCGAGCCGCACGCGATCGCGTGACATGAGAAACGGGCACCTTTCATTACCGATGGCCTTGCGGCCCTCGCGCTAGCCTGGCGCGCTCAGGTGTCCGTTTCAGGGTCCAGAATATCACAATATGGACGCTATGCGGCGAACGCGGTTAATGCGGTGAGGAAAGTCGTGACATGTCGTACACGCTTATGCCTGCCGCGCTATATGCGGCGTAATATCAAGCCACACGCGCGACAATTGCGCCTGAAAGCGTGAGGTTCTGATAATGACCACGATTCTCGACTTCGCTGATTTCCCGTTGCTCGATGGCGTGCCCGTTCCGCCGATCTTCGGCGGCGAGGGCGGCCAGATGGGCATCGTCCCGGCGGGCGACGCACTGGCAACGCACACCGCTGACGGCGTGGATCTGAACACCATCTGGGCCGAACTGGTCGCGGGGTTCGACGCATGGAACCAGCACCGCACCGACCTGACCAGCCTCCTGTCGTTCCGGACCGTCGTCCCCGGCGAAGCGGTGCCACAGAACATTTCGTCGCCGAGCTTCGAACAGCTCACCGAGTTCGGCGTGCCCAACGCTGCCGGTGTGCCCAGTTCAGCGCTGGTGCTCGGATACGACTTCGGCGATTTCGGCCTGCGCTCGGCCTTCACCTGGCAGGCACTTCGGCGGATGACCGCCGAACAGGTCTATGCATCGATCAACGGCATCATGCACAGCGACAATCGACTGGTCACGGGAACGATCCTGAAGCGGCTGTTCGACCCGACGCAGAAGGTCAACGCCGAAGGCTATATGTGCCGGGGTCTCTACAACGCCGATGGCCAGTACGTGCCGCCCCACCTCGGAAATGAGTTCGACCCCGACACCACGACGCACTACTGGAAGTCCGGAGCAACGCAGCTCGACTCCGGCGACATCGAAGATGCGCTCAAGGCGATTCGCGCCAAGGGCTACGGAGTGGAAGCCACTTCGCAGATCCTCATCCTGGCCTCCCAGATCGAAAGCGAGCACATTCAGACCTTCCGTCAGGGCGAGGAGTCGCGCACTGGCGGGCCGATCGCCAAGCAATCGTTCATCCCGTCGAAGAAGGCCCCGGCCTATCTGCAACCCGACAACATCGTCGGTGAACCGATCGATGGCGATTTCCACGGCATCGAGTGCCTTGGTTCCTACGGACCGGCGTGGTTGGTCGAAACCGCGTTCATTCCCGCTGGCTACATCGCGGTGGTGGCGACTGGCGGCCCGAACTCGCAGAACAACGTCGTAGGGGTCAGAGAACATCCGATTGAGTCTTATCGCGGCTTGCTTGCAGTTCCCGGGAACACCGCCTATCCGATGACCGATTCGACCTACATCCGGTCATTCGGAGTAGGCGTGCGCCAGCGCGGCGCAGCGGTGGCGATCCAGATCGGCACCGGAACCACCTACACCCCGCCGACGATCACTCTGTAGCGGCTACAGGCCCCGAACGGGCGACTCGACCCCTGGGGCGCTTTCGGGGAACTGACGAAAACGAGGCAGCGATGAGTTTGGACAACGGGCGGGCGGCGATGACCACGGAAACGCTAAACGCGATTCACGACGCCAAGACGCGCAGCGACAGAGCGGGGGCATCCGAGTTCGGGCCGGGACTGTCGCGTAACCGTCAGGACGTCGCACCGTTGGTCAACCGAAACCACCGGCGCACCGCCAGCCCGCCACCGATCAAAGTCACGTCCGCGCGTCCGCACCCTGGCCGACCCCGGCCACGGCTGGCCGACTGACATCTAGACCACCAACCGACGATTTCCGAGGGCGACGACATGGCGAAAAAGGGCAAAGGCAAACGCCGGCCACGTGGCAAGTCTGGACGCTTCACCAAGAAGCGCTGACCGGGGGCGGATTGACAGCATGGCGACAAGACGCAACTACAAACGCGACCGAAAAGGCAGGTTCGCCTCCAAAGCGACCAAGGCAGCGCGCGTCAAACGGTCGCTACCGACACGCGTCGTGCGAGGCTCGGCACGTCAACATCTCCGCGTTGGCCGAGTGGGGCCTGGCGGCCAGTACGCCGGTTTCCGCGCTGGCGTCGAACTCAAACCGCGCAAGGGCAGCGCTCGGTACTACGTCGGCGTCAGCGCGGGCCGGAAGATCTCGTACTGACCAACGTGAATCACAAATCTCGCGGCGGGGGTTGATCGCCCAGCCACTCCATTCCTTGTTCCTCCATGAATTCGAAGACCCACTCGTTCGCGCTACGCACATCGTCTGCGATCGGCGAAACCGGATGCGGAGTGAAGAGCCAAACGAGTTCTTGTATCTGTTCCTCCGACAGGGGCGGGAGCAGCCGGACGGTAGGCATCTCACTGTCAGAGGCCCTAACCTCTCGGACGACGCCGCCTCGAACTCGGTTGTACTGCCTGAAATTCTTGAAGCAGTTGGTCGATACTTCGTCAGTACCCCAGATCCGCAGAGCGGTGACTACACCGTGGCCAAGGGTCCAAGATACCTGCGTGATCCCGAAGGGCTGGCCTCCCGGCGCTGCATATACCACTGGGCCTACTCCACACAGTGCGTGTCGGTGCTCGGGCAGCAATGACCGCCCGATGAAGACGCGCCACTCGGGTATGTCCTGATCCGCGTAGATCCTTGGCGGGTCGTCGGAGTGGACGAGGAACCGATTGTCGTAGTAAGCGCGCAGAAGAGCGACCTTGATTGCCCATCGCCGGAATACTCTCGGATCGCAACGATTGTCGTCGTTGTCGGGTTCGAAGACCCAAGGTTCGACGATCGAATCCAAGTCGTTCATCCACTCGTTGTTGCACTTCTCGCAGACGCGTTTCACCACGACCGAGAACAAGTCCTCAGATCTGTCGTAGACCATCGTGCCGTCCGCTTGGCTGAACCGTTGAAACTTTCGTTCGACCCCCGGCAGGCCTGTCATGTATTCGCCGGTTTCGAGCGTTTTCTTCCACGACGACCTGAAGACGTGCTCGCGTGTCACGGGCGAGTCACTGCCGCAGAACATGCAGATTGGGCGTTGTTGCGGTTTCCCTTTGTTCTTCTTGCTCATTTAGACGCTGCCGACACACGTTCCCATGCACTCGGCGGCCACCACCCATTGCTTGACGACCCGCCCGTTTGAGGCCTTGGTTCTGATGGTCTGTTGCACCGGGCCTCCGCACTGCTTGCACGGTTCGGCCCGCGTGACAACCCGATCACTAGTTGACATGGCCCGATTGTCTCGCCGGGCGTTGTGGTGGAGTGCAGACGACACGCGCGTTTCGGGAAACGACAGAATCAAGCTTTCGCCGAGATGACCGCGCGGGTCCGGCACGCCGAGCGCTTGTCGTTCTTTCGAGCAATCCACGACAGGAGTCCGACACGCCCCTTCGGCTGCACGCTCAGGTCACGACAATCTCGGCGTGCTCATCGGCCCATACCTTTGACAACTTCGTCAAGTTCGGCGGGATCGAATTTCAGCAACCGCGGTCCAACTCGGTGGGCCGGAACGATCTTTTTGTGAACGTAGCTGCGAAGCGTGTTCGTAGAAACGCCGATATATGCGGCAGCTTCGACCGTTGACAAAAAGCGAGAATTGGTTGGATTGACGGACACAACAAGCAGCCCTTTCGGGTGATTTGGCGTGCGATCTCGGCTCGCCAGCGAGGTCCGTTCCTCGTGCAACCTTAGTCTTATTGTTGCGCAATTGCCACTGGCGCATGCCATTGTTTCGCAGTGGTGATTAATGGCGGCAGTGGGTGGCTGTCGGCCCTGAATCGTGAGACTTACCGGGTTGTCGATGGCGCAGGCCGGTCGCCGCTACGCGGGGCCGTGCGTGCGCCTGGCGTGCCGTCATGGTAAGGCGCGTCGAGACCACCCCGCCATGGCGGAGGGTTGACGAGCGCGCGCCAGCAACCACGGTAAGAAAAGGGAGATCGCCCGTGGATAGCCCATCGGGCGATGCCAATCGGCAAAAAGCGCCGTTGACTTGCGTAAACAGATGGTGGTCCCGGCTGGTATCGAACCAGCGACCTTCCGCGTGTGAGGCGGACGCTCTCCCACTGAGCTACGAGACCGTCATTCGAAGGATTCGAACGAGGCAGAAGATTAGCACGCTTGTCTGCAGGTACCAGAATCCGCTGGTCAGCACAGGTCGATTGACCTTCCCCTCGGGCCGCCGACTCGCCACTCACCGCCGCGGGGAGTCCGCCACGCGGAGGACTCCGCTTGCCCCCCCCCCTGGGGGACCACCGCCCGACCGACAGTCCACCTTGACACCTGCTGCCGCCGCGCGGGTTCCGGGAGGGCGCTTGATGACGCCCCCTGGGCCGCGGATTCGCGGCGTCTCGGCCGAGACGCGCGCTCCTCTGAACGCACCAAATACCGCTGGTGAACAAGGGATTTGTGTCTGGGCGCCAACGTGCACTAATGTTCTGCATCGCACCGGGCGACGATCTCGCCCGAGGCACGCGGATGTAGCGCAGTTGGTAGCGCATCACC
Source organism: Mycolicibacterium confluentis (assembly GCF_010729895.1). Classification (NCBI taxonomy): domain Bacteria; kingdom Bacillati; phylum Actinomycetota; class Actinomycetes; order Mycobacteriales; family Mycobacteriaceae; genus Mycobacterium; species Mycolicibacterium confluentis. The sequence continues at coordinate 2,934,147 of NZ_AP022612.1, forward strand.
TTGCCAAGGTGAGGGTCGCGGGTTCGAATCCCGTCATCCGCTCGAAGGTGCAGTGGCATCAACCCCAGCGGTGGAGTGGCCGAGTGGTGAGGCAACGGCCTGCAAAGCCGTGCACACGGGTTCGATTCCCGTCTCCACCTCCGAGATTTACCCGGCGCGATTAGCTCAGCGGGAGAGCGCTTCCCTGACACGGAAGAGGTCACTGGTTCAATCCCAGTATCGCGCACCATACAACGTCAGGCCCGGTTTCGACCGGGCCTTCGTCGTCTCCGCACCACTTCCTTCTCCGTTGCGGCTCAACGGATCTCCGTTCGGTCGTTCCTGGCACTCCGCGCAACTCGACTGTTCCGCGGTCCTCGAATCCGGTGCCCGAGCCGGCCACGAGGTCACGGACGGTGCGCGAAACGAGGATCTCCCCGGCGCCGGCCAGGTTGACGATCCGCGCCGCGATGTGCACGGCGATTCCGGCGATGCGGTCATCCCGCAGTTCGCACTCCCCGGTGTGGATGCCCGCGTCGCGCAGAGCTCCTGAGCCCAACGGATGGCCTGTGTGTGTCGAGGGTGAGGAGATGACCGTCGCCAGCACTCTCCACCACCGTGCCGCCGAATCGGTGCGTGAGGTCGGTGGTGATCTCGTTGAACCGGTGCAGCACCGCACCCCACCGCTCGTCACCCGGGGTCCGCGGAGCCGGCCTCACCCCGGAGCGGCCGACGGACTCCCGATGAACTCGATGGCCGCGTTGATCGCGGGCCGGTGCCGCAGCACCCGGTAGTGCGCCAGACGGCCCAGGCCGCGCGTGGTGAACAGCGTCGACTCCGGCCACGTCTCGATGATCTGCTCGCTGGCCTCATAGGGCGCGTCGGGGTCGTCAGGGTCGTGCACCAGCAGCAGTGGCAGGTGTCCCGTGCGACTGGCCAGCACGGGGATGTCGGTCTCCAGCAGCGGCATCCCGATCCGGCGAGACAGCCTGCGGTGCAGCCCATCCCGGATCCGGGGGCCGAATCCGTGCCGTTCGGCGAACAGGTCCAGATAATGCGGGAAGTTCCCCATCGGGGCCAAGAACACCAGGCGTTCGACGGGCAGGCCCTGCGCGACCGCCAGGGCCGACGCCTTGGCGCCCAGGGAGTGCGCCACGATCGCCCGGGCGGGGCCGTGCTCACGCACCATGGCGTGGACCGCGTGCGTGCACTCGAGCAGTGTGGTCCGACCCGGGGCCAACTCCCCCGGCCCCGACTCGTTGTGGCTCGGCAGGTCGAAGGCGATGACTCGATGCCCCGCCTCGACGAGGGGCTTGACGAACACCCCCATGTGCGCGCGGAAACCGCCCCATCCGTGGACCAGATAGACCGGCGGCCCCTCACCCCACGCCTCGCCGACCACCAGGTGGCCGTCCCACGTCGCCTCGACCCGCGTTCCTGGCGGCACGCCGGGAGGCATCTTCAATGCCGAGTCCACCGTCGGCGGGGTGCACCACAGTTCGACGGCCCACCGTGACCCGATCACCGGCGCGAACCGTTCCAGCAGGCCGAACGCCCTGCGCACCTTCGGGTCGACAGGCTCCTCTATGCCCGACTGCTCCAGTTTCTCGCCCCCACCGGCAACCCGGTCCATCCTCGCCCCACCCTTCGATACGGTCGGCAGGCTGGCTCCCCCGCGCCTGCCCGACGCGTCGCTAACACTCAGGCACACCGCGGCCCTGGTCAACCCGACGTCAGAATCGCGTCAGAACCGATTGTGCACGCACTCATGGCCCTTGAGCGGACCGCGCCGCCACCGAAATCGACGTGAGGGCTGTAAATCGCGCCGAACCACGACCCTGGTGTCGATCTCGGAGACGCCATGACAGCCGGGTCGTCACAGCCCGGTGGAGGTGGCCCGGTGGGCGCCGGGCAGCGGTGGATCGCCCGGACACCAGTGCGTGCACGTGACACCCGGCGGACAGTTCCCGCCTTCATAACTGGGACCGAAAGCGGGGCCGGCCCCAGCGCCTCCCACGCCGAGCGCCGACCCCGGGCAGGTTCCCCCTGCCAGCACCGCGGCCATGAGCCATCGCGACGTCCGTGTCGCGGCCGCGTCCCCTCCCGTGCGCCAACGGATGAGTCCAGAGTCCCCCTCTCGGCGGCCTCACGGGCGGTATTGACTACACGTCCAGCATCCCCACAGGAGCCCTCGACATCGACGCCAGGGTTGTGAGTGCGGAGCCGGCTACGACCCTGGTGCAGAAACGGGCGGTCGCACCGAGCGGCGCGGGCGCAGCGCACCCCACAGCCCCACTCCGATACCGACCACGGCCCCACCCAGGCCGATCAGCTGCTGTCCCCGCTTGAGGTCGCCGTGCACGCTGAGACCGCCCAGCAGGTCGGCCGCGTCGGCGCCGCCAGAGGCCAGGAACCAGCCGCGGGTGTCGCGCCGGCGCAGCGCCGCCCCGATCAACAGGCCGCCGATGAGCGCGTCCCGGTACCCCATCGACCGGAGCAGCAGACGCGCCGACGGCCCCGGATCCTCGGGTTCACCCCAGAGCCTGTTGGCCCGCAGGGGGTCGATGAGGAAGGACGTTCCCGACGCAAGCCGGACGCCGCCAGCGATGAGCGCGGCACGGTCGATCGACATGTCCGCAGCCTAGGGATCAGCAGCGGGCGGGAAGGCCAAGTCGCAGAAATGAGCCATCTCAGAACGGCAACGGTCCGCTCACGCCACGGCCGCAGATAGCCCTGATATTTATGGCATAAGTCTCATTTCTGTGCGCCCAGCTAAGAAGACGGGCTAAAGAAAAACAGTTTTTACTCGAATCTGGTCACGTCCGACACCAGATCCCCCTTCGAGTTGGCACACCACCGTTGAACTGGTAGTTTTCTCGCTCGTCGTTGTTCAAATACGCGCAGAATTTGAATTTAAATTGCGCAGAAACATGTTGTTCACGCCATAAAAATTGGTAAACGTGACAGAGGGCACGTTTTTTGCGACCCCCAAAAGTGTGTTGTTAGCGTCCCTCTGCATGTTTGCTCTAGCCACTTTGTTGACACTCGTCAATCAGGTGTCGGGCACTCCGTACGTCTCCGGCGGTGACTCACCGCGGGGAACGGATTGCTCGGGCCTGGCCTCGTGGGTCGCCAACGCCGCGACGGGACGCCCCGTCTACGGCGATCGGTTCCACACCGGAAATCAGGAGCGGGCCCTACTGGCTCGCGGCTTCAAATACGGCACCGCGCCCAACGCTCTGGTGATCGGCTGGAACGGCGGCCACACCGCCGTGACGCTGCCGGACGGCACCCCGGTCTCCAGCGGCGAGGGCGGCGGAGTCAAGGTCGGTGGCGGCGGCGCCTACCAGAAGCAGTTCACCAAGCACATGTACCTGCCCGCGGAGCAGATGGCCGGCGCCGAGCCCGCGCCGATCGATCCGATGCTGCCCCCGCCCCCGCCGGAGCCGGTGATCGTCCAGGCCGACACCCTGATGCCGCCGCCCCCGCCGCCGGCACCCGAGCCGTTGCCGCCTCCTGGCCCCGAGGTGATCCCGGTCGACGCGATGCTTCCGCCGCCGCCGGCACCCGAGCTGCTGCCGCCTCCTGGCCCCGAGGTGATCCCGGTCGACGCGATGCTTCCGCCGCCGCCGGCACCCGAGCTGTTGCCGCCGCCCGGCCCCGAGTTCATCACCGCCGACAACAACATGGTGCCGCCTCCGGCGCCGGACGCCCCGCCGATCGGGGTCTGACCCCCTACCCGCGACGCCGCTCCAGTTCCGCCACCAGGCGGCCGACGGCGTCGCGGAGGTCGTCGGGCACCGCGACCGTCTGCAGACGCCCTGAGGCGCGCGGTTCCCGCGCCCCAGCGGTCATGCGCGCGGCCTTGGCGCGCCGCCGCCAGATCACCATGACGAACCCGCCGAGACCGGCGACGGCGATCAGGCCCACAGTGGCCAGGTGAAGTCCGCCGCCACCCTCGGCGGGTTCGTGCCGTGTCTCGGGTTGCCCCTCGGCGCTCGGCGTCGCCTCCGCCGACGTTCTGGTCTCGGGTGACGTCGAGCCCGGCTGCGAGTCGCCGCCCACGGCCAACACCACGATCAGCGAAACCACCAGCGTTGCCAGCAGCACTGCACTGCCGATCAGGAACAGCGTGATCGCGCGCAGCGGCGTGCGTGTCGCGTAATCGGTCGTTCGATACGAGAGCGGATTGACCGTCGGCGCGGCGCCCTCACCGGGCTGCGGCCGCGGCGCGGTGCCGATCACGGCCCCGCGCAACCTCTTCAACTCAGCGCGCAGAGACTTCTCGTCGTCGGCCCACAGCGCGTCATCCAGCCCATTGACGGCTTCTGCGACAGCGGGCCAGCGTTCGGGCGGCAGCGTCAGCCGCGGCAGCGAGGTCAACGTCACCGATGCCTCGTCGATGAGGGCCATCGGCAACTCGTCAGACACAAGGCGCGATCTTAGTCAGCCGCCCAGGCCCGCCTGTCAGGATCGAACCATGGCCGACCGCATCGAAGTCACCCGCACGATCGCCGCACCCGCCGCCGACATCTTCGCGCTGCTGTGCGACCCCCAGGGCCATGTGGCCATCGACTCCTCCGGGATGCTGCAGGACGCCGAGGGTGCGCCCGCGGCAGGCGTCGGCGACGAGTTCGTGGTGCACATGGATCGCGAGTCCCTCAACGACTTCCCCGAACTCGGGCGCTACGACGTCACGGTGCACATCACCGAGTTCGAGCGTGACCGACTGATCGCGTGGACGATCCTGGGGCAGATCAAACCGCAGATCGGCCATGTCTACGGCTACCGCCTGGACCCGCAGGCCGATTCCACGGTGGTGACGTCCTTCTATGACTGGTCCCAGATCGGTCAGACCTGGCGCGACGCGGGCATCTTCCCGGTGATCTCCGAGGGTGCGCTGCGCGCGACGTTGGGCGTGCTCGATCGCACTGTGCGGCGCGGATACCCACAGGCGTCAACTCGAGGTTGACGTACGCCTGGCGTCAACCTAGCGTTGACGACATGACCGCGCCCAGCTCCCTCAGCCAACCCGTCAGCCTCGACGCCCTGATTCGGGCCATCAAGTCGGTGCACGAGGACGCACTCGACCAGCTGACCGACGCCATGCTGGCCGCTGAACACCTCAGTGAGGTCGCCGACCACCTGATCGGTCACTTCGTCGACCAGGCGCGCCGTTCCGGTGCGTCCTGGACCGAGATCGGCAAGTGCATGGGCGTGACGAAGCAGGCCGCGCAGAAGCGCTTCGCCGCCAAGGGCGAGGCGCTGGACCCCAACGAGGGATTCCAGCGCTTCACACCAAGGGCCCGCAGTGCAGTCGTCGCCGCCCAGACCGCCGCGCAGGCCGCCCGCAGCCAGGAGATCACGACCGATCACCTGATCCTCGGTCTGCTGACCGACCCCGAAAGCCTTGCCGTCACGCTGTTGACCAAGGAGCGGATCGACCTCGACGCCCTGCGGGCCGCCGTCGAGTCGCCGCCCGGACCGGGCGAGGCCCTCGAACTGGTGCCCTTCAGCGCCGCCGCCAAGAAAGCCCTCGAACTGACCTTCCGCGAGGCGTTGCGCCTCGGCCACAACTACATCGGCACCGAGCACCTCGTGCTGGCCCTCCTCGAATGCGAGAACGACGCGGCGACGCCCGGTCCTCTGCATCGCGCCGGCGCCGACAAAGCACGGTTCGAGGCCGACCTGATCTCGGCGCTGTCGGCCCTGACAGGAACAAAACCAGACGATGCGTCGTAGACCTGGTCATGAAACTCGATCACAGCGCCCGGGCCCTCATCGGCGACGGTGCCAACGCGACACTCGTGACCCTCAACCCCGACGGCAGCCCGCAGGTCAGTGTCGTCTGGGTGGCTCTGGAGTCCACGCCCGACGGCGACGAACTGGTCTCCGCTCATCTCGCCGTCTACCAGAAGATCCGCAACATCAGGCGAGACCCCCGGGTCGCGGTCACCATCATCTCTGACACCGCCGGCCCCGGAATGCGGCCTTACCTCGCGATCACCGGCACCGCCCATATCGTCGAAGGAGGGGCTCCCGAACTGCTGACGAAACTGTCGGCGGTCCTGACGCCCGGCAGCGGATTTCCCCCGCCGGGATCACCTCCCGGCTACCTGACCCGAATCCGCATCGAGAAGGTGGGCGGGATCGGCCCCTGGGCCGCCTAAACGCAGACTCCCGACGCCGCCGACGCGGGGTGTGCCATCATGCCAGGCATGCGTCGTTGGTTCACCACCCTGCTGACAGTCGTCGCGACTCTCGCGTTGAGCGGCATCACCGTCGGCGCGATGCCGACCGCGGTTGCGGCCGACAGCCCGATCGGTCGACTCGGCGACACGTTGCGGGTCCAGGACGGCGACCTGATCGCCGACGTCACGGTGTTGAGCCTGGAGCCCTCCGAGGTCCCGCCCGGGTTCGGCTATCCCCCGCGCCCGCCGCGCCAGCAGGTGTGGAAGGCCAAGGTCGCCGTCCAGGCCGTGCAGGTGCCCAATCCGTACGCCATGGCGGTGTCGTTTCAGTTCAGCGGTGTGACGCCGACGGGCGACGCCTATCAGCCGCGCAACAGCGACGCTCCCGAGGCTCTGCAGTACGGACTGCAGAACGCGCCGCAGGGATCGGCAGTGGGCGGTTTCGTGTACTGGGACTGCTACCGCGACCTGGTGTCCAACATCGTCCTGACGAACAAGAAGACCGGCCAGCGGCTGGCACAGTGGAACGTCTGAGTTGGACCAGCGGGTAACCGTCACTGCTGCCACGGATTCCGATCTCGACGAGCTGGCTGCCGTTGCAGCACAGACCTTTCCGTTGGCCTGCCCGCCCGCGGTGTCGCACGAGAACGTCGCGGCGTTCATCGCGCAGAATCTGACGGCGGACCGGTTCGCCACCTACCTTCGCGACCCGGAGCGCGCGGTGCTGATCGCAACGGTCGATGGCCGAATCGTCGGCTACGCCATGATGATTCGTGGTGTTCCCGACGATCCGGTGGTTCAGGAGGCCGTCACCGTACGGCCCGCCGTGGAGCTGTCGAAGATGTACGTGCTGCCCGACGCGCACGGCTCAGCGGTGGCCGCGGAACTGATGACCGCAGCCGTGCAGCGTGCCACTGAGGACGGCGCCGCCGCGGTGTGGCTCGGGGTGAACCAGAACAACCGACGGGCACAGCGCTTCTACGCCAAGCACGGCTTCAGCGTCAGCGGCACCAAGACGTTTCTGCTCGGCACGCATCTCGAGAACGACTACGTGATGCTGCGGGTGCTGGCATAGCTTCACGGGCCGTCCAATGCCCGCCGACGGTCCGCATTTGTACGCCAAATACGGCTGGGGTCCCCCCGCGTGCAGGGGCGTCACCGTACAAACACGGCCCGTTGCGGGGTTAGTTCCTAGCCCAATTCCATGCCGGCTGCGGTCAACGCCAACAACCGCGAGGTCGCGCGCAGATACTTCTTCCGGTAACCGCCGGCCAGCATCTCCTCGCTGAAGATGGTGTCCAGCTTCTCACCCGAGGCCACCACCGGGATGCCCGCGTCGTAGAGGCGGTCGGTCAGCGACACCAGGCGCAGTGCCACGTTCTGGTCGTCGAGGGCGTGCACACCGGTGATGAACACGGCCTCCACATCCTCGATCAGCGTCAGGTAGCGCGACGGGTGCATGGTCGCCAGATGCGCACACAGCGCGTCGAACTCGTCCAACGTCGCACCGGGGACCCGACCGGCACGCTCGGCGACCTCATCGTCGGTCAGGGGCTCAGGCGCGGGAGGCAGGCCACGGTGCCGGTAGTCGGGGCCCTCGATGCGCACGGTCGTGAAGATCTGCGACAGCGTGTTGATCTCGCGCAGGAAGTCCTGGGCGGCGAACCGGCCCTCGCCCAACTGCTCGGGCAGCGTGTTCGACGTCGCCGCGATGGACACGCCGCGCTCCACCAACTGCGACAGCATGCGCGAGACCAGCGTCGTGTTGCCGGGGTCGTCGAGTTCGAACTCGTCGATGCAGACCACGACGTAGTCGGCCAACAGGTCGATGCACTCGGTGAACCCGAACACCCCCGCCAACTGCGTGAGCTCGCCGAAGGTCGCGAACGCCGCCTTCCCCGCGTCGGCCCCCGCGAGCGTGAAGTACGTCGACGCCAACAGGTGCGTCTTGCCCACGCCGAACCCACCGTCGAGATAGATGCCGACACCGGGCAGCACCTCGCGCTTGCCGAACATCTTCTTCTTGCCGGCCCGGCGCGCGACCGCGTTGGTGCAGAAGTCCCGGCATGCCACCACGGCGGCCGCCTGACTCGGTTCGGCGGGATCAGGACGGTAGCTGTCGAAGCTGACGTCGGTGAACGTCGGCGGCGGAACCAACTGAGCGATCAACCGTTCTGGCGACACCGTCGGATGCCGGTCGACGAGATGGGGGGCGAGCATGGCAGGAACTGTAGCGACGTGCTGCAATCGAACTCATGGCCGAACCCGACGCTGGGACGCAACTCACACTGCTCGACGGTGCCGGCCCGGTCGGAGAAGAGCGCCTGGCGCAGTTGTACGCCTACCCGCCGGAGCTGACCCGCTGCTGGGTCCGATCCAACTTCATCGCCAGCCTCGACGGGGGCGCGACGGCCGGCGGGAAGTCCGGGGACCTGGGTGGGCCCGGCGACCGCGCCCTGTTCACCCTGATGCGCGGGAACGCCGACGTGGTGGTCGTCGGCGCCGGAACCGTCCGCGTCGAGAACTACGGCGGCGTGCAGTTGTCCGTCGCCGCCCGCCAGGCCCGACAGGCGCGCGGGCAGGCCGAGGTCCCTCCGATCGCGGTCGTCTCGAGGTCGGGTCAGCTGGACCGCGACATGAAGGTGTTCACTCACACTGAGGTGCCGCCGCTGATCCTCACGTGCGGCTCCGCCCTGGCTGCCACCACCACACGGCTCGGGGACGTCGCGACCGTCATCGACTGCTCCAACTCCGACCCAGACCAGGTCGACCTGAGGTTCGCGCTGGCCGCGCTCGCCGGCCGCGGGCTGCTGCGTGTGCTGACCGAAGGCGGCCCCCTGCTGCACGACACGTTGATCGCGGCGGGCCTGCTTGATGAAATCTGCCTGTCCATCGCCCCGGCGCTGGTCGGTGGAGCTGCGCACCGCATCGCGAGCGGCCCAGACGAGACGCGGATGCCGATGCGCCGGGCCCACCTGCTTGCCGACGACTCCGGATTTCTGTACACGCGCTACGTGCGGGAAGCATGAGTCGGGTGATGTGCTCGCTACTCTTGGCGGCATGAGTCGGCAGGCCCAGTTCGCCACGCTCCTTGTCGCGGCGACAACACTTCTGGCGGGCTGCGCCCCCATCATCGGCGCCGACCCGCGCTACGCCACCGACCGGAGCCACGGCGACCACGACGCCGCACCCACCAGCGAGGCACCTTCGGGACCGGCTCCGATCGCGGCCCCGAAGGCCGATCTGGCCTGGCAGGACTGCACCGACCGGGTCTTCGGCGACGCCGGGGTGCGCGGCGCTCCCGGGGTGACGCTCGAATGCGCCGACTATGACGCAGACCTCGACCCGATCAACGGTGCCACCGGGTCCCTGCGTATCGGCGTGGTGCGGGCACGGTCGGAGGAGACACCGGCCGACGCCGGGCCTGTCGTCTTCACCAGCGGCACCGACATGGCCAGTTCGCATCAACTGCCGGTCTGGGTGACCGGCGCGGGCGCCGACATCCTCAAGACGAACCCCGTCGTCGCCGTTGACCGTCGCGGACTCGGCACGTCCAGCGCGGTCGACTGCCGCGACCTGTACGACCGTCAGGAGATGCGCGATCAGGCGCAGTTCGAACCGGGCGACGATCCCGTGGCCAACCTGGGGGCCGTCACGCTGACGGCAACGACCTCGTGCACCGACATCATCGCGCCCGGCGACTCGGCCTACGACAGCGCGCACGCCGCCGAGGATCTGGAACGGCTGCGCAGCATCTGGGACGTCCCGGCACTGGCACTCGTCGGTGTCGGCAACGGCGCGCAGATCGCGATGGCCTACGCCGGCTCACACCCCGACAAGGTCTCGCGCCTGGTCCTGGACTCACCACTGCCCCCTGCCATCAGCGCCGAGGCCACGGCCGAACAGCGGGTGAAGGGACAGCAGGCCGCACTCGACGCCTTCGCGGCCCAATGCGCGGCCGTGAACTGCCCGTTGGGCCCCGACGCCAAAGCCGCGGTCGGCTCGCTCTTGTCGGCCGCGCGGAACGGCAACGGCCCGGGCGGGGCCTCGGTCGCGGCGCTGACCAACGCAATCGTTTTCGCGCTGGGCTTTCCCGACGGCGACCGCATCGCCTCCACCAACGCGCTGGCCCGGACGCTGGCCGAGGCGCGCTCGGGTGACGCCGGACCGCTGCTTGACCTGATCGGTCGCGCCGAGGCGCTTCGCGACACCGACGGGCAGTTCATCAACCGCTGCAGCGACTCGCTGAACCGGCCGACCCCGGACCGGGTCCGCGAACTCGTCGTCGCCTGGCCCAAGCTGTACCCGCAGTTCGGCGTCGTCGGCGCGCTCGATCTCGTGAAGTGCCTGAACTGGCCCAGCGGATCCGCACCGCAGGACCCCAAGAACCTCAAGATCGACGTGCTGCTGCTCGGGGTGCAGAACGACCCGATCGTGGGCTCGGAGGGCGTGGCCGCGACCGCGGCGACGATCATCAACGCCGGCGCCACCAGCAAACGCGTGATGTGGCAGGGCATCGGGCACGGTGCGAGCATCTACTCGACCTGCGCGGTGCCGCCACTGCTGTCCTACCTCGACAGCGGCAGGGCGCCGTCGACGGACACGTACTGCCCCGCCTGATACGCCCCTCGTGCGCTCCGGTGTAGGTTGCCGTTCGTGACGGAAGCTGAATCGACCCCCACAGGCCTGCGCAGCGCCCTGCTCGCGCCGTTCCGCCCACGCACCAGTGCGCCGAGCACCGCGACCGTGCTGCGCTCGATTCTGTGGCCGATCGCGATCATGTCGGTCTTCCACCGCAGCTATGTTCTGGCCACCAACGGCTACATCACCGACGACTTCGGCCCGGTGTACCGCGCTGTCAGCAACTTCCGCCGCGGCCTCGACATCTACAACGAGCACTTCGACCACGTCGACCCGCACTACCTGTATCCGCCGGGCGGCACGCTGCTGCTGGCACCGTTCGGCTTCCTGCCCGTCGACGCCTCGCGGTACTGGTTCATCGCGATCAACACGCTGGCCATCATTCTGGCCGCCTACGTTCTGCTGCGGCTGTTCAAGTTCTCGCTGACCTCGGTCGCGGCCCCGGCCGTGCTGCTGGCCATGTTTCTCACCGAGTCGGTGACCAGCACCCTCGTCTACACCAACATCAACGGCTGCATTCTGGCGGCCGGGGCACTGTTCTTTCTGTGGTCGCTGGACGGCCGGCGCAGCCGAGAATGGCTGGCCGGTGTGGCGATCGGCCTGACGCTGGTGGTGAAACCCTCGCTGGCTCCTCTGCTGCTGCTGCCCGTGCTGAACCGACAGTGGCGACCCCTGGTGGGCGCGTTCGGTGTGCCCTTGGTGTTCAACGTCGCGGCCTGGCCCCTGGTGGCCGACCCGTGGGGCTTCGTCAAGAACACCGTGCCCTACATCCTGACCACGCGGGACTACTTCAACTCGTCGATCCAGGGCAACGGCATCTACTACGGGCTGCCGGGCTGGCTGATCCTGGGGCTGCGAATCCTGTTCCTGCTGTTGGCAATCGGCAGCATGTACCTGCTCTACCGGTACTACCGGACCCGCGATCCGCTGTTCTGGATGCTCACGTCCTCGGGCGTTCTTCTGACGGCGTCCTATCTGGTGCTGTCCCTGGGCCAGGGCTACTACTCGATGATGCTGTTCCCCTTCATCATGACGGTGGTGCTGCCCAACTCCGTGCTGCGCAACTGGCCGGCCTGGCTGGCGATCTACGGGTTCCTGACGATGGACCGCTACCTGATGTGGCACTGGCCGACGACCGGTCGGTTCCTGGAGTACATGAAGATCACCTACGGCTGGTCGCTGCTGCTGATCGTCGTGTTCTGTGTGCTGTACTTCCGCTACCTCGACGCCAAGCAGGACGGCCGATTGGATGAAGGCATTGATCCGCCATGGATGACGCAGGAGAAACAGCGCGCTAGCGTAGACCGATGAGCCCCTCTCCCCTGCCGCCGCCCAAGATTGCGCTCACCGACGACGAGTGGCGCGAGAAGCTCACGCCTGAGGAGTTCGCGGTGCTGCGCCGGGGGGGAACGGAGCGCCCGGGGGTCGGCGAGTACACCGACACCCACACCGAGGGCGTCTACCAGTGCAGGGCGTGCGGGGCCGAATTGTTCCGCAGCACAGAGAAATTCGATTCGCACTGCGGTTGGCCGTCGTTCTTCGACCCGACCCACTCAGATGCGGTGATCCTGCGGCCCGACGACTCGCACGGCATGCGTCGCGTCGAGGTGCTGTGCGCGACGTGCCACAGCCACCTCGGGCACGTGTTCACCGGCGAGGGGTATCTGACGCCCACGGACCAGCGCTACTGCATCAACTCGATCTCGCTGAGGCTGGTGCCCAAGCCTTAGGGCCTTACGGCAGCGCGGTCACCAACTGCTCGACGCTCACGCGCGGGCCCGTGAAGAACGGGGTCTCCTCGCGGACGTGCCGACGCGCCTCGGTGGCCCGCAGATCACGCATCAGGTCGACGATCCGGTACAGCTCCGGGGCCTCGAAGGCCAGCAGCCACTCGTAGTCGCCCAGCGCGAACGCGGGAACGGTGTTGGCCCGGACATCCTTGTAGCCACGCGCGGCCATGCCGTGGTCGGCCAGCATCTTTCGGCGGTCCTCGTCGGGCAGCAGGTACCAGTCCAGCGAGCGCACGAACGGGTACACGCAGACGTAGTTGCCGGGCTCCTCGCCGGCCAGGAATGCCGGGATGTGGCTCTTGTTGAACTCGGCGGGCCGATGCAGTGCGACGCTGCTCCACACCGGGGTGCTCGAGCGGCCCAGCGTCGTGGTGCGACGGAAGTCGGAGTAGGTGGACTGGAGATCCTCGATGCGCTCGGCGTGGGTCCAGAACATGAAGTCGGCGTCGGCGCGCAGGCCGGCGACGTCGTAGATTCCGCGCACGACGACGCCCTTGTCCTCCTGCTGCTTGAGGAAGGTCGCGGTCTCGTCGATGACCGCGGCGCGATCCTCGGGAAGCGCCCCCTGCTCAACCGCGAACACTGAGAACATCAGGTAGCGGATGGTGGCGTTGAGTTCGTCGAAATCCAAGCGAGCCATGGCTCCATCGTGCCACGTCGCGTTTTCGGACCCGTCAGGAGGAGGGCCGCGCGGAGTCCGTCAAGCCAGGGCCGCGATCTCGGTGGCCGCTCGTGTGGCGGCGGCCACACAGGCCGGCACTCCGATGCCGTCGAGGTGGCTTCCCGCAACCGCGAGACCTCGTGGCAGACCGTCTCGGATCTCGGCGGCCACCAGCGCGTGGCCCGGCCCGTACTGCGGCATCGCGTCGAGCCAGCGCTGCACGCACACGTCCTCGACGGCGACGTCGATGCCGAAAACCGTGCCGAGGTCCTCGAGCGACCAGGCCAGCAGTTCGTCGTCGGAGGTGTCGCGCGCGACGGTGTCGCCACAGCGGCCGAACGACAGCCGAAGCAGTTCGACATTGCCGCGCCGGCCCCACTTGCGGCTCGACAACGTGATGGCCTTGGCGTGCAGGCGCTCGCCGCTGGCCACCAACACACCGGAGCGCTGCGGCAACGGCGTGCCACCCGGCACGGCCAGTGCGACGACGGCGGCCGACGCCACGGGCACCCGGCTCGCGGCGGCCGCGGTGCGGGGCGCCACGGACGCCACCAACCGTGCCAGGCGCGGCGCGGGGACGGCCAGGACCACGGCGTCGGCGGTGTAGCCGGTGCCCTCGTCGTCGCGCAGCGACCAGCGCGCACCGTCGGGGGCCAGTGATTCGACGCTCGTCTGGATCCATCGCAACCCGCTGTGCTGGACCAGGGCCCGCACCAGCACCTCGTATCCGCCGTCGATGGCACCGAACACCGGGGCGCCGGACACCTTGGGCAGTGCGGACCGCACGGCCTCGGTCAGTGACGGCGCACCGCGATCCAGCGCCGAGGCGACGGTCGGGACGGCCGAACGCATGCCGATGGTCGCCGCGGAGCCCGCGTAGACGCCGCCCAACATCGGATCGACGGACCGGGCCACGACCTGCGCGCCGAACCGGTCCCCCACGATGTCGGCGACCGACGGGTCGGAGCCGGGCTGCCACCGCAGGGGCCGACTCGGTTCGCCCGCCATCCGGGCGACGGTCTCGTCGTCGACCAGTCCGGCCATCGATGCCGACGAGCTCGGAATGCCGTTGACGGTGTCGGGCGGCAGGCTGTGCAGCCGGGCCCCACTGTAGAGCAGCGGACGGACCCCGGTGGTGCCCAGTTGGCTTGCCGCCAAACCCAATTCGGCCAGCAGGGTGGGCACTTCGGGACGCCGCACAATGAAGGCTTCGGCGCCGATGTCCAGCGGTTGCCCGCCGACGCGCTCGGTGCGCAGGATTCCGCCGAGACGGTCGGCGGGGTCGAACAGGGTGATCGAGGCGTCCGCTCCGACGAGGCGGCGCAACCGGTAGGCGGCGACCAGGCCGGAGATGCCTCCGCCCACCACGCAGTAGGACGCCGCGATCACTGTTCGTGCACCAGCGCCACCAGGTCGGTCAGCAGGACGGGGTCGGTGGCGGGCAGCACCCCGTGCCCGAGGTTGAACACATGGCCTGCGGCACCGGCCTCGACCGCCGCGCGACCGTCGGCGAGGACGTCGCGGGCCCTGCGCTGCACGACGTCCCAACCCGCCATCAGCACGACGGGGTCGAGGTTGCCCTGCAGGGCGCGGCCGGCACCGACCCGGCCTGCAGCGGCGGTCAGAGAGGTGCGCCAGTCGACACCGACCATGCGGGCCGGGCCGTCCCCAAGGGCCTCCGACATGGCCCCGAGCAGTTCGGCGGTGCCGATGCCGAAGTGCGTCATCGGCACGCCGGCCTCGGCCATTGCGGTGAAGACCCGGGTGCTGTGCGGCAGCACATAGGTGCGGTAGTCGGCGAGCGACAACGTGCCCGCCCACGAGTCGAACATCTGGATCGCGTCGACACCGGCGTCGACCTGCACGCGCAGGAACTCCACCGTGATGTCGACCAGGGCCTCCATCAGGGCGTGCCACGTGGGCTCGTCGCCCAGCATCATGGCCTTGGTGCGCTCGTGGTTCTTGCTGGGACCGCCCTCGACCAGGTACGACGCGAGCGTGAACGGCGCGCCTGCGAAGCCGATCAGAGGCACGTCGCCGAGGTCTCGGACCAGGTTGCCCACGGCCTCGGCCACCGGCGCCACCGGCTGGCGCTCGAGCGGCCTGATCGAGGCCACGTCGGCGGCCGTCCGGATCGGGTTCGCGATCACGGGGCCCACGTCCGGCACGATGTCCAGATCGATGCCCGCCGCCCGCAGCGGCACGACGATGTCGGAGAACAGGATCGCGGCGTCCACACCGTGGCGCCGGACCGGCTGGAGGGTGATCTCGGTGACCAGATCGGCGTCAAAGCACGAGTCCAGCATCTTGTGCTTGGCCCGCAACTCGCGATATTCGGGCAGCGAACGCCCAGCTTGCCGCATAAACCAGACCGGGACATGGGCCGGGGTGCGGCCGGCTACGGCAGCCAGATAGGGCGAATCGGGCAGCTCACGACGGTTACTCATCGGCTCTCATGCTGCCATTGGCAACTGAACCCGCCAAAACGGCGCGCCTGCGCCCGTAGCTGCGCCAACAGGTCTACCGTCAAACGACGTGACGTCCGGAGAACCGGCAGAATTCCGCGCGGCGGTTGCGGCCATGAGTGACGTGGCCGTCCGTCCGGAGATCGAGCTGGGGCCAATCCGACCCCCGCAGCGGCTGGCCCCCTTCAGTTACGCCGTCGGCGCCGAGGTCAAGCACCCCGACACCGACGTCGTCCCCGAGGAGTCCGAGGGTGACGCCTTCGGTCGCCTGATCCTGCTCCACGATCCCGAGGGATCCGAAGCGTGGGACGGCACCATGCGCCTCGTCGCCTATATTCAGGCCGACCTGGACGCCAGTGAGGCGATCGACCCCCTGCTGCCCGAGGTCGCCTGGAGTTGGCTGATCGACGCGCTGGAGTCGCGCTCCGAGCACGTGACGGCACTCGGTGGCACGGTCACCGCGACCACGTCGGTGCGCTACGGCGACATCTCGGGACCGCCGCGGGCCCATCAGCTGGAACTGCGGGCATCGTGGACGGCGACGAGCCCCGACCTGGGCACCCACGTGCAGGCGTTCTGTGAGGTGCTCGAGCACGCCGCGGGACTTCCCCCGGTCGGAGTGACCAACCTCGGATCGCGGTCACGCGCCTGACATGTCCGCACCACCCTCTGAGTCCGACGACCCAGTCGACGGCCCGTCGTCACCCCCCGACGAGGCCGGAGAACCCGAGCCCACCCCCCTGCTCGCACCCGCCGACGGCGTTCCCCCTCTGGCGATCTACGCCGACGACATCGCTTCGGCCGCAGAGCTTCTCGCGACGGGCCACGGTGCGTTCGCGATCGACGCCGAGCGGGCCTCGGGTTTCCGCTACTCCAATCGGGCCTACCTGATCCAGATCCGGCGCGCCGGGGCGGGCACCGTGCTGATCGATCCCGTCAGCCATGGCCGCGATCCGCTTCAGACGCTGCGACCCGTGGCGGAGGTGCTCAGCGAGGACGAGTGGGTCCTGCACGCCGCGGACCAGGACCTGCCGTGTCTGGCTGAACTGGGTATGCGCCCGCCCGCGCTGTACGACACCGAGTTGGCAAGCCGGCTGGCCGGTTTCGAGCGCGTGAACCTTGCGGCGATGGTGCAGCGACTCCTGGGTCTGAGCCTGGCCAAGGGCCACGGCGCAGCCGACTGGTCACAGCGTCCGCTGCCCGAAGCGTGGCTCAACTACGCGGCCCTGGATGTCGAAGTGCTCCTCGAGCTTCGGCAGGCCATCGCCGACGTGCTCGAGCAGCAGCACAAAACCGAGTGGGCGGCACAGGAGTTCGAGCACCTGCGCACCTACGAATCTCCGCCGACCCGGCGAGACCGATGGCGTCGCACGTCCGGCATCCACAAGGTGCGCAACCCGCAGGCACTGGCCGAGGTGCGGGCGCTGTGGAACGCCCGGGACGCGATCGCGCGTCGGCGGGACATCGCCCCGGGCCGGATCCTGCCCGACGCCGCGATCATCGAGGCCGCGCTGGCGGACCCCAAGACTATGGCGGAGTTGACCAAGCTCCCGGTGTTCGGCGGCCCCAAACAGAAGCGCAGCGCCCAGACCTGGCTGGCGGCCCTGGCCGAGGGACGGGAGGATCCCGATCCCCCGCAGCGCAACGAACCCAACAGCGGTCCCCCGCCCGCAGTGCGCTGGAGCCGGCGCAAGCCCGAGGCCGCCGCGCGCCTGGAGGCGGCCCGATCGGCGTTGTCGGAGCTGTCGGAACAGATCAAGGTGCCGACTGAGAATCTGGTCTCCCCCGAGACCGTGCGCCGCCTGTGCTGGGACTGGAAACCCGTCGCGGACCCCGAGTCCGTGATCGAGGCCTTCCTCACCGAGGCCGGGTCACGGCCATGGCAGCGGTCGCTGGTGGTGCCGGTGCTCAGCGCTGCTCTGCGTTGAGACCGCAACCTTGGCGGGAATCACTGGCTGCCATTTCCCGCCGTGGTTGCGGTCTCAGCGTGAGGAGAAGCAGAGCAGATGCTCGAGCACCGCGTCGGGTGCCTCGATCTGCGGCCAATGCCCAATGTCGTCGGCCAGCATGACCACATCGGGGTTGGGGATGACCTCGCGGTAACGGGCGGCCATGTGCGCACCGGAGTTCGGGTCGGCAGGCCCATCGATCAGCCGCATCGGGACGTCCGTCGACCGCATGGCCCGCACCCAGCGGTTGCGGTGCGTGCGGCGATCACCCAGGAACCGACCGACCTTGTGCAGCACGCGCTTTCCGTCGTTGTACTCCAGAATCTGGTGGAACTTCTCCATCAACTCCGGACTCGGCTGGGTGTTGACGCCAAACATCTGGCGCAGCGTCGGTTCCAGCACGCGCCGGGACAGTCGACTGCCCTGCAGCGGGCTCACCACGTCACCCAGCGGAGTCTGCGACATCAGCTTCTGCATGGCGCGCGGCGTGTACGCCTCGTTGAACATGCCGCCGTTGAGCCAGGTGATCGTGGTGATACGCGCAGCACCATAGGCCTGTTGTCCAAACTCCTGGCGCGCCAACAGTTCTTGGCCCACCGAATCCCCGAGGTCGTGCGCCAGGACATGCACGTCCGTGACCCCGAGGCTCTCGAGCAGCGCCTCGTGCATATCCGCGTGGTCGTGCACCGAGTACTGGTACTCGACGGGCTTGGCCGAGAAGCCCATCCCCATCATGTCCGGTGCGATCACCGTGAACCGCTCGGTGAGCGAGGGCCAGATCAGCGACCAGTCCCACGAGTTGAACGGATAGCCGTGGATGGCCAGCAGGGCCGGACCGCTGCCCTCAACCCGGTAGAAGATGTCGAAGCCCAGGTAGTCGAAGTGGTGTCCCGCCGACTTCCACGCTTCAAGCTCGGGGTGCATGCGGCCACCCTAGTCCGCGAAGACCCCCTGCAGGAATGGCGTCGAGTCCCGCATCGAGGCCAGCACCGCACTGCTGTGGTCGTCATCCGGATAGGTGTGCAGCACGACGTCCTGGCCGTTGGCCACGAGTTGGTCGTAGAACTTCAACGTCATATCGGGCGGGACGTCGCGGTCCTGCAGGCCGACGCCGAGGAAGATGGGTGCGTCGAAGCCGGACTGCGGTGTGCCCATGTGGACGTCGACGTACTCGACGGCCCCGGGAACCGACGCCAGCGGCGCGGTGAAGAAGCCCGGCACGGTCATGTCCGACAGTGAGTCCGCCAGTTCGCGCAGGCACACGGTCTCAGCCCGATCGGCCGCGGCACGACCCGCGGGCGTCAGCACCCGATTGAGGTCCAGGTCGGGCCGCGCCTCACGCAGGGCCGCGACGATGTAGGCCGTGTAGGCGTTGGCGACCGGATCGAGGTTGGGCGGCACCGCCATGTCCGGACCCGCCTGCTTGACCAACGTGGCGACGTTGGCGGGGGTGCCGGTCGCGACCACGCCGCGGTAGTCCAGCCCCGAGCCCGCACTGAATTCGGTGGCCCACCGCGCGGTGTCGATCGCCGCGCCGCCGCCCTGCGACTGCCCGACCACGGCCCACCTGGAAGACAGCGGCAGGTCCAGCTTGTGTGCGGCGACGACGGCGTCGACGATCCCGTGTGCCGTCGCCGTCCCGTTCAGGTAGCTCATCAGCCCCGGTGTGCCCAGACCGACGTAATCGGCGGCCACCACGGCGTACCCCTGGTCCAGCCAGTGCGACAGGTACTCGTTGTCTCGTGGGCTGCGCGGGCGTGCCGAGGGGGTGCAGTCGTCACCGAGGCCGACCGTGCCGTGCGCCCACGCCACCACGGGCCAACCCCCCTCGGGTGCGGGCGTTCTCGGCGTGAAGACCGCGGCCGTCCCGACCGCGGGCCGTTGGTGCTGGTCGGTGGACGAGTACAGGATGCGGTAGGCAGACGCGGCGCCGGCGACCGACAGCGCGGGGTTCAGCGGCACGGACTCGATCAGCGCACCGGGCGCCGGGATGGGGCCGTCGTAGAACCGTGCGTCCAGGCCCGACCAGTCCGGAACGGTCGCCGCGGCGACCGCGTGCGAACCCATCAGAGAGGCCAGACCGAGCAGCAGTGCGACGAGCACACGCGAGAAGTTCCGCATGGGCGCTGACACTACCGTGTCACCCCGCGAGGTCAGTCGAGCCGTTCGCTCACTTCCGGCTCCGAGGCCGAACTTCCCAGTGCGGCAACCCATCCGGTGATCCGGCGGGCGATGTTCTTGTCCGTCATGCCGATGTCGGCGAAGATCTCGCCACGCGACGCGTGCGGCAGGAACTCCTGAGGCACACCGACGTCGCGGCACGGCACGTCGATCTCGTTGCGCCGCAATGCGGCCGACACCGTGGAACCGACACCGCCGGCAAGTCCGTTGTCCTCCAACGTCACCACGAGCTTGTGCTCACGGGCCAGATCGGAGAGCACCTCGGGCACCGGGAGCACCCACCGCGGATCCACCACGGTCACGCCGATTCCCTGGGTGCGGAGCCGCTGCGCGGTCGACAACGCCATGGTGGCCATCGGACCCACCGCGATCAACAGCACGTCGGGCGTCAGTCCCTCGGCCGGTTCGGAGAGCACATCCACGCCGGTGCGGCGCGTGACGGCCGGAACATCCTCGCCCACAGCGCCCTTCGGGAACCGCAGGGCCGTGGGTCCGTCGTTGACGGACAGCGCCTCCCCCAGTTCCTCGCGCAGGGTGGCGGCGTCGCGCGGAGCGGCCACCCGCATGCCCGGCACGATGCCCAGGATCGACAGATCCCACATGCCGTTGTGGCTCGCGCCGTCTGGGCCCGTCACACCCGCGCGATCCAGAACCATGGTGACCGGCAGCTTGTGCAGCGCCACATCCATCATGACCTGGTCGAACGCGCGGTTGAGGAACGTCGAGTAGATCGCCACCACCGGATGCAGGCCACCCATCGCGAGGCCGGCCGCAGAGGTCATGGCGTGCTGTTCGGCGATGCCGACGTCGAAGAGCCGATCAGGGTAGGCCTGCCCGAACGCCGACAGTCCGGTCGGACCGGGCATCGCCGCGGTGATCGCCACGACGTCGCGGCGCTTCTTCGCGATCCGGATCAGCTCGTCGGAGAACGTGGCCGTCCACCCGGGTGCCGACTCGGAGGTGGCCCGCCCCGTCACCGGGTCGATCACGCCGCAGGCGTGCATCTGCTCGGCCTCGTCAGCCTCGGCGGGGCCGTAGCCCATGCCCTTGCGGGTGACGACGTGCACGATCACCGGAGCGTTGAAACCACGCGCATGCCGCAGCGCGGCCTCCACCGCGTGCTCGTCATGTCCGTCGATCGGGCCGACGTACTTCAGCCCGAGGTCGGTGAACATGGCCTGGGGCTGCAGCGCGTCCTTCAGACCGGCCTTGACGCTGTGCATGCACTGGTAGCAGACCTCGCCGATGATCGGGACTCCGCGGACCGCCGCGCGCCCCTTCTCCAGCAGCTTCTCGTAGCCGGGCTGCAGGCGAAGCGCGGCCAGGTGGTCGGCCAATCCTCCGATGGTCGGCGCGTAGCTGCGTCCGTTGTCGTTGACGACGATCACCACGGGCCGCTTGGCCGCCGCGATGTTGTTCATCGCCTCCCAGCACATGCCGCCGGTCAGCGCTCCGTCGCCCACGACCGCCACGACATGGCGGTTGCGGTGACCGTTCAGTTCGAACGCCTTGGCCAGTCCGTCGGCGTAGGACAGCGCGGCCGAGGCGTGACTGGACTCGACCCAGTCGTGTTCGCTCTCCTCGCGGCTGGGGTAGCCAGACAGCCCGTCGCGCATGCGCAACGAGTCGAACTCGGCGGCGCGCCCGGTCAGCATCTTGTGCACGTAGGCCTGATGCCCCGTGTCGAAGATGATGGGGTCGTGCGGCGAGTCGAAGACCCTGTGCAGCGCCAAGGTCAACTCGACGACGCCCAGGTTGGGTCCCAGATGTCCGCCGGTCGCAGCCACCTTATGGATCAGGAAATTGCGGATTTCGTGAGCCAAGTCACTGATTTGTGACTGCGAAAGGTGCTGCAGATCAGCGGGTCCGCGGATCTGATCAAGCATCCCGACAGTCTACGCACGCATCCTGAGATCAGTCCTGCCGAGGCTGGTAGACATCCGGCACACCGTCGTGGTCGTCATCGGCGGTCTCCCGCTCGTGGATACGCCGGTACGCGGCGTTGCGGCTGAGCAGTACGCCCGCCGCCAGCAGTGCCGCGATCACACTGCCCAGCAGGACACCGATCTTGACGTGGTCGGCGTGTGCGCTGCCGTAGCCGAAGGCGAGTTCGCCGATCAGCAGCGACACCGTGAACCCGATCCCGGCCAGCAGGGACACCCCGAAGACGTCCCGCCAGGCCAGATCGTCGTCCAGGCTGGCCCGGGTGAACCGCGCCAGCAGGTACGTGGTGCCCAGGACACCGATGGGTTTGCCCAGCACCAGGCCCGCGACGACGCCCAGCACCAGGGGTTCACGCAGGGCTGTGGCCAAGCCCACGTCACTGACCGTCACCCCGGCGGCGAAGAACGCGAAGACCGGGATCGCGAAGCCCGCGGACAGGGGCCGCAGCAGGTGCTCGAAGCGCTCGCTGGCGGCGTGTCGGCCCAGCACGGGCACCGTGAAGCCCAACACCACCCCGGCCACCGTCGCGTGGATGCCGCTGGCATGCATCAACGCCCAGGTCAGCACGGCCAAAGGCACCAGAATCCAGACCCGGTGTACGCCACGCTGCACCGCCAGCGCGAACAGGCCCGCGGGCAGCAGCGCGCACAGCAGCGGCACGACGTTGAGGTGGTCGGTGTAGAACACCGCGATGACGGAGATCGCCAGCAGGTCGTCGACCACGGCCAGCGTCAGCAGGAAGGTCCGCAACGCCGCTGGCAGGTGGCTGCCGAGCACCGCCAGCACCGCAACCGCGAACGCGATGTCGGTCGCGGTCGGCACCGCCCAGCCGCGCAGTGTTTCCGTAGAACCCATCCCGGCGTTGACTGCGACGAAGATCACAGCGGGCACCACCATGCCGCCGACGGCCGCCAGGATCGGCAGCGCCGCGCGCGCGGGGCTGCGCAGATCGCCGGCGACGAACTCGCGTTTGAGCTCCAGGCCGACGACGAAGAAGAAGATCGCCAGCAGGCCGTCGGCTGCCCACGTGGCCAGGTTCAGGTCCAGATGCCAGGACTCGGGCCCGATCACGAACGACGAGATGCGGTCATAACCGGCCGACCACGGTGAGTTCGCCCAGATCAGGGCCGCGGCGGCCGCGCACAGCAGGATGATTCCACCGACGGTCTCGCGGCGCAGCACCTCGGCGATCCGAGACGTCTCACTCCACGATCCCCGGCTGAACAGCCGGCCTCCGAGCGACCGGCGCGGGTTCTGCTGCGACAACGAAATCACCTCATGCTGATCGACGCATCAATAACTCACTGCCGACCAGACTTCCCGGCGCACCAGGGTGAAGTGTAGGCGACCTCAGCGGGTGAGCAGGGCGAAGCATTCCACGTGATGGGTCAGCGGGAACGCGTCGAACACCCTGATCTGCTCGACGGTGTATCCCTGCTTCCGATACAGCCCGACATCGCGCGCGAACGACGCAGCCTCACAACCGATGTGGATGACGCGCGGCACACCGGCGGCGGCCACCTGTTCGATGATCTCGCGACCTGCGCCCGTGCGGGGCGGATCCAGGACCGCGACGTCGGGTGCGGCACCGTGATGCGCGCCCAACATCCGACGTACCGAATCGGTGACGAAACGCACCTGCGGGGTGTCGGCGAGCGCGGCCCGGCCCGCCTTGGACCCGGACCGGGACGTGTCCACGCTGACGACGTGGCCGTCCGCTCCGACGACGTCGGCCAACGCCGCGGCGAAGACACCCGCGCCGCCGTAGAGGTCCCAGGCGCTGCCTCCGGGGGCCAACCGCGCCCAGTCCACCACGAGGGCGCTGTAGAAGTCGGCGGCCTCGCGATGGGCCTGCCAGAACGCGGTGACCGGCAGGCTCCACCGGCGGTCACCGACGATCTGCTGCCCCTCGTAGGCGCCTTCCACCACACGGGTGCGGCGCTGGGGACCGCCACACACGATGTGCCGGGTGCCCTCGTCGTCGAGCACGACATGGACTTGGTCGCCGGGCCGGAACTGATCTTCCGGCAGATCCTGGAGCAGGCCGGCGGGCAACTGCGCGCAGTTCAGGTCGGTGACCAGGTCATTGCTGTGATAGCGGTGGAATCCGGGCCGCCCGTCGGCGCCGACCTCCAGCCGGACCCGGGTGCGCCACCCGACGGCTGACGGGGTGCGGATGAATTCGGCACCGGCCCCCTCGGTCTCCCATCGGTAGCCGCCGAGACGTTCGACCTGGTTGGCCACCACCTCGGCCTTGATCCGGCGCACCGCCTCGGGGGTCGCGAAGGACAAGTCGCAGCAGCCCGCGCCCTCGGGCCCGGCGATCGGGCACAGCGGGTCCACCCGGTCCGGCGACGGATCGACGATCTCGACCGCGGCGGCATGCCAATACGATCCGCGCTGGTCGGTGATGTGGGCCCGCACGGTCTCCCCCGGCAGTGCGTACCGGACGAACACCACGCGGCCGTCCTCGCGGGCCACACAGCTGCCGCCGTTGGCTGCCGCGCCGACCGTAAGCGTGAGAAGACTCAATCTACGAATCCTCGACGTGTGTCGCCGGGAGCCGACTGAGGCTGCAGCGTCTTGAGACGCTCCGACGAATTGAGCTGCCACGGAACCGAAGTCACCATGACATTGGGCTCGAAAAGCAGCCTGCCTTTGAGGCGCAGGGCGCTCTGGTTGTGCAGGACGCCCTCCCACCAGTGGCCGACGACATACTCAGGGATGAACACCGTGACCACGGTACGCGGTGACTCCTTGGTGATCCGCTTCACGTACTCCAGCACCGGTCGAGTGATCTCTCGATACGGCGAGGCGATCACCTTCAGCGGGACCGAGATGTCACTTTCCTGCCAATGATGAACCAGCTCACGGGTTTCCGCGTCGTCGACGCTGACCGTGATGGCTTCCAGGGTGTCCGGCCGGGTGGCGCGCGCGTAGGCCAGCGCGCGCCGGGTCGGCAGATGCAGCTTGGACACGAGCACCACGGCGTGGTTGCGGCTGGGCAGCACCATGTCGTCGGCGTCGCCCTCCTGATCGGCCAATTCCCGCGACACCGCCTCGTAGTGCCGGTGGATCAGCTTCATGATCACGAACAACGCACCCATTGCGGTGATCGCGATCCACGCTCCGGCCACGAACTTGGTGACCAGCACGACGATCAGAACCGAACCGGTGCAGACGAAGCCGATCGTGTTGACGACGCGCGAGCGCTGCATCTGATGACGCACCGCGGGATCGGCCTCGGTCTTGAGGTGATGCGTCCAGTGCCGCACCATGCCGATCTGGCTCAGCGTGAACGACACGAAGACGCCGACGATGTAGAGCTGGATGAGCGCGGTGACCTCGGCCTGGAAGGCCACGACGAAAGCGATCGCGGCGA
This sequence comes from Mycolicibacterium confluentis, assembly GCF_010729895.1. NCBI lineage: Bacteria > Bacillati > Actinomycetota > Actinomycetes > Mycobacteriales > Mycobacteriaceae > Mycobacterium > Mycolicibacterium confluentis. The sequence continues at coordinate 2,959,330 of NZ_AP022612.1, forward strand.
TCGCCAGGAACAGGATGCCGTTCGAGAACGCCAGCCGGTCCCCGCGGGTGTGCAGTTGCCGGGGCAGGTAACGGTCCTGGGCCAGGATCGAGCCCAGCACCGGAAAGCCGTTGAAGGCCGTATTGGCGGCCAGCACCAGGATCAGCGCCGTGGCGACGGTGATGAACACGAAACCGATATGGAAACTGCCGAACACGGCCTGCGCCAACTGCGCGACCAGAGTCTTCTGGTGGTATCCCTCGGGCACTCCGCTCAACTGCGTGGCCGGGTGCTCGACGATCTGCACGCCGATCTTCTGGGCCAGCACGATGATGCCCATCAACAACGCCACCGAGATTGCGCCGAGCATCAGCAGCGTGGTCGCAGCGTTGCGGCTCTTGGGCTTGCGGAACGCCGGCACGCCGTTGCTGATCGCCTCCACACCCGTCAGCGCCGCACACCCCGACGAGAACGACCGCGCGACCAGGAACACCAGCGCGAAGCCCAGCACGTCACCGTGGTCGGGATGCATCTCGAAGCCCGCCGACTCGGCCTGGACCGTGTCCCCGAGCACATAGATGCGGAACAGGCCGTAGCTCAGCATGATCGCCATACTCGCGATGAAGGCGTAGGTGGGAATCGCGAACGCGATACCCGACTCACGGATGCCGCGCAGGTTCATCGACATCAGCAGCAGGATCGCCAGGACCGCGAAGAGCACCTTGTGCTGCGCGATGAACGGCACCGCCGATCCGATGTTCGACATTGCCGCCGACATCGAAACCGCAACGGTCAGAACGTAATCGACCAGCAATGCGCTGGCCACCGTGAGGCCCGCGGTGGGACCGAGATTGGTGGTGACCACTTCGTAGTCCCCTCCTCCGGAGGGGTAGGCGTGCACGTTCTGCCGGTAACTGGCAACGACCACCAGCAGAACGAAGGCGACAGCCAGCCCGATCCACGGCGTCCAGGCGTAGGCCGACAGGCCCGCGACCGAGAGCACCAGGAAGATCTCCTCCGGCGCGTACGCCACCGAGGACATGGCGTCCGAGGCGAACACCGGCAGGGCGATCCTCTTGGGCAGCAGCGTGTGACCGAGCTTGTCGCTGCGGAACGGCCGACCCAGCACCAACCGACGTGCGGCGGTCGAAAGCTTAGACACGAGGTCCAAGAGTATGCCTAAGCGCGGTTGGCGGTAGCGTTCCGCGTACGGTCGGTTTTCGGACGTCGCATGCATTCAGGGGGTCATGCGGCAACTCGGGCCCGAAAGGACACCAGGTGCGGGTAGTGGTGATGGGATGCGGCCGGGTCGGCGCGGCACTTGCGGATGCGTTGTCGCGGATCGGCCACGACGTGGCGGTGATCGACCGGGACAGCGCCGCGTTCCAGCGACTGTCCCCCGACTTCGCCGGTGATCGGGTCCTCGGCATGGGTTTCGACCGCGATGTGCTGCTGCGGGCCGGAATCGAGGAGGCCGGCGCCTTCGCCGCGGTGTCCTCCGGGGACAACTCCAACATCATCTCCGCCCGCGTGGCCCGCGAGACATTCGCCGTCCAGCGCGTCGTCGCGCGCATCTACGACGCCAAGCGCGCGGCGGTCTATGAGCGCCTCGGCATCCCGACCGTGGCGACCGTGCCGTGGACCACCGATCGTCTCCTCAACGCTCTGACGCGGGACGCCGAGACGACGAAGTGGCGCGACCCCACGGGGACGGTCGCGGTCGCCGAAGTCGTCCTGCATGAGGGCTGGGTGGGGCGTCTGGTGACCGATCTGGAGGCCTCGACCAACGCCCGGGTGGCGTTCCTGATCCGGTTCGGAGAGGGTCTGCTGCCCGAGCCGAAGACTGTGCTGCAGGCCAGCGATCAGGTTTACATCGCCGCGGTTTCGGGACGCGCCGGCGAGGCGATGGCGATCGCTGCGTTGCCACCCGGCGAGGAGGAGGGACTGTGAAGGTCGCGATCGCCGGAGCCGGCGCGGTGGGTCGCTCGATCGCGCGTGAACTCATCGAGAACGGCCACGAGATCACGCTGATCGAGCGCAACCCCGAACACATCGACGTCGACGCGATCCCCGCGGCGCACTGGCGGCTTGGCGATGCGTGCGAACTGTCGCTGCTGGAGTCGGTGCAGGCTCAGGATTTCGACGTCATGATCGCGGCCACCGGCGATGACAAGGCCAATGTGGTGCTGTCGTTGCTGGCCAAGACCGAGTTCGCTGTGGCCCGCGTCGTGGCCCGCGTCAACGATCCCCGCAACGAGTGGCTGTTCGACGAGTCCTGGGGCGTCGACGTCGCGGTGTCGACCCCTCGCATGCTGGCCTCGCTCGTCGAGGAGGCCGTCGCCGTCGGCGATCTGGTGCACATCATGGAGTTCCGCAAGTCGGGCACCAACCTCGTGGAGATCACGCTGCCCGACGACACGCCGTGGGGCGGAAAGCCGATCCGCAAGCTGGAACTCCCCCGCAACGCGGCGCTGGTGACCATCCTTCGCGGTGCGCGCGTGATCGTGCCCGAGGCCGACGAACCCCTTGAGGGCGGTGACGAACTGCTTCTGGTGACCGTCCCCGAAGTCGAGAACGAACTGCGCGCGCTGCTGCTGCCCTGACGGTCAGTCCGTGCGGCGCGCCGCGTCGTCCTCGTATGCCGCGTCGTCCTCGTATTCGACGTCAGCGTGGGCGATCTCCGCGGGGATGCCCTGGGCCTGTTCCGCGGCGTGGATGGCCCGCTGGGCGGATTTGATGGCCAGGTAGGTGACCAGTGCCGCGGTCGCGGTCAGCGGCCATCCCATGGCGATTCGGGCCACCCCGAGCCAGCCCGTCTGATCGGCGTCATAGAGGTGGTGTTGCACGACGAACCGGGACCCGAACACCAGCACCCAGGTCAGCGTCGCGATGTCGAAGACCCGCACCGCGCGCGGCACCGCGCGCCATCCGGTGCCGTGCCCGTTGACCCATCCCCACACGTAGCCCACAACGGGCCGCCGCACCAGCACCGAGAGGCCGAAGACCACCGCCCAGAACAGCGATGTCCAGATGCCCAGCAGGAAGTACCCCTTGGATTCGCCCATCAGGTAGGCGATCAGCGCGCACACTCCGACCCCGATGAACCCGGACACCGCCGGTTGGGTGGTCTCGCGCCGGATCAGGCGCCACACCAGGATGACGGCGGCCACCGCGAGGGCCGAGATGACGGCCGGTTTGAGCCCGGCCAGGGTCGATACGGGGACGAAGACCAGGACGGGCAGGGACGAATAGATCAGGCCGCTGACGCCGCCCATCTGGTCCAGGATCGCCTGGGCGCCGGTTCGTTCTTGAGTCAAAGTTCAGTGTTGGATCTCGTAGTGGGGGTTGTAGACGGCCTTGGAGCCGTTCTCGAGCTTGCCCAGGCGGCCGCGCACCAGCAGCTTCCGACCGGACTCGATGCCCGGGATGCGCCGCTGACCCAGCCAGACCAGCGTCACCGAGTCGGTGCCGTCGAACAGTTCGGCCCGGACTCCGCTCGCGCAACCCTTGGCGTTGGCCTCCACGGTGCGCAACGTGCCGACCATGGTGACCTCCTGGCCGCGCTGACAGTCGATCGCGCGCTGCGCCCCGGTCTGGGCGGCCTCATCGGACAGCTCCTCGACGTCGCGCTGCGCGGGATCCTCCGTGAGCCGACGTGTGAGCCGACGCAGATAACCTTCGGCCGTAGCCATGGCACTCCTGCTTTGAGTAGTTGGATCCACCAGAGGCGAATCCGCATTGCCAACGCCACGGTAGACCCGTTGGTTGCCGATTGCCACGTCGCCGTGCCGGAGGGTGACCCACCCTTTCACCGCCACCTGTGGACCAGGCACGATCACAGGCATGGGCGTCGATCTCACCGGCATTCCGACCGTGCTCCTGCCGGGCACCGGCTCCGATGACGACTACGTCTACCGGGCGTTCTCCCCCGCATTGCACGACGTCCGGGCTGTACCGATCCCGCACACACCCGAGCCCGGCCGGTTGATCGCCGGATACCGGCATGCGCTCGACGACGCCGCGCAGCAGGGGCCGATCGCCGTCGCCGGAGTGTCCCTGGGCGCCGCGGTCGGGCTGGCGTGGGCGATCTCACACCCGGATCGCATCGTCGCGGTCCTGGCCGCTCTTCCCGCGTGGACCGGCGACCCCGAGACCGCACCCGCCGCGGCGGCCGCGCGCGCGTCGGCGCACGAACTGCGCCGCGACGGACTGGTCGCAGCGACCGCCCGGATGCAGCAGAGCAGCCCGGCGTGGCTGGCCGACGAGCTGACGAGATCCTGGGTCGGTCAGTGGCCGCTGCTGCCTGACGCGATGGAGGAGGCCGCCGCGTTCGTGGCACCCACGAGCCTGGAGATGGAGACGCTGCGCTGCCCGATGGGCGTGGCGTCGGCGATCGACGATCCGATCCACCCGTTGGAGGTCGGCGTCGAATGGGTGACCGCTGCGCCGCGCGCAGCACTGCGGACGGTCACACTCGCCCAGGTTGGGGCGAATCCAGCGGAACTGGGCGCCGCGTGCCTGACGGCGCTGGCCGAGGCCCCCTGACGTCGGGTCAGCCGCCGGTGATGGTGTTGGTGTTGCGCAACTGCTGCATCGCAGACAGCGTGCGTCGCGCCGCCGGGGTCGGCGGCTGCGGCGGCTGCTCGGTCTGCGGCGCGGCCTGTTGGCCGCCGGCCTGACCCTGCGCGGCCTGCTCCGCGGCGGCCCGCAGTTGGGCGGCCATCGGCTCGGGCAGCTGCACCGGCAGCGGCGTGCGCACCGGCAGAGGGGTGTCACCGCGCCGAACCACAGTGTCGGCCAGTGCGTTTCGCGCCTCCGCGGTCAGCGCCGCGAAAGTCTCGTGGGTGCCGTTGACCACGCAGCGGATCATCCACCGGTATCCGTCGACGCCGATGAAGCGCACCGCACCCTGGGCGACCCCGACGACCTCACGGCCCCACGGACCCGATTCGATGCTGACCTGCGGGGTGTCCTTGCGCAGCGACTCGGCCAGTTCGCCCGCCACCTCGCGCCACAGCCCCGCACTCTTGGGGGCCGCGTAGGCGGCGATCGTGAACCGTCCGTTGGGGGTGACGACCCACACCGCACTGGGGACGCCGACCTCGTTGAGTTCGACCTGGACCTGACCCGCCTCAGGCATCGGAATGAGCACCGAACCCAGATCGAGTCTGCCCACCTCGGCGACCGACGGGTCGTCGAAGTCCTCGATGTCGAACGGGCCGTCCTCGTCCATCGGATCGACGTCGTCGTCCGCGGCCGCGGTGACGGGCGCCTTCGCCTCGTCGGCGCCGCTCGGCGTGTCGCCCTGCTTGTCCTTGCGTTTACCAAATGCCATCACAGACTCGCATGTCCTCCAGAGGAACCGTGGCCGCCAGCGCCACGGGTGGTGTCAGCCAGCCCCGCTTCGTCGAACGAGGTGACTTCGATGATCTCGGGCAGTTCGACACGTTGCAGCACAAGCTGCGCGATGCGGTCGCCGCGCTGGATCACGATGGGTTCGCTCACGTCGAGGTTGATCAGGGAGACCTTGATCTCGCCCCGATACCCGGCGTCGATCGTGCCGGGACTGTTGACGATCGAAAGGCCAACGCGCGCAGCCAAACCCGAACGGGGATGAATCAGGCCGACCATTCCCATCGGGACCGCGACCGCGATTCCGGTCGGCACCAGGGCACGCTGCCCCGGCGCCAGGTGGACATCCTGGGCGCTGAACAGGTCAACCCCCGCGTCTCCCGCGTGAGCGCGGGTGGGCAGCGGGAGCTCGGGGTCCAGGCGTACGACCGCCAGGCGAGTGGACACGGTGCCACAGACTACCCTTGGCCGAGTGTCAGGTTCGCAATTGACCTCGCAGAGTGTGCGTTACCGCGAGCGCCTGTGGGTGCCGTGGTGGTGGTGGCCGCTGGGCATGGGCCTGGCAGGGCTGATCGCGTTGGAGGTCAACCAGGCGTTGTCCGGCGTGTCGGGCGTGCCGGACTGGGCTCCGTTCGCGGCCCTGTTCGCGGTGGCCGCGGCGGCGCTGCTCTGGCTTGGCCGCGCCGAGGTCTCCGTTATCGCAGGCGAGGACGGCCTCGAGCTGTGCGCCGGGCCGGCGCACCTGCCCGTCAGCGTCATCTCCCGCACCGCGGTGGTGCCCCGCAGCGCCAAGTCGGCCGCGCTCGGCCGCCAACTCGATCCGGCGGCCTACGTGTTGCACCGCGTGTGGGTGGGACCCATGGTGTTGGCCGTGCTGGACGACGCCGACGATCCGACGCCGTACTGGCTCGTGAGCAGCCGACATCCCGACCGCCTGCTGGCGGCTTTGAAGAGCGAGCAGAGCAGCTAGAACCCCCCGGTCGGGCTGCTCAGGCGGCGCAGTCGGTGCAGATCATCACGCCGTTCTTCTCAGTGGCGAGGCGGCTGCGGTGATGCACCAGGAAACAGCTCGAACAGGTGAACTCGTCCGCCTGCTTGGGCACCACGCGCACCGAGAGTTCCTCACCGGACAGATCGGCGCCGGGGAGTTCGAAGTTCTCCGCGGACTCCGACTCGTCGACGTCGACGACGGCCGACTGCGCCTCGTTACGCCGTGCTTTCAGTTCCTCCAGCGAATCCTCTGAGACCTCGTCGGTCTCAGACCGCCGTGGCGCGTCATAGTCGGTAGCCATTCTTCTCTTCCCCTCGTAGTCCCGCGCGCAATGTCTTGCAGCAAGGCTTTGTACCAGTGCCGAACGCGTGCGCCAAATGATTCGTGCCCTCAACCCACCCCGAACCACTGTGATTTAACTCACATTGTGACGTGGCTTCCACGTTATGGGTGCGGGGACGACCGGACTGCGTGCATCTAGAGTGCAGGCGTGGTCTCACAAATCACCGAGGGAACGGCGTTCGACAAGCGCGGACTGCCGTTTCGGCGGCGCAATTACTGGCCCGGCGCCATCACAGCCGGCGTGCTCGCCGTGGTCACGGCTCTGGTCTGGATGATCGCGCTGACCCGGCCGCCGGACGTCCATGAGGCCGCGGTGTGCAATGCACCCCCACCACCCGCCGAGGGCAACGCCGTACCCCTCGGCGAACCGGTCAGTCGTGCCGACATGACCGAGGTGATGCCGGCGAAACTCGCCGATACCCAGATTCGAGTGCTCAACGCCAGCGGTCAGGGCGGGCAGGCGGGCGAGGTCTCCGGTGCGCTGCGTGACCTCGGCTTCGCCCAGCCGACCGCGGCGAACGACCCGGTCTACGGCGACACCCGACTCACGTGCCAGGGTCAGATCCGCTTCGGACCCAACGGTCAGGCCGCTGCGGCCGCGGTGTGGCTCGTGGCGCCGTGCACGGAGCTGTTCTCCGATGGCCGCACCGACGCGTCCGTCGACCTCGCGATCGGCACCGAGTTCACGACGCTGACGCACAGCGACGACATCGACGCCGTCCTCGCGGGCCTGCGTCCCGACGCCACCGAGCCCGCCGACTCCACGCTGCTGTCCAAGATCCACTCAGCCTCCTGCTGAGGTCACTCGGGAAGCGGCGCCAACCCGCCGAGGCGCTCCAGCGCGGCCGTCAGCTGGTCGGCGATGCCGGGCGCGCTGACCATCACCAGACCGGCGGGCTGCCCGGGATCCGGCAGCAGCACGCGTGCACCGGCCTCGGCCGCGATCAGCGCGCCTGCGGCCCAGTCCCACACGTTCAGGCCGTGCTCGTAATGCGCGTCCAACCGTCCGGCGGCCACCAGGCAGAGGTCCAGGGCCGCCGACCCGATCCGGCGGACGTCGCGCACCGCGGGCAGCAGCCCGGCCAGCAGGCGGGCCTGTGCGGTGCGCCGGGACACCGAATAGCCGAAGCCCGTGCCGACCAGGGCCATGCCCAACTCGGTGGTCGGCGCGCACCTCAGCACCCGCGTTCCGTCTGGACCGCTCACCTGAGCACCAGAACCGACTGCCGCTGAATAGATCTCGGAGCGGGCGACGTCGGCCACCGCCCCAGCGACCGAGACTCCGTCGACCTGGGCTGCCACCGACACCGCGTAGGCCGGGATGCCGTAGACGAAGTTCACCGTGCCGTCGATCGGGTCGAGCACCCAGCTCACCGCGCCCGGGGCCGGACGCGCGGCCGGACCGCCGCCCTCCTCCCCCAACACCGCGTCGCCGGGACGCAGCTGCGCCAAGCGGTCCCGCAGCAGGGCCTCGGTCTCGGTGTCCACGACCGTGACCGGATCGGTCGGCGTGCTCTTGGTGCGGACCGCGTCCGCCAGGGGTGTGGCGCCGAACACCTCCTCACGGCGCGCCCGGACGAATTCGGCCGATTCGGCGGCCACCGTCTCGGCGACATGGCGCAGCGCCGCGGGATCGTGTGGGGTCGGGATGGGGCGGGTCACGGCTCTATCGCAACACACCCCGTCTCCGACCCACTATCGTTTAAGCGCCGACTGCCCCGCCCCAAGGAGCCGCCATGACTGCGCCCGACCCGAACAAGAACCACGGCTTCGGTATCGACGTCGGCGGCAGTGGCGTCAAGGGCGGAATCGTCGACCTCGACACGGGCCAACTCGTCGGTGAGCGGTTCAAGCTCCCGACGCCCCAGCCCGCCACCCCCGAGGCCGTGGCCAAGACCATCGCCGACGTCGTCGCGCACTTCGGCTGGACCGGCCCCCTCGGCGTCACCTACCCGGGCGTCGTCACCGACGGCGTCGTGCGCACCGCCGCCAACGTCGACAAGTCGTGGATCGGCACCAACGCCAGCGAGGTGTACAGCAATGCGCTCGGCGGCCAGGCCGTCACGGTGCTCAACGACGCCGACGCGGCCGGACTCGCCGAGGAGCGGTTCGGCGCGGGCCGGGACAACTCCGGGGTGATCGTGCTGTTGACGTTCGGCACCGGCATCGGCTCGGCCGTCATCCACAACGGTCTGCTGCTGCCCAACACCGAGTTCGGCCACATCGAGGTCGACGGCAAGGAAGCCGAGCACCGCGCCGCGTCCTCAGTCAAGGAACGCAAGGCTTGGACCTACGAGCGCTGGACCAAAGAGGTCACCAAAGTGCTGGTAGCCGTCGAGAACGCGATCTGGCCCGAGCTGATCATCGTCGGCGGCGGCATCAGCCGTAAGGCGGACAAATGGGTGCCGCTGTTGACCAACCGCACACCCGTCGTCGCCGCGGCGCTGCAGAACACCGCGGGCATCGTCGGCGCCGCGATGGCCGCCCACGGTGACGGCACCGAACACGCGTCGGCGTGACGGAGACTCGCTGATTTCCTCGCTCGGCGCGGTGTAGTGCCGCACTGTCGTTACAATGGTCGATGGCGGCCGCCAACGAATAGCGGCGAAGCTCCCCAACAGAGACTCACGCCGACATTCCAATGCCGACGCTTTCGGTGACGCATGCCCTGCGCGCCGGAAGTCAGCAAGACCGAAAGGGTGTACGTGGCAGCGACGAAAAGCCCGGCAACCGAAGAGCCGGTGAAGGCCACCGACACCAAAGCTTCTGCCTCCGGAACGGGTGCCGCCAAGCGCGCACCCGCCAAGCGGGCGGCAAAGGCCCCTGCGGCAAAGAAGGCCGCCGCTCCTCGCAAGGCCGCCGCCAAGAAGGACGCCCCGGCGCGCGGTCGGACCAAGAAGGAGCAGGCGACCGACACGGTCGCAGACGATGTCGACACCGAGGTTGATGACCTCGAGACGGAGCCCGGCGAAGACCTGGAGGACGTGGCCGACCTTGTGGTCGACGACGAGATCGAGGATCTGACCGAAGACGCCTCCGACGACGCCGAGGACGACAGCGACGAGGCCAAGGCCGGCAAGGGCGCCAAGGCCGGCGAGGACGAGGCCATCGCCGAGCCCTCCGAGAAGGACAAGGCCTCCGGTGACTTCGTCTGGGACGAAGAGGAGTCCGAGGCACTGCGGCAGGCCCGCAAAGACGCCGAGCTCACTGCGTCGGCCGACTCGGTGCGCGCTTACCTCAAGCAGATCGGCAAGGTCGCGCTGCTCAACGCCGAGGAGGAGGTCGAGCTCGCCAAGCGCATCGAGGCCGGGCTCTACGCCACCCAGTTGATGGCGGAGAAGGCAGCCAAGGGTGAGAAGTTCACCCCCACCGAGCGCCGCGACATGACGTGGATCTGCCGCGACGGCGACCGCGCGAAGAACCACCTCCTCGAGGCCAACCTGCGCCTCGTGGTCTCGCTGGCCAAGCGCTACACGGGCCGCGGAATGGCGTTCCTGGACCTGATCCAGGAGGGCAACCTCGGTCTGATCCGCGCCGTCGAGAAGTTCGACTACACCAAGGGCTACAAGTTCTCCACGTACGCCACGTGGTGGATCCGTCAGGCCATCACCCGCGCCATGGCCGACCAGGCCCGCACCATCCGTATCCCGGTGCACATGGTCGAGGTGATCAACAAGCTCGGCCGCATCCAGCGTGAGCTGCTTCAGGATCTGGGCCGCGAGCCCACTCCTGAAGAGCTGGCCAAGGAGATGGACATCACGCCGGAGAAGGTGCTGGAGATCCAGCAGTACGCGCGTGAGCCGATCTCGCTGGACCAGACCATCGGCGACGAGGGCGACAGCCAACTCGGTGACTTCATCGAGGACAGCGAGGCCGTGGTGGCCGTCGACGCGGTGAGCTTCACGCTGCTGCAGGATCAGCTGCAGTCCGTGCTCGAGACGCTGTCCGAGCGCGAAGCCGGCGTCGTGCGTCTGCGGTTCGGCCTGACCGACGGTCAGCCTCGCACCCTCGATGAGATCGGCCAGGTCTACGGCGTCACGCGCGAGCGCATCCGCCAGATCGAGTCGAAGACCATGAGCAAGCTGCGGCACCCCAGCCGTTCGCAGGTTCTTCGCGACTACTTGGATTAGCAGTCAAGAAACCTCCAAGAGCGCGGTCGTAGCGTCACCGACGACACGTTCCGCCGACTCTTCGAGGTTTCTTATGACCGCCACGGCCACCAAGGCCCCGCCCGCCGCTCTGATCGCCGGAGTCAACAGGATTCGCGGTGCGCTCGACTGGCTGCACAAGGCCACCGCGCCCAGCCACATCGCGATGCTCGAACTCGGGCTGGGCTCGTGGGTCACCGCGGCCCTGTACGCGACGGTGAAACTGCGCATCGCCGACGTACTGGCCGACGGGCCGCTGACAGCCGATGAGGTCGCGCAGCGGGTCGGGACGCACCCGGAGGCCACGTACCGCCTGCTGCGCACGCTGGCGAGCCGCTCAGTGCTCAAACTGCACCGCGACGGCCGGTTCTCGCTCACGCGACTGGGCCAGGCGCTGCGCTCCGATGCTCCGGAGTCGATGGCTCCGATGATCGAGTTCGTCGGCAGCCCGCGCCATTGGGAGCACTGGGGCGACGTGGTGCACTCGGTCCAGACCGGCGGCACCTCCGTGGAGAAGCTGCGCGGAACCGGGGTGTTCGAATACCTCGACACCGACCCCGAATTCGCCGCGATCTTCAACAACGCGATGACCGGCGGTTCCCGGGCCGTCCTTGAGAACGCGGTTCCGGCTTACGATTTCAGCGGCTGCAGGCGCATCGTCGATGTGGGTGGCGGGCATGGCGGCCTGCTGGCGGCGGTGCTCAACCGCGCCCCCGAGGCCAGCGGAGTGCTGTTCGACCGTCCCTCGGTGGTAGCGGGCGCGGCCGACGTTCTGGAACCCGCCGGTGTCGCTACCCGATGCGAGACGCAGGGCGGCTCATTCTTCGAGTCGGTGCCCGACGGCGGCGACACCTACCTTCTCAAGGCGATCATCCACGACTGGGACGACGAACAGTCGATCGCGATCCTGCGCAATGTCCGGGCCGCGATCGCCGACGGCGGCCGGGTCCTGCTGTGGGAGATGGTGCTGCCCGATGGCGCCCCCAACAACATCGGATTCCTCATCGACCTGGAGATGCTCGTCAGTGCAGGCGGGCGGGAACGCACCGAGGCGCAGTACGGGAAGCTGCTGGCGGACGCGGGCTTTCGGCTGACCCGCGTGGTCGCCACCGCGAGTCCGCTGTCAATCATCGAGGCCGTCCCGGTCTGAGCACCGACTCCTGTCAGTCGACGGGCCCGAGCGCGGCAAACCGCCCGTCCGGACCCGGCACGTACGGCATGACGTTTGTCACAGCGGCCGTCGGCAACGGCCCGTACAGATGCGGGAACAGCATGGCCTCGGGATCCGTCGGCACGCCGGGTTCCCACCTGATGGGGTCTGCCACCGCATCCGCGTTCACGTACAGCAGTATCAAATCTGTTCGCCCCGCGTAGATCCGGTTGGCCGGCAGGTGCACCTGCTCGGGCGTCGAAAGATGGATGAACCCGACCTCGTCGAGTGACGTGGGCCGGTACTCGGCCGAGGAAGAGCCCTCCAACCAATCCTGCTCAGAACAGATATGCACCAGCCGAGATTGGGTATTTGACATAAGCCCACCCTGCCGCAGCCGCAAACGGGGACCGACGTGAGACACGACACACCTGCGAACCCCTCGGGAACAACGCCGTAAGCCCAAACGTCTGACAGAGTAGAGAAACGCGAGGAACGGAGGAGCCGCCATGACCGCAACTCTGACCAGTCCGGAACTGACACGGGCTGATCGCTGCGACCGCTGCGGTGCCGCCGCCCGGGTGCGTGCGAAGCTGCCTTCAGGGGCCGAACTTCTGTTCTGCCAGCATCACGCCAACGAGCATGAGGCCAAGCTGATCGCACTCGCCGCAGTGCTGGAGACAAGCTCCACCGAGCTGTAACACACACGTTGGAGCGTCCCGCTTTCCACATTCGTCTCCTGTCAGGAATGCTGGACTGGTCATGAGTGACCAGACCATCAAACCTTCCCGACACCACATCCTGCGAGTCAGCAGGAGGACCCTGTCGAAAGCCTGGGACGACTCCATCTTCGCGGAGTCCGCACAGGCCGGCTTCTGGTCGGTGCTGTCCCTGCCGCCACTGTTGCTGGGCATGCTGGGCAGTCTCGCCTACATCGCGCCGATGTTCGGCCCGGACACCCTGGACACCATCCAGGACCGGCTGATCAGCACCGCGGGCAGTTTCTTCTCCAAGAACGTCGTCATCGAGATCATCGAGCCGACGATCCGGGACATCGTGCAGGGCGCCCGAGGCGAGGTCGTCTCGCTGGGCTTCGTGATCTCGCTGTGGGCTGGGTCGTCGGCCATCTCGGCGTTCGTCGACTCGATCGTGGAAGCCCATGACCAGACGCCACTGAGGCATCCGGTCCGCCAACGGTTCTACGCCCTGGGTCTGTACGTGATCGGTCTGGTGATCATCATCGCGACCGCGCCGTTCCTGGCGCTGGGACCGCGCAAGGTCGCCGAGTACATCCCCGACAGCTGGGACAACATCCTGCGCTTCGGCTACTACCCTGCCCTGGCGCTGGCGCTGGTCATCGCGATCACCCTGCTGTATCGCGTGTCGCTGCCGAAACCGCTGCCCACTCACCGTCTGGTGATCGGCGCCGTGCTGGCCACCGCGGTGTTCATGATCGCCACCGTGGGCCTGCGCATCTATCTGAGTTCGATCACCCAGACCGGCTACACCTACGGCGCGCTCGCGACACCGATCGCCTTCCTGCTCTTCGCGTTCTTCCTGGGCTTCGCGATCATGCTGGGCGCAGAACTGAACAACGCGATCGAAGAGGAGTGGCCGGCCCCCGCGACCCACGCCGACCAGCTTCGGACGTGGTTCGAGGACAAGGCCACGGCCAAGCTCGAACAGAAATCGGCGGACTCCCCCACGTCCGCACCGCCTGCGCCGGACTCCGACCCAGACCCGACGCGGTCGGCGCCGACTACTTCTTGAGCTGCTCGTAGATCTTCTTGCAGTCGGGGCACACCGGCGAACCGGGCTTGGGCGACTTCGTCACCGGGAAGACCTCACCGCACAGCGCGACGACGTGCGTGCCCATGACGGCACTCTCAGCGATCCTGTCCTTCTTGACGTAGTGGAAGAACTTGGGAGTGTCGCTGTCGGTCCCGTCGTCGACGCGTTCATCGGTGTCGGTGCGTTCGATCGTCTGCGTCTGCATCCCGCCATTCTGCCGCAGAAAATTACGGCCCGGGAACCACCCGCGCCCCGGAATTCGGATTGTGCAAGAGTGGAGGTATGAAGCACAGCCAAGAGCTGGGTTTCGACGACGACGGTCGGCCGGTACTCATCACACGCGCAGCCATTCCTTACGAAGAGGAACATCGGCAGCGGGTCCGTAAGTACCTGACCATCATGGCCTTCCGCATCCCCGCCCTCCTGCTCGCCGCGGTCGCCTACGGCATCTGGGAGAACGGCTGGGTCTCCCTTCTGATCATCGCGGTGTCGATCCCGCTCCCGTGGATAGCCGTGCTGATCGCCAATGATCGACCGCCGCGGCGGGCCGAGGAGCCGAGGCGCTTCGACGACGACCATCGGCGCACTCCGCTGTTCCCCACCGCGGAGCGGCCGGCTCTGGGCCGCCCGTGGGAGCCCGGCAGCGGGCCGGACGGGACCGGCGCGCAATCGAAATCGGCGGATTCCGACGCCGATGGGCCACACTGAGCGACTTCTCGTTCATTTCTTAGGACCTTCTCAGGTCGTCGCGTCATTTCTGCACGTCAGAGGGTGTGATGCAGACGATTTGTGGGAACTCTTTCCTCCACTGGCGCGTTAGAACGAATGACAGTTCGAGCCACTAAGGAGGCCGATATGGCAAATGCCGCCGCAACCCGGATCGACAACGGCGATCTGGACGCTCAGAGCCCAGCAGCAGACCTGGTACGGGTCTATCTGAACGGGATTGGCAAGACGGCTTTGCTCAACGCTGCCGATGAGGTGGAACTCGCGAAACGCATCGAGGCTGGCCTGTATGCGCAGCATCTGCTGGATACCCGCAAGCGTCTCGGCGAGAACCGCAAGCGCGATCTGATGGCAGTGGTGCGTGACGGTCAGGCTGCGCGCAGCCACCTCCTGGAGGCGAACCTGCGCCTGGTGGTGTCGCTGGCCAAGCGGTACACCGGCCGCGGAATGCCGCTGCTCGACCTGATCCAGGAGGGCAACCTCGGCCTCATCCGCGCGATGGAGAAGTTCGACTACGCCAAGGGCTTCAAGTTCTCCACGTATGCCACCTGGTGGATCCGGCAGGCCATCACCCGCGGCATGGCTGATCAGAGCCGCACCATCCGTCTGCCGGTGCACCTGGTCGAACAGGTCAACAAGCTCGCGCGGATCAAGCGCGAGATGCATCAGCAGCTGGGCCGCGAGGCCAGCGACGAGGAGTTGGCCGAAGAGTCGGGCATCCCCGTGGAGAAGATCAACGACCTGCTCGAGCACAGCCGTGATCCGGTGAGCCTGGACATGCCGGTCGGTTCGGACGAGGAGGCCCCGCTGGGGGACTTCATCGAGGACTCTGAGGCGCTCTCGGCCGAGAACGCGGTCATCGCCGAACTTCTGCACACCGACATCCGGCACGTGCTGGCCACACTGGACGAGCGTGAGCAGCAGGTAATCCGGCTGCGGTTCGGTCTCGACGACGGCCAGCCACGCACGCTCGACCAGATCGGAAAGCTGTTCGGCCTGTCGCGTGAACGCGTCCGGCAGATCGAGCGCGAGGTGATGGCGAAGCTGCGCCACGGTGAGCGCGCCGACCGCCTGCGCTCCTACGCAAGCTGACGACCGACCTGCCTCAATCAGTGTGCCCGCCGATCCTTCGGCGGGCACACTGCTGTGAGCAGCGCCCGTGTGAGCGACGCCGCGCCGACGCGAGCGGGCCGACAGTGCCATTGGCCAAGTAGAATGGCGCGGACGGAGGGTGGCAGATGAACGACCTGGTCGATACCACTGAAATGTATTTGCGCACGATCTACGACCTCGAGGAAGAGGGCGTGGTTCCGCTGCGCGCGCGCATCGCCGAGCGGTTGGAGCAGAGCGGACCCACCGTCAGCCAAACCGTGTCGCGCATGGAGCGCGACGGGCTGCTGCATGTCGCGGGCGATCGTCACCTCGAACTCACCGAGAAGGGCCGCGCGTTGGCTGTCGCGGTCATGCGCAAGCACCGCCTGGCCGAGCGCCTGTTGGTCGATGTGATCGGCCTGCCGTGGGAGGACGTGCACGCCGAGGCGTGCAAGTGGGAACACGTCATGAGCGAGAACGTCGAACGGCGCCTCGTGGCCGTCCTCGACAATCCCACGGTGTCACCGTTCGGCAACCCCATTCCGGGCCTGTCGGAACTCGGGATCGGCTCGATCGGCGGGTTCGAGGACTACAACCTGGTGCGCCTCACCGAACTGCCCGCCGGGTCGCCGGTGGCCGTCGTGGTGCGCCAACTCACCGAGCACGTGCAGGGTGACACGGGTCTGATCAGCAGGCTCAAGGATGCCGGTGTGGTGCCCAACGCCCGTGTCACGGCGGAGATCAG
Source organism: Mycolicibacterium confluentis (assembly GCF_010729895.1). Classification (NCBI taxonomy): domain Bacteria; kingdom Bacillati; phylum Actinomycetota; class Actinomycetes; order Mycobacteriales; family Mycobacteriaceae; genus Mycobacterium; species Mycolicibacterium confluentis. The sequence goes on from NZ_AP022612.1 coordinate 2,975,646, forward strand.
CCCTGCGGGCGGGGTGACCATCGTCATTCCCGGCCACGAGAACGTCGACCTGCCGCACGAGATGGCGCACGCCGTGAAGGTCGAGAAGGTCTGACATCCTGGCCTCGCTCACCCGGCAGGGTGATGCCGAGGTCGCGTGCGAGGCCGGCCCCCGTCGTCGCCAGATCGCGGATCTTGTCGGGCCGCATTCCGGCCTGCAGCGCACTGTCGAGCATGCCGGCCATGCGGTGCGCTGGATCGATGCCCAGTGCGGCACTCAACGCGACACCGGCCAGCGGCCCATCTCCGCGGGCGTAGGCGAAGAACCCGACGAACGTCAGCGCCTCCGCGCGCCACGGCGGCGGCAGGACTCGCGCGAGGTACACCCACAACTGCTCGGCCGCATCCGCCGACGAACCGACCGCCAGGGCGTACGCCGCATCGCGGACAGTCAGGTCGGTCAGGTCGTACGCCAGCCTGGCCACCTCCGGATCGCTCAGGGTCTTCCCCCGCGCAACCCTGCGGGCCGCCGCGATGATTCCCCGGACGGCCTTGCGCTGAACGCCCCTGCCGTCCTGATCGCCGAGGCGCGGTCCATCGTCCAGCTCCTGCACAGCCCGCGCGATGCCGGCGGCGTCGCGGTCGAGGTCCGTGGCGATGACCGACTCGAGCTCGTCGCGGTTGGCGTACAGCCGGCGCCCGTCGAGCACGGCAGCCATCGACAGCGGCGAGGCGGCCGGATCGTCGACGGCACCGCCGGCCCCACAGCCGTCGGCGCAGTGCCACCGGCCGCCTGCCGCGATCCTGTCGACGACGTGCGCGTCGATGAGCGTCATGTCGACGGCGTCGAGGCGATCGTCCAGCGCGGCACACAGGCCCGCATAGTCCTGGCCACACGACGCGCAGTCCGACCCCGCGTCGTCCACGATGACCGCGATGGCCGCATCAGCCCCGCTGGAGGCCACGACCTCCACGAGGTGGCCCACTCCGCCTGCGAGTGCGTCGGAGAGGTCGATGCGCAGCACGGCGCCCATCTCTCCGCGGTCGATGCCGACGATGACCAGCGAGCGTTCGGGGACGAAGCCGAGCACCGCCGGAATGGCGGCGATCAGCGAACCGGGATGGGTGAGGTTGAAGTCGCGGCGAGGTGTCATGTGCTCGACCGTCCCAATGGACACCGTCAGCACGCGTCCAACGGCGGCGGATCGGAGGTGACCTGTGGACGAACTCGCAACTGTGGACACCGGGCGGGTGCGAAATGTTCACGCGGAGTTGACGTCGCCGGCACGTTCGACGCCATTTCCCGGCGTAAACACGCGGGTATGGGCTCGATGCAGGAGTACGACCTCGTCGTCATCGGTTCGGGACCGGGTGGGCAGCGCGCCGCCATCGCCGCGGCCAAACTCGGCAAGTCTGTGGCCGTCGTCGAGCGCGGCACGATGCTCGGCGGCGTGTGCGTCAACACCGGCACGATCCCGTCGAAGACACTCCGCGAGGCCGTCGTCTACCTGACGGGCATGACCCAGCGTGAGCTCTACGGCGCGAGCTACCGGGTCAAGGAGAAGATCACCCCGGCCGACCTGCTGGCCCGCACCCAGCACGTGATCGGCAAGGAGATCGAGGTGGTGCGCTCACAGCTGCTGCGCAACCGCGTCGAGTTGTACACGGGGCACGGCCGATTCGAAGACGAGCACACGATCTCCGTCGACGATCCCAGCCGCGCCGAGCGGATCACGGTCCGCGGCCGATACATCGTCCTGGCCACCGGCACCAAGCCGGCACGCCCGGCCGGTGTGGAGTTCGACGAGCACCGGGTCCTGGACTCTGACGGCATCCTGGACCTCAAGACGCTGCCGACGTCGATGGTCGTGGTCGGCGCCGGGGTCATCGGCATCGAGTACGCCTCGATGTTCGCCGCCCTCGGCACCAAGGTCACCGTCGTGGAGAAGCGGAATTCGATGCTCGAGTTCTGCGATCCGGAGATCATCGAGGCCCTGCGCTTCCACCTGCGGGACCTCGCCGTGACGTTCCGATTCGGCGAGGAGGTCACCGCGGTCGACGTCGGGGCCGCGGGCACCGTCACGACATTGGCCAGCGGTAAGCAGATTCCGGCCGAGACCGTCATGTACTCGGCGGGCCGACAGGGGCAGACCGATCACCTCGACCTCGCCAAGGCGGGCCTGGAGGCCGACGCGCGCGGGCGGATCCACGTCGACGACAACTTCACCACCAAGGTCGACCACATCTACGCCGTCGGCGACGTCATCGGATTCCCCGCACTGGCCGCGACGTCGATGGAACAGGGCAGGCTCGCGGCGTATCACGCATTCGGCGAACCGACCAAAGGCATGATGGAACTGCAGCCGATCGGCATCTACTCCATTCCCGAGGTGTCCTACGTGGGCGCCACGGAGGTGGACCTGACGAGGAACGCCGTGCCTTATGAGGTCGGTGTCTCCCGGTATCGCGAACTCGCGCGCGGGCAGATCGCCGGCGACTCCTACGGCATGCTCAAGCTGCTGGTGTCCACCGACGACCTGCGACTGCTCGGCGTGCACATCTTCGGCACGAACGCGACGGAGATGGTGCACATCGGCCAGGCCGTCATGGGATGCGGCGGGACGATCGAGTACCTCGTCGACGCGGTCTTCAACTACCCGACCTTCTCCGAGGCGTACAAGGTCGCCGCGTTGGATGTGATGAACAAGCTGCGGGCCCTGCAGTTGTACCGGAGTTGACGTCACCTCCTATTCATCGGTGGGCGAAATTACGCCCGACCAGGGATTTTCGCCACCAGCGGAGGCGTTGCACCGCTGTGAGGCCGTGCCGCCGCTGGCACGTCCGACAATGTGAGGGACACTTGAACCCTGAATGACCACGCAGCGTTCAGGCAGTGACGAGGAGGCGAACAATGGCGCACGTACCAGGTCCGAACCAACCCGAGCAGACCGGTATGTACGAGTTGGAGTTCCCCGCGCCGCAACTGGTCAACAACGAGGGCCAGGGGCCGGTGCTGATCCACGCCCTTGAGGGCTTCTCCGATGCGGGCCACGCGATTCGGCTGGCGGCCAAGCACCTCAAGGATCACCTCGACACCGAACTCGTGGCGTCGTTTGCGATCGACGAACTTCTCGACTACCGGTCGCGCCGCCCGCTGATGACGTTCAAGACCGATCACTTCTCCGACTACGAGGATCCCGAACTCTCGCTGTTCGCGCTGCACGACGAGTCCGGGACGCCATTCCTGCTGTTGGCGGGACTGGAGCCCGATCTCAAGTGGGAGCGGTTCATCACTGCGGTCCGACTTCTCGCCGAACGCCTCGACGTGCGGCGCACCATCGGGCTGGGCGCCATTCCGATGGCGGTGCCGCACACCCGGCCGATCACGATGACCGCGCACAGCAACAACGGCGATCTGATCACCGAGCACACGCCCTGGGTCGGCGAGGTCCAGGTGCCCGGAAGCGCCTCAAGCCTGCTCGAGTACCGCCTCGCCCAGCACGGCCACGAAGTCGTCGGGTTCACGGTCCACGTGCCGCACTACCTGGCGCAGACCGACTACCCGGCCGCAGCGCAGGCGCTGCTCGAGGAAGTTGCCCGCAGCGCGTCGCTTGACCTGCCCACCGCGGCGCTCACGGCGGCGGCGGCCGACGTCCGCACCAAAATCGATGAACAGGTCGAGGCCAGTGCGGAGGTCGCTCAAGTGGTGAGCGCGCTGGAGCGTCAGTACGATGCTTTCGTCGCCGCCCAAGAGAATCGATCTTTGCTGGCTCACGACGAGGACCTGCCAAGCGGGGACGAACTCGGAGCTGAGTTCGAGCGCTTCCTCGCCCAGCAGGCGGGTGAGAAGAATCGGGATCCGTTCCGGGACGACGACGGCACGCTGTAAACACGACGGCGGGCCGTAGAGACAACGCCCCACCGGGCCCGACGACGAGGTTGGCGTTATGAGCCCACAGAAGCCGAACCTCCGGTCGGTGCGCGAGCTCTCCCCCACGCTCGAATACCGCACGATCCACGGCTACCGGCGGGCGTTCCGGATCGCCGGAACGGGTCCCGCCCTGCTGCTGATCCATGGCATCGGCGACAACTCGACGACGTGGGACACCGTGCACGCCAAGCTCGCCCAACGATTCACGGTGATCGCGCCCGACCTCCTGGGCCACGGGCAGTCCGACAAGCCGCGAGCCGACTATTCGGTGGCGGCCTACGCCAACGGCATGCGCGACCTACTCAGCGTGCTCGACATCGAGCGCGTCACGGTCATCGGTCATTCCCTCGGCGGCGGAGTCGCCATGCAGTTCGCCTATCAGTTCCCGCAGTTGTTGGAGCGTCTCATCCTGGTCGGGGCAGGCGGTGTGACCAAGGACGTCAACGTGGCGCTGCGGATGGCCTCCCTGCCGTTGGGCGGCGAGGCGCTGGGACTGCTGCGACTGCCGATGGTGCTGCCCGCGCTGCAGGCATTCGGCAAGGCCGCGGGCGCGGTGCTCGGATCCACTCGTGTCGGGCGCGACCTGCCCGATGTGCTGCGCATCCTGCGCGACCTGCCCGAACCGACCGCATCGTCGGCCTTCACCCGCACCCTGCGTGCCGTTGTTGACTGGCGTGGCCAGGTGGTGACGATGCTCGACCGGTGTTATTTGACGGAATCGGTTCCTGTGCAACTCATCTGGGGTGACCAGGATGTCGTCATCCCGGTGGCCCATGCCCGCATGGCGCACGCCGCCATGCCCGGCTCACAACTCGAGATCTTCCCACGCTCAGGCCACTTTCCGTTCCACGACGACCCCGACCGCTTCGTCGAGGTCGTCGAGCGCTTCATCGACACCACCGCACCGGCCGAATACGACCAGGCCGCACTGCGGGAACTCCTGCGGTCCGGGATCACCGAATCCACCCTCACCGGCACGTCCGACACCAAGGTCGCAGTCCTCGACGCGATGGGTCACGACGAGCGTTCGGCGACCTGAGACCGTCGCCGAGGATCCAGACCAAATCCGCGTCACTGCCCAGTACAGTCGGGACATGGGTATCGACGTCACGGTGCTTCGGGTGTTCACCGACTCAGACGGCAACTACGGCAACCCACTCGGCGTGGTCGACGCGAGGACCGTCGCGCCCGAGGACCGGCAGGCCCTTGCCGCTGAATTAGGTTACAGCGAAACCATTTACGTCCACATCCCGGCTGCCGGCGCGGCGACGGCACAGGTGCAGATCTTCACGCCGACAACCGAATTGCCGTTCGCGGGCCACCCGACCGTGGGTGCATCGTGGTGGCTCAAGGAGATCGGGACACCCGTGCACACGCTGCAGACCGCAGCCGGGATCGTTCAGGTCAACTACGACGTCGGCCCTGACAGGCTCACCTCAATCAGCGCACGCTCCGAATGGGCGCCTGAGTTCGCGATCCATGATCTGGACTCGGTCGACGAACTGATGGCGGCCGATCCCGCCGACTACACCGACGACGTCGAGCACTATCTGTGGACGTGGACCGACCGGGATGCCGGGGAGATCCGCTCCCGGATGTTCGCGCCACATCTGGGCATCGTCGAGGACGAGGCCACTGGCGCTGCGGCGGTGCGCATCACCGACTACCTCAGCCGGGACCTGCGCATCACGCAGGGCCAGGGTTCGCGCATCGAGACAACGTGGTCGCCCGAGGGCTGGGTGCAGGTTGCCGGCGCCGCCGTCAACGACGGCATTCGGCGCGTCGACTGAAACTGCCCCAGGACAGCAGGAACGCCAGGGTCAACCCGCGGAGACCCCGCGGTGCTGACGCAGGGCCTCGATTTCGCGTTCGAAGTCGTCGGCCGAGGTGAAAGACCGGTACACCGAGGCGAACCTGAGGTAGGCGACCTCGTCGAGTTCCCGCAGCGGCCCCAGAATCGCGAGACCAACCTCGTTGCTCGGAACTTCAGGACCTGCGGCCCGGACCGCGTCCTCGACCTGCTGGGCGAGCAGGTTGAGCGCGTCATCGTCCACCTGGCGCCCCTGACAGGCCCGGCGCACGCCGCTGATCACCTTCTCCCGACTGAACGGTTCAGTGACCCCGCTGCGTTTCACGACGGCGAGCACGGCCGTCTCGACAGTGGTGAATCTGCGCCCACACTCCGGACAGGAACGGCGCCGACGGATGGCCTGGCCTTCGTCCGTCTCCCGGGAGTCCACGACACGCGAGTCAGGATTCCGGCAGAAAGGACAGTGCATGCCCGCTCCTTCGTCGTGCCGCCTGTGGGATGACCCCAACGACTCAGAGACTACCTGGGTGCGCCGCTCAGCGGCCAGGGCACCGAAGTCCACGACGATCATGACTGTCCGCCACCTGAATTCGAACGTACGGCTGTCAGGCGACCGGCGCGATCAGCGTCTGGCCGGCGTCCAGCGCCCCGGACTCGAGCTCGTTGAGTTCACGGATGCGGTCCACCACGCTGTTCACCGGGGCATCCGGCGCCACCCGGGCGGCCACGTGGGCCAGCGTCTCCCCCGACCGGACCTGCACCACTGCCAGTCGATCCGGAACCGGGGCCGAGGCGTGCGCGGCCTCACCGAACTGCGCGACCACGCCGAGCCACATCGTGATCAGCGCGGCCGTGAAGGCCAGGCCCACCAGGGTCAACGGCGTGATCCGGCGCCCGGGCGTGCGGGCATGGGGAGCGCGCGACACCCGCACTCCGGTACCGCGGTAGCGCGGCGCGATGGCCGCCGGTCGCGCCGGTGCGGGCCGTCCCGCGACGCCGCTGCCGCTCCGAGGGCGCCGCGGTGCGTCGACGCCCGGGGACGTCCGGGGGGCGGGCCACCTGTCTTCACAGAAGGCCGATGCGGTCCTCGGGTACACGCTGGTGTGGGTCATGTCCGGTCCTTTCGGTCGCTGCGGGCGGTCCATGCGTTCGCTCCTGTGTTCGAATATAATCGATCATGTGTTCGACTAGAAGTCTGAAACCGAACATGTGATCGAACCGTAGCCGAACGATAGAACGGGCCTCCGACAAAAAATCGCTCCAGGCCGCCGCGACGAGTCCTCGCCACACCAACATCACCGGCCACAGGGGCACCAGCAGGACAGATGGCGACACGCCTCGAACACATGTTTGATTCTTGCCCCCTGCGGGACTACATTCGAACGCATGGCTGACACCGAGAACGGCAGCAGTTCACCCGCGACCAGTCGCGAAGGCGCGCTCGACCCTGCTCTCACCGAGCGGCAGCGGACCATCCTCGAGGTCATCCGGGCCTCGGTGACCACACGGGGCTATCCCCCGAGCATCCGCGAGATCGGCGACGCGGTGGGCCTGACGTCGACCTCGTCGGTGGCCCACCAACTGCGCACCCTTGAGCGCAAGGGCTATCTGCGCCGTGACCCGAACCGCCCCCGCGCGGTGGACGTCCGTGGCGCTGATGATGTTGCGCACGCCGTGGCGACCGACGTGGCCGGATCCGACGCCCTGCCGGAACCCACGTTCGTGCCCGTGCTGGGACGGATCGCGGCTGGCGGCCCCATCCTCGCCGAGGAGGCTGTCGAGGATGTCTTCCCGCTGCCGCGTGAACTCGTCGGCGAGGGTTCGCTGTTCCTGCTGAAGGTGGTCGGCGAGTCCATGATCGACGCCGCGATCTGCGACGGCGACTGGGTCGTCATACGCCAGCAGAATGTCGCCGACAACGGTGACATCGTGGCCGCGATGATCGACGGCGAAGCCACGGTCAAGACCTTCAAGCGCACCGCGGGTCAGGTGTGGTTGATGCCCCACAACCCGGCGTTCGACCCGATCCCGGGCAACGACGCGGCCATTCTCGGCAAGGTCGTGACCGTCATCCGCAAGATCTGAGCCGCGGTCTGAACGCGGTCAGTCGGCGCGGCTGAACCCGTTCGCCTCAGCCAATTCCGGGCTGGCGAACCAGATCTCGGCGACCGTCTCGTCGTAGCCGGGTGATCCCGGTACGTGGTAGCGCCCCGTTCGCATGCTGCCCTTCACGGGATAGCCCTCTGGCGCCGTATGCGGGTCGTCGAGCGGCAGATGGATGGCCGGCGGTGCGGCCACCTCCGCATGTTCGTCCTCGGCCTCGCCCGACACGACCACGGCGTCCTCGTCGCGCTGGCCCTGGTCGCCGTAGTCCGGCTCCTCGTAGTCCGATTCCCGGTAGCCGCGTTCCGGTTCCTGGTAGCCGCGTTCCGGTTCCTGGTAGCCGGCGTTGACGTCCTGCTGATAGTCCTGCTCGTATTGCGACACGTACCGGCTGGGCGGCGCCTCGAAGCTGCGCGCGGGCGGCGGCGCCGCGCCGTAGACGGGCGCGAACAGCGAGCCCGGACCCGGCAGGTAGTCGTCGTCGTCGTCCGGCTGCGAGGACCAGGACTGGTCGCCCACATCGTGTGCGGCGTGGCGTCCGGCCTGATCGTCACCAACATTGATGACCCGGGTCGGAGCGGTGTCGGCGTCGAGATCGTCCTCGTCGTCCTCGACCGCGTCGGCCGACTCGTGGGCGCCGCGATGAGTGAACAGACCGTCGTCGTCGTCGGCCTGTGGTGCAAGGCGGGGCAGCGACGTGGTCTCTTCGCCCCACGCAGGCCGCGACACCGGCGGCAGGTAGGCGTCGTCGTCGTGCTCGCCGAAGTCCGTGCGGCGCGACCAACCGTTCTCGTCGTCGCGGGCCTCGCCGAACCTCTTCTCGTACGTGGGCTCGTACCCCGAGTCGTAGCCGGGCTCGTACCCGGCGTCGGGGCCCTCGTCCTCGTCGTCGTCCTCGTCGTCGTAGTCGGCGTGCTGCGCGGACCGGCGCCTGCGCATCGCGACCAAGGCGTACACCGAACCCAGCAGCAGCAGGGCGACCGGGATGATCCACCACAGCCACCAGCTCTGCCAGGTGATTCCGCTGTCCGTCTCACCTTCGGGGGCCGCGGGCGGGGCGCTCGGCACGGGTGCGTCCGGTATCTCGAGCCCGCCCAGCGACTGCGCCAGGTTCGCGGGATCGGAGGTGAAGGTGTTGTCCTGACTGTTCCACGAGAGCTCGCCACCGCTGAACTTCTGCGTGACAATCCCGCCCTCGGTGTTCTGATCCCCAGTGGGGACGCCGAGCGCACCCGTGGCGCCGCCCAGCTTGTCCCACGCGGCCTTCATGGCGCCGCGCACGATGACAGCACCGTGTTCCCGCGTCCAGAAGATCGTCGGATTGTCCGGCGCGGAGAAGACCTGGATCCGGCTGTCCGGCACCCCGCCGTCGGCCTCACCGCCGGCCGGAAGACCGAAGTCTCCGGTGGGACCACCGGCCGACTCGTACTTGGCCAGGATGTCCCCCGAAACGGCATGGGCGCCCGTCTCCGGGCTGTAGAACACCTTGCCGCCGGAGAAGTTCTGTCCGGCCCCAGCGTCTCCGATGGCGTACTGCTCCCCGGCCTTGACCCCGAGCGGTCCTGAGGACCCGCCGGCGGCACGCCAGGCGGTCGCGATCGCCGACGCCGCGTCGGACGGGATCTCAAGGCCGACAAGCTGTCCGGCAAGGTCGGCCGGTTCGGTCGTGAAGACCTTGGTGCCGGTGTCGAACGACAGTTGACCACCGGTGAACCGCTGCGAGATGACGTCGCCGGTGTACGTCTCGTCGGCGATGGGGACACCGAGGACGCCAGCCGAGCCACCGAGCTTGTCCCACGCGGCATTGATCGCACCGCGCACCACCCAGGCGCCGGTCTCCGGCGTCCAGAAGATCACGGGGTTGTCAGCGGCGCTGAACGTGCTGTTACGGCTCTCCGGGCTGATCCGGCCCGGACCCTCATCGATGTTCGGGAAGCCCAGATCACTGTCCGCGGGTCCGCCGAGGTCGCGGTACTTCTCCAGGATGGCGCCGTGCATGATTCGCGCACCGGTTGCTGGCGAGAAGAAGATCGCCCCACCGGCAAAGTTCTGCCCGAAACCCGGGCCCACGGCATAGACACCGCCATCCCGCGGGCCCAGGGTCGACGCGTCTCCACCGGCGGCGTCGAACGCCGCATTGATCGCGTCCGTGGCGTCACTTTCCGGTGACGCATGCGCAGTCGGCGCAAAAAGCGCGACCGCGGCGGCAGCGAGAACAATTCCCAACGCCGTTCGACCGATTCCCCCGAATCGTTTCCACTGCCGTGTCATCGACTCACCCCGCGCTTTCCGACCCTGCCATCTGCATCGTCAGCCTGCGAGGACCAGCCCGAATTCAGGGCACAGTCGAAGACGGGCCAACCTCATCCGGCACAGAATACCCATACGTAACGTAAATAACATGCATCCGGGACCCGAAAGCACGGTTTCGATACGGGACGGTTATTCTCTTCGCTCTTGAAAGAGCGCCGGATCAGACGCCCAGGCTGCGCCCGATGATCTCTTTCATGATCTCGGTGGTGCCGCCGAAGATGGTCTGCACACGGGCGTCCAACCAGGCGCGGGCAACGTTGTACTCGCGCATGTAGCCGTAGCCACCGTGCAACTGCAGGCAGCGGTCGATGAGCTTGACCTGCGCCTCGGTGGCGTACCACTTGGCCATCGCGGCCTGCTCGGCCGACAGGTGCGCCTTGGTGTGCATCTTGAGGAACTCGTCGATCATGATGCGCACCGCGGTGGTCTCGGTGGCCAGCTCGGCCAGCACGAACCGGCTGTTCTGGAAGCTGCCGATCGGCTTGCCGAACGCCTTGCGCTCCTTGCAGTACTGGATGGTCTCCTCGAGAACCGCCTCCATGGCTGCGGCGGCCGAGATCGCGATCGTCATGCGCTCCTGGGGCAGGTTCTGCATCAGGTAGACGAAGCCCTGTCCCTCCTCGCCGAGGAGATTCTCGACGGGCACCTTGACGTCGGTGAAGGACAGCTCGGCGGTGTCCTGGGCCTCCAGGCCGACCTTGTCGAGGTGGCGACCGCGCTCGAAGCCCTCCATGCCGCGCTCCACCATCAGCAGCGAGAAGCCCAGCGCGCCCTTCTCGGGGTCAGTCTGAGCGACGACGATCACCAGGTCGGACAGGATGCCGTTGGTGATGAAGGTCTTCGAGCCGTTGAGGATGTAGTGATCGCCCTGCTTGACGGCGCGGGTCTTGATGCCCTGCAGGTCGCTTCCGGTGCCCGGTTCGGTCATGGCGATCGCGGTGATCAGTTCGCCGGAGCAGAACCCGGGCAGCCAACGCTGCTTCTGCTCCTCGGTGCACAGGCGCAGCAGGTACGGCGCCACGACGTCGTTGTGCAGCGCGAAGCCCAGTCCGCTGAAGCGGCCGCGCGTGTTCTCCTCGGCGATCACCGCGTTGTAGCGGAAGTCATCGTTGCCGCCGCCGCCGTACTCCTCCGGCACCGCCATGCCGAGGAAGCCCTGCTTGCCGGCCTCGAGCCACGCACCTCGGTCGACGATCTTGTCCTTCTCCCACTGCTCGTGGTACGGCGCGACATGCTTGTCCAGGAAGGCGCGGTACGACTCGCGGAAGAGATCGTGCTCGGGCTCGAACAGGGTGCGCTGGAACTTCACGGCGTTGCTCACGGGGACCTCCGGGGCGGGTTTGATCAAACTGCGAATCTTGCGCACGACGATATACCAACCGGGTGGTTGGTCGGGAATCGGGCTGCCGACCTGCGCACCTAGACTCGGGAGTCATGAGTGCGCGCGGCAACACCGCACCGATGAGCCTCACCCACTGGGGTGCGTTCCATGCCGACGTCGCCGACGGCGACATCACCGCCGTCACCGCCCCGGCCTACGACACTGACCCGTCGCCGCTGCTCGACAACCTGGTCGGGTCGATCCGGCACCGCTCCCGCGTCGCGGCCCCCGCGGTGCGGCGCGGTTGGCTCGAACACGGCCCCGGCCCCACCGGGGCACGCGGCTCCGACGAGTTCGTCGAACTGTCGTGGCCCGAGCTGACCGAGGTGCTCGCGACCGAACTGCGTCGGGTGGTCGACCGGTACGGCAACGAGGCCATCTACGGCGGCTCCTACGGCTGGTCCAGCGCCGGGCGCTTCCACCACGCACAGAGCCAGGTGCACCGGTTCCTGAAACTGCTCGGCGGATACACCTTCTCGCGACACTCCTACAGCCTCGGCGCCACCGGCGTGATCATGCCGCGCGTGGTGGGCACGCACGACAACCTGTTCAAACGCTCCACGAGCTGGGACGTGATCGCCGAGCACACCGATCTGCTGGTCTGCTTCGGCGGTGTCGGCCTCAAGAACACCGCGATCAACGATGGTGGCACCACGGCACATCCGGCCCGCGAGGCGCTGGCGCGGTTCCGCGCCCGCGGCGGGCACATCGTGTCGGTCTCCCCCCTGCGCGACGACGTCGTCGGGCCCTGCGACTGGCTGGCCGCCGTACCGGGCACCGATGTGGCCATCATGCTCGGCCTGGCGCACACCCTGGTCTCTGAGGGGCTGCACGACAAGGAGTTCCTGCGCGAATTCTGCACGGGCTACGACGTGTTCGAGGGGCACCTGCTCGGCCACGACGACGGCGTGCCCAAGTCGGCGGAGTGGGCCGCACAGATCAGCGGGGTGCCCGCCGACACGCTGCGCGCCCTGGCCCGGCGGATGGCGGCGGGGCGCACGATCCTCACTGTCAGCTGGTCGCTGCAGCGCACCCGCTACGGCGAGCAGGCCCCCTGGATGGGCCTGACACTGGCCGCGATGCTCGGCCAGATCGGTCTTCCCGGAGGCGGTTTCGGCCACGGCTACGGGTCCATGAACGAGCCCGGCCTGCCGCCGGTGCGGTGCCGCCTGCCCCGCCTGCCGCAGGGCCCCAACCCCGTGCAGACGTTCATTCCGGTGGCCGCGGTCAGCGATATGCTGCTGCACCCCGGCGAGATGTTCGAGTACAACGGCCAGCGCCTGCGTTACCCCGACATCCGATGCGTGTACTGGGCCGGCGGCAACCCGTTTCACCACCACCAGAACATTCCCCGCCTGCGGCGCGCACTGAGCCGAGTGGACACCGTTGTCGTGCACGACCCGTACTGGACCGCGATGGCCAAGCACGCCGACATCGTCGTCCCCTCCACGACACCGTATGAGCGCGACGACTTCTCGGGTTCCCGCAACGATCCCCGACTGGTCGCGATGCCCGCCCTGGCACCGCCGTACGCCCAGGCTCGCAACGACCACCGGACCTTCGCCGCCCTCGCGCACCACCTGGGATTCGGCGAGGCGTTCACCGACGGCCGCACCGAACGGGAATGGCTCGAGCACATGTACACCACGTGGGCCGCCGAACTCGACTTTTCAGTCCCCACCTTCGACGAGTTCTGGGCCCGTGGCCACCTGGACCTGCCCGTCGAGGAGGGGCTGACACTGCTGTCGGAGTTCCGTGCCGACCCGGCCGCGCATCGACTGGCCACGCCCAGCGGACGCATCGAGATCCACTCGGACACCATCGCCGGGTTCGGTTACGCCGACTGTGCGGGCCACCCACGCTGGTATGAGCCCGCCGAATGGCTCGGCGGGCCGCGGGCCGCCGAGTTCCCCCTGCACCTGCTGGCCAACCAGCCGGCCTCCCGACTGCACAGCCAACTCGACGCCGGGCGCACCAGCCAGGCGTCGAAAGTCGCTGGCCGCGAACCGATCCGGATGCATCCCGAGGACGCGACGGAACGTGGGCTGGAGCCCGGGGACGTGGTGCGGGTGTTCAACGATCGCGGCGCGTGCCTGGCCGGGGTGGTGCTCGACGAAGGTGTGCGCCCGCGTGTGGTTCAGTTGGCCACCGGCGCGTGGTATGACCCCGTCGATCCGGCCGACCCGGATTCGCTGTGCGCGCACGGCAATCCAAACGTCCTCACCGACGACGTCGGAACCTCTGCGCTGGCGCACGGGTGCACCGGTGCGCACGTGCTGGTGCAGGTGGAGAAGTACACGGGCACTCTTCCCCCGGTGCGGGCCCACGAACCCCCGCGGATCACCGCCCGCGCTGATCGTCGGGAAACCGCGGCGCCACCAGATCCACGAACGCCTCGCTGATCCGATAGGCGTGCGCCATCGGATGGCCGCGCAGAATCGCCGCCGACAGCACGGTGTTGATGATGCCCCACAACATCACCGCGGCGTCGTGGGCCTCCTGCTCGCCGAGAGCCGAGAAGTCGTGCGCAAGGGTGCGGGTCGCGACCTCGGCGAACTCGTCCATCATCTGCGCGGCGGCCGGGTCGGTGGAGTTCTGCAGCAGGAGACAGACTTTGAAGAACCCCGGCCGTTTCTCGAAGCTCGTGACGATGGCTCGCACCTTGGCGCGCAGACGCTGCACCGCGGGCCGCGAGTCCGAGTCGTCGGCCACGAAGACCGGTTGCGCCCATTCCGCAAGCACCGCGGCGTAGACGTGTTCCTTGGAGCCGAAGTACCGGTACAGGGTGCCGAGTGCGACGTCGGCGCGTTCGGCGACGTCGCGCATCTGGATCTGCTCGTAGTCGTGCTCCTTGAGCGCGGCAAGGGCCGCGTTCACGATCTGGGTGCGGCGCGCACGCTTGTACTCGGGCAGTTCGTCCGACGCCCCCGCGAGACTGACCGGACCGCCCGTCATCGCCGCGGCAATCCCAGGATCATGGTGGCGATGATGTTGAGCTGGATCTCCCGGGTGCCGCCGCCGATGATCTCGGCGGGCAACTGCAGCGTGTGGGCCACCGCGGTGTCCCCGACCCCATGGGTCAGTGCCGCAGGACCCGCGAATTCCACAGCGGCGGTGCCGATCCGGCGCAGGACGGCGCCGGTGGCGACCTTGGCGATGCTGGTCGCGGGGCCCGGTGAGTGCCCTGCGAGCCGGGACAGCGTGTCCCGCAGGTTCAGTGCGGCGATGGCATTGGTGGCGGCGCGGACCTCACCGAGCGCGCGCACCAGGGCCTCGCGGTCGGCCCCGGGGCCGTCTGCGAGGTTCCGCAGCACCGACTCCCGGTCGTTGTTGATGTACCCGCTGATCGCGGCGCGTTCGTTGGCCATGGTGGCCAGGGCCAACGACCATCCGGCGTCGGGAGCCCCGACGAGCATGTCATCGGGGACGAACACGTCGTCGAAGAACACCTCGTTGAAATGCGCGTCGCCGGTGGCCGTACGCAGCGGACGCACCGTGATCCCGGGCGTCGTCATGTCGACCAGGAAATAGCCGATCCCCTTGTGCTTGCGGGCCTCTGGATCGGTGCGCGCCAGCAGTGCACCCCAGTCGGCGCAGTGCGCCGAGGACGTCCACACCTTCTGCCCGTCGATACGCCAGCCACCGTCGACCCGGGTGGCTCGCGTACTCAGCGCCGCCAGATCCGATCCCGCGCCGGGCTCACTGAACAGCTGGCACCAGGCGTGGGTGCCGCGCAGGATCGGTTCGGCGAACTGTGCGCGCTGCGCGTCGGACCCGAAGGCCAGGATCGTCGGCAGGATCCATTCGGCGATGCCCAGCGAGGAGCGGACGACCTCGGGTCGCCGGTCGAACTCCTCGGTGATGATCAACTGCTGAACGGGCGTGGCGTCCAGGCCCCAGGGTGCGGGTAGGTGCGGGGCCAACAGGCCCGCGGCCGCCAGGACATCGCGCTGCGCCCCGGTGTAGAGGTTGGCGTAGTCCGGGCTCTGCCGGCCGGGTTGGTCGTTGACCACGGTCGCGGCGTGGTCGAGGATCTCGACGACGCGCGCCCGGAACTCGGTCTCGACGTCGGGCAGTTCGATGGAGAAGTCGCGGGTGGGGGCCGCAGGCTCACCGAGTTGGCGCGCCCACCGGCCGACAGGTCCGCTGGCCGCGGACAGGCTGATCGCCCGCCGCCAGTACAGGTGCATATCGTGTTCCCACGTGTAGCCGATGGCCCCGAACATCGTCAGCGCGTCCAGCGCCAGGTCGGGCAGCTTGGCGTTGCCGACGATGGCCGCGCCGGCGGCGGCGATGAGCTGCTGGGCCGCTGGCTGATCGGCGGCACGGGCCGCATCCCAGGCCGATGCGGCGATGAGTTCACTGTCGATGTAGAGCGCGGCGGCCCTGTGCTGCAACGCCTGGAAGGCGCCGATCGGCTGGCCGAACTGCTCCCGGACCTTCAGGTGCGCGATGACGTTGTCCGTGCACCAGCGGGCGACACCCGCCGCCTCGGCCGCGGTCAGTGCCACCGCGGCGAACCGCGCGGCGTCGACGTCGAACCCGTCCGCGACGGCAGCGCTGCTGACCAGGTGGCCGTCGACCCTCAGGGTGGCGACGTCGCGGGTCAGGTCTGTGCCCGCCTCCGCGACGACGTCCAGGCCGTCCCCGCCGGTGTGCAGCACCGTCCACACGGTGTGGGTGTCGGTGCGCGCCGAGACGACGAACCGCTGCGCACCCGCGAGCCCGACCACCGGTCCGACCGCACCGGTCAATTCCCAACCGCCGTCGACGGGGGTGGCCGTCAGCTGGCCGGATTCCGGCAGCACCACGACGGCCCTGGTGCCCTCGGCGATCTCAGCGGCGAGCGTGCGCAGCACGGGCCCGGCGCCGGGCGCAGCCGCGACCGCGCCGGCGATCATGGTCGGCAGCAGCGGTCCGGGCAGCAGTGCGTAGCCGGCGGCATCGAGGACGCACGCGGCCTCAGTCAGGCCGCCGCCCTGGCCTCCCGCGGACTCCGGCAGATGGACGGCGTGGAAACCCTGGCCGGTGAAGGCCTTCCACCAGTACGGAACGTCTCCGGCGGCGAGTTCGTCGAACTGCGTCCTGGTCTGCGCCAGCGGCGCGTGGCGCGTCGCGAAACCCGCCACGGCAGCGGACAACTGCGCCTGTTCGTCGGTCAGTGCGAGGGCCACATCGTCTCCTTCACCGGCGCGGCGCGTACTTGAGCAGCGTCACGTCGTGGTCCAGAACGTCGACGAACACCGGCGTCACGGGCATGCCGACCTCGAGTTCCTCAGGTGCGACGTCGACGAGTTCGGTGGCGAAGCGCGGCCCCTCATGCCATTCCACGATGGCCAGCAGGTGTGGCACCGCGTCGGCGAACTGCGGCGCCACCGGGCGTTCCGCGACGGCGAAGCTGACCAGGGTGCCCGCGCCGGAGATCTGGCGCCATTCCAGGTCGTCGGCCAGTGTGCCCGGCGCCAGCACGCGCGGGTAGAACACGTACCGCCCCAACGACGGGGAGTACTGGATCCACACCTCGTGGCGACGCAGTCCATCCCAGTAGGGCTGCGAGACCGGGGTGGGCAACGGCATCGGACGTTCGAGTGCGGTCATGGCTAGTCCCCCACCAAGATCAGGGCTTCCTGCTCACTGAGCACGCCGCCGTTGCCGGAGACGAAAGCCCGGTTGCAGTCGTCAATCTGGGTGTCGGCGGCGCGGCCCATGAGTTGGCGAGTGGCGTCGCAGACGTGGTGCATTCCACCGGCATTGCCGGGTTGGCCGTAGCCGAGTTGGCCGCCGGCCGTGTTCATCGGGAAGTCACCGCGGAAGGTGAGGTCGTGGTCGGTCACGAACTGCATGCCCTTGCCCTTCTCGCAGAAGCCGGCGTCCTCCAGTGTCAGCAGCGCGGTGATGGTGTAGCAGTCGTAGATCGACACCATGTCCACGTCGGCCGGGGTGAGTCCGGCCATGCCGAAGGCTTTGGGGGCGATGTGCTGCATGGGTGTGTTGAGCGGGTCCTCGGCGTAGACCGGTGACTTGTAGGGCACGCGTTCGCCGAAGCCCTTGATCCAGACGGGCCGGTTGCGGCCCTTGCGGGCCAGGCGCTCACTGGTGACCAGGACCGCCGATCCGCCCATGCACGGCATCACGATTTCGAGCATGTGCAGTGGTGAGGCGATGATCGGGCTCGCGAGCACGTCGTCAACGGTGATCGGTTTGTCGCGGAACACCGCGCCCGGGGTGTGGTTGGCGTTGACCCGCTGGTCGACGACGATCTTGGCCATCGCGCGTTCGTCGTATCCGTATGTGGCGGCGTACATCTGGGCGACCTGCGCGTACGGCCCGTTCTGGCCGAGGTAGCCGTAGGGAATCTCGAACTCCGCCTGCGGCGACCCGTAGCGGAAGCTTGAGGCGCCGAAGTACACCGCGTCGCCCATGTTCAGTGGCCGCTGCTCGTGCATGGGCGTGAGGTAGATGGCCGGGATGGCGCACAGCACCGCTTCGCAGATGCCCAACTCGATGGCCGCGGCGGCGCGCCACACCATCGCGGCCGCGCTCGCGCCGCCGAGGTCGACGTACTCGGCGAAGTTGACCTTGATCCCGAGGTACTCCACGACCGTCGAGGGCACGAAGAGTTCGGATTCGAAGACTCCCGTGGTCACCAGTCCGTCGACGTCCTGCACGCTCAGTCCCGCGTCGGCCACGGCCGCCGCGGCCAGCCTGGCCCACTGCTCGATGGTGAACTCCGGTGTGCCAGAAGGCATGCGCTCGCACGGCAGTTCGTGGAAGCCGACGATCGCAGCCTCGCCTCTCAGACCCATGCCGCCAGCATAGAGGAATTGAAATCTCATTCCTGTTTTGGGGTGGCGACACACGGTTTGGCGAAATTGACAGTGATCTTCGTGCGCCGATGCAAGGATTCCCTGGCGTCGACGGAGCATCGGCTGGCAAGGACAGGAATATGCGGACACAGATACGTTCAACAGTCGGTTCGATCACGGTGGTGGTGATCGCGTTCGTCAGTGCGATGGTGCTTGCGCTGACCGGAACGATGCAGGCCGCGATCACCCTGGCGGCCAACACGGCCCTGATCGTCCCGGGTACGGGCACGTCGAATCCCGACGGCTCCACCAACTACCTCAAGAACGCCGTCAACCACTACGTGAACCCCTCCTGGAGCGCGATCAATCCCTGCACCTCCGATGTGGGCTGCGCCGAAGGTGTCCCCTACACCGCGCAGTTCTGGCCCTTCCCGTTCGCCGGGTGGGGTGGCCTGGAGGGCGCGAAGTGGAACGACTCGGTGCAGAACGGCGTGGTGTCGCTGTCGTCACGCTACGGCGAGGCGCAGGCCGCCGCCGGTCCCGGCGACGAGGTCGTCATCTTCGGCTACTCGCAGGGTGCGACGGTTGCCAGCATCGTCAAGCGGCAGTTGGCCAACCCGCCCGAAGGGCTGCCCGGCCTTCCTGACAATGTGCGGTTCGTCCTGATCGGCAACCCGAATCGGCCCAACGGCGGCCTGTTCGAACGCCTCGCGATGTTCGGCACCGTACCGATCCTGGACGCGACGTTCGGCCAACCGACCCCGACCAACACGTCGCCGACGGTGAACACCACCGACATCGCGTTCCAGTATGACGGCGTGGCGGACTTCCCGGCGGTGCCGTGGAATCTGCTGGCGGTTCTCAACGCCGCGCTCGGCTTCGAGTACGTGCACGGCACCTACCTGGACCCGCGCGGCCGACCCGGTCCCGAAGAGGGCGAACTCCCCTACGGCTATGACGCGGCCGACATCGAGGCGGCCATCACGGCCTGCAAGGCGGACCCCTCCGGTGCGAACTGCCAGCGGCACGGCGACACCGTCTACGTCACGCTGGCCGCGAACTCGCTGCCGCTGTTCCAGCCGTTCATCGACCTGGGTACCTCGACGGGCACCAGCTGGCTCATCAACCCTGTCGTCGCGCTGCTGCAGCCGTTGACCCAGACGCTGATCGAAACCGCCTACATCCGTGACGACTACGGCCGGCCCACACCGTTCACCCTGATCCCGCGGGTGAACCTGGTGAAGCTGATCGTCGACCTGATCAACGACATTCCGGAGGGCATCAACGCGGCGATCGCGACGATCAACGACCCGAACCACAAGATCCCGGACCTGCCGCGGATGTGGGGCGAGGAGAGCGACTCGGCGGACACGCTGACCGTCCTGGCCCGCACTCAGAACGGCGGCACGGGCACCACCGAGATCCCGGACCCGCAGACGACGGTGGTCGGAGATCCACAGGACGACACCACCACGGTGGCGAAGTCCAACGTGGAACTGCCGAAGCTGCCCGCCCTGAAGCTGCCGAAGCTGGTGTCGGTGAAGACGTCTGAGGACGACTCCGTGACACCCGCCGGCACGGACGCTGACGCTCTCGAGCCGAAGTCCGATGTCGAGCCCGTGCGCGATCTGGCCAAGGCGGCCCGCAAGGTGCTGGGCCCGCCGCCCAAGGCCGTCGAGAAGGCCATCAAGAAGGCCGCAGACCGGGCCGCTGCAAGGACGGAGCGGGTCCAGTCGCGGTTCAGCGGGAAGAAGGCTGCGGCCGCAGAGACGGCGGACAAGCCGGCAGCCGACAAGCCCGCAGCCTAGGAGCCTGATCACCGCCGAAAGTTGACTTGTTCACGGGTCTTCCCAGCCCAGGACGGCCCCTAAACAAGTCGACTTTGGGCGCAATCCGGCAGGCCCGCGGCCTCGCGGCCGTGGCTAAACGGTCGCGAACTCCCGCAGGCTGGCAGCCAGAGCGGCCGGCACCTGCGCCTTGATCCGGGTGCCGCCCTCGGTGTGCTCGGTGGCGTCGACCCGTCCGACTTCGTGCACGCGCGCCACGAGTTCGCCTCGGTCATACGGAATGGTCACATCCACCGAGATGTCGGTGGGCTCGACCATCTCGCCCATCCGCTGCCGAAGCCGCTCCAGGCCGTCACCGGTGTGCGCCGAGACGAACACGGCCCCGGGCAGCGCGCGGCGCAGCTTGGCCAGCGCGAGGTCACCGGCGGCGTCGATCTTGTTGACCACCAACAACTCTGGCGGCGGGGCGGCGTCATGCGAGGCGATCACCTCGTTGACCACCTCACGCACGGCCTTGATCTGCCCCAGCGGATCGACGTCGGACCCGTCGACCACGTGCACCAGCAGGTCGGCGTCGAGCACCTCCTCCAGCGTGGACTGGAAGGCCTCGACCAGCTGGGTCGGGAGATGCCGCACGAATCCCACGGTGTCGGTCAGCACGAACGGCCGGCCGTCGTCGAAAGTGCCGCGGCGCGTGGTGGGTTCGAGCGTCGCGAACAGCGCGTTCTCGACCAGCACACCGGCCCCGGTCAGGGCGTTGAGCAGGCTGGACTTGCCCGCGTTGGTGTAGCCGACGATGGCCACCGACGGCACATCGTTGCGCCGGCGGCTTCCGCGCTGGGTGTCGCGGATCTTCTTCATGTCCTTGATCTCGCGCCGCAGCTTCGACATCCGCTCGCGGATGCGGCGGCGGTCGGTCTCGATCTTGGTCTCACCGGGTCCGCGCGTACCGACGCCGCCGCCGGCACCACCGGCGCGGCCACCGGCCTGCCGGGACATCGACTCACCCCAACCGCGCAGTCGCGGCAGCATGTACTCCATCTGCGCCAGCGACACCTGCGCCTTGCCCTCTCGGCTGGTGGCGTGCTGGGCGAAGATGTCGAGGATCAGCGCGGTGCGGTCGATCACCTTGACCTTGACGGCCTTCTCCAGCGCGTTCAATTGCGCGGGCGAGAGTTCACCGTCGCAGATCACGGTATCGGCGCCGGTGGCGACCACGACCTCGTGCAGTTCGATGGCCTTGCCGGAGCCGATGTAGGTCGACGGATCCGGCTTGTCGCGGCGCTGGATGAGGCCCTCGAGCACCTCCGAGCCTGCGGTCTTGGCCAGTGCCGCGAGTTCGGCCAGGCTGGCTTCGGCGTCGGCGGCACTGCCCTCAGTCCAGACCCCGACCAGGACCACGCGCTCAAGGCGCAGCTGCCGGTACTCGACCTCGGAGATGTCCTCGAGTTCGGTGGACAGTCCGGCGACGCGGCGCAGGGCCGACCTGTCGTCGAGGGCCAGCTCACCTGCGGTGGGCTCATGGGGAAAGCGCGGATGTTCAGTCATAGGCAGGACCCGATGGTGTCATGCCCGGATGCCCGACGGCCAACGAATATCAAGCGGGCGCACTCCACCAGTCGTCGGAGATCTCGCCGTGGGCCAGCAGCACCGACGGCCCGCGAAGCCAACTGGTCGCGTCGGTGACGGTGACGGTGACCTCACCGCCGGGAATCCGCACCACCACGGTGCCGGTCGCGGCGTCCTCGTGGCGCAGGGCCGCGACGGCCGCGGCGACGGTGCCGGTTCCGCAGGATCGGGTCTCCCCGACTCCACGCTCATGCACGCGCATCGACACCGCACCGTCGACCGGTGCGGTCAGCACCTCGACGTTGACGCCGTTCGGAAACAGCCCAGCGTCGAACTGCACGGGTGCGGCGACGTCGAGCGCCGCCAGGTCGGCGAGGCTCAGCTGCGGGTCGACGCAGGCCAGATGCGGGTTGCCGACGTCGACGGCCAGGCCGGCGAACGAGCGTCCGCCCACGGTGGCGGTGCCTGCGCCGAACTGATTGGCCTTGCCCATGTCGACCGTGACCTCCGCGGTGACGGGATCCCAGCCGTGGATCATGACGGGCCGCGCGCCCGCCCGGGTGCCGACGACGAACTCCTGGCCGCTGACCAGCCCGGATGCGGCAAGGTAGTGCGCGAAGACCCGCACGCCGTTGCCGCACATCTCGGCGATCGACCCGTCGGCGTTGCGGTAGTCCATGTACCAGTCGTCGGCGCCGACGCCGGCGGGCAGGGCCGCGAGCACACCGGCGTCGCGGGCCGCTCCCGCCGTGGTCACGCGAAGCACACCGTCCGCACCGAGACCGCGGCGGCGGTCGCACAGCGCCGAGACGCGCGCGGGCGTCAGATCCAGTTCGGCAGCAGGGTCCGGCAGCACGACGAAGTCGTTCTGCGTGCCGTGTCCCTTGGCGAACTTCACTCGGTCAGGATACGTGCCGCCACGCGGCCGACGCCGCATCGCACAGGTCCGAGGCCGCACCGTTGAGCCATTGCACTCGGTGGTCCCGCCGGAACCACGAGCGTTGTCTGCGCACATAGCGGCGCGTGCCGATGAACGTCGGCTCCCGCGCGGCCTGACCGTCACCGCCGGCGTCGAGATCGGAGAGCACCTGCGCATAGCCCAGTGCCCGCGAGGCCGTGACGCCGTCGCGCAGGCCGTCTGCCAGCAGCGCGCGCACCTCGTCGACCAGTCCCTCATCGAACATCATCTCGGTGCGCAGACGCAGGCGCTCGTCGAGAAGTTCGGTGTCCCAATCCAATCCGATGATCACGGTGTCCCAGCGGGGCGCGCCGATGGTCGGCGCGGACGCCGCGAACGGCTGCCCGGTCAGCTCGACGACCTCCAGCGCCCGCACGATCCGCCGACCGTCGGTGGGACGGATCGCCTCGGCCGCGGCCGGGTCCTGCCGGGCCAGTTCGGCGTGCAGGGCGGCCGTGCCGACGTCGGCCAGGCGCGCCTCCCAGCGGGCCCGCACCTCCGGATCGGTCGCCGGGAACACCCACTCGTCGAGCAGCGACTGGATGTAGAGCATCGACCCGCCGACGATCACTGGGACCAGTCCGCGGGCCGCGATGGCCTCGATGTCCGCCGACGCGGCCTCCTGATAGCGCGCCACGGTCGCGGTCTCGACGACGTCGAGCACGTCGAGTTGGTGGTGCGGGATGCCGCGACGTTCGGCGGCGGGCAGTTTCGCGGTGCCGATGTCCATGCCCCGGTACTGCTGCATCGCGTCGGCGTTGACGATTTCGCCGCCGAGCGATTCGGCCAGGTCCAGGGCCAGGGCTGATTTGCCGGTGCCGGTCGGTCCGATGACCGCGATGGGTCTCATGGCCGCCAGACGCCCGCGAAGTAGCCGACGCCGTACGGCGCGCCACGGTAGCGCTCCTGCGCACCCCTGGGCTGCGGCAGCAGGCCCGCCAGCACCTGATAGGCCACGCGGCCCACGACGCCGTCGGGCAGCGCGGCCAGCACCTCGGCGTCTCCGGCGGCGAGCGCGTCATCGAGTGCGGCCTGCGTGACGACCGACTCCGGGTCGTGGCCGCCGGGGGCCGACGGCGTCAGGGTGTGCAGACCGTCGGCAACCACGAGCACCCCGATCTGCGCGTCGGAGCGCTCGATGTCGGCGCGCAGGTCGGCACCCAGACGACGCGCCGTGGCGACGTCATGGGTCGCGGCGAAACAGTGCACGCGGGCTTTTGCCTGAGGCGCCACCTGGGCCCGCACCCATCCGCTGATCAGCGCGCACAGCGGCAGTTCGGTCAGCGGACCGGTGTCGGTCGGCCCCAGGGTGACCCGCACGTCGACGCCATAGCCGGCCAGCGTGCCGGCCGCTTCGGGGCCGATGACGGCGTCGGCCCCGGCGACGCCCACGCAGATCCACTGGTCGGGCAGTGTGGCCGCGGACGCGAAGACCGCGTCACGCAGCTCCATGAGTTCGTCGGCGGCGGCACCGGCAAGCTGCGGGACGAGCAGCGGCGCCGACGGGATGATCGCAACGGCTGTCAGCACGGCGTCAACGTTATCCGTGCAACTCGGCGTCGATCGCGACGCTGTCTTTGGCCTCGCCGCGGGCCAGCGCGACGGTCGCCACGACCATCGCCGCGATCGCCGCGACGAGGACGAACCAGCCGGCCTCGCCGGGGCGCAGCGTCTCCCCCAGCACCACCACGCCGAGCACGGAGGCCACCACCGGTTCGGTGATGGTCATCGCGGGCAGCGACGCGGTGATCGGTCCGGCCCGGAACGACGACTGCTGCAGGGCCGTCCCGCCGACCGCCAGCGCGGCCCACACGTACAGCTCGGGCGACAGAAGCAGGGGCTCGAGTCCCTTGCCGAGCAGGTCCACCACGCCCTTGGTCAGCACCGCGAAGACGCCCCACAGGATGCCCGACACGATGCCCAGCAGCACCGCGCTGACGGGCCCACGCCGCCGGTTGGCGGCCAGCACGCACACCACCACCACGGGGATGGCCACCGCCGCGACCGCACCCCACGTCTCGACGTCGGCACGCGACTGCCCGGCGGTGGGGTTGCCGACGGTGACGATGATCACGACGGACGCGGCCAGCAGCACGGCCCATGCCCACTCCCACCGAGTCACCCGCCGGTGCGCCGCCCGCGCACTCATGGGAAGCGCGAACAGCAGCGAGGTCACCAGCAGCGCCTGCACCAACAGCACCGACCCGAGCCCCAAAGCGGCGGCCTGCAGCACGAATCCGACCGCGGCGACCCCGCTGCCCAGCCACCAGGCGCGGTCCTTGAGCAGTTGCAGGAACAGGCCCACATGCCCGACGTCGGCCCCGGGCACCTCGTTCGCGGTGCGCTGGTGAATGACGTCGCCGATCGCGATGAACAGCGCCGCGCCGAGCGCCAGGAGTGCAGCGATGTCGGCTTTGACCATGTCGCGGGAGACTACCTGCTTGAATACGTGGGAGAAGAAGGCGCCGCGTCGCGCGGCAGTGCGCGGGAAATCCGCGTGGAGAGTAGGGACAGCTGGTCATGACCACACAAGATCCGACGAACGCCGGCTCGGCACCGACACCGGGCCCGATCCCCGGTCCGAAACCGGGTCCGCGCCCCGGACCCCGCCCGTCCGCCGCACCCGTGCCACCACCGACCTCCGTGGCACCCGGCAGCGATCCGCACCGGTTCGGCCGGGTCGACGACGACGGCACCGTCTGGCTGATCAGCTCGGCAGGCGAGCGCATCGTCGGGTCGTGGCAGGCCGGTGACGCCGAGGCGGCCTTCGCACACTTCGGGCGGCGTTTCGACGACCTCTCCACCGAGATCGCGTTGATGGAGGCCCGACTGGAATCGGGCACCGGCGACGCGCGCAAGATCCGTGCCGCGGCCGCGACGCTGGCCGAGACGCTGCCCACCGCAAGCGTATTGGGCGATGTGGACGCCCTGGCCGCCCGCCTGTCGGCCATCACCGAACACGCCGAGTCCGCCGCCGCGGAGGCCAAGGCCAAGCGCGAGGAACAGCGCGCCGAGCAGACCGCACGCAAGGAGGCGCTGGCCGCCGAGGCCGAGGAGCTGGCCGCCAACTCCACGCAGTGGAAGGCCGCGGGCGATCGCCTGCGCACGATCCTCGACGAGTGGAAGACCATCACGGGACTGGACCGCAAGACCGACGACGCGCTGTGGAAGCGGTATTCGGCGGCCCGCGAAACGTTCAACCGCCGCCGCGGCTCCCACTTCGCCGAACTCGACCGTGAGCGCGCCGGGGTCAAACATGCCAAGGAGACGCTGTGTGAGCGCGCCGAGGCGCTGTCGGGCTCGACGGACTGGGGCCCCACCAGCGGCGCGTTCCGTGACCTGCTGGCCGAGTGGAAGACCGTCGGCCGGGCCGCCAAGGATGTCGACGACGCGCTGTGGCGCCGCTTCAAGGCCGCGCAGGACACCTTCTTCGCGGCTCGCAACGCCGTGACCGCCGAGCGGGATGCCGAGTTCAAGGCGAACGCGACGGCCAAGGAGGCGCTGCTGGTGGAGGCCGAACGCATCGACACCTCCGACGCGGATTCCGCGCGTGCCGCACTGCGCACGATCACCGACAAGTGGGACGCCATTGGGAAGGTGCCGCGGGAACGCACGGACCTCGAACGGCGTCTGCGCGCGATCGAGAAGAAGGTGCGCGACGCCGCCGAAGCCGACTGGACGGACCCGCAGGCTCAGGCCCGCGCCGAGCAGTTCCAGGCCCGGGTGGAGCAGTACGAGAAGCAGGCCGCGAAGGCCGAGGCCGCGGGACGCACCCGCGAGGCCGAAGAGGCCAGGGCCAATGCCGAGCAGTGGCGGCAGTGGGCCGACGCCGCGGCCAGTGCGCTGACGAAAAAGCGTTAGTCGGACTGCTCGTCGGGTCCGAGGTCGTCGAGCAGTCCCTTGGACTGCCTCTCGGCGGCCTCGCGCCGGCGGGCGTCCTCTGCGGCCAACTGCACCGCGGTGCGGGTCCACACCACGCGGGCCCAGTGGAACGCCAACACGATGACGGTGATCCACGCGATCACCAGGCCGATGCTCGGGCCGGGTTGACCCGCGGCGGCGGTCTGGCGGGTCCACACCGCCAGCAGGCCGGTCGCAGCGGCCAACCAGGTGCCTGCCAAGGCCACCCAGGCCACCACCCACCGCCGCGTCAGCAGCGCCAGCATCGAGAATCCGATGCCGAAAACCAAAGTCAGCCACACGAATACGCGTGACGGCAGGCGGATGCCGACGTCGACCGCGGCCTCGTTGCCCAGCAGGACATCGACACCGCGCGCGGCACCGGAGTGCGGCAGGATGAACGTCACCAGCAGCACGAACACCAGGATCGCGACGACCAGCGCCCGGGCCCCCGGCTCGATCTCACCCGCGACGCGCTTCTCGGCGGCGTCGATGTCGCTCCGGAAGTCGTCGAAACCGTTGGACCTGCTCATCGCTCACACCCCACAACCTGTGGCGCAGGCTCCGGCGCGCCGAGTCCCGGCAACCCCAACCCGATCGTGCGGGGGCGTTGCCCCGCCTCGTGCGCGTCTCCGGCGCGAGTGCGGCGATGCGACAACAGCGCAGCGTCGGCGATCAGGTGGTGCGGTGCGGCCCCAGTGACAGTCGTGGTCACGACGTCACCGGGCCGAACGTGAATGTCCCCGGCCGTGAAGTGCACCAGTCGCCCGTCACGCGCGCGTCCGCTCATCCGCGACGTCGCGGTGTCCTTGCGGCCCTCGCCCGCGGCGACCAGGAGTTCGACAGTGCGCCCCACCTGTGCGGTGTTCTGCTGCAGGGAGATCTCCTCCTGCAGGGCGATCAACCGCTCGTAGCGCTCCTGCACGACGGCCTTGGGCAACTGGTCGGGCAGGTCGGCGGCCGGCGTGCCCGGACGCTTGGAGTACTGGAACGTGAACGCGCTGGCGAACTGTGCCCGCCGGACGACGTCCAGGGTGGCCTGGAAGTCCTCTTCGGTCTCACCGGGGAAGCCGACGATGATATCGGTCGTGATCGCCGCGTGCGGCATCGCGGACCTGACCCGGTCGATGATGCCCAGGAACCGCTCGGCACGGTAGGACCGGCGCATGGCCTTGAGCATGCGGTCCGAACCGGACTGCAGCGGCATGTGCAGCGCGGGGCAGACATTCGGGGTCTCCGCCATGGCCTCGATGACGTCGTCGGTGAACTCCGCGGGGTGCGGCGAGGTGAACCGGACGCGCTCGAGTCCGTCGATCTGCCCGCACGCGCGCAGCAGCGACGCGAAAGCGCCGCGGTCACGCGGGGTCTCGGGATCGGCGAACGACACGCCGTAGGCGTTCACGTTCTGCCCCAGCAGCGTGACCTCGAGCACACCTTGGGAGACCAGTGACTGAACCTCGGCGAGGATGTCGCCGGGCCGGCGGTCCACCTCTTTGCCGCGCAACGACGGCACGATGCAGAACGTGCAGGTGTTGTTGCAGCCGACCGAGATGGACACCCATGCCGCATAGGCTGATTCGCGTGCGGCCGGCAGCGCCGACGGGAACTCCTCGAGCGCCTCGACGATCTCGACCTGGGCGGCCTGGTTGTGTCTGGCGCGTTCCAGCAGGGTGGGCAGCGATCCGATGTTGTGCGTGCCGAAGACGACGTCGACCCACGGGGCGCGCTTGAGCACCGCGTCGCGGTCCTTCTGCGCGAGGCATCCGCCGACCGCGATCTGCATTTTCGGGTCGCTGGCCTTGCGCGGCGCGAGATGGCTGAGGTTGCCGTAGAGCTTGTTGTCGGCGTTCTCGCGGACCGCACACGTGTTGAACACGACGATGTCGGCGTCGGATCCTTCGGGGGCCCGGGTGTAGCCGGCGCCCTCCAGCAGGCCCGCAAGACGCTCCGAGTCGTGCACGTTCATCTGGCAGCCGTAGGTGCGCACCTGGTACGTGCGCGCAGCGGCACCAGACGTCTCAGTTGACGCCCCCAGATCCTTTGCCGGTGCCGAAGTCACTCGACCATGGTACGGACGCGCTGCGCAGCGACCCAATCCGCAGATTGCCCAGTTGCGGGCACGCTGGGGTTTTCCTGGGTAAGGTCTTGGCGCATGGCCGCCGATGCCGATCATCTCGACACCGTGCCGATGATCTCACTACATGAGGTCAACAAACATTTCGGAACCCTGCATGTCCTCAAGGACATCAATCTCGACGTCTCTCGTGGGCAGGTGATCGTCGTTCTCGGCCCGTCCGGTTCCGGCAAGTCCACGCTGTGCCGCACCATCAACCGTCTCGAGACCATCGACTCGGGGACCATCGCGATCGACGGGCAGGCAGTGCCTGCGGAGGGCCGCAGGCTCGCCCAGCTGCGCTCGGACGTGGGCATGGTGTTCCAGTCGTTCAACCTGTTCGCCCACAAGACCATCGTCGAGAACGTCATGCTCGCGCCGGTCAAGGTCCGCAGGACCGGCAAGTCGCAGGCCCGCACCGAGGCCATGGCCCTGCTGGAGCGCGTCGGGGTGGCCAATCAGGCCGACAAGTATCCGGCCCAGTTGTCCGGCGGCCAACAGCAGCGTGTGGCGATCGCGCGGTCGCTGGCGATGAAGCCCAAGGTGATGCTGTTCGACGAGCCCACCAGCGCGCTGGATCCCGAGATGATCAACGAGGTCCTGGCGGTCATGACCGCCCTGGCCGAGGAGGGCATGACGATGCTCGTGGTCACCCACGAGATGGGGTTCGCGCGCCGGGCCGCCGACCGTGTGGTGTTCATGTCCGACGGCGCGATCGTCGAGGACGCTCCGCCCGAAGAGTTCTTCTCCAACCCGAAGACCGATCGCGCCAAGGATTTCCTCGGCAAGATCCTCAACCATTGATCGCGAAAGGAAACCCCATGTCCACCATGCGATTCCGCGTGGCGGCCGCCGTAGCGCTGGCCGCCGCCCTCCCCCTGGCGCTGACAGCGTGCGGCGGTGGCGGCGACGAGAACAAGATCGTGATCGGGACCAAGTTCGACCAGCCCGGGCTGGGGTTCAAGAACCCCGACGGCACAGTCACCGGCTTCGACGTCGACGTGGCCACCTACGTCGCGGGCGAACTCGGCTACACACCCGAGCAGATCGAGTGGAAGGAGTCGCCGTCGCCGCAGCGCGAGACGATGATCCAGAACGATCAGGTCGACTACATCGTCGCGACGTACTCGATCACCGACGCCCGCAAGGAGAAGGTCTCCTTCGCCGGCCCGTACCTGCTGACCGGGCAGAGCCTGATGGTGCGCGCCGACAACACCGACATCACGGGCAAAGAGTCGCTGCAGAACAACAAGAAGCTGTGCTCGGTGTCGGGCTCCACTCCGGCGCAGAAGATCAAGGCTGAGTTCCCGGGTGTTCAGTTGCAGCAGTACGACACGTACTCGGCGTGTGTCGACGCGCTCAAGAACGGCGGCATCGACGCCGTCACCACCGATCAGGTGATCCTGGCCGGCTATGTGGCGCAGGCTCCCGACAAGCTCAAGCTTGTGGGCGAACCGTTCTCCGAGGAGCGCTACGGCATCGGCCTGAAGAAGGACGACACCGAACTGCAGACCAAGATCAACGACGCCCTGGAGAAGATGGCCGCCGACGGCGCCTGGACGGCCGCGTTCGAGAAGAACCTGGGCCCGGCCGGTCTGACCGCGCCCACGCCGCCCGCCGTCGACCGCTCCTGACCGAACCGCCCAGCCCGAGTACACGAAAGATTCCGACGCCCCGATGGAGATATTCACCGAGTACCGCGATGCGATCTTCGCGGCGTTCTGGATGACCATCAAGCTGACCGTGTACTCGGGCCTCGGCGCGCTGGTGCTCGGCACGGCGCTGGCCGCGATGCGACTGGCGCCCGTGCCGGTGCTGAACTGGATCGGCACGGCGTACGTCAACATCATCCGCAACACCCCGCTCACGCTGATCATCGTGTTCTGTTCACTGGGCCTCGGCCAGACCCTGAGAATCACGCTGGTCGATCCGAATTCGACAACCTCCATCGCGGACAGCAACTTTCGGCTCGCGGTCCTCGGGCTGACGGTCTACACCGCGTCCTTCGTGTGTGAGACCGTCCGCTCGGGAGTGAACACCGTCCCAATCGGGCAGGCCGAGGCCGCGCGGTCGCTGGGGCTGACGTTCACCCAGAATCTTCGATTCATCCTGATGCCGCAGGCATTTCGCGCGGTGATCATCCCGCTGGGGTCGGTGCTGATCGCCCTGACGAAGAACACCACGATCGCCTCTGCCATCGGCGTCGCCGAGGCGGCGCTGCTGATGAAGGAGTTGACGGAGAACACCGCGGCCCTGCTGACGGTGGGCACGATCTTCGCCGCCGGGTTCGTACTGCTGACGCTGCCGATGGGTCTGCTGTTCGGCTGGCTGGGCCGGCGACTGGCGGTGAGACGCTGATGTCGGGCGCCTCAGTCCTTTTCGACGCACCCGGGCCGCGCGCCCGGGCTCGCAACCGCATCGCCACGGCCGCGACGGTGGTCGTTCTCGCGGCAGTGGCCGCCGCGGTGCTGTGGCAGTTCGCCGAGAAGGATCAGCTGACCGCGGAGAAGTGGTCGCCGTTCTTCACCGCCAACCTGTGGAAGACCTACCTGCTGCCGGGCCTGCAGGGCACGCTGATCGCGGCCGCGCTCTCGATCGTGGCCGCGATGGTGCTCGGCTTCCTCCTCGGCATCGGCCGCCTGTCCCCCCACGCCGTGGTGCGCTGGCCGTCCGCGGTGTTCGTCGAATTCTTCCGAGCCGTGCCCGTCCTGATCATGATGATCTTCAGCTTCGCGCTCTTCGGCGCGTACGACGTCGTGCCGTCGAAGTATCAGGCGCTGGCCGGTGTGGTCACGGGCCTGACCCTGTACAACGGCGCGGTGATCGCCGAGATCATCCGGGCCGGTGTCCATTCGCTGCCCAAGGGCCAGGCCGAGGCCGCTTCCGCACTCGGAATGCGGTGGGGCCAGACCATGCGGTCGGTGCAGTTGCCGCAGGCGGTCACCGCGATGCTGCCGGTGCTGATCTCGCAGATGGTGGTGGTGCTCAAGGACACCGCGATCGGCTACCAGATCCTTTACCTGGAGGTCGTGCGCCAGGCCACCAATGTGGCCGGGGCTTACGGCAACTACATCCCGGCCCTGATCGTCGTGGCACTCGTGTTGATCACCATCAACTTCGGCCTCTCAGCGTTCGCGACGTGGTTGGAACGTCGGCTGCGCCGATCGCGGCGCACGCCCGAACCCGTGCGGGCGCACGCGTTGGAACCGGGCGACTGACCCCTAGATCAGGGTGGCCGCCCGCTCGAGCTGCTGGGTGTTCGGCGGCTGATAAAACGACAACACCACATGCTGGCAGCCCGCCGCCTCGTATTCCGGCAGGGTGGCCAGTTCCTTGTCCATCTGCGCGGGGTCCTGGGGATGCAGGAACAGCTGCACCGAACGGCGGATGTCCGAAGGATCGCGACCGACCTCGGCACACGCGCCGTCGAGACGCGCGCTGGTCGCAGCCCACTCGTCGGCGCCCTGGGCGGGCATGTTCCACTCGTCCGCGTGGCGGGCGACGACCCTCAGCATCTTGGGCTTGCCGCCGCCGATCACGATCGGCGGGTGCGGCCGCTGCAGCGGCTTCGGGTTTGCCAACGCGTCGTCGACCGTGAAGAACTGCCCGGCGTGGCTGAACCGGTCATTCGCCCACAGCCCGCGGATCACGGTGAGCGCCTCGTCCAGCATGGCGACCCGCCGCCCCGGGCTGGGAAACGCCAGGCCGTAGCCGGCGTGCTCATTCTCGTGCCATCCCGCACCGATGCCGAATTCCAGCCGGCCACCGGAGATGTGGTCGACGGTCACCGCCATCTTCGCGAGCACCGCCGGATTGCGGAATGTCACCGAACTGACCAGGCAGCCGATCCGGGCGCGCTGCGTCACCGCTGCCATAGCCGCCAGCGACGTCCAGCCCTCGTACGTCGGCTGCTCGGGATCGACCAGTCCGTAGAAGTGGTCGTAGTTCCAGACACCGTGAAATCCCAGATCGTCGGCGGCGCGCCAGAACTGTTCGAGGACCGGATAGTCGAACACGGGCGCGAGTTTGGCGGAGACCAGCATGTCCGCAACCTACCCGCTCATCGCCAGGAAGGACCTCAGACCCGGCGACGCTCTCGTTCGGCTGCCAACTCGACGTTGACCACGTCGAACGCCAGGCCCTGACTGTAACCGCGGCGGGCCAGCATGCCCACCAGCCGACGCATGACCTTAGTGTCATCGTCATCGGCCAAGCGCTCGCGGCGCAGCTTGGCGCGCACCAGTTCCTCGGCCCGCTGGCGCTCGGCGCCCGCGTCGATGTCGGCCAACGCCTCTTCGATGACCTCGTTATCGACGCCCTTGGTCCGCAGCTCGGCAGCCAAGGCGCGCTTGCCTTTTCCGGCATTGACCCGCCGCGAGCGCACCCACTGTTCGGCGAAGTCCGCGTCATCGATCAGGCCGACATCGGTCAACCGGTCGAGCACCGCGGCGCTCACGTCCTCGGGATAGCCCCGCTTGGTCAGCTGACCCTCGAGTTCGGCCCGTGTCCGTGCCCGCACGGTGAGCAGACGCAGGCACAGCGCCCGCGCCTGCTCCGTGCGCTTGGCCGGGTCAGAAGTCGACTGGGGCTGGCAGGACGTCATCGGCCAGATCGTCGGTCATCACGGCACCGATGCCGAGCTTTTCCTTGATCTTCTTCTCGATCTCGTCGGCCGTCTCGGGGTTGGACAACAGGAAGTTGCGGGCGTTCTCCTTGCCCTGACCCAACTGCTCACCCTCGTAGGTGAACCAGGACCCGGACTTGCGGATGAAGCCCTGCTCCACACCCATATCGATCAGTGAGCCCTCCTTGGAGATGCCCTTGCCGTAGAGGATGTCGAACTCAGCCTGCTTGAACGGCGGCGACACCTTGTTCTTGACGACCTTGACGCGGGTGCGGTTGCCGACCGCGTCGGTGCCGTCCTTGAGCGTCTCGATGCGTCGCACGTCCATGCGCACGGAGGCGTAGAACTTCAAAGCCTTACCACCCGTGGTGGTCTCGGGCGAGCCGAACATCACGCCGATCTTCTCGCGGAGCTGGTTGATGAAGATCGCGGTGGTGCCGGAGTTGCTCAGTGCGCCCGTGATCTTGCGCAGCGCCTGGCTCATCAGCCGGGCCTGCAGGCCGACGTGGCTGTCACCCATCTCGCCCTCGATCTCGGCGCGAGGCACCAGGGCCGCCACCGAGTCGATGACCAGGATGTCCAGCGCGCCGGACCGGATCAGCATGTCGGCGATCTCCAGCGCCTGCTCACCGGTGTCGGGCTGCGACACCAGCAGCGCGTCGGTGTCGACACCGAGCTTCTTGGCGTAGTCGGGGTCCAGCGCGTGCTCGGCGTCGATGAAGGCCGCGATGCCGCCGGCGGCCTGAGCGTTGGCCACCGCGTGCAGGGCCACCGTGGTCTTACCCGAGGATTCCGGGCCGTAGATCTCGACGACGCGGCCACGCGGCAGGCCGCCGATGCCCAGGGCGACATCCAGGGCGATGGATCCGGTGGGGATGACCGAGATCGGCTGCCGCGCCTCCTCACCGAGGCGCATCACCGAGCCTTTGCCGAAATTCTTCTCGATCTGGGCCATCGCCAGTTCGAGGGCCTTCTCGCGATCGGGTGCCTGCGCCATGGTGGTACCTCTCCGGTAGTCGTGGTTGACCGGTTCTCGGTCGGTTGGCCGTGACGCTAGATCAGGGCACCGACAAGTCTGGGAATCATCGATCGAACTTCCACCAGACTAGCGAACAGGTGTTCGAAAGCAAGTAGGCGCGCCGGGTGTGTCAGGCCAACCCGTCGAGCACCTCGGCGAGCGCCTCGGGCCGGGACAGAAACGGCGAATGTCCACCCGGCAGTTCGACCAGGTCCGCCCCCAACCGCTCCACCGCCACCTGCCGTGACCAGGACGGATACACCATCCGGTCCTCCGTGCACACGATGTAGGTCGACGGCACGGCCGGCAGCGGATCCGTCCAGACCTCGCGCACCACGCCGTAGCTCTGCGGCCGCAACCGCACCGCGGCCGCCGCCGCCACGTCGTCGGGGCAGTCGGCGTAAAACATCTCCCGCGCCAAGTCGAGATCGCTCCACGACGTGCACCCGTCCGCACGGCTCAGACCGCTCAGATACCGCGGATCCATCAGGTCTTCGTCGCGTTCCTGCTGGGCCTGGCTGCGCCCCGGGTCGGGCACCATGGCGCACAGGAAGACCAGGCGGCTCACCGGACGCCGCGCAGCGACCAGCGGCAGCACATGGCCGGCCAGCGAGTGCCCGACCACCACCGTGTCGCCGTCCGAGCAGGCGTTCATCGCCTCAGCCACGACGTCGGCGTAGTCGGCCAGGGTGGCGTCGCGGTCGTCACAGGGCAGATCGACCACGATGGCCCGATGTCCGCGCCGCTCCAGTTCCGGGACCAGAAGCTCCCAGCACCAGGCGCCATGCCAGGCCCCGTGGACCAGAACGACGGTGCTCACCGGGCCGATGCTTTCACCATTGATCGCGCGGGACGTCGAAATCGGCGCACAGCGCGCGCCACACATCACGCGGTTCCACGCCGGCCTCGATCGCCTGGGCGGCCGTCCGGCCACCCAGTTCGGTCAGCACGTGGTCGACCACCAGCGACGCCCCCCGGACGGCGCCGAACTGGTGCTCGACGAGTTCACGGAATTCGGTCAGTCGCACACCGACAACCTACCCAAGTGCGTCTTGGCACACCTGTACCGGATCGGCCACCGTCGCGACGGACGCCGCGGCCGAACGCGCGGCCTCGGTATGGCTGCGCGACGCCAGCACCTTCGCCGCGGCGGCGGCCAACGCCGGTCCGGACAGCGGCCGGATCAGCTCACCACTGCCTTGCCGCACAACACGATTCGCCATCTCCCACTGGTCCCCGCCACCGGGCACGACAACCATCGGCACCCCGGCGAGCAGGGTTTTGGACACGATGCCGTGCCCGCCCCCGCAGATCATCAGATCCGCATGCCGCAGCAGTTCGTCCTGCCGGCCCAACCCGGCGACCGCCCACGGCGGCAGGTTCAGATCCGCACCGCCCAGTCTCGACACCACCACCCGCGCACCGGCCGGCAGCGCCTCCCCTGGCACCAGCGACTCGATCGCGAGTTCGGCCATTCCCGCCGCACCGGTCGTCGCCGTCGACGGCGCAACCACCACCAGTGGCCCGTCCCCGGGCGGCGGAGTCAGGACATCGGAGGTCGGCTCGAAGTGCAGGGGGCCCACCACCACGGCCTCGTCCGGCCAGTCGGGGCGCGGGACCTCGAGCGCGGGCAGTGTCGCGATCAGGCGACGCAGCGGACCGGGATCATCGGCGGGCAGCCCGATACCGACCCGTGCCGCCGAACGCTGCGCCAGCCCCTGTTTGAGCGAGCGCGCCGTGAGCCTGCGCATGAGACTGTCCCGCAGGCGCCCACGCAGGCCCGTACCCGGCGCCAGGCCGCTGCCCACGGGCGGCAGTCCCTTGGACGGCAGATACAGCGGGTGGGGGTTGAGTTCGACCCACGGCAGGCCGAGCAGTTCGGCGGCCATCCCGCCGCACGCGGTGATGACGTCGGAGACGACGAGATCGGGCGCGAGTTCACGAATCACCGGCGCGTTGAGCACTGCCATCCGCGCTGCTCGACGGTGGATCTTCTCCCCCGCGTCAGCGTCATCGTCGTCCTCGGTGGGGTCGAGGCCCAGCAGTTCGGCCGCCTTCAGTCCGGCCGCACGGGCGGTGTCGAGCCACTCGACGCCGGTCAGCAGAGTCGGATCGGCTCCCGCGGCCTGAAATCGCTGACACAGGGCGATGGCGGGGAACGAATGCCCTGGATCGGGGCCGGCAACCACGGCGAGACGCATCGCCACAGACTGCCACAGCGGTTTAGGCTGACCGCATGACGGAGCAGAGCACCGAACTCAGCACTGACACTGACATCGCGGTCGTGGAGAAGTTCCTCTTCGCGCTGCGCGACAAGGACCTCGACACCGCGGGCAGCCTGCTCGACGATGACGTGGTCTACCAGAACGTGGGCTTCCCGATCATTCGCGGCCGCGCCCGCACCATCAAGATCTTCAAGGGCATGGACCGCGACAGCTTCGGTTTCGACGTCAAGTTCCACCGCAGCGTGGCCGAGGGCGGATCGGTGCTCAACGAGCGCACCGACGCGCTCTCAGTCGGCCGCGTTCGGATGCAGTTCTGGGTGTGCGGCGTCTTCGAGGTGCGCGACGGCCGGATCACGCTGTGGCGCGACTACTTTGACCTGTTCGCCATCGCCAAGGGCGTGGTGCGCGGACTGCTGGGAGCGGTACTGCCCGGGCTGCGCCCGCACTTCTGAGCAGTCCGTCGATGAGCGACGCACGCACACCGAACCCCTGGCAGTACATCAAATACAGCTACGGCGGGCGCCTGCCCGACACCATGAGTGACTGGGTACGCAACGACCTGGCCGGCAGGGGCGCCACGCGCCGCATGATGGTCCGGATGTTCATCCCGGCCTTCGTGATCGTCATGCCGTTCTGGCTGATTCCGACGACGCTCGACGTGCATCTGAGCATGACGGTGCCGATCCTGATCCCGTTCGTGTACTTCTCGCACGCGCTGAACAAGGTCTGGCGCCGCCACATGCTGCGGGTGCACAACCTGGATCCCGGTCTGGTCGATGAGATCTCGCGGCAGAAGAAGGCGCACGTCCACCGCGCCTACGAGGAGCGCTACGGCCCGCGGACCGGGCCGCGCTCAAGCCACGACGTCTAGTCGGGGTCGCGTCAGGCGCGGCGCAGCTGACCCAGCTCGTCGAACGCCTGCGCCCAGCCGAGCAGTTTGTCGGTGGCCGTGGTCAATTCGCCGCGGTAGTCCCGTCGGGACTGCGGCCACTGGGCCGCCGCGTCCTGGCCGCCGCTGGCTGCGGACACCAGTTGCGCTGCGGCGGTGACCATCTCGTTGTACTGACGCACACCGTTGCCCAACTGCGAGGTGTAG
Organism: Mycolicibacterium confluentis; assembly: GCF_010729895.1. Classification (NCBI taxonomy): domain Bacteria; kingdom Bacillati; phylum Actinomycetota; class Actinomycetes; order Mycobacteriales; family Mycobacteriaceae; genus Mycobacterium; species Mycolicibacterium confluentis. The sequence goes on from NZ_AP022612.1 coordinate 3,013,259, forward strand.
GCGTTGATGGTCGGCACCAGGTACTGGCGGGACGCGGCGTTGGTGGTGACCGCGCGTTCCATCGACACCACCTCGGCCGCGGTCGCGGCCATCGCGGTCGCGGTCTGGTTGGCCGCCGCCGTGAGATCGGCGATCTCGTCCTCGGGCAGCAGGCGGTTGCGCTCCATCACCCCGAGCAGTGAGAACAGCCCACGCTCCGAGGCGCCGAGGGCGTACATCGCCGGGCGGGCCGCCGAACCGTGCGGGGGAAGGCGACGCGTGGCCGCGGGCCGCTGCGCCGGAAGCGGGGTGGCGCGCAGCCAGCGGTAGCGCAGGAACGCCAGCGTCATCGGAAAAGCCGAGCCCGCCGCGAGCAGGCCCGTGATCAGCAGCGCCCACACCGGGGTGTTCCAGGTGGCCAGCAGTGCGGTGACCAACGCGAACAACGCGGTGCCGAACCCGAAGAGCAGGCCGATCCGGAACGCCCACTTGCGTTTACGCAGCAGCCGAGCCCTCGGGTCCGCGGCCACGCTGAGCTTGTGGGCGACGACGTCAGCAGCCTCGCTGACCCCGTCAATCCCACGCTGCAGGACTGCGCTCCACTGCTTGGCGAAGGGCTTGGCTGCCATCGAGACGTCTCCTGAAAGTTATTGGCTGAGCGGCTTCTCGGCGCTGGGCTCGGCTGCCGGCGCCGCCGGGGTGGCGTCGGCAGATCCGGCGGTCAGCGAATCACCGCGCATGGAGGCGCGGATCTGCTCCAACCGGGAATGCCCAGCCATCTGAACGCTGGCCTGCTGAACCTCAAGCATGCGACCCTGCACGGAATTCTGCGCCAGCTCGGCCTCGCCCATGGCGTTGGCGTAGCGGCGTTCGATCTTGTCCCGCACCTCGTCGAGGCTCGGGGTGTTGCCCGGCGCGGCGATCTCGGTCATCGACCGCAGCGAGGCGCTGACCTGTTCCTGCATCTTGGCCTGCTCGAGCTGGGACAGCAGCTTGGTGCGCTCGGCGATCTTCTGCTGGAGCACCATCGCGTTCTGCTCGACGGCCTTCTTGGCCTGCCCAGCGGCCTGCAGCGCCTGGTCGTGCAGCGCCTTGAGGTCTTCGACGCTCTGCTCGGCGGTCACCAGTTGGGCCGCGAACGCCTCGGCGGCGTTGTTGTATTCGGTGGCCTTGGCGGCGTCGCCGGAGCCGACGGCCTGATCGGCGAGCGTGATCGCCTGGCGGACATTGGCCTGCAGCTTCTCGATGTCGGCCAGCTGCCGGTTCAGGCGCATCTCGAGCTGGCGCTGGTTTCCGATCACCTGCGCAGCCTGCTGCGACAGGGCCTGGTGCTGCCGCTGGGCTTCCTCGATGGCCTGCTGGATCTGCACCTTGGGGTCGGCGTGCTCGTCGATCTTGGAGTTGAACAGCGCCATCAGGTAGCGCCACGCCTTAACGAACGGATTGGCCATGAGTTCATGCCGCCTAACGTTGTCGGTGTCTGCCGGACTCACCCTGCGTTGACCAATTTATCGGGTCAGCGCAGTTCACCACACTCTCGGACCCAAATCGGGCCAAGGACACGGCTCAGGCGACCGCCATGGTGACGACCGGCGGAATCACGACCTTGGTGCCGGCGTCGATCCGAGTGGCACCGGCCGCCGACATCGCGGACCGCTCATTGCGCGCCAAGTGCTCGCCGGCGTCGGAGAGCACCTCCGACAACGGTACGTCCAGCGCCGTGCAGATCGCGTTGAGCAGCTCACTGGAGGCCTCTTTGCGGCCGCGTTCGACCTCGGACAGGTAGCCGAGGCTGACCCGGGCAGAGTCGGAGACCTCACGCAGGGTGCGTCCCTGGGAGATGCGGGCCCGACGCAGGACATCGCCGACCACCTCGCGCAGCAGAAGCGTCATCGTGTCTCCTTACAGCTTTTGGGGAGCGGACCATTCGCCATGGACCAGCCATGGGTGGACCTTGTGATGACAACGCCGAGGGCGCTCAGTTTGGTTCCCGAGGAACCGTTCGAAAATCTCGCACCGCTGATACGAGGTAGTCGATGCCCGTGACGATCGTCAGCACGATCGCGGCCCACATCACCACCCAGGCCGTGGTCAGCCACACCGACGGCCACTCGTGCAGCGGCAGGATGAAGAGGCCGATGGCGACGGCCTGGACCAGCGTCTTGAGCTTGCCGCCGCGACTGGCCGGGATCACTCCGCGGCGCAGGACCGCGAATCGCAGCACGGTGATGCCCACCTCGCGGCACAGCACGACCACGGTGACCCACCAGGGCAGATCCCCCAGCATGGACAGTCCGATGAGCGCCGAGCCGATCAGCAGTTTGTCGGCGATCGGATCGGCGAGCTTGCCGAATTCGGTGACGATCTCGTACTTGCGGGCGATCTGTCCGTCAAGCCGGTCTGTGATCACGGCCACGGCAAAGATCGCAAATGCCGTAATCCGGCTGCCGAACTCATGTCCGTCGCCGATGAACAGGACCAACAGGAACACCGGAACGAGGACCAACCGGAACGCGGTGAGCAGGTTCGCGACATTGGCAATCGAGGGGCCCGGGGCCGCAGGCTGAGTCTCTGGTTGCCCCGTCACCGACACAGAATATCCGGTGGCGTGCGCGCCATCGGCAACCGATACTGTCCACCCGTGAGCGACCCGCAGACCATCTCGCCGATTGTGCGCCGTGCCCGGACCTCCGATGTGCCCGCCATCAAGCGTCTTGTCGACACCTACGCGGGCAAGATCCTGCTCGAGAAGAACCTGGTCACGCTGTACGAATCGGTGCAGGAGTTCTGGGTCGCCGAACTCGACGGCGAGGTGATCGGCTGCGGCGCGCTGCACGTGATGTGGTCGGATCTCGGCGAGGTGCGCACCGTCGCGGTCGACCCCAAGGTCAAGGGGCGCGGGGCCGGGCACGCCGTGGTGAAGAAACTGCTCGAGGTGGCCCGCGAACTGCAGTTGCAGCGCCTGTTCGTACTCACCTTCGAGACCGACTTCTTCGGTCGGCACGGATTCCGTGAGATCGAGGGCACGCCCGTCACCGCCGAGGTGTACGAGGAGATGTGCCGGTCCTACGACATCGGCGTGGCGGAGTTCCTGGACCTGAGCTACGTCAAGCCCAACATCCTGGGCAACACGCGGATGCTGTTGATCCTGTAGACCGCGAACGTCGCTCCGCGAGCGACCGGTTGGGTCGCTCGCGGGCTGGGAGCCAGGGTCAGAACGGCGCCTCGTCGTCGTCGGCGTCGCCGCCGTTGGCATCGGATCCGCCGCGGATAAGAGCCAGCGTGCCCGCCAGTTCGTCCGGCTTGACCAGCACCTCACGCGCCTTCGAGCCCTCCGACGGGCCGACGATGCCGCGCGTCTCCATGAGGTCCATCAGACGACCGGCCTTGGCGAAACCGACCCGCAGCTTGCGCTGCAGCATCGAGGTCGAGCCGAACTGCGAGGACACCACGAGTTCGACGGCCTGCAGCAGGACGTCCATGTCGTCGCCGATGTCGGGGTCGACATCCTTGCGCTCGCCGGCCTTGACGGCCGTGACTCCCTCGACGAACTCGGGTTCGGCCTGGTCCTTGGTGGCGCTGACGACGGCGTGGATCTCCTCGTCGGTGATGAAGGCACCCTGAAGACGGATCGGCTTGTTGGCACCCATCGGCAGGAACAGCCCGTCGCCCATGCCGATCAGCTTCTCGGCACCCGGCTGGTCCAGGATGACGCGGCTGTCGGTCAGCGACGACGTCGCGAACGCCAACCGCGACGGCACGTTGGTCTTGATCAGGCCCGTCACGACGTCCACCGACGGGCGCTGCGTGGCCAGCACCAGGTGGATGCCCGCGGCGCGCGCCTTCTGGGTGATCCGGACGATGGCCTCTTCGACATCACGGGGCGCGGTCATCATCAGGTCGGCGAGCTCGTCGACGATGGCCAGGATGTAGGGGTACGGCTTGTACACACGCTGGCTGCCCAGCGGCGCCGAGATCTCACCCGACCGCACCTTTTCGTTGAAGACGTCGATGTGCCGCACGCGCGAGGCCTGCATGTCCTGGTAGCGCTGCTCCATCTCTTCGACCAGCCAGCTCAGCGCGGCGGCGGCCTTCTTGGGTTCGGTGATGATCGGCGTGATCAGGTGCGGAATGCCTTCGTACGGCGTCAGTTCCACCATCTTCGGGTCGATCAGGATCATCCTGACCTCCTCCGGGGTGGCCCGGGCCAACAGCGACACCAGCATGGAGTTGACGAAGCTGGACTTACCGGAACCGGTTGAACCGGCGACCAGAAGGTGCGGCATCTTGGCAAGGTTGGCCGAGATGAAGTCGCCCTCGATGTCCTTGCCCAATCCGATCACCAACGGGTGGTGATCGCGTCGCGTGGACGGTGCGGTGAGCACGTCGGCCAGGCGCACCATCTCGCGGTCGGTGTTGGGCACCTCGATGCCGACGGCGGACTTGCCCGGGATCGGCGCGAGCATGCGCACACTCTCGGTGGCCACCGCGTAGGCGATGTTGCGGTGCAGTGCGGTGATCTTCTCGACCTTCACGCCAGGCCCGAGTTCGACCTCGTAGCGCGTGACGGTCGGACCCCGCGTGCATCCGGTCACCGCCGCGTCGACCTTGAACTGCTGAAGCACCGAGGTGATGGCGTTCTCCATCGCCTCATTGGCGGCACTGCGCAGCTTGGGCGGCTCGCCGGCGACCAGCAGGTCAAGCGACGGCAGCGCGTACGGCCCCTCGATGACACGGTCGAGTGACCGGTCGAGCACCTTGGTGTCCTTGACACCCTTGGTGTCCGCATCATCCTTGGGCGCCTTGCGCTTGCGTGGACGGGGCACCACGGCCGGTTCGGGGACGGTCGGCGCGTCGGCGACCGTCGCCTCATCGAGCGGGTAGTTCTCCTGCGGCGTGCCGCCGGGCCAAGCCTGTGGCTCCTCGGCGGAATAGGCCACCGGGTCGTCGTAGTAGCCGTCGGAGAAGTCCTGAGCGTCGTCGTCGGCGGATTCGTCGTAGTCGTCGTAGTCGTCGTCGTCGTCGTAGTAGTCGTCCTCGTAGCGGCCCAGCTTGGTGCTGAACATGTGGTACAGCGTCGCGGGCACGTCGCGGATGGTGGTACCGGTCAACAGCAGCACCCCGAACACCACTCCCATGGCCAGAAGCGGGGCCGCGATCCACGGGGTGAGCCCCTCTGACAGCGGTCCCCCGATGGCGAAGCCGACGAAGCCCGCCGCATCCTGGCGTGCGCCCGGCGCCGCGGGCGAACCCGCCCAGAGATGCAGGAGACCCAACACCGGCAGACCGATCATCGAGGCGCCCAGGATCAGCCGGGGTCGCACCTCAGGATTCGGCGCGGTGCGCATCAGGACGACGGCGATGCCGCCGATGAGCAGCGGCAGCACCACGACCGCCGATCCGACCAGCGTGCGCAGCGCGCCGTCGATCCAGGCACCGACCGGGCCGGCCGCCTCGAACCACGAACTCGCGGCGATCACGACTGCGACCCCGAGCAGCGCCAACGCGATGCCGTCGCGCCGGTGTCCGGGATCGATGTCGCGGGCCCGGCCAACCGATCGAGCGGTGCTGCCCGCGCCGCGCGCCAGCATCAACCACGTCGCGCGTGAGGCGCGCCCGACGGCGACCCCCGCGGCCGCAACCGGAGAAGGCTGATTCCTCGGCCGGCGGGCTGGAGCCTTCTTTCGGGGTGGCGCGGGCCGCTTGGGCTTGGGGCCCGACTTCGAGCTGGTCCGCGAAGCGGCGCCTGACCTGCTCGTTTTGGCGCCGGTTCGGGCAACGGTCTTACTAGCCATGCGGGCCAGCCTAATCGCATAGACACCATCTGCACCATCCGCCACACTGGTCACGCGACCCCGCCGAGACCTGTTCGTTACCTGCATCCCGTTAGGGTGAAGGGCGTCACACGTCGGTTTCATCGAGGAGCAGCACCACATGCCAGTCGTCGTCGTCGCCACCATGACCGCCAAGCCCGAATCCGTCGACGCGGTGCGGGCCGCCTGCACGGCCGCGATCGAGGAGGTGCACTCCGAACCCGGTTGCCAGCTCTACTCGCTGCACGAGGCCAACGGCACCTTCGTCTTCATCGAGCAGTGGGCCGACGAAGAAGCCCTCAAAACCCACAGCACCGCCCCGGCGATCGGCAAGCTGTTCGGCGCCGTCGGCGAGCACCTCGACGGCGCACCCGACATCAAGATGCTGGCCCCAGTGGTGGCCGGCGATCCCGCCAAGGGTCAACTGCGCTCCTGATGAGCACGTCCGGAGACACCCTCAAGGGCAAGGTCGCCTTCATCACGGGCGCCGCGCGCGGACAGGGCCGCGCCCATGCGGTCAAGCTGGCGTCCGAGGGCGCTGACATCATCGCGGTCGATCTGTGCGCTCAGATCGACTCGGTTCCCTATCCCCTGGCCACCCCCGACGACATGGCGGCCACCGTCAAACTCGTCGAGGACGCCGGTGCACGCATCGTCGCGGTCGAGGCCGACGTCCGGGATCGGGATTCGCTCAAGTCCGCGCTGCGCACCGGCACCGCTGAACTCGGCGACCGCCTCGACATCGTGGTCGCCAACGCCGGCATCGCGCCGATGGCCGGCGAGGACGCGTGGCAGGACGTCATCGACGTCAATCTGACCGGGGTCTATCACACCGTCGACGTCGTGATGAAGCCGATGATCAAGTTCGGCAACGGCGGGTCCATCGTGCTGACCAGTTCGGTCGCCGGCCTGGTGGGCCTGGGCTCGCCGATCGCCGGATCAGTCGGCTACGCCGCGGCCAAACACGGCATCGTCGGGCTGATGCGGGTCTACGCGAACGTCCTCGCGCCCTACAGCATCCGAGTGAACTCGGTGCATCCCGCCGGGGTGAACACACCGATGATCGACAACGACTTCACCCGATCCTGGCTCGAAGGCATCGCACAGGAGACCCAGGGCGGCCCCGACATGGGCAACGCACTGCCGGTGCAGGCGCTGGAACCCGAGGACATCGCCAACGCGGTGTTCTGGCTGGTGGCCGACACCGGACGCTACGTCACGGGCGTCGCGCTTCCGGTCGACGCTGGATACGTCAACAAGCGATAGCCGAAACACCATGGCCCGCAACGCCGCCGCCCAGACCGCCTTCGGGCCCATGGTGCTCGCCGCCGTCGAACACAACGAACCGCCGCAGCACCGCCTCGTCGACGACGACCTGGCGGCGACGTTTCTGCCCGCCCACCTGCGGGCATTGGTCACCGCGACGCGGTGGTCCCCGCTGCGCAGTGCGGTGGTGAAGGCATCCGAGCGTGCCGGTCCGGGCCTGTGGGCCAGCATCGCGTGCCGCAAGAGGCTGATCGACGAGCGTCTCAGCGACCCACTGCACGAGTTCGACGCCGTGGTGATCCTGGGCGCCGGCCTGGACACCCGGGCCTACCGGATCGCGCGACACAGCAGCCTGCCGGTCTTCGAGGTGGACCAGCAGATCAACGTCGAGCGCAAGGCCGCCGTGGTGGCACGTGCACTGGGAGAGATGCCCGGGTCGGTGCATCTGGTCCCGGTGGACTTCGAGCAGGCCGACCTGCTGGAGAAACTGTGCGAGCACGGCTACAACCCGGCGGATCGCACGTTCTTCGTCTGGGAGGGCGTGACGCAGTACCTCTCACCGCAGGCTGTCCGGGCGACCCTCGAGGGACTGCGTGGCGCCGCCGCGGGCAGCCAGCTGATCTTCACCTACATCCGGCAGGATTTCATCGACGGCGACAACCGCTACGGCGCCGATTCCGTCTACAGGAAGTTCTGCGGAGACAAGCCGTTGTGGCACAGCGGGTTCGATCCCGAGCGTCTGCACGACCAACTCGCCGACCACGGCTGGACGCTCGTCGAGCAGGCCGGTCCGAGCTACTTCCGCGACACCTACATCCGGCCGACAGGCCGGACGCTGGCCGCCTCCCAGATCGAGTGGACGGCGCACGCCACGCTCGTCTGAGTGGCAGCCGTCAGAAGTTGTTCGTACACCCAAACTTTTCTTCCTCGTTACCCAAACTTGTTGGCGCAACGCCCTTTTGGGCGCACCCGGGTTGCACCTCCCCCGACGCCAAGGTAGCCTGTCCAAAGCGAAGGGGAGTAGCCCCCAATTCGGTGATCGACATACTGGCCGCAGCGTTTCCGCGGCCCGGTCGCCGGAACCGGAGTCAATCCGGTGGGCGAGACCTTCGGCCGTAGAACCGCGTATCGGTTGCCGGCCGGAGGCATTTCTGTCCCCATGGCGACCACGAAGGAGTCGCTGTGGTGTTGTCTGCGCTGCTGCTGAGTTTCGCCGTCATCTTCGTCGCCGAACTGGGCGACAAGACCCAGTTGGTCGCGATGATGTTCGCGCTGCGCTACCGCTGGTGGGTGGTGCTGTCGGCGATCACGGCGGCCACAGTCGCGGTCCACCTGCTCTCCGTGGCCATCGGTCATTACCTCGGCGCGGCCCTGCCCACGCATCTGCTGGGCCTGATCGCCGGCGTCATGTTCATCTTCTTCGGCATGTGGACGCTGCGCGGTGACAGCCTCAGTGACGAAGAGGCCAGTCGGGCACAGAAGGCGACTGCCCCGGCGTTCTTCGTGGTCACCTCGGCGTTCGTGCTCGCTGAGTTGGGCGACAAGACCATGCTCGCCACGGTCACCCTGGCCGCCGACCGGAACTGGCTGGCGGTGTGGATCGGCTCCACGCTGGGCATGGTGGCCGCCGATGCGCTGGCCATCCTGGTCGGCGCTGTGGCGGGCAAGCACCTGCCCGAACGCCTCATCCAGATCGTCGCCAGCGCCCTGTTCCTGCTGTTCGGGGCCTACATGGTGCTGGAGAACGTCTTCTCGGCGTGGCCCGTGGTTGCGGTCGGCGCGGGTGCGGCGGCGGTGCTGGCGATCGTCGCCGCGGCGCTGTGGGCGTTGCCGGAGAGGCTTCGCCCGGCGGTGCTGCGTCGGCCCGCCGAACCCGACGAGTTCGAGGCCGACGAGTCGGTCGCACAGCGGGGCTGAGGCTGGATCAGACCTCGAGGACGGTGGGGACGATCATCGGCTGACGCCGGTACGTCTCCCCCACCCACTTGCCGACGGCGCGACGCACGGCCTGAGCGATTCGCACCGGATCGGTGACGTTCTCCGCGGCCAGGCTCTCCAGTTCGGCCTCGACCTTGAGCCCGGCGGGTTCCAGCGCCTTGGGGTCCTCGGAGAAACCTCGCGAGTGCAGATGCACCGGCGCGGCGGGCTTGCCGGTGCCGCGGTGCAGCACGACGGTCACGGCGACGAATCCCGAGGACAGGATCAGCCGCTCCCCCAGCGTCGCATCGCCAACGTCTCCGGTGATGAGCCCGTCGACGAACATCTTGCCCACGGGCACGGCACCGGCGATCGAGGCGACGCCGCCGACGAGGTCGACACTGACGCCGTTCTCGGCCAGCACGACGTTCTCCTCCGGCACGCCAGTGCTGACGGCCAGCTTGGCGTTGGCCCGCAGATGGCGCCAGGTGCCGTGTACGGGCATCACGTTGCGTGGCCGCACCCCGTTGTAGAGGAACAGCAGTTCACCGGCGTACGCGTGCCCTGAGACGTGCACGCGCGCCTGCGCATTGGTGACGACGCGGGTGCCGATCTTGGCCAGCGCGTCGATGACGCCGTAGACGGCCTCCTCGTTGCCTGGGATCAGCGAGGACGACAGGATGATCAGGTCACCGGCGGTCAGGGTGATGCTGCGGTGCTCACCGCGCGACATCCGCGACAGCGCGGCCATCGGTTCACCCTGCGTACCCGTGGTGACCAGCACCACGCGGTCGGCCGGCAGCATCTCGGCCGCGCCGATGTCGATGACGTCGTCGTCCGCGACCGAGAGGAACCCCAGTTCGCGGGCGATGCCCATGTTGCGCACCATCGAGCGCCCGACGAACGACACCTTGCGGCCCAGGGCCACCGCGGCGTCGATGATCTGCTGCACGCGGTCGACGTTCGAGGCGAAACACGCGACGATGACGCGGCCGTCGGCGCCGCGGGTGAGGCGGTGCAGCGTCGGCCCGATCTCGCTCTCCGACGGTCCCACCCCGGGATGCTCGGCGTTGGTCGAGTCACACAGGAACAGATCCACCCCGGCGTCGCCGAGACGCGACATGCCGGGCAGGTCAGTCGGCCGACCGTCGAGGGGCAGTTGGTCGAGCTTGATGTCGCCGGTGTGCAGGACCGTGCCCGCACCGGTGTGCACGGCGATCGCCAGCGCGTCCGGGATGGAGTGGTTGACCGCGAAGTACTGGCATTCGAACACCCCGTGGGTGCTGCGCTGCCCCTCCTTGACCTCGACGAACACGGGCTTGACCCGGTGTTCGCGGCACTTGGCCGCCACCAGCGCCAGGGTGAACTTCGACCCGACGACGGGGATGTCGGGACGCAGTTTGAGCAGGAACGGGATCGCGCCGATGTGATCCTCGTGGGCGTGGGTCAGGACCAGCGCCTCGATGTCGTCGAGGCGGTCCTCGATGTGCCGCAGATCGGGCAGGATCAGGTCGACGCCGGGTTCGTCGTGCGTCGGGAACAGCACGCCGCAGTCGATGACGAGCAGGCGTCCGAGGTGCTCGAACACCGTCATGTTCCGGCCGATCTCGCCGATGCCGCCCAGGGCCGTCACCCGAAGTCCGCCCGGGGCCAAAGGTCCCGGCGGTGTGAGGTCGGTGTCCATCCGGGCCTACCGCAGCACGCCGGCGGCCCGCATGTCTGCGGCCAGCGCCTCGATCTGCTCCGGCGTCGCAGGAACCTGCGGCAACCGGGGTTCGCCGGTCTCGACACCCTGTAGGCGAAGTCCGGTCTTGGACAGCGTCACCCCGCCGAGGCGGGTCTGCGCGGCGTTCAGAGGGCCCAGCGCAACACTGATCTTGCGCGCGGTCGCGATGTCACCGGAGGTGAAGGCCGACAACATCTCTCGCAGCTGACCGCCGGCCACGTGGCCCCACACGCTGATGAAGCCGACCGCACCCATGGCCAGCCAGGGCAGGTTGAGCGCGTCGTCGCCCGAGTAATAGACCAGACCGGTGTCGGCCATGATCTGGGCGCCGCCGTGCAGGTCGCCCTTGGCGTCCTTGACCGCGACGATGTTGGGATGCGTCGACAGCGTGCGCATGGTGTCCCACTCGATCGGCACCACCGAACGGGGCGGGATGTCGTAGAGCACGTTGGGCAGGTCGGTCGCGTCGGCGACAGCGTTGAAGTGCCCGATCAGCCCAGCCTGCGGGGGGCGCGAGTAGTACGGCGTGACGACCAGCAGGCCGTGCGCACCCGCCGCGGCGCTGCGCTTGGCCAGATGCACGCTGTGAGCGGTGTCGTAAGACCCGGCACCGGCGATGATGCGGGCCCGGTCACCGACCGCGTCGAGCACGGCCGAGAGCACTTCGATCTTCTCGTCGTCGCTGGTGGTCGGCGATTCGCCGGTGGTGCCTGAGACGACAAGGCCGTCGCAACCGGAATCCACGAGGTGTACGGCGAGCTTCTTCGCGGTGGCCGTGTCCAGGGCGCCGTCCGAGTCGAACGGCGTCACCATCGCAGTCAATACGGTGCCCAGTCGTGCTGGGGCGTCGAATCCGCTGGTGCTCACGGCCTAAAGGTTACCGTGCGGGTCCAAATCGCTTTCAGGCCTCGGTGGCCAGCGGACTTGTGGCCACTTCGGTGCCGTCGGGCAGGGCGTAGATGTCGAAGTCACCGAACGCCTGCGGTGCCACGGCGACCAACTGGCGCAGGCACTCGACGGCCAGGCGGCGGATCTCGACGTCGGCCTGCTCGCTGGCGCGCATCGCGATGAAATGGCGCCACGCCCGGTAGTTGCCCGTGACCACGATGCGGGTCTCGGTCGCGTTGGGCAGCACCGCGCGCGCGGCCTGGCGCGCCTGCTTGCGGCGCACGGTCCCCTCGTCGCCGGCCAGCTTCTCGTTCAGCTTGGTCAGCAGTTCGGTGTACGCGGTGCGCGCGGCGTCGGTGGCCGTCAGGAACAGTTCCTCGAGCTCGGGGTCGCCCTCGATCCCCGGCGGCAGCACGACCTGCGAATCGTGCTCGGGCACGTACCGCTGGGACAGCTGCGAGTAGGAGAAGTGCCGGTGCCGGATCAGCTCATGCGTGCAGGAGCGGGAGATGCCGGTGATGTAGAAGGTCACCGTCGCGTGTTCGAGGACCGAGAAGTGCCCGACGTCGATGATGTGCTTGAGATAGGAGGCGTTGGTCGCGGTGCGCGGGTTGGGTTTGTCCCAGCTCTGGTAGCAGGCCCGGCCGGCGAACTCGACGAGTGCGGCACCGCCCTCGGCGTCGGTGCTCCACGGCACGTCCTCGGGTGCGATGAACTCCGACTTGGCGATCAGCTGCACGCGCAGCGGGGCGGTCTCGGCCACCCGGGCAGCCTATCGTGCGGATTTCGGCGGGCCGGGGCTCGACGCTCGGCGGGCACACCCGGCACCCCCCAGCGACCCGCGTTAGGGTTGCCCATGGCCGCACCCGCTCCCCCGTCGCGACTGCTCGACGTCATCGAGGACGACATCCTTCCCCTCACCGAAACCGGTGTGGCACAGGGCAACAAGGTCTTCGGGGCGGCCCTGCTCCGCAAATCGGACCTGTCCCTGGTGATCGCGGGGACCAACGCCGAAACCGCCAACCCGTTGTGGCATGGCGAGGTCCACACACTCAAGGCGTTCTACGAGCTCCCCGACCGCCCGCCGACCGCCGAGCTGGTGTTCATCTCCACCCATGAGCCGTGCACCATGTGCATGTCGGCGATCACCTGGGCCGGTTTCGACAACTACCACTACTTCTTCAGCCACGAGGACTCCCGCGACTCCTTCGCGATCCCGCACGACCTGTTGATCCTCAAGGAGCTCTTCTGCCTGGAGCCCGGTGGTTATCGCCGCAGCAATGCGTTCTGGACCGCGTACTCGATACCCGAGCTGGTCGCAGGTGAACCGGAACCGCTGCGCAGCCGGTTACGCGCCCAGAAGCAGCGCATTCGCGATCGTTACGACGCCCTCTCGGCGCGGTATCAGGAGAACAAGGGCGAGCACGACATCCCGCTCGCGTAATGCGTGGACCGTGATGCGTGGACGTAGCCACAAATGTGCCGAATTGCATGCAGAATCGCGTTCTCACCTGCAATTCCGCACATTCGGGCCCGGGCTGCGAGCTCAGGCCTCCTCGCGCGGCGAGTCCTTCACCCCGAGCAGCGCCCGAACGGCATTGCGGGACCCGAACGGCCGCAGCATTCGACTCGCAGGGCGCGGGCGAACGGTCAACGGCCACCAGAACCAGCGGCCCATCATGGCCGCGATCGACGGAGTCATGAACGAGCGCACGATCAGGGTGTCGAACAGCAGGCCGAGGCCGATGGTGGTGCCGATCTGCCCGAGCACGACGAGATCGCTGAAGATGAACGACGACATCGTGGCCGCGAACACCAGGCCAGCCGCGGTGACGACTCGACCGGTGCCGGCCATCGCCCTGATGACCCCGGTGTTCAGCCCGGCCCCGATCTCCTCTTTGAACCGGGAGATCAGCAGCAGGTTGTAGTCGGCGCCCACGGCCAGCAGCAGGATCACCGCCAGCGCCAACACGATCCAATACAACTGGATGCCGAAGATGTACTGCCACACCAGAACCGACAGGCCGAATGACGCACCCAGCGAAATCGCGACGGTTCCGACTATCACGACGGCGGCCACCAGGCTGCGGGTGATGAACATCATGATCAGCAGGATGAGCGACATCGCGGCGAGCGCGGCGATCAGCAGGTCGTAGCGCGACCCGTCCTGAATGTCCTTGTACGTCGCGGCGGTTCCCGCGACATAGATCTTCGCGTCCGACAGCGGGGTGGCCTTGACCGCGTCGAAGGCGGAGTCCTTGATCGCGTTGATGTGCGAAATACCCTCAGTGCTGGCGGGTTTGCCGGAGTGCGTGATGATCATCCGGGCCGCGTGGCCGTCGGGCGAGAGGAACAGCTTGAGCCCGCGTTTGAAGTCGGGGTTGTCGAACGCCTCCGGCGGCAGATAGAAGGTGTCGTCATTCTTGGCGGCGTCGAAGGCCTGTCCCATCGCCGTGGAGTTCTTCAACGACTCCTCGGCCTGGCTGTTGATGCCGGTGGTGGTGGCGAAATTCGACAGCGTGAGGTCCCGGTTGCGCTCCTGGATCGCGATCTGCGGTGGCAGCAGCGCCAGGAGTTGCGGTTGCAGCGCGTCGAGCTTGTCCAGGCTCGCGGTGATGCTGGTGAACTGCTCGCTCAGTTCACTGATGCCGTCGAGGGCGTCAAACAGCGACCGGGCCGCCGCGCACATCGGAATGTCGAAACAGTGCGGCTCCCAATAGAAGTAGTTGCGCAGCGGACGGAACTGGTCATCGAAGTTCGCGATCTTGTCTCGCAGGTCGTTGACGATCGTGACGGTGTCGTGGAACGCCTCGGTCTGCTCGTGGGTGGCCGCCGCACTGGCCTGCTGCAGGGCCAACTGCTGCCTGAGGATGTCGATGGTGTTGGTGATCTCTCCTGCCTGCTTCATCAGATCGGCGCCGCGCTGCTGCTGGTAGCCGAGGTTCATGATCTGGCTGGCGCTCTGCGCGCTGATCTGAAACGGGATGGAGCTGTGGCTGATCGGTGTCCCCAGTGGCCGGGTGATGGACTGGACCAGCGAGATGCCCGGCGTGTGCAGGACGCTCTTGGCGACGCGCTCCAGGATCAGCATGTCCGCGGGATTCCGCAGGTCGTGGTCGGCCTCGATCATCAGCAGTTCGGGATTGAGCCTCGCCTCGGAGAAGTGCCGCTCGGCGGCGGCGTACCCGACCTTCGCGGGCGCCCAATCGGGCAGGTAGGGACGCCCGTCGTAACTGACCTCGTAGCCGGGCAGCGCGAGCAGGCCGACGGCCGCGATCCCACACGAGACAGCGAGGATGGGACCTGGCCAGCGCACGATCGACGTGCCGATGCGACGCCAACCGCGAGTCCGCACCGTGCGCTTCGGCTCCAGCAGGCCGAACCGGGTGGCGATCAACAGGACCGCGGGTCCGAGTGTCAATGCCGCCGCCAATGTCACCAGCACACCCAGTGCGGCGGGGACGCCCAGAGTCTGGAAGTAGGGCAGCCGCGTGAAGACCAGGCAGGCCACCGCGCCGGCGATGGTGAGCCCGGAACCGACGATGACGTGCACGGTGCCGCGGAACATGTCGTGGTAGGCCGATATTCGGTCCATGCCCTTACTGCGGGCCTCGTGATAGCGGCCGACGATGAAGATCGCGTAGTCGGTTCCCGCGGCGATCGCCAGCAGCGTCAGCAGGTTCGTCGCATACGTCGACAACCCGATGACGCCCCAGTGCGCCAGCGTCGAGACGACACCGCGGGCTGCGGCGAGTTCGATCAGGACGGTGAACAGCATGATCAGTGTCGTACTGATCGAGCGGTAGACCACCAGCAGCATCACCGCGATGACCAGGAAGGTGATGGCCGTGACCTTCTCAGTGCCCTCGCTGCCGACCTCGAAGTTGTCGGTGATCAGCGGTGCTGCGCCGGTGACGTGGGCCGTGACCCCGGGCGGCGGGGGCGTGCTCTCGACGATCTCGCGGATGGCGTCGACGGACTGGTTCGACAGCGCCTCGCCCTGGTTGCCGGCCAGGTACACCTGGACCAGCGCGGCCTTACCGTCCTTGCTCTGAGATCCGCCCGCGGTCAGTGGGTCGCCCCAGAAGTCCTGAATGTGCTGGACGTGTTCGGTGTCCTCGGCCAGCCTCTTCACCAGGCCGTCGTAGTACCGGTGCGCCTCGTCGCCCAGTGGCTGCTCGCCCTCGAGCACGATCATGGCCGCGCTGTCGGAGTCGAACTCCTCGAAGACCTGGCCGATGTGCCGCATCGCCTGGATCGACGGGGAGTCCACGGCATTCAGCGACACCGACCGGGCCGCCCCGACCACCTCGAGTTGGGGCGAGATGACATTCGAGATCACCGCGACAGCAAGCCACAGGAGCAGGATCGGCACCGCCAGTCGGCGGATGATGCGCGCGGCGCGAGTGCCGTCAACGTCGTTGGCACTCATGCGGTCTTGTCCATGCAGGAGATGTAGCCGTTCACGTTGTGGGTGGACCTCTCGTCCTTGACCACGCCGTTGACGGTGATGCGGCACGTCAGGACGTCCGCGTCACCCTGTGCCCGCAGGTCGGCGAACATCGTCGGTTCGTCGGTGGTCACGAGGTGCGACCACGGCAACGGCGCGTCGTCGACGCGTTGGGGTTGGGCGTTCTCGTCCAGCCAGTTGATGGTCGCCACTGATCCGGGGGTGCCGATCACTTCGAAGAGGACATGTTTGGGGTTGTAACCGGTGTTCTCCAGGGCCTCCGCCCCCGGCCGGGACACCTGATTGTCGGATCCGAAGATCCCGTGCAGACGATGGATGCTGAACCCCACCACTGCGACAACAAGAATCGCGACGATGACCATCCACCGTCGCCCCAGAAGACCTCGAACCGAGAACCCGCCGATGAAACGTACGGTACCGCCACACGACTCGTGATGTATGCGTGATTTCCGAACTCACGGGTCACTCGAACATGCCATCCGCAGCCCGCCGCAGGGTGACTGGAAGGGCGTCGTCCAGGCCTCTATGGTCGCGGGAACCAACGGGACCGAGCAGGGGGACGACATGTGCACGTTTCGCAGAAGTCGTGCGCCGCTGTGGGACTCGATTGATTTTCAGCCCAGTAAATGGAATCGAGCGACGCCGCACTACGGGTTCTCCGTCAACGTCGGCGTAGGCTCCACCGAGATCGAGGACGCGCAGCGCGAACTGGGGGTGTTCACCGCACCTCTGAGCATCTTCGATCGCCGCTCCGCTGATGCTCACCTCGGATTGGCGGCGATGAAATCGACCACGACCCCCGCCAACTCGATACCCTTGTCCTCCTGCAGGAAGTGCCCCCCGCCCGCGATCGTGATCAGCGGTTGCCCGGCGGCGCCGGGAATCAGCTTGCGCAGCACCGCATCCGCACCCCGCGTGATGGCGTCGGAGTCGGAGAACGCGCACAGGAACGGTCGCTCGAATCTGGCGAGCACCTCCCAGGCGGCCCGGTTCGCCTCGGCGGCCGGATCGTCGGGTGTGATGGGCACGAGCAGCGGGAACTGCCGCGCGCCCGCCTTGTACGAATCGTCGGGGAACGGCGCATCGTAGGCCGCGACCACCTCGGGACTGAGCGTGGTGACGCAACCACCGGCGACGATCTTCCCGACCGGGAAGTCGGGGGTCTGCTGGCTGAACTGCCGCCACGCGAGGAAGGCGTCACCGGGATGGTGGTCACCGGTGGGCAGCATGGTGTTGGCCGCCACGACGCGGGCGAAGCGGTCCGGGTGCTCACCCACAAGGCGCAGCCCGAGCAGACCGCCCCAGTCCTGGCAGACCAGGGTGATGTCGCGGAGGCCGATCGCCTCGATGGCCGCCCAGGTCCAGTCGATGTGCGCCGCATACGTGTAGTCCTCGCGACGCGCGGGTTTGTCGCTGCGGCCGAACCCGACGAGATCGATTGCCACCGCACGGAATCCGGCGCCGGTGAGCACCGGGATCATGGTCCGGTACAGGTAGCTCCAGGACGGCTCGCCGTGCAGCAGCAGCACCACCTCGGCGTCGGCCGGCCCCTCGTCGAGGTAATGCATCCGCACCCCGTCGACGTCGACGTAGTGGGGCGCGAACGGGTAGTCGGGCAGGTCCTCGAAGCGCTCGTCGGGGGTGCGCAGAACGTCCATGGCTCAGTCAACCAAAGCGGTGCGCAGCGGCGCCACCAGATCCCCACGATCGCCGATCGCGACGTCGCCCAGCCCCAGCCAGTCGGCCATGCTGCGCAGTTGCGGCGCCAACGCCTCGGCCACCCGCACGCGGTCGTGGCCGTCCTCGGTGAAGGCCCCGAGGACCTGCAGGGCATCACCGGCGCGGTCACCCTTGAGGTCGACGCGGCCCACCAACTGCCCGTCGAGCAGGAACGGCCACACGTAGTACCCGTACTGCCGTTTGGGCGCCGGGGTGTAGATCTCGATGCGGTAGTGGAATCCGAACAGCCGCTCGACCCGCGGCCGAAAGAAGATCAACGGGTCAAACGGGCACAGCAGCGCCGTGCCGCGGTCGACGCGCGGGATCTTCTGCCCCGCGCGCAGGTAGGCCGGGGCGCCGTCCAGGTCTATCGCCTCAAGCTCCCCTGCCGCCACCAGGTCGGCCAGTGCGGGCTTGACCTGGGCGGCCCCGAGCCTGAAGTAGTCGCGCAAGTCGGCCTCGGTGCCCACGCCCAGGGAGGACGCGGCGCGCAGCATCAGCTCCCGGATGGCCTGCTGGTCATCGACCTCACGCGCGAGCACCTCGGGCGGCAGCACCCGCTCGGTGAGGTCGTAGTGCCGCGCGAACCCCACCCGGGTGGCGGTGGTGAGCACGCCGGCCGACCACAGCGCCTCGGCCACCCACTTGGTGTCGCTGCGGTCCCACCACGGACCTTTGCGACCGCGCGGTTCGGCCTCCAGGTGCGCCTCGATCTGCCCTGCGGTCGACGGACCGAGTTCGGCCACGGCCGCCACGATGTCCTCGGCCAGGCGCGGATTGCGGCGGACGATCTCGCGACCCCACCGCCCGTCGGTGTACTCGCGCATGCGCCACCGCAGCAGCGGCCAGTCATCGACGGCCATCAAAGCGGCCTCGTGCGCCCAGTACTCCACCAGCAGACGCGGTGAGCGCGCGCTGTGACTCCAGGCCGCACGGTCCACCAAGTCGCGGTCGTAGGGGCCGAGCCGGCTGAACACCGGTGCGTAGTGCGCCCGCACCGCAACCGACACGGAGTCCAGTTGCAGGACCTGGATCCGGGAGATCAGCCGCCGCAGATGGGCACGGGTCACCGCACCGGTGGGCGGGGCCTCGTGGAAACCCTGTGCGGCCAGCGCGACGCGGCGCGCCTGGGGCAGGGTGAGCCGCGCCATCAGCGCACGTAGGACAGGAACCGGTACCGCAGGCCCGACGCACTGGTGAGCCAGTCGCCCGCCGTGCCCCGCCACGTGTCATCGAGCACCGGGGCCACCGCATCGTCGTCCTCGCGGCGCAGGTCGATCTCGATCTCGGTGACCTCACACCGGTTCGCCAACGGCAGCGCGGCCGCATAGATCTGCGCGCCGCCGATCACCCATGCGTCATCCAACGGGGCGTCCTGCAGGGACGTCACCACATCCGCACCTTCAGCCATATAGTCAGCCTGCCTGGTGACTACGACATTTCTGCGGCCCGGCAGCGGACGCACCTTGGCCGGCAGCGACTCCCAGGTCAGACGGCCCATGACGACGGCGTGGCCCAGGGTCAGCTCTTTGAACCGGGCCTGGTCCTCCGGCAGGCGCCACGGGATGCCGTTGTCCCGGCCGATGACGCCCGAGGTGGACTGCGCCCAGATCAGGCTCAACGACGGTGCCGTCATACCGCGACGGGCGCCTTGATCGCCGGATGCGGGTCGTAGCCCTTGACGGTGATGTCGTCGTAGGTGTAGTCGAACAGTGAATCACGTTGGGCGAGAACAAGTTCCGGATAGGGTCGCGGATCCCGGGACAACTGCTCGGTGACCTGCTCGACGTGGTTGTCGTAGATGTGGCAGTCTCCCCCGGTCCAGATGAACTCCCCGACATCCAGGCCGGCCTGTGCCGCCATCATGTGGGTCAGCAGCGCATAGGAGGCGATGTTGAACGGGACGCCGAGGAACAGGTCGGCGCTGCGCTGATACAGCTGGCAGGACAGCCGTCCGTCGGCGACGTAGAACTGGAAGAAGGCGTGGCAGGGCGGCAGCGCCATCTGCGGGATCTCACCGACGTTCCAGGCCGAGACGATGTTGCGTCGTGAGTCCGGGTCCGACTTCAACAACTGCAGTGCGGCACCGATCTGGTCGATGTGCTCGCCCGACGGCGTGGGCCAGGACCGCCACTGCACGCCGTAGACGGGCCCGAGTTCACCTGTCGGAGAAGCCCATTCGTCCCAGATCGTGACACCATGCTCCTGTAGCCACCGCACATTGGAGTCACCGCGCAGGAACCACAGCAGTTCGTAGACCACCGACTTCAGGTGCACCTTCTTGGTGGTGATCAGCGGGAAGCCCGCCGAGAGGTCGAACCGCATCTGGTGGCCGAAGAGGCTGCGGGTGCCGGTTCCGGTGCGATCGGACTTCGGCGTCCCGGAGTCGAGCACCAGACGCAACAGATCCTCGTACGGGGTGGGAATCGACGCAGCGGTCTGCACGGGGTCAGCTTACGTCCAGGCACCGACGCGCCGCGGCACCACACACCAGGAGTAGAACGGAGGTCATGCCGACGATCACCGACACCGTCACGACGCCCGATGGAGCCTGCACCATCACCCTGGCCACTCCCGAGGGCGACGGACCCTGGCCCGGCGTGGTGATGTACCCGGACGCCGGCGGCGCCCGCGACACGTTCACGCAGATGGCGACGCAGCTTGCCGAGTACGGCTACGCCGTCCTGGTGCCGGACGTGTACTACCGCAACCCGGGCTGGGAGCCGTTCGACATGGCCAACGTCTTCACCGTGCCCGAGGAGCGCGCGCGATTGTTCACGATGATCTCGACCGTCACCCCCGACCACATGGCCTCGGACGCGAACGCGTTCTTCGACTACCTGCAGGCCCGGCCCGAGGTCAGCGGCACGAAGTTCGGCACCACCGGCTACTGCATGGGTGGACGCACCTCGCTGATCGTGGCGGGCCGCGTGCCCGACCGCGTGGCCGCGGCGATGTCCTTCCACGGCGGCGGCCTGGTCACCGACGATCCCAGCAGCCCGCACCTGCAGGCCGACAGGATCCAGGCCGCGGTGTACGTCGGCGGGGCCGAGAACGACGGATCGTTCACCGCCGAGAACGCCGAGACGCTGGAGAAGGCCCTGGCCGCCGCGGGTGTCGAGCACACCGTCGAGATCTATCCCGCCGGGCACGGCTTCGCGGTCCCGGACAACGCGCCGTACGACGCCGCCGCGGCGAGGAGACACTGGGCCGCGATGAAGGACGTCTTCGGGGCGCATTTGTCCTGACAGTGCCTGGTGCGGGAACATGAACGCCGTG
This sequence comes from Mycolicibacterium confluentis, assembly GCF_010729895.1. NCBI lineage: Bacteria > Bacillati > Actinomycetota > Actinomycetes > Mycobacteriales > Mycobacteriaceae > Mycobacterium > Mycolicibacterium confluentis. Next base: position 3,034,317 of record NZ_AP022612.1, read on the forward strand.
TATGACCAGGCGTTCAACGATGCGGATTCCAGCGGCGAGTACGGGTATCGGGTCGACCCGGTGCTGGCACGCAGTTGGCTGCTGGTCAACGGCGCGAAGTACGACAAATTCGCCGTGGCCGCGCGGTCCAAGGCCGACATTGTTGTCCTCGACATCGAGGACGCCGTCGCGCCCAAGGACAAGCTCAGCGCGCGCGACAACGTGGTGCGGTGGCTCTCCGAGGGCAACAGCGACTGGGTCCGCGTCAACGGTTTCGGCACCGCCTGGTGGGCCGACGACCTGGCGGCGCTGGCCTCGACCTCGGTCGGCGGCGTCATGCTGGCGATGGTCGAGTCGGTCGACCATGTGACCGAGACCGCCAAGCGACTGCCCGGGGTGCCGATCGTCGCCCTGGTCGAGACCGCACGCGGGATGGAACGCATCGCCGAGATCGCGTCGGCCAAGAGTGTGTTCCGCCTGGCGTTCGGCATCGGCGACTTCCGCCGCGACACGGGCTTCGGCGACAACCCGCTGACCCTGGCGTACGCCCGGTCGCGGTTCACCATCGCGTCGACGGCCGCGCACCTGCCCAGCCCGATCGACGGGCCGACGGTCGGTTCGAGCGCCCTGAAACTGTCGGAGGCCACCGCGGTCTCCACTGAGTTCGGCATGACCGGCAAGCTGTGCCTGACCCCCGATCAGTGCGGCACCGTCAACGAGGGGCTGTCCCCGTCCACGGAGGAGATCGCCTGGGCCAAGGAGTTCTTCGCCGAGTTCGAGCGCGAGGGCGGCGAGATCCGCAACGGCTCAGACCTGCCCCGCATCGCGCGTGGTAACAAGATCCTCAAGCTGGCGCGGGCCTACGGCATCGAGGCGCACCTCGACGACGTCGAGGACCCGGTGCACATCCCGGCGCCGTCGGACACCTACCACTACTGAACAGCTACTGAGCGGCGTCGCCCCTGCGCCGTGAGTGCATGTAGGTCGCGATCCCGCGGAAGATCCCGCGCGCCGCGTACACCGCGGCGACGACCGACAGCAGGATCAGCACGATGAACATCACCAGCCAGTTGGTCCGTTCATGGCTGACGTTCCACCAGACGATGGCGAACAGCACCGAGCAGATGAAGACCACGATGTCGCGCCAGTTGCCGCTGTAGGACGTCGCCATCTCGCGGATCTGCCGATTGCGGTCGACTGCGGCGACGATGTCGTCGAGGCGGGCGTCGATCACGCGCTGTAACTCCGCGCGCCGCTCCACCTGATCGTCGGGGATGCGGTCCAGCAGGTCCATGTCGGCCTTGATCGCGCCCCGCAGGTCGGGTCCCTTGAAGTTTCCCGCGGCCAATCCGAGCAGCGCGCCGCCCGCGATCGGCGCGGCACCCAGTGCGAGTTCAGCGATTCCCGGCATGGCGGCCTCTCAGTTCTGCTCGACGGCGGTCAGTGGTGGGGGCGCCCATACCCCGTCGAGGATCGCCGCGCGCGGTCGGTACAGCCGGATCAGGCAGTTCCAGCCCTGCGGTGTGACGATGCGGTTCGCGCCCGGCGCGGCGCCGTCCGCGGTGAAACGGACGGTGACCGAACCGTCGGCGTTCTTGGCGCCGGTGATGCTGTTGACCGAGTACAGGTTCTCGGGATTCGCTTCGAAGAATCCTTCGGCGTTGTACACCGACACCGACCAGAACGCGTCCACCGGAACGTCTTTGAACGTCATCTCGTACTCCCCCGGCGGCATGCCCGGGTCGACACCCAGGTAGAACGCCTCCGAGGCCGGCAGCCCACCCCAGGCCGCGGCCGACCCGATCAGATGGTGCACCGGATCGACGTCCTCGCGGCGCCCGAACGCACGTCGGTAATCCGGCAGGCCGGGGGCCAGGCGCAGCAGCGCCTCCCGGGTGGTGTCGAAGGTCGTCTTGTCGTACTCCGGCGACGAGAACGCCTCGGACGAACCGGGTTCGAGCACCGTCGCGTCCTGCAGGCGCCCGACTTCGGCAATGTCATCGGGGTTCGACGGGTCCACCAGCGTGCGGATTGCGACGAGCACATATCGCGATCCGCACTCCTCCTGCGTGAGGCGGTGCCTCCCGGCATCGTGCAGGACGACGTTGATGAGATGGTCCTCGCTGACCACCATCACCGAGCGGTAGCGCTCCCCCGCTTCCGGCAGCGTCAACCAGGCGGGCTCGGCCAGATCGGCGATGGCATAGCTGTACAGCGTGTCCCGATTCAATCGGATGACCAGCTGATTCTCGATCGGCGCTGGTTCCCGGTTGTGATGAAAGGTGTTGATTTCGCCTGCGTCACGCTGGATGTCTGTGAACATGCGGTGTGTCTCGGCCGCCACGAAGTTGTCGACGTTGACCTCTGTTGTCACACGCGTCAGCCTAGTGTGCCCGTCCTGCGATGGGCCACTGGTTCAGCCGCCACGCAGGACGACGTCGGCGAAGCACTCTCCGGTCCTGGGTGCGGGGCGCGGAACAGCGAATCTCGTCCACACCCATCCATGAGCACCCGTCGACAGGTTTCAACTCCTCCCAGAGGGGGTTACCCCCCGGTAACCGGGATTCGGGTCCGCGATGTAATCGGCGGCCCGCACCGCCGTCGCGGAGAGGGAGTGAACATGGCAGAACGAGGTGCCACACCCTCGGTCCCACGCGGTCGTCGGTTGTTCCTGCGGGCGGTGCGGCATCTGTTCAGTCCGCTGCGGCCCGACGACTACCTCGAGATGATCAACCCGCTGTGGACGACCAAAGAGCTGCGCGGAAAGGTTGAGCGGGTCGAACCGCAGGGGTCCGAGGCGGCCAGCGTACTGATCCGGCCAGGGTATGAGTGGCCGGGACACAAGCCCGGCCAGTACGTACGGCTCGGCTTGATCATCGACGGCCGCTACCACTGGCGCGCCTATTCGCTGACGTCGGACCCGCAGCCCGAGGATGGGCTGATCAGCGTCACGCCCAAGAAGGTTGACAGCGGTGTGGTGTCGCCGTATCTGGTGCACAAAATCCAACCCGGCGAGGTCGTCCGACTCGGCGAAATCGAAGGTGTCTTCACCCTGCCGGAGCCGCTGCCCGCCAAAATGCTGTTCATCAGCGCCGGCAGCGGCATCACGCCGATCATCAGCATGCTGCGCAGTCTCGATCACCGCGGTGCGCTCGACGACGTGGTGGTGTTCCATTCCGCCCGCACCCGCGAGCAGGTGATGTTCCTGTCGGCACTCGACGACCTCGACCACCGTCACGAACACATGAGGCTGGATCTGCGCCTCACCGCCGAACGTGGCCGACTGTCGCCTGGCGACCTGGACGAGTTGTGTCCGGACTGGCGCGAACGTGAAGCCTTCTGTTCGGGCCCGAGCGAACTGCTCGATGCGATGATCGCGCACTGGGAAGACAACGGCGACCCGGATCGGCTGCACTATGAGCGGTTCCAGCCGAAGATCGGCGGTGACGCCGGCAAAGGCGAGGGCGGTGAGATCACATTCCTCGACAGCGATACGACCGCGGAAAGCGACGGCGGCACACCCATTTTGGAAGCCGGTGAGCAGGCGGGCCTGAACCTTGCGTACGGCTGTCGAATCGGTATCTGCCACACCTGTGTTGGGACGTTGAAGTCTGGGAAGGTGCGAGACCTTCGTACCGGTGATGTCACCGAGCCGACCGGTCAGGACGTGAGGATCTGTATTCACGCTGCTGAAGGTGACGTGGAATTCGAATTGTGATTGTGAAGGAGTCATCGTGACCGCTGCTGTCGAAAGCCCCCTTGCTCGTCTCAGCGAGCAGGACCTGGAAAAACTTGCCAAAGAATTCGACGCAATCCACGACGAGGTGTTCGCCGAGCTCGGCGACCGCGACCGTCATTACATCAAGACGGTGATTTCGGTGCAGCGGCAGATCGTCGTCGTGGGACGGGTGCTGCTGCTGGCCTCGCGGTCACGAACCGCGTGGGTTCTCGGCACGGCCTGCTTGGGAATGGCCAAGATCCTGGAGAACATGGAACTCGGCCACAACATTCTTCACGGGCAATGGGATTGGATGAATGATCCCGACATCCATTCCTCGGTCTGGGACTGGGACACCGCCTCGACAGCGCGGTCGTGGAAGCATTCGCACAACTACATCCACCACACCTACACGAACATCCGCGGTAAGGACCGCGACCTCGGTTACGAGATCATGCGGATCGACCCCAATCAGCCGTGGCATCCGATCTGGCTCGCGCAACCACTGTTCAATTTCTTGCTGACAATCTTGTTCGAATGGGGCGTGGCCGTTCACGACATCGACTTCCGCGCCGCACAGCGCGGCGAGAAGCCGTGGTCGGAGGTGCGCGAAGAACTCAGGGGAATTCGAGGTAAGGCGCGCGCGCAGATTGTCAAGGACTACCTCGGCTGGCCGGCGATCAGCGCCGGTGCCTTCGCGCTGGCCCAGCTGGCCTCGCGTGGTCGGCTGGATCAGCCGGCAGAGTCGCGGGTGGCGAAGGGACTTCGCAGGATATCGAGCAGCGGATCAGTAGGCGCCACTGCGGCCCTGCTCGACCGGCTGTTGCCCGGTGTCGAGAGCACCTTCCTGCGTACTTTGGCAGCCGACGCGCTGGCCAATCTCATCCGCAATGTGTGGGCACACGCAATCATCTTCTGCGGGCACTTCCCTGACCAGACATACACCTTCAGTGAAGAAGAGGTGGAGAACGAGACCCGCGGCGGTTGGTATGTCCGCCAGTTGGTCGGCGCAGCCAATATCGACGGCAGTCCGCTTTTCCACGTCATCAGCGGCAACTTGGGCTACCAAGTCGAACACCATCTGTATCCGGACATGCCCAGTAGCCGGTACTCCGAGATCGCGCCCAAGATCAAGGACATCTGCGAGCGTTATGAGTTGCCTTACAACTCCGGGCGCTTCTCCAAGCAGTGGTTCACGGTGCACCGCAGCATCTTCCGCTTGGCCTTCCCCGGCGGAAAAGCCCGACCGAAGCCTGGGCCGTACCGCAGCCCCGAGGGGCGCATCAGGCCTGGCGGTCCCAGTGAGGCCAGCAGATTCCGCGACCGACTCCCGGCCGAGCACCCTGACGCAGGCCCGGAACACAAGTCAGGGGGCGTGCAGGTACAGCCCCCGCCGCGCGGCAACGACTAGCAGGCACCCGAGGTCGCTCAGGTCGACCCCATCAATGTCGCGGCGACGGTTGCCCCGAGGTTCCAACACGCCTCGAGGTCAGCCTTGGTCGGCTTGCCCGCCACGACGACGTTCGGCGCGGCACGTTCCCAGCCCAGGCCCGCGGTGATGGAGTCGACGGCCCGCTCGGCGCCTTCGGTGCCCTCGTTGCCGTGCAGCCAGAGGCCGAACGGACGCCCACGCGTGGCGTCCAGGCACGGGTAATAACAGACGTCGAACGCATGCTTGAGGGCCCCGGAGATGTATCCGAGGTTGGCCGGACTGCCGAGCAGATACCCGTCAGCCTCGAGCATGTCGCTGGGCGCGACGGTGAGCGCGGGGCGGCGGATCACCTCCACGCCCTCGATCTCGGGGTCCGTCGCGCCTGCCAGCACGGCCTCGAACATCTCCTGGCAGTGCGGCGACGGGGTGTGGTGGACGATCAGCAGCTTCATCTTCTCTTCATCTCCCCCGAGCGTGCATGTCCCCGACCGACACGCCGACACACACTCGTATTCTGCGCACGCTCACCGGGAGACAACCTTCACCGTGCCCGCGCCACGGATCGCAGTGCTCACGGGTGCCCGCGTTCCAGTTCGACGGCCTTCTTCATGGCTTCCCGGGCCCGGGTGCGGTCACCGGCGTAGTCGTAGGCGCGGGCCACGCGGTACCAGCGCACCCAGTTGTCGGGATCGGCGTCCAGTTCGGCACGCACGGTGTCGAACAGCTGATCGGCGGCCTGACGTTCGATCCGGCCACTGGCCCGGCGCGGGAGGGCGCTGACGTCGAGGTCCATGCCCTGCTCGGCCGCCAACCGGGCCAATTTCTGGTGCGCGAAACCGGCCCGCAGCGTCGCGACCATGGCCCACAGCCCGATGAACGGCAGGATCAGCAGTGCGAGGCCCATCCCGACCGGCGCCGCGCGCCCGTCGGCGATCAGCGCCACCGCGATGCGGCCCAGCAGCACGAAGTAGACGAGCAGGGCCACACACAGGAACCCGATCAGCACCTGAGTGCGCAGATTTCGCATCAGCCCAGGTTGAGCAGCGGTTCGAGGCCCACCGTGAGGCCGGGGTGTTCGGCGATCTTGCGCACCGCGAGCAGCACGCCGGGCACGAACGACGTGCGGTCCAGGCTGTCGTGGCGGATGGTCAGCGTCTCGCCCTGCGTGCCGAACAGGACCTCCTGGTGAGCCACCAGGCCCGTCAGCCGCACCGAGTGCACGGGGACGCCGTCGACGTCGGCGCCACGCGCCCCGTCGAGTCCGGTGCTGGTGGCATCGGGGTTCGGCGGCAGGCCTTTTCGCGCCTCCGCGACCAGTTTGGCGGTGCGGGCCGCGGTGCCCGAGGGGGCATCGGCCTTTTGCGGGTGGTGCAGTTCGATGATCTCGACGGATTCGAAGTACGGCGCGGCCTGCTGCGCGAAGTGCATGGTCAGCACCGCGCCGATGGCGAAGTTCGGCGCGATCAGCACCGCGGCGCCGGGCTTGGCGTCCAACCACTGCTGCACCTGGTCGAGCCGGTCCTGCGTGAAGCCCGTGGTTCCGACGACGGCGTGGATTCCGTTGTCGATCAAGAACTTCAGGTTGTCCATCACGACGTCGGGGTGGGTGAAGTCGATGATCACCTCGGTGCCCGAATCGGTCAGCGCCGACAGCGGATCACCGGCGTCGACGCCGGCCGAGAACTCCAGATCGTCGGCGGCCTCGACCGCCGCCACCATCGTCGCTCCGACCTTGCCCTTGGCTCCCAGCACTCCGACACGCATGCAAGCAGCGTAGTCGGGGCGCTGGGAGCGCCGGTCGGCTACTGGGCGTCGCGGTCGATGCCCAATGCGTCGGTCATCGTGAAGAACAGGTCCGTCTGGTCCGTCAGACCCAGCACGTTGGCCGCCCGCGGACCGTACGCCGCGACCCTGACCTGGGTGCCGGTGTGCGATTCATCCTCGACCTCGACATCCGCCGAGGTGCCGTAGCTGATGATCATCTCGGCGTCGTCGGCCGTGGTCAGTCTGCGGGTCAACCCCGGGTACATGACGTCGCGCACCTTCTCGATCGGCTGCTGGGCGTCCCCGGCCAGATCCCGCAGATCGTCCTCGGTGTACTCCTCGACGATCTGGCTGCTGTGGCCGTGATCGGCCGTGACGATCACCAGCGTGTTGCCGTCGGCACGAGCGAACTCGAGCGCCTGCTGAACCGCGGCGTCGAAGTCGACGGTCTCGCCGATCTGACCGCACGGGTCGGCCGCGTGGTCGCGCTTGTCGATCGAGGCGCCCTCGACCTGAAGGAAGAAGCCCTTCTCGGAGCCGCTCTTGGAGTCCTTCAGCAGGTCGATGGCCTTGGCGGTCATATCGGCGAGCTTGGGCACACCGGCACCGCGCGCGGGGTTGTCGGCGCACCGACCCGCGGGCTGCAGGTAGCCCTGCCGGACCGCGGCGGGCCCGGTCCATCGCACCGGCAGGTTGCCGTCGGCGAACAGGCCGAGCACGGGCTTGTCCTGATCCGCCTGCGCGACGGAGTCCAATTCGCCTGCGGTGCGCACGATCTGGTAGCCACGTTCCTTGGCCTGCACCTCAAGCGTCTTGCCTGCGTAGTCCCCCGCGGTGGCGGTCTGGGCAAACGTCTCGAAACCACCGCCGAGGGTGAGGTCGGGGCGGGTGGCCAGCATCTGCTCGGTGACTGAACCCGGGCCACCCTTCTCCAGGGTCTCGGCCGGGCAGGCGTCGGCCATCTCCTCGGGTCCGTAGCAGTCACGCTCGGTGATGTGGGAGAACTGCGACGCCGGGGTGGCGTCCTGGATCTCGGAGGTGGTCACGTCGCCGGTCGCGAACCCCTGCGCCTTGGCAAGTTCCAGGATCGTGGCGTGCGGGGCGTCTTTGATGTCGATGCCCAGTGCGCCGTTGTAGGTCTTGGTGCCCGTCGACCAGGCCGTGGCACTGGCCGCGGAGTCGGTGACGTAGTTGGGCTTTCCGTCCTTGCGCAACGCGTAGGTGGTGTACTGCCCCGTCAGCGGCAGGGCGTCGAGGCCGTCGAGGACACCGCCGGCACCCTTCTCATAGTTGCGGGCGATCGTGATCTCCGAATCGCCCATGCCGTCACCGATCAGCAGGATCACGTTGCGCGGCGTGCCGTCGTTGATCGCGGCCCGGACGGCACCGGACTGATCGCCGTCGAGTCGGCGCGCCCCTCCGGGTGCGGTGAGGTCACCGGCGGCCTGCCGAGTCACGGTGTCGCCGTTGGATTTCGCGTTGTTGTCGCCGCCGCAGGCCACCAGCGGCAGCATCGCGAGCGCGCCCAGCACCGCTGCTGACTTCAGATACTTCTGCATTCCACCGTCTTTCGTCCGTTCGGATGAGCCCGGCAGAGTGAACAGGACCCCGATGAACGGAGACTGACGACGCAGCGAAGTTCCGGCAAGCGGATCACAAAGGTGACGCGCCGCGCAGGTGCTCGAAGATCAGTGAGGTCTGCGTGCCTGCCACATCGCGGTCCGCGTTGAGATTCTCCACCACGAAGGCGCGCAGGTCATCGGTGTCGCGCGCGGCCACGTGCAGGATGAAATCGTCGGCGCCGGCCAGGAAGTACACGTCCATCACCTGGGGCTTGCTCCGGATCTGCGAGATGAAGTCGCGGATCCTGCCGCGCGCCCCGGCCTGCAGGCTGACCGAGATCATCGCCTGCAGCGACAGGCCGATCGCCGCGGGGTTGATGTCAGTGTAGAAACCGCGGATCACGCCGAGCTCCTGCAGTCGGCGCACCCGCCCGTGACAGGTCGATGCCGCGATGCCCACCGCGTCGGCCAGAGCGCTGTTGGAAATGCGGGCATCGGCATGCAGTGCGGTCAGGATGCGGCGGTCGACGTCGTCGAGATCTGTGGGCCGAACATCCTTCGGCGCGGACGGCAGACTCGCGCGCACTTTTGATGATTCTTCATTGCCAGATGCCACGACACGAATCTTAGCCGTAAATATTGCGCCGTTCCCGATGTTTCTTCAGACTTAATGGTGACGGCCATCCGGCTGGCGACAATCGACAAGGAGCGATCATGCGCGTCGGCATTCCGACGGAGATCAAGAACAACGAGTACCGGGTGGCGATCACCCCGGCGGGCGTCGCCGAACTGACCCGCCGCGGTCATGACGTCGTCATCCAGGCCGGCGCCGGCGACGGATCGGCGATCTCCGACAGCGACTTCAAGGCCGCGGGCGCCGAGATCGTCACAGGCGCCGAGCAGGTGTGGGCCGAGGCCGACCTGCTGCTGAAGGTCAAGGAGCCCATCGAGGCCGAGTACGCGCTCATGCGCAAGGGCCAGACCCTGTTCACCTACCTGCATCTGGCGGCGTCGAAGCCGTGCACCGATGCACTGCTGGCGTCGGGTACCACCTCGATCGCCTACGAAACCGTCCAGACCGCAGACGGATTCCTGCCGCTGCTGGCACCGATGAGCGAGGTCGCCGGACGACTGTCGGCTCAGGTCGGCGCCTACCAGCTGATGAAGACCCAGGGCGGCCGTGGCGTGCTGATGGGCGGCGTCCCGGGCGTCGCGCCCGCCGAGGTCGTGGTGATCGGCGGTGGCACTGCCGGTTACAACGGTGCACGGGTGGCCAGCGGCATGGGCGCCAACGTGACGATCTTCGACGTCAACATCAACAGGCTGCGCGAACTCGACGCCGAGTTCGGCGGGCGGATCCAGACCCGCTATTCGTCGACCTACGACCTGGAGACGGCGGTCAAGGAGGCCGATCTGGTGATCGGCGCGGTGCTGGTGCCCGGCGCCAAGGCCCCCAAGCTGGTGTCCAATGCGCTTGTCGCACAAATGAAGCCGGGCTCGGTTCTGGTCGACATCGCGATCGACCAGGGTGGCTGCTTCGAGGACTCCCGCCCCACCACGCACGACGACCCGACCTTCACCGTGCATGACAGCGTGTTCTACTGCGTCGCCAACATGCCGGGCGCGGTGCCGCGGACGTCGACCTACGCGCTGACCAACGCCACCATGCCCTACGTGCTCAAGCTCGCCGACAAGGGCTGGCAGGCCGCGTGTGTGGCCGACCCGGCCCTGGCCAGGGGTCTGTCCACCCATGAGGGTGCGCTGCTGTCCGAGCAGGTGGCCGACGACCTGGACCTGCCGTTCACCGATCCGGCGAGCCTGCTGTAGCTCAGCTGAGCTCGTCACCATCCACGTAACACCACCTTCGGGCACGCACGACGAACCGCGACCGCTCGTGCAGCGCCCCGTCCTGACCGTCGATGCGGTGCCGGGCGACGAACTCCACCTCCCCCTGTTCGTCGCCCGGCTTTCCCTCGGCGGTGTCGAGGACCGACAGGCCCAACCACTGCAGCCCGTCCACGGGATGCGACTCAGGGGGCCGGGTCCGCGGATGCCACGTGCGCCACACATAGTCGAGATCGCCCACCGCATAGGCGCTGTAGCGGGCCCGCATCAACTGTTCGGCGGACTCGGCCTCGCGGTCGCCGAGATGCAGGGGCAGGCAGCAGCGTCCGAAGGCTTCTTCGGAACCGCAGGGACACGGGTCGATGGCTCGCACCGTGACAGTGTGCCCCGGCTCATCTGTCGGCTGGAGGATGCCCCAGGCAGATCAGTGCACCCAGCGGGTCTCGCAGCGCCGCCAGCGTGCCGTAGGGCGTCTCCTCGCCGGGCATCAGGATCTCCGCGCCCAACTCCCGGGCCTGCTGCACCGTCGCCGCCACATCGTCGACGGTGATGTAGACCTGCCAGAACGAGGGCACCTCGGCGGGATACAGCGTCGCGGCGTCCATGATCCCCGAGTACGACAGCTCACCCGCGAACACCTGCGCGTACCTGTCCGGGCCGACGGCATCCGGGTCCCCGCCCGTGCCGACCTCCTCAGTGCGCGCGCCGATCACGGCGGTGTAGAACGCACACGACTTCTCGTAGTCCTTGCTCTGGCACTCGAACCAGTACGGCGTGCCGTGCTCGCCCCATTCGGTGAAGCCGACGTGGGTGCCCGGCTGCCAGAACCCGATCACCGCACCGGCCGGATCCACCGCGACCATCATCGAACCCAGGTCGGCCACCGGCATCGGCGGCACCATGATGGAGCCGCCCGCGGCCTCGATGGCCTTCTGCGTGGCCTCGGAGTCCGCGGTGTGCAGGTACACCGACCAGATGTCGCTGGGGCCGGCCTCTTCTCCCATGGGCGGCACCAGGCCCGCCACGCGACGGCCGTTCTTGGTGAAGTTCTGGTAGCCGCCGAATTCAGGATGTGCGGGCTCTGCGAGTTCCCACCCGAAGATCGCGTGATAGAACTCGGCGGCCTTGGCGGGGTCGCTGCTCATGAGGTCGAACCAGATCGGGGCGCCCACGGGGGCGGAGTATTCGGTCATATCCCTACAGACACCCGCGGTGCCGAAAACTCATCGCGCGTCGGGCATCAATTCGGTCACCGCGAGTGCGGTCACCTCGGCGATGAGCGGTTGCAGCCATGGCGCGTCCGGATTCGTGGACCTCGACCGCGTCATGACCGACAACAGTAGGCGCCGGCCGTCGGGCGCGAACGCGATGCCGACGGCGTTGGTGCTGCCGTAGTCCCCCGCGCCGGTCTTGTCGGCGGAGGTCCATCCGGGTGGCAGACCCGCCCGCAGGCTCTTCTCCGAGGTGGTGTTGCCGCGCATCCAGGTCTCCAGTTGAGCCCGATGTGTCTCGTCGAGGACGTCGCCGGTCAACAGGGCCCGATAGCCGCCGCCCAGCGCCCGGGGTGAGCTGGTGTCACGGGGGTCGCCCGGCAGCGCCGAGTTCAGTTCGGTCTCCCAGCGGTCCAGCCGAGACCGATTGTCGCCGATCGACCGCGCGAACTCGGTGATGGCAGGCGGGCCGCCGATGGTCTGGAGCAGCAGGTTGGCCGCGGTGTTGTCGCTGCGCTGCAACGCGGCCACGCACAGCGCGGCCAGTGTCATCGACGAACCGGCGTTCGCCTCGGTGACCGGCGAATTCGCCACCAGTTCAGCCGGATCCACGAAGACCTGCTGGTCCAGCCGAAGCTCATTGCGCTGAGCACGCTGCAACACGCTGCCCGCGGCGTAAGTCTTGAAGGTCGAGCACATCGCGAACGGGTCGTCGTCGCGGCGGGCCAACGAGCGTCCCGAATCCAGGTCCAGGGCGAACAGGCCGACCAACGCGTCGTAACGCTGTTCCAGGGCCGCAAGCGCGGCGTCGGCCGGTGCTGGTGGCGCGGCGTACGCGACCGGCATCACCTGGCGGGTCCCGGCGGCCAGGGCGGCCACTCCGAGTCCGGCGAACAGAACTTCACGGCGTGACCAAGCCACCAAATCACCTCATTATCGACGAAAGTCGTTCTGGGAGTTGTTTTTTGGACGTACGCGAGCCTAGCACGGCCCCACCGAACGGTCTGGAGAGCAGTTTACGGGCCACCGCGTTGACTTCGTCAAGGGTGACGGCCTCGATCTCCGCGAGCGTGTGATCGAGGCTGCGATGCTCACCGTAGTTGATCTCGCTGCGACCGATGCGATTCATGCGCGATGCGGAGTCCTCGAGTCCGAGCACCAGTCCGCCGCGCAGCGACCCCTTGGCGATCCGCCACTCCTGTTCGGTGATGCCGTCGGTCGCGACGTCGGCAAGCACGTCGGTGGCCACGTTGACGACCTCGTCGAAACGCTCGGGCAGGCACCCCGCGTACACCGACAGCGCGCCGGTGTCGGAGAACGTGTCCACCGTCGAGTACACCGAGTAGGCCAACCCGCGGGATTCCCGAATCTGTTGGAACAGCCGTGAACTCAGACCGCCGCCGAGAGCATTGTTCAACACCGCGAGCGCCCAGCGCTGCGGCCAGTGTCGACCCGGGACCCGAACACCGAGCATCATGTGCGTCTGCTCGGCATCGCGGTTGACCACCTGCAGGGTGGGCTCACCGGGCACACGCCCGGTGCCCGCGCGGGGCGGGACGGTGGTGCGCCCCTCGACGAGTCGCCGGCCGAAGTGCTCACGCACCAACGCCAACACCTCGTCATGGTCGATGTTGCCGGCGACCGCCACAACCATCCGCTCCGGCGTGTAGCGGCGCATGTGGAACGAATGAAGTTGGGTGCGGGTCATCGCCGAGATCGAGTCGACGCTGCCGATCACGGGCCGGCCGATCGGATGATCACCGAACATGGCCGACAGGAACACATCTGCGAGCGCGTCCTCGGGATCGTCGTCGTGCATCGCGATCTCTTCGAGCACGACGTCGCGCTCGACTTCGACATCCTCAGCCGCGCAGCGGCCGTTGAGCACCACATCGGCCGCCAAGTCGACCGCCAGCGCCAGATCGGTGTCGAGCACATGCGCGTAGTAGCAGGTGTGCTCCTTGGCCGTGAACGCGTTCAGTTCCCCGCCGACGGCGTCGACGGCCTGCGCGATCTCGACCGCCGACCGCGTCGGGGTCGCCTTGAACAGCAGATGCTCGAGGAAGTGCGCCGCACCGGCCACCGACGGACCCTCGTCGCGGGAGCCGATGTTGACCCACACTCCGACCGATGCCGACCTCACGGACGGCACGTATTCGGTGACCAGGCGGAGACCACCCGGAAGAGTGGTGCGGCGCACGGCCGAATGGCCGCGCGCCGCACCGTCGTGATTAGGCGTCGGCGGTCGCAACATCGGCGGGCGCCGGCGTTCCCTCCGGTGCGTCTTCGGCCTGATCCTCGGCGACCAGGATCAGCGAGATCTTGCCGCGGTTGTCGATGTCAGCGATCTCGACACGCAGCTTGTCGCCGATCTTGACCACATCCTCGACCTTGGCGATGCGCTTGCCGCGCCCCAGCTTCGAGATGTGCACCAGGCCGTCGCGACCGGGCAGCAGCGACACGAATGCACCGAAGTCGGTGGTCTTGACGACCGTGCCCAGGAACCGCTCGCCGACCTTGGGCAGCTGCGGGTTGGCGATGGCGTTGATCTTGTCGATCGCGGCCTGCGCGGCCTCGCCATTGCTGGCGCCGACGAACACCGTGCCGTCGTCCTCGATGGAGATCGACGCGCCGGTCTCCTCGGTGATCGAGTTGATCATCTTGCCCTTGGGCCCGATGACCTCGCCGATCTTGTCCACCGGCACCTTGATGGTGGTGATCCGGGGCGCGTACGGGCTCATCTCGTCGGGCTCGTCGATGGCCTCGGCCATGACCTCGAGGATCGTGATGCGGGCATCCTTGGCCTGGGCCAGGGCACCGGCCAGAACCTTCGACGGGATTCCGTCGAGCTTGGTGTCCAACTGCAGCGCGGTGACGAAGTCCTTGGTGCCCGCGCACTTGAAGTCCATGTCGCCGAAGGCATCCTCGGCGCCGAGGATGTCGGTCAGGGTGACGAACCGGCGCTCGGTCGATTTTGCACCGTCTCCCGCTTCAATTTCCACGTCGTCGGACACCAGGCCCATGGCGATGCCCGCGACCGGAGCCTTCAGCGGCACACCGGCGTTCAGCAGCGACAGGGTCGAGGCGCACACCGAACCCATCGAGGTCGAACCGTTGGAGCTCAACGCCTCCGACACCTGACGGATCGCGTAAGGGAACTCCTCGACGCTCGGCAGCACCGGCACCAGGGCCCGCTCGGCCAGGGCGCCGTGGCCGATCTCGCGGCGCTTGGGCGAACCGACACGGCCCGTCTCACCGGTGGAGAACGGCGGGAAGTTGTAGTGGTGCATGTAGCGCTTGCTGGTCTCGGGTCCCAGCGAGTCGACCTGCTGCGCCATCTTGACCATGTCCAGCGTGGTGACACCCATGATCTGGGTCTCGCCGCGCTCGAACAGCGCACTGCCGTGCGCGCGCGGGATGATCGCGACCTCGGCCGACAGCGCGCGGATGTCGGTGACGCCGCGGCCGTCGATGCGGAAGTGGTCGGTCAGGATGCGCTGGCGCACAAGCTTCTTGGTCAGCGACCGGTAGGCGGCGCCGATCTCCTTCTCGCGGCCTTCGAACTGGCCGGCCAGGCGCTCGAGCACCTCGACCTTGATCTCGTTGGTGCGATCGTCGCGCTCGTGCTTGCCCGCGATGGTCAGCGCCTTCGACAGCTCGTCGGTGGCCACCGAGGCCACTGCGTAGTAGACGTCGTCCTGGTAATCGGGGAACAGCGGGTACTCCGCGGTCGCCTTGCCGGCGGCCTCGTTGAGCTCCTGCTGCGCCAGACACAGCACACGGATGAACGGCTTGGCGGCCTCGAGGCCCTCGGCCACGACGGCCTCGGTGGGCGCACCGGCACCGCCGGCGATGAGCTCGATGACGTTGTCGGTGGCCTCGGCCTCGACCATCATGATCGCGACGTCGTCACCGGCGATGCGGCCCGCGACCACCATGTCGAACACGGCGCCCTCAAGCTGCTCGACGGTGGGGAAAGCAACCCACTGACCGTCGATCAGCGCGACCCGCACGCCGCCGACCGGGCCGGAGAACGGCAGGCCCGAGATCTGGGTGGACGCCGACGCGGCGTTGATCGCCAGCACGTCGTAGAGGTCCTTGGGGTCCAGGCTCAGGACCGTGACCACGACCTGGATCTCGTTGCGCAGGCCGTCGACGAACGTCGGGCGCAGCGGGCGGTCGATCAGGCGGCAGGTCAGGATCGCGTCCGTGGAGGGACGGCCCTCACGGCGGAAGAACGACCCGGGAATGCGACCCGCGGCATACATGCGCTCTTCGACGTCGATGGTCAACGGGAAGAAGTCGAAGTGGTCTTTGGGGGTCTTGCTGGCGGTGGTGGCGCTCAGCAGCATGGTCTCGTCGTCGAGGTAGGCGACGACGGCGCCGGCGGCCTGCTGGGCCAGCCGGCCGGTCTCGAAGCGGATGGTGCGGGTGCCGAAGCTCCCGTTGTCAATGACGGCGGTCGACTCGAACACGCCCTCGTCGATTTCAGCAACAGACATGGATGTCCGCATGCCCTCTCTGGTTATTCAACTGTTTCGCGTCGTCACGCGTCCAGGACCCCAGATGCGGCTACGGCCGTCGATCGAAGCGGTCGGATGTCATCCGGCCGCCACTACCGAAGACCGCCCACAAGTGGCAGGTCCTGCTCGTGACGCGCAGGGACGGTGCACGCGGTTGCGCGAACCGCACCGTTGTTCTGCCATGCCGAAGACGACATTGGATACAGAACAGCCTCACTCTACACTGCCGACGCCCGGATTTCGGCAAACACGCAGGTCATCGGAGGTTCTCCACACAGACGGTGAATTGCCTCTGGGTGTAGGCGTAGCCGAGGCCGCTGGCGCACTGATCGACCCTGGCCACATCGGTCAGGATCTGGGTGGCGCGCTGCCGGAACGGCACCGTCCGGTCGGCGCAGTCCACCCGCACCGAGTGCGTCCGGTGGTCGGGGTCCACGCTCATGCATTCGCCGAGCACCCAGTCGATGTCCATGCAGACAGTGGTCTGATCAGCGAGTCCGCCGCGCTGAGAGTAGAACGAGTCCACGTCGGGTGGGCACAGTTCGGCCCCGCCGGTGACCGTGGCCACCACCTTGTAGTTGGACTCGGCGCTGCCGCAGGCCACCTCGGCGGCTTCGGGGCGGTCGATCGCGCCGCCGACTCGCAGGCAGTCGCCCACCTCGAAGTCGGCGGCCTTCGTCGACCCCGGGAACACCTCATCACCACAGCCCACAGACCACAACGCCGCGATCACGAGGATCGCGGCGCAGGTGGCGGGCCTGTGGGTCAGCGGCGCAGACCCAGGCGCTCGATCAGCGAGCGGTAGCGGGCGACGTCGACCGCAGCCACGTACTTCAGCAGGCGGCGACGGCGGCCGACCAGCAGCAGCAGGCCGCGGCGCGAGTGGTGGTCATGCTTGTGCTGCTTGAGGTGCTCGGTGAGGTCGGAGATGCGCTTGGTCAGCAGCGCGACCTGGGCCTCGGGAGAACCGGTGTCGGTCTCGTGCAGGCCGTAGCTGCTCAGGATCTCTTTTTTCTGCTCGGCGGTAAGCGCCACGAATTCACTCCATCAATCGGTCCGTGTCCAGATGTCGACCCCGCGGGCGGGATCATGACGCGGCCACCACGGCCTGCAGCACGCGCCAATTGTCGGGCAGAAGTCTAGCAAGGAAGCCGGGTCAGACCGAATCGCGCAGAATTGCGCGGGCCTTCTCGGTGTCCCGCTCCATGGCCTTGATCAGGTCATCGACATGGGAGAACTTCTCCTGGCCCCGGATCCGGGCGACGAAGTCGACCGCGACGTGCTGCCCGTAGAGGTCGGCGGCCGTGTCGAGGACGAACGCCTCGACCGTGCGCGTGCGCCCGGAGAACGTCGGGTTGGTGCCCACCGACACGGCGGCCTGATAGCGCTCCCCCGGAGTCACGGTGCCCATCACGGGGCCGTGGCCGAGCACCGTGAACCATGCGGCGTACACACCGTCGGCCGGGATCGCGGAGTGCATCGGCGGGGCGACGTTCGCGGTCGGGAAGCCGAGTCCGCGCCCGCGGCCGTCACCGCGCACCACGACACCCTCGACGCGGTGCGGGCGACCCAGTGCCTCGGCGGCGGCCACCACATCACCGGCGTCCACGCAGGACCGGATGTAGGTGGAGGAGAACGTCACCGACTGTTCGTCGTGATGATCGGTGACCAGAGACATGGCCTCGACGGCGAAGCCGAACCGCTCCCCCGCCCTGCGCAGCATGTCGACGTTGCCCGCGGCCTTCTTGCCGAACGTGAAGTTCTCGCCCACAACGACTTCGAGGACGTGCAGGTGTTCCACCAGAAGTTCATGGACGTAGCGGTCCGGCGTGAGCTTCATGAAGTCCGCGGTGAAGGGCATCACCAGGAAAACGTCGACGCCCAGTTCCTCGGCCAGTTCCGCGCGCCGGGTCAGCGTCGTCAGTTGAGCCGGATGACTGCCCGGGAACACCACTTCCATGGGATGTGGGTCGAACGTCATCAACACCACCGGCACACCGCGACTGCGCCCCGCCTTGACGGCGCGAGCGATCAGTTCGGCGTGTCCGCGGTGCACACCGTCGAACACGCCGATCGTGAGTACGCATCTGCCCCAGTCCGAGGGGATCTCGTCCTGTCCCCGCCACCGCTGCACGGGATAAGCCTACGGTGCCGCTGTCGGCGAGTCTGCGGTGGACACCAAATCCACACGTGGTGTTCCCCGCCACGACCGCCCCGGCGGGTGTCCGTGGGTGCCCGGACGTAAGAAGGTCTGCCTAAACTCTAGTGTTGTGAGCCCCGACAGCGGCCCTGAGACTGGGGCGACCGACCTGACGACGGTCGCTCAGGACTACCTGAAGACCATCTGGACGGCACAGGAGTGGTCCCACGAGAAGGTGAGCACCAAAATGCTCGCCGAACGCATCGGGGTCTCGGCGAGCACGGCCTCGGAATCCATCCGCAAACTCGCCGACCAGGGCCTGGTGCACCACGAGAAGTACGGTGCGGTGACGCTGACCGAGGCGGGTCGCAGCGCGGCCCTGGCGATGGTCCGCAGGCACCGCCTGCTGGAGACCTTCCTGGTCAACGAACTCGGGTACAGCTGGGACGAGGTGCACGACGAGGCCGAAGTCCTCGAGCACGCAATCTCCGACCGCATGCTCGACCGCATGGACGCCAAGCTCGGCCACCCGACCCGCGACCCGCACGGCGACCCGATCCCGGCCGCCGACGGGCAGGTGCCCACGCCGCCGGCGCGCCAACTGTCGGCCTGCGACGACGGTGACGAGGGCACCGTGGCGCGGATCTCGGATGCCGACCCGGAGATGCTGCGCTACTTCGACACCGTCGGGATCAACCTGGACTCGCGGGTGCGCGTGCTGGCGCGCCGCGACTTCGCCGGCATGATCTCGGTGGCCATCGAGAACGGCGAGCCGTCCGCGGACACCGAGGCCGTCACCGTCGAACTGGGCAGCCCTGCCGCACAGGCGATCTGGGTGACGGAACGCGCTTAGGCCGGTTCCGCGTCGGACGCGTAGACACCGAGCAGATCCCGCGCCGAGACGATCCCCACCAACGTCTCGCCGTCCTCCACCAGCAGATGCCGGATGTGTTTGTCGGTCATGCGCTGGGCGACCTCGTCGACGGTCGCGTCGGCGGCACACCACACCAGGTTCGTGCTCGCCACATCGGCAGCCCGCACGGCCGTGGGATCCTGACCGGCGGCCACCACGCGGGCGACGTCACGCTCACTGATCAGGGCCGTGGGCCGGGCCTGCGCCCCGACGATCACCGCGCCCACCTCGGCGTTGATGAGTGCGGCGGCGGCCGCGGCGACGGTCGCGTCGGATGGCACGCGCACCACCGCATCTCCAGTCAGATCTGCGACGGCTATCGATCCGGCGGCGGGAACTCCAGTCATATCTTCATGCTGGCACCGCAACCGCTGGCAGCACAGGGACCAAGGTCGTCGACCGTCGGGACCTCCGCTGCGCTCCCTAGGCCAACGTGGCCGGGCGCACCACCACCACCGACTTGGTGCGTGCGCCGCGATCCTCCAGCAGCGCCATCACATTTCCGTCGGGGGCGACGGCGGCGTACACGCCCTCGATGCCCGCGCTGGGCAGGGGCCTTCCGTGGCTGACGTCCTGAACTTCTCGGTCGTCGATGTCGCGCCGCGGGAACGCCAGCAGGCAGGCCGCGTCGAGTGTCAGACTCAACTGAGCCGACTCGGCCAGCTCCTCGAGCGTGCGCGCGGTGTCCAGCCCGAACTCACCCACCCTGGTGCGGCGCAGCGCCGTCAGGTGCCCGCCGACACCCAGTGCCGTGCCGATGTCGCGCGCGAGGGCGCGGATGTAGGTGCCCGACGAGCAGTCCACCACGACGTCGACGTCGACCACGTCGGCCTCCCGCCGGACCTCGAGCACGTCGAAGCGGTCGATGCGGACGCGGCGGGCCGCGAGTTCGACCTGCTGTCCCTCGCGCGCCAGCTGGTAGGCGCGCTTGCCGTCGATCTTGATGGCGCTGACGGACGAGGGCACCTGCTCGATGTCACCGCGCAGCGCGGCGACGGCATCGGCGATGTCCGCATCGGTGACCGCGGCGGCCGAAACCTCCCGCACCAGCTCACCTTCGGCGTCATCGGTCGAGGTGGCCTGCCCCAGGCGGATGGTCGCGGTGTAGGTCTTCGAACTGCCCGCCACCAACCCGAGGATCTTGGTGGCCCGTTCGATGCCGATCACGAGCACGCCCGTGGCCATCGGATCCAACGTCCCGGCGTGGCCCACCTTGCGGGTGCCGAAGAGTCGACGGCACCGTCCCACGACGTCATGGCTGGTCATACCCGGCGGCTTGTCGACGATGACGATGCCGGGGTCCGGCGCCGCGCTCACAGCACGATCGCCGTCAGCGCCAGGCCCTCGGCCACCGACCAGCGCCCCTGCAGAGCGGTCAGCGGGGGTCCGGACTCGGCGGCCGGGTCGATCAGGATCCGCGACGTGAAACTTCCCGCGGTCCCCGAAGAGTCCACGGCGAAGGTGATGTGCGCGTCCTCGAAGCCCAGCCAGCGGTGTGTCAGGGGATACCAGGCCTTGTAGGTCGCCTCTTTGGCGCAGAACAGGATTCGGTCCCAGTGCAGGTCGGTGGGCAGACCCGCCAACGCGTCACGTTCGGCGTCGAGGCTGATCGCGCCCAACACGCCGTTGGGCAGCACGTCGTGGGGTTCGGCGTCGATGCCCACCGAGCGCACCTCGGTCGACGGCGCGACGACCGCGCCGCGGTACCCCTCACAGTGCGTCAGGCTGCCGACCACACCGGCGGGCCAGCACGGTTCGCCCTTATCCCCCTTGAGGATCGGCACCGGCGGGACGCCGAGTTCGGCGAGCGCCAGCCTCGCGCAGTGGCGCACCGTGACGAACTCGTTGCGCCGCTTGGCCACCGACTTGGCCACGAGTGGCTCCTCGGCGGGCAGCGGCATCAGACCGGGCGGATCGGAGTACACCTCGGCGGAACGCACATCGCCGGGCGCATCGGCGAGCAGCGTCGACAGCAGCGTCATGACCGCCGACTCCGCAGCCGATCCCGGAACTTCTCCGACTGCTCCCGCATCTCGGGCGTGATCATGAAGTGCCCGCCGAACTCGTTGAGGTAACCGGGGGCATACATCGGGTCCGGCAGCACCTGCCGCAGCCATCGATACGGCTTGCGGCGCCGCCACTCTCGCGGATACCCGACCGACACCTCCTCGAAGCGCACCCCGTCGTACCACGTGGTCCGCGGGATGTGCAGGTGGCCGTACACCGAGCAGATCGCGTTGTAGCGGGTGTGCCAGTCCCTGGTCGCGGTGGTCCCGCACCACAGCGAGAACTCCGGGTAGAACAGCACGTCGCAGGGTTCGCGCACCAACGGGAAGTGGTTGACCAGGACCGTGGGTGTCATCCAGTCGAGGTCCTCGAGCCTCTTCTTGGTGTGCTCCAGACGGTCCCGGCACCACGCGTCCTTGGTGGCATACGGTTCGCTCGAGAGCAGGAACTCGTCGGTTGCCACGACATTGTTCTGCTTGGCGATCGCCAGGCCCTCACCCTTGGTCGTCGCACCCTCGGGCAGGAACGTGTAGTCGTAGAGCAGGAACATCGGCACGATGGTCGCCGGACCGCCCTCGTCGGTCCACACCGGATACGGATGTTCGGGCGTCACGACACCCATCTCGTCGCACATGTTGACCAGGTAGTCGTACCGGGACCGGCCGAACACCTGCATCGGGTCCTTGCCGGTGGTCCACAGTTCATGGTTGCCGGGCACCCAGATCACCTTGGCGAAACGCCGGCGGAGCAGGTCCAGGGACCATTTGATGTCGTCGGTGCGCTCCGCGACGTCGCCCGCGACGATGAGCCAGTCGTCCGGGGTGGCGGGATACAGCGACTCGGTGACCGGCTTGTTGCCGGTGTGACCGGTGTGCAGATCACTGACCGCCCAGAGCGTCGGGCGCGACCTGGTCGCAGTCTCGTGTGTCACGGCAATCCAGCCTAGGCGAAGCACGTTGCGCCCGCGCGGACCCACCATGCGGCGAACTAGAACACGTTCTCGTTTTTCCCTTGTACACTCCCCGCAGGGTCGGATGAATCCACGAAGGGGTGTGATGGTCGCCAGAATGCGGTTGTTTGCGGCACTGGGGGCGCTGATCGCCGCCGTGGTGATCGTGCTGCCGACGACACCACCGGCGCTCGACGGGTACGCGGAGGTCGCGCTGCGGTCCACCGATGCCCCGCTGACTCCCACGGGTCCGGTCGTCAACATCACCGACCCCGAACCGTTCAATCCGTGCACCGACATCCCGCTCGACGTCACCAACGGCCTGGGCCTGGGCTTCACGCCGCCCGAGCAGGAGAACAGCCTGCGGTGCCACTACGACGCGGGCAACTACCAGATGGCGGTCGAGGCCTTCGTCTGGCGGACCTACGAGCAGTCGCTGCCGACCGACGCCGTTGAACTCGACATCGACGGCCACCGCGCCGCGCAGTACTGGGTCATGAAGCCCACGGACTGGAACAACCGCTGGTGGATCACCTGCATGATCACGTTCCGAGCCAGCTACGGCGTCATCCAGCAGTCGCTGTTCTACTCACCGATCCACTCCCCCAACGGCCCGGACTGCATGCAGGAGAACCTGATGCGCGCCCACCAGTTGGCGCCGTACTACAAGTTCTGAGCGCCTTTCGAATTCGTCCACGTAGCCTGGCCGCATGACCGCGATCTCGGACGACTCCGCGCCCGTCTCAGTGGCCGTCACCGCGCGCCGGCGGGCCCGGGGGCTGCTCAGCCGCGTGCTGCGCGTGCCCGCGCCCACCACCACCTACCAGGTGCAGCACCGCGTGCGGATCCCAATGCGCGACGGCGTCGAACTGCTCGCCGACCACTACGCCCCCGACACCGAGACCCCGGCAGGCACCCTGCTGGTGCGCGGCCCCTATGGCCGCGCTTTTCCCTTCTCGTCGCTGTACGCCCGGGTGTACGCAGCGCGCGGTTACCACGTCGTGCTGCAGAGCGTGCGCGGCACGTTCGGCTCCGGCGGCGAGTTCGTCCCGCCCGTGCACGAGGCCGCCGACGGTGCCGACACCGCCGCGTGGCTGCGCGAACAGGATTGGTATACGGGTTCATTCGGCACGGTCGGGCTGTCGTATCTGGGCCAGACCCAATGGGCGCTGCTGGAGAATCCACCCGAGGACATGTTGGCCGCGGTGGTGGTGGTCGGCGTGCACGACTTCGCCGCGTCGTCGTGGGGCACCGGCGCGTTCGCCGCCAACGACTTCCTGGGCTGGAGCAACATGATCAGCCATCAGGAGGAGCCCAACAAACTGCGAATCGTGCTGAACCACCTGCGATCCCGCAAGCAGGTCGCCCACGCGATCGGCCGACCGCCGCTGGCCGCCTCGGGTCGCGCCCTGCTCGCCGACGGCGCGCCGTGGTGGGAACAGTGGCTTGAGCACCCGGATGTCGACGACCCGTTCTGGGACCGCTACAAGTTCTACGGCGGACTCGACCGCGCTGCGGTGCCGGTGCTGCTGATGGGTGGTTGGCAGGACCTGTTCCTGGAGCAGACCATCGAGCAGTACCACCGCCTGCACAACCGCGGAGTCGACGTGCAGTTGACCCTGGGGCCGTGGACGCACACACACATGACGGGCAGGGCCGCGGGCGCAGTGCTGCGCGAGAGCCTGGACTGGTTCGGCCGCCACCTCGGCGGTGGACCCGCTGCGGACCGCGCGCCGGTGCGCTATTTCGTCACCGGCGCGGGCACGTGGCATGACGCACCGCAGTGGCCGCCGATGACCACGACCGAGCACGTGCTGCACCTGGCCCCCGAACATCGACTCACCGACAAGGCCCCCGAGGGCCCCTGCGCGTCGTTCACGTTCGACCCGCAGAGTCCCACGCCGACCATCGGTGGGCGCCTGCTCGCACCGAACGCCGGACGCCGTCGCGACGACTCCCTCGCCCAACGCCCCGATGTGCTGGCCTTCACCGGTGAACCGCTGGCCACCGATCTCCACGTGTACGGCGCGCCGGTGGTCGAACTCGACCACGAATCCGACAACCCGCATGTGGATCTGTTCGTCCGAGTCAGTGAGGTCGATCGAAAAGGGCGCTCCCGCAACATCAGTGACGGGTATCGGCGCCTGGTGCGCACCGACTACGACGGCGATGCGGTGCGCATCGAACTCGACGAGATCGCGCATCGGTTCGCCGCGGGCAACCGAATCCGGGTGCTGGTGGCGGGTGGGTCGTTTCCGCGCTTCGCGCCGAATCTGGGCACCGGGGACCATCCCGCACACGGCAGTCGCACGGCACCGGCCACGCACACCGTGCACCTGCGCGGCGGATCACGGCTGGTGCTGCCGCAGGGGCCGCGGCCCTGAGTCTCAGCCGACCGCTTGGATCAGCCGACCGCAGTGCGCACCCGTGCCGCCACCGCGGTGAGGTCCGCCGCGCTGTGCACCGATGCGCCGGCCTCACCGGTGACCGGCAGGTCGACCCAACTCCGGCAGCCGCCGAACTCGGGCGAGCGGGGCACCCGCACAGGCTCCGCGAGCGGCCGGACGTCGACGACGAGCACCGCAAGCCGGTGCTTGGGCCGGAAGTCCAGCCGATCGGCGCGCACCGACTCCTCGGTCCAGATGTGCAGGTCGGCGATGTCACCGATCTGGTCGGGCCGCTCCACGGCGATCACGTCGACGACCTTCGCGGCTGCACGCACCACGACGGCGTCCTCGGTGCTGTCGGCGGCCGCCGGCGCCAGCAGGTCCTGATGTTCGGGCCGCACCCGCTCGGCATGGCTGTGCGCCACCGTCGGCATCAGCACGAATTCGCCCGCACTGACCTCGAATCGCTTCTCCCCGATACCGCCCTTGCGCAGCAACACGGTCTGCCGGCCGTCCAGGAGTGCATGCACGGCCGCACTCCACTCCTTGAGCGCGGTGGTCACGCGGGTGCGCCGCCGCGGGCCGCGATCCGGGCCTGCACCTCGGGGCGGCGCAGCGGCGGCACGGTCTTGGGGGGTTGGCGGCGTGGCGGCAGCGCGTCGAGGAGTCGGTGCGTCGCGGCCGTCACGTCGGCCACGGCGGCTTCGAACGCCGCGACGTTGGCCTCCGACGGTCGGGTGACACCGCTGACCTTCCGGACGTACTGGCGCGCGGCCGCCTCGATCTCCGCGGGCGTGGCCGCAGGCTCCAGGCCGCGCAATTCGGTGATGTTCCGGCACATGGGCACCAAGGTAAGCGCGTTACGCCTCTGCGGCTACCGTGACCAACATGTCTGGCGCCAACGCATCTGAAGTCCTGCTGATCGACACCACCGACCGGGTCCGCACGCTGACCCTGAACCGGCCCAAGTCCCGCAATGCGCTGTCCGCCGCGCTGCGCACCGAGCTGTTCCAGGAACTGGCCGTCGCCGGGGCCGACGACGACGTCGACGTCATCATCCTCACCGGCGCCGACCCGGTGTTCTGCGCCGGCCTGGACCTCAAGGAACTCGGCGACACCACCGACCTGCCCGACATCTCCCCCAAGTGGCCGGATCTGGACAAGCCCGTGATCGGCGCGATCAACGGCGCGGCCGTGACCGGCGGCCTGGAGCTGGCGCTGTACTGCGACATCCTGATCGCGTCGGAGAAGGCCGCCTTCGCCGACACCCATGCCCGCGTCGGCCTGCTGCCCACGTGGGGGCTGTCAGTGCGGTTGCCGCAGAAGGTCGGCGTCGGCATGGCCCGCCGGATGAGCCTGACCGGCGACTACCTGTCGGCCGCCGACGCGCTGCGCGCGGGCCTGGTGACCGAGGTGGTGCCGCACGAGCAGCTGCTGGACGCGGCACGGGCCGTGGCCGCCTCGATCGTCGGCAACAACCAGAAGGCCGTGCGGGCCCTGCTGGGCTCCTACCACCGCATCGACGCCGCGCAGACCAACAACGGCCTCTGGATCGAGGCCGAGTCTGCACGCACGTGGATGCGCTCGACGACGGGCGACGACATCGCCGCCAGTCGCGCGTCGGTCATTGATCGCGGCCGCGCGCAGGTGCACTGAGTAATTCTGCTGCTGGGCGAGGGCGCGCGGCGGTGTCACGATGGGTGCTGTGACGATGCCGCCCTTCGCCCAGCCAGCACCGCCCGCACCTCGACCGGCCGATACGGGCCGAGTCCTCGACATCATCCTGACCGTGCTGTTCCTCGGCGTCCTGCTCGCTGGATCGGGGTTCATCGGACTTCTCACCCTCTACGGGTTCTCGATGTCCACAGACAGCTGCTACGGCGACAGGTGCCGCGAGGAGTTCGTCATGCCGGCCCTGCTCGTCGAATGGGGCAGCATCGCCCTGGGCGTCCTGGTCGCGTTTGGCGGCGTCATCTACGGCGCGGTCCGGCGCAGGCTCATGCTGGTGTGGCCACTGGTCGGGATCGGGCTTGTGCTGGTGGGCACCGCGATCGCCTTCGCGCTGATCGACTACGCGGTCGGCCGCTGACCTAGTGGGTGCCCGGCACGGCCCAGCGACCTGACAGCGTCCGGACGCCCACAAACACCAGGCGCAGCACCATGAACGTCGACAGGCCGGCCCAGATGCCGCGCAGCCCCCAGTCGAACGCAAGAGACAGCCAGATCAGCGGTAAGAATCCGAGCAGCGCGCTGGCCAGCGTGGCGTTGCGCATGAATTTCGCGTCGCCGGCGCCGAGCAGCACGCCGTCGAGCGCGAAGACGATGCCCGCCACCGGCAGCTGGGCCACCAGGAACCACCACGGCACGCCGATCGCATCCAACACCGACTCGTCGTGGGTGAAGAGCGTGGGGAACACCGTGGCGCCGCCGGCGAGGATTGCGGCCAGCGCGAGTGCGGCCACGGCGGAGAACACCGTCACTCGGCGCGCCACCGACTTGGCGTGCGGCAGCTGCCCCGCCCCCAGCGCCGCCCCGACCAGCGACTGCGCGGCGATCGCCAGCGAATCGAGCACCAGCGCAAGGAAACTCCACAGCTGCAGCACCACCTGATGCGCGGCGACGGCGGCGGCGCCGAATCGGGCGGCGACCGCGGCGGCCGAGACGAAGCAGGCCTGGAACGCCAGGGACCGCAGCAGAAGGTCGCGGGCCATCACCACCTGGGTGCGCAGGACCTGCGGGTCCATCCGCAGCGGCACACGTTCGGCCAGCAGCGCGCGGCAGAACAGCGCCGCGGCCAGCCACTGCCCGCACAGGTTGGCCACGGCGGAACCCGCGAGTTCCAGCCGCGGCAACCCCAGCCAGCCGTACACGAGCATCGGGCACAGCACCGCCGACACCGCAAAGCCGGTGATCACATACCGCAGCGGGCGGACGGTGTCCTGCACACCGCGCATCCAACCGTTGCCGGCCAGGGAGATCAGGATCGCCGGGGCGCCGAGGATCGCGATCCGCAGCCACGGCAGTGCGGCCGCGGTGATGTCCTCGGATCCGGCGATGGCCGACACCATGGGACGCGCGACGCTCTCGACGACGGCGATGATCAGCAGCCCGAGTCCGACGGCCAGCCAGGTGGCCTGTACGCCCTCGCGGACCGCGGCGCCGCGGTCCCCCGCGCCGAAGTGCCGGGCCGAGCGGGCCGTGGTGCCGTATGACAGGAACGTGCCCTGCGACGCCACGAGGCTGAGCACCAGTCCGCCGATCGCCAGGCCCGCGAGGGCCATCGCGCCCAAGCGGCCGACCACCGCGATGTCGAACAGAAGATAGAGGGGCTCCGCGGCGAGCACGCCCAGGGCGGGAAACGCCAGTCCGGCGATCGTCCTGCCGGTGGGAGGCCTCAGCGCCTCGTCGGGATCGGGGTTGTGTTCAGACAAGCGCGGTGCTCAGACAAGCGCGGCGCGCAGCTCTTCGACGACGTCGGTCGCTGCGCCCGCGGTCGAGTAACCCGCAGCCAGGCGATGTCCGCCGCCGCCGAAACGCGTGGCGACCGTGGCCAAGTCGTAGGACTTGGCGCGCATCGAGACCGACCAGTGCTCGGGCTCGATCTCCTTGAACACCACCGCCACCTCGGCCTGCTGCGCCGTCCGAACGATATCGACGATGCTCTCGACCTCTTCGGGCCTTGCGTTGGCCCACTCGTGATACGGCACGACCGCGTAGACCAGTCCGCGACCCTGCGCCGCATCGGGCACCAACTGCGCCGAGGCCAGCACGCGCGAGAGCATCGGCAGCCAGGAGAACGGGTGGGTGTCCAGCAGTGTGCGGCTGATGTCTGCGTTGTCGACACCGAGTTCGACCAGCCGGGCCGCCAACCGGTGTGCGCGGGGGGTGGCCCAGCGGAACGACCCGGTGTCGGTGGTGAGACCGGCGTAGAGGCAATGCGCGACCTGCGCGTCGATGGGCTTGTCCCACGCGTCGAGAAGGTCGGCGATCAGCATCGTGGTGGAGTCCGCCGCGGGATCGACGAAGTTGGCGGTGCCGAACAGCCGGTTCGACGCGTGATGGTCGATGACCAGGACCTCCGAGTCCCCGTCCAGGAGGTATCGCAGCGCGCCGAGTCGGTTCTCGCTCGGGATGTCGACGGTGACCACGAGGTCGGGGGTCTCCTGCACCGCGTTCGGCGGCACCAGAAGGTGACCGCCAGGCAGGCTCTGCAGCGACTCGGGCAGCGTGGCCGGCGCGGCGAAACTCACCGCGACGTCCTTGCCGACCCGTTCGAGGACCTGTGCCAGCGCCAACCCCGCGCCGATCGTGTCGGCGTCGGGGAAGACGTGCGCCACCACGACGATGCGCTGGGCGGCATCAAGCACCGCAGCGG
Organism: Mycolicibacterium confluentis; assembly: GCF_010729895.1. Classification (NCBI taxonomy): domain Bacteria; kingdom Bacillati; phylum Actinomycetota; class Actinomycetes; order Mycobacteriales; family Mycobacteriaceae; genus Mycobacterium; species Mycolicibacterium confluentis. The sequence continues at coordinate 3,063,122 of NZ_AP022612.1, forward strand.
CCCCCCGCGCGTCGACGCGGCGGCCCACCGCGGCTGGTTCAGTCTTCGGATCGATCGCCGTCACCGGTGCCCTCAGGGTCTGAGTCCTGCTCCGTCCCACTGACACGGTACGGGTCTGCGTCCCCCGCCGGCTTCGCACCCTCGCGAACCTTCGCCACGTCGGCGTCGGCCGCCCGCGCACGCGCGAGCAGTTCCTCCATCCGAAGCGCGGCGTCGGGCACGGTGTCCCGCTCGAACGTCAGTGTCGGAGTGAACCGAACCCCGGTTGCGGCACCGACTTTCGTGCGGAGTACACCCTTGGCGCTGTCCAGTGCGGCCGCGGCCCCGGCGTAATCCGGGTCCTCGTCGAGGCTGCGGCCCAACACTGTGTAGTAGAGCGTGGCGTCGTGCAGATCGCCGGTCACCTTGGCGTCCGTGATCGTCACACCCGCCAAGCGGGGATCCTTGATCTCGTACTCGATGGCCGAGGCGACGATCGTGGAGATCCGCTTGGCGAGCCGTCGCGCGCGTGCCGGATCAGCCACTAGACGCGCTCTTTCTCGACGAGCTCATAGGTCTCGACGACGTCGCCTTCCTTGATGTCGCTGTACGTCAAGGTCAGACCACACTCGTAACCCTCGCGCACCTCGGTGGCATCGTCCTTCTCGCGCTTGAGCGAGGAGACCGTGAGGTTCTCGGCGACGACGATGTTGTCGCGAAGCAGTCGAGCCTTGGCGTTGCGACGCATGATTCCGGACTGAACCAGGCAGCCGGCGATGTTGCCGACCTTGGACGACCGGAAGATCGCGCGGATCTCGGCACGGCCCAGTTCCTTCTCCTCGTACACCGGCTTGAGCAGGCCCTTGAGCGCGCTCTCGATCTCGTCGATCGCCTGGTAGATGACGGAGTAGTACCGGATGTCGACACCCTCGCGGTTGGCCAGCTCGGTGGCCTTGCCCTCCGCGCGGACGTTGAAGCCGATGATGATCGCATCCGAGGCCGACGCCAGGTTGACGTTGGTCTCGGTGACACCGCCGACGCCGCGGTCGATGACGCGAAGTTCGACCTCGTCGTCGATCTGAATCCCCAGCAGGGCCTCCTCCAGCGCCTCCACGGTGCCGGAGTTGTCGCCCTTGAGGATCAGGTTGAGCTGACTGGTCTCCTTCAGCGCTGCATCGAGATCGTCGAGGCTGATCCGCTTGCGCGAGCGCGCGGCCAGCGCGTTGCGCTTGCGCGCACTGCGCCGATCGGCGATCTGGCGGGCGATCCGGTCCTCGTCGACGACGAGCAGGTTGTCACCGGCACCCGGCACCGACGTGAAGCCGATGACCTGGACCGGACGCGACGGCAGCGCCTCTTCGACGTCGTCGCCGTGCTCGTCGACCATGCGCCGCACACGTCCGTAGGCGTCGCCGGCCACGATCGAGTCGCCGACCCGCAGCGTGCCGCGCTGGATGAGCACGGTGGCCACGGGGCCACGACCGCGGTCGAGGTGCGCCTCGATGGCCACACCCTGGGCCTCCATGTCGGGGTTCGCCCGCAGGTCCAGTGCCGCATCCGCGGTGAGCAGGACCGCTTCGAGAAGGTTCTCGATGTTGGTTCCCTGCTTCGCCGAGATGTCGACGAACATGGTGTCGCCGCCGAAGTCCTCGGCCACCAGGTTGTACTCGGTGAGCTGCGCCCGGATCTTCGCCGGGTCGGCGCCCTCCTTGTCGATCTTGTTGACCGCGACCACGATCGGCACATCTGCGGCCTGCGCGTGGTTGATGGCCTCCACCGTCTGCGGCATGACGCCGTCGTCGGCCGCGACCACCAGGATCGCGATGTCGGTGGCCTTCGCGCCACGGGCACGCATGGCGGTGAACGCCTCGTGACCCGGGGTGTCGATGAAGGTGATCAGGCGCTCGGCACCGTCGTGCTCGACGGCCACCTGGTAGGCACCGATGTGCTGGGTGATGCCACCGGCCTCGCCCTCACGCACGTTGGCCTTGCGGATGGTGTCCAGCAGTCGGGTCTTGCCGTGGTCGACGTGGCCCATGACCGTGACGACCGGCGGACGCTGCTCGAGGTCCTCTTCGCCGCCCTCGTCCTCGCCGTAGGTGAGGTCGAACGACTCCAGGAGCTCGCGATCCTCGTCCTCGGGCGAGACGACCTGAACCTTGTAGTTCATCTCGCTGCCGAGCAGTTCGAGGGTGTCGTCGCCGACAGACTGCGTGGCGGTCACCATCTCACCGAGGTTGAACAGCGCCTGCACCAGCGAGGCCGGGTTGGCGTTGATCTTCTCGGCGAAATCGCTCAGCGACGCGCCGCGAGCCAGGCGGATGACCTCGCCGTTGCCGTGCGGCAACCGCACGCCACCGACGACGGGCGCCTGCATGTTCTCGTATTCGGCGCGTTTCGCCCGCTTCGACTTGCGACCACGCTTGGGCGCACCGCCGGGGCGACCGAACGCACCTGCGGCGCCGCCGCGCTGACCGGGACGGCCACCGCCGCCACCGCCACCGGGGCGACCCCGGAAACCACCTGCGGCCGCACCGCCAGCACCGGCACCTGCGCCTGCGCCGCCACCGGCACCGCCGCCGCGGTAGTTACCGCCGCCGCCACCGCCGGGACGTGCACCCTGACCTGCGCCACCGGGGCGCGGACCGCCGCCCGGGCGCGGACCCGGACGTGGGCCGGCGCGACCGGGCAGGCCGGTCGCGGGGCGCGGGGGCATATTGCCCGGCGTGGCGCCGGGACGCGGGCTGGGACGCGGACCGCCCGCACCCGGACCGGGACGGGGACCGCCCTGGGGACGCGGCGCCGGACGTTCGACCGGCTGCTGCGACGAGAACGGGTTGTTGCCAACGCGGGGCGGACGCGGCGCGCCCGGCTTGGGACCACCGGGCTTGGGGCCCGGAGCCGTGGGAGCCGGAGCCGCGGACGCCGCGGGGGCGGCCGGAGCAGCCGGAGCGGCCGGTGCCGGAGCGGCCGGTGCCGCAGCCGCCGGAGCGGGCGCGGGTTCCGGGACCGGGGCCGGGGCCGGGGGCTTCGGGGCGCCGGGCTTGGGGCCACCGGGCTTGGGGCCCGGAGCCGTGGGAGCCGTGGGAGCCGCCGCTGCGGGGGCGGACGGGGCACTGACCTCGGCGGCCGCGGCGGGGGCCGCGGGTGCTGAGGTGGCGCCATTGCCTGCCGGCGCGGGCTTGGCGGGAGCCTTCTTCTCGGGCTTTCCGCCGCCGAACGACTCACGGAGGCGACGTGCGACGGGTGCTTCCACCGTCGACGACGCTGACTTGACGAATTCGCCCTGCTCACTCAGCCGGGCGAGTACTTCCTTACTTGTGACACCGAGTTCCTTAGCCAACTCGTGCACGCGGGCCTTACCTGCCACTACATCTCCTCATCATGAGACGGCAGCGGAGGTCGGCCGACGCCTCGGGTTTAGCTATGACGCATGGTCATCGGGACTTCACGGTGTGCTCATGTTCTTCGCTACCTGTTCTGTTGCCGCGGTGTAGTGCTCGACCACCGCGGAGGTGTCCGGTGAACCGGCGATACGCAGCGCTCGGGTGAAGGCTCGCCGTCGAAGAGCGTCCTGCAGGCACTGCGGGTTGGGATGCAACCATGCACCCCGACCTGAAAGATTACCGGCCCTGTCAACGACCACGACAGCGCCACTGGGGCGGCCACCGGGATCGCCCGACTGGGCCACCATCCGAAGCAGATCGACGGCCAACTCTCGTTTCCGGCACCCGATACACGTTCGCACCGGACCTTCGGTGCTGCGGTGCTCCCGTGGGATGGGTGCAGGACTCTCGCGCTGGATCACGGCTCAGTCTACCGTCATCGGCGCCCCGCTCTAAACCAGCGCCACACCGGTCGACTGCGGGTCAGTGGGCGGGTGCCGCACCCCCGCTCTCGGGAGCGTCCACCGGCGCATCCGCATCGCTGCGAATATCGATGCGCCAGCCGGTCAGCCGGGCCGCCAACCTCGCGTTCTGCCCTTCCTTGCCGATCGCCAGCGACAGCTGGAAATCGGGCACGACGACGCGGGCCGCGCGGGTGTTGGGGTCGATCACCGTGACCGAGACGACTTTCGCGGGTGACAGCGCGTTGGCCACGAACCGCGCCGGGTCCTCGTCGTAGTCGATGATGTCGATCTTCTCGCCTGACAGTTCGCTCATCACGTTGCGCACACGCTGACCCATCGGTCCGATGCATGCGCCCTTGGCGTTGAGCCCCGGCATCTTGGAGGCCACCGCGATCTTCGACCGGTGTCCGGCCTCTCTGGCCACCGCGACGATGTCGACGGACCCGTCGGCGATCTCGGGCACCTCGAGCGAGAACAGCTTGCGAACCAGGTTCGGGTGGGTCCGCGACAGCCGGATCTGCGGCTCCCGCACTCCCCTGGTCACGCCGAGGACGAAACAGCGCAGTCGGTCGCCGTGCTCGTAGCTCTCGCCGGGCACCTGCTCCGAGGAGGGGATGACGCCTTCGGAGTACTTGGTCTCACTGCCCATCCGCAGCACCACCTCACCGCGCGCGTTGGCACGCGCGTCCCGCTGGATGACGCCGGCGACGATGTCACCCTCGCGGGCGGAGAACTCGCCGTAGATCTTCTCGTTCTCGGCGTCGCGGAAGCGCTGCAGCATGACCTGGCGGGCCGTGGTGGCCGCGACGCGGCCGAAGCCCTCGGGGGTGTCGTCCCACTCACTGATGAGCCGGCCCTCGTCATCGTGCTCGCGGGCCATCACCTTGACCTCGCCCGACTTGCGGTCGATCTCGATGGAGGCGTCCGCCTGGTGACCGTCGGTGTGTCGGTATGCGGTCAGCAGTGCCGATTTGATGGTCTCGAGCAATTCGCCTTCGGGGATGCCCCGATCCACTTCGATGGCGTGCAGTGCGGCCATGTCGATGTTCATAATCCGGCCTCCCTTCGGGTCTGGTCCAGGAAATCCTGCTCCGGCTGGGTGGGCCCGGAGAAGTCAACTTGGACAACGGCTTTGGCAATGTCAGTGAGTGGGGTTTCGCGCACCGCCCATTTCCGGCCGGCACGGATCACCAGGTGCAGGACACCGTCCGCGACACCCGCGATACGCCCGCTGGCGCGGTTGCCGTCGGCCAGTTCGAGTTCGACCAGTCGGCCCGTGGCGCGACGGTAGTGCTTCTCATGGGTCAGCGGACGGTCCACGCCGGGTGAGGTGACCTCGAGCACGTACGCCTCGTCGAAGCCCGACACCTCATCAAGGAGCTGGGCCGCGGACCGCGAGAGGTCGGCGACGGTGTCGAGATCGAGGGGAACGTCGCCGTCGGCGGTCACGGTGATCTGCGGCGGGCGCCGGTGGCCGTCGACCACCACGTCCTCGATCTCGTAACCGGCGCGCTCGAATTCCGCACTGAGAAGCTCGATCACCTGCGACGGAGCAGGCAGACCCGCGGGCATCTGCGTCACGGCGAAGCTCCTCATCTTGAGTTGTGCGGACTCGTGGCGGGTGCGGATGGGGCACGCCGCCAGGTACTTACGATACGCCAGGCTCGGAGTGGTTCCCGCGCATTCCAAGGTGGCGGCACGCTCCTGCCCCGTTCCGCCTGCGCGACCAATGGCAGGATGTGTCCGTGCGCAGGCGTGAGGTGTTGAAGTCCGCCGGTCGCGGCGTGATGGGCCTGGCGTTGCTGGCGGTGACCGCGGGGACGTCGTCCGCCTGCGGCTCCGGTGGTGACGACGAGATCGACCCGCTCCAGGAGCCCTACGAGACAGCCGTCGCCGACGCGGAGATGGCGCGTTCGGCCGCCACTGCGGCCACCCCAGCGATCGCCCGGGCGCTGACGCAGATCGCCTCCGAGCGCGCGCAGCACGCCCAGGCCCTGGCCGACGAGCTGGCGCGTGAATCGGGCCAACCGGCGCCGACCACCACGACCGAGACCACGACGTCGACGGCTGCGGGCGCGACGGGATCGGCCCCGCCACCGCCGTCGCCGTCGGACGTCGCGATGATGCTGCGCCGCTCCGGCGAGAATGCCGCCGCCGTCGCCGCGTCCCAGTCGGGGTATCGGGCTGGACTGCTGGCCTCGATCGCCGCAGCGTGCACCGCATCAGTGACCGTGACACTGCCACAGGAGAAGGCCGGCTCATGACCACCGAGCAGAACTCCCCGGACGCCGACCGACCCACCGATCCGGCCGCCGCGGCGCTGTACGACGCGCTGGTCACCGAGCACGCCACGATCTACGGCTATGGCATCGTCTCGGCGCACTCGACGCCCGAGGACAACTATCTGGTGGCCCAGGCCATGGCGAGCCACCGCGAACAGCGTGAGGCGCTGCTGAGGATGCTCGACCGCCGCTCGGTAACCGCCCCGCTCACCGCCCCTGGCTATGAGCTGCCGATGAAGGTCGACGACCCCGACGATGCCGCGAACCTGGCGCTGCTCATGGAGAACGACGCCGCGGTCGCCTGGCGCGCCGTGGTCGAACAGACCGAGGACAGCGAGGAGCGCGCCTACGCGGTGGCGGCCCTGACGCAGAGCGCGGTGACCGCCGCGCAATGGAAACAGATCCTCAAGGTCTGGCCCGTCACGGTGCCGTTTCCCGGCGGCAGCGAGTAACGCCACTCACTGCGCGCCGGGCGCCGTTCGGATTTACCTCAGCGCGTCGGCGATCGCCGTGGCCGCGCCCTCGACCGCCAATTCGGTGGTCTCACCGGTGAACCGGTTGCGCAGTTCCAGCACGCCGTTGGCCCACCCGCGACCCACGACGACGATCCACGGCACGCCGAGCAGTTCGGCGTCCTTGAACTTCACCCCCGGCGAGGCCGTGCGGTCGTCGAGCAGCACGTCCAGCCCCAACCGGTCGAGGTCGCGCGCCAGGTCGGTGGCGCCGGACCGTGCCGCGTCATCCTTGTTGGCGATCACCAGGTGCAGGTCGAAGGGTGACACGCTGGCGGGCCAGCGCAGCCCCAGGTTGTCGTGGTGCTGCTCGGCCAGCACCGCAACCAGACGCGACACCCCGATGCCGTAGGAGCCCATGGTGAGTCGCACCGGCTTGCCGTCCTCACCGAGGACGTCGGCCGAGAACGCGTCGGTGTACTTGCGGCCGAGTTGGAAGATGTGCCCGATCTCGATGCCCCGTGCGCTGACCAGCTCACCCGCACCGTCCGGTGAGGGGTCGCCGTCACGAACCTCGGCGGCCTCGATCGTGCCGTCGGCGGTGAAGTCCCGTCCGGCCACCAGCCCCACGACGTGCTTGTTGGGCTCGTCGGCGCCGGTGATCCAGGACGTGCCGTCGACCACCCGCGGATCGATGAGGTAACGGACTCCGTTGGCCTGCAGTGCCTTCGGGCCGACGTAACCCTTGACCAGGAATGGGTGCTTGGCGAAGTCGGCGTCGTCGAGCAGTGCGTACTCGGCCGGTTCGAGGGCCGCGCCCAGGCGCTTGTCGTCGATCTCGCGGTCGCCGGGCACGCCGATGGCCAGCAGTTCCCACTCCCCGCCCGGTTCGCGAACCTTGAGCAGCACGTTCTTCAGGGTGTCCGCGGCGGTCACCGTCCGGCCCGCGAACTGGGGCAGGCCGGCGCCGTTGGCCCAGTCGACCAGCGTCGCGATCGTCGGGGCGTCCGGAGTGTCGTACACGACGGCCTCGGCCTGACCCTCGATCGGCAGCGCAGCCGGCACATGGGTGACGACGGCCTCGACGTTGGCGGCGTAGCCCGACTCCAGGCAGCGCACGAAGGTGTCCTCACCGACCTCGCTCTCGGCCAGGAACTCCTCGGAGGCGCTGCCGCCCATGGCCCCGGAGACCGCCGACACGATGACGTAGTTGACGTCGAGACGCGAGAAGATCTTCTGATAGGCCTCGCGGTGCGCGTGGTAGGCGTTCTTCAGGCCGCCGTCGTCGATGTCAAACGAGTACGAGTCCTTCATCAGGAACTCACGACCCCGCAGGATGCCCGCGCGAGGACGCGCCTCGTCGCGGTACTTGGTCTGGATTTGGAACAGGATCAGCGGGAAGTCCTTGTAGGAGTTGTACTCCCCCTTGACCGTCAGCGTGAACAGCTCTTCGTGGGTGGGCCCGAGCAGGTAGTCGTTCTTCCGGCGGTCCTGCAGGCGGAACAGGTTGTCGCCGTACTCGGTCCAGCGGTTGGTGGCCTCATAGGGCGCGCGCGGCAGCAGGGCCGGGAAGAGGATCTCCTGCGCACCGATGGCCTCCATCTCCTCGCGGACGACCTTCTCGATCCGCCGCAGCACGCGCAGCCCCAATGGCAGCCAGCTGTAGAGGCCGGGGCCGATCGGGCGGACGTAGCCCGCGCGGATCAGCAGCTTGTGGCTGGGTACTTCGGCATCGGCTGGGTCGTCTCGGAGTGTTCGCAGGAACAGCTCCGACATACGCGTGATCACGGGAGGCCAGCTTATACGCGGGCGGCAGCTCACCCGCCCCCGCCTCATCCGGCGAGCAGACGCGGACTCGCACGTTTCGAGGCGAATTCAGGCGATTATGTGTCTGCTCGCGAGATCGGGCTAGAGCTCGCCCGCGTCCAGGGCGTCCTTGACCTCTTGCGCGTGTGCGACCTGCTTGGCGGTGTAGCCGATGAACAGTGCCGCGGCGCCCACGAGTACGGCGACTGCCGCCACCCACAGCAGGCCGTGGGTGTAACCGGCGTCCAGGGCCGCCAGTTGCGCGTCGTTCATGTTCTTGACGGGGCCTGTGGTACCGCCCAGGTACAGCGTGCGGGACGTGATGACGGCCTGGATGATGGCCAGCACGACGGGCCCGCCGAGGTTCTGCAGCATCAGCGCGATCGCGGTGACGGGGCCGATCTCGTCGAAGCCCACGCCGGCGATCGCCGAGACGGTGAGCGGAACCACGATCATGCCGATGCCGAGGCCGCCGACGACGATCGGGATCACGAGGTTCGGGAAGTACGGGATGCCCGCATTCAGCGTCGAGCCGTAGATCATGGCGCCCAGCACGAGGATGCCGCCGCCGATCACCAGCAGACGCGGCGGGAACAGCGACACCAGGTGCGACGAAAGGCCCAGTCCGACGCCGAGGGCGATCACGAACGGGATGAAGCCGACGCCCGCCCGCAGCGCGCTGTACCCCATGATGTCCTGCACGTACAGGCCGATCAGCACAGTCAGCGTGAACATGACGCCGCCGGCCAGGAAGATCGCGGCGAAGGTCGCCACCCGGTTGCGGTCGCGGAACAGCGCGAACGGGACCACCGGGTTGACCGCGCGGCGTTCGACGAAGACGAAGGCGGCGAAGCACACCAGCGCCGCCAGGCCCGAGCCGAGCGTGATCGGGGTCAGCCAGCCGTGCTCGGGTCCGCTGGAGAAGCCGAGCACCGCGGCCGTGCAGCCGAGGGTGGCCAACAGCGCTCCGGCCGCGTCGAGCTTCATCCGCTCGCGGTGCGTCTCACGCAGGGTGTTGTAGGCGAGGTAGATGACCAGCAGGCCGATCGGCACGTTGACCAGGAAGGCCAGCCGCCAAGACACCTCGGTCAGCGCGCCGCCGACCACGAGGCCCATGACGGAGCCGACGCCGGTCATCGCGGCGAAGACCGCGGTGGCGGCGTTGCGTGCGGGTCCCTTGGGGAACGTCGTGGCCACCAGCGCCAGGCCCGTGGGGCTCGCGATGGCCGCACCGACGCCCTGCAGCAGTCGCGCGATCACCAGGGTGGCCTCGTCCCATGCGACACCGCACAGGATCGAGGCGATGGTGAACAGCGCGACACCGACGATGAAGGTCCGCTTGCGCCCGATCGTGTCGCCGAGGCGGCCGCCGAGCAGCATCAGGCCGCCGAAGGTCAGCACATACGCGGTGATGACCCAGCTGCGGCCGGCGTCCGAGAGCCCGAGCTCGTCCTGGATCTGGGGCAGGGCGACGATCGCGATGGTGCTGTCCATCGTCGCCAGCAGCTGCATTCCGCCGATCGCGACCACGGCGTAAATGAACCGACGCGACGGCAGCCAGGGCGGCAGTGACCGGCCGGAACGCTCGATCTCCGATGGTTCGACGCGCACCGGAAGTGCGCGGTCATCGGTGGGAGCAGCGCCCGACTCTGCCCGCTCTGCATCATTGAGAGCCGTCATAGCGGCCTACCCTACAGTAATATTAAGAGTTGTTTAAGCGACCGAGGTCAGAGCGAGGCCGAACCGATACCTTCGCTCATGTTCACGACCGGCCCGATCACGATGATCGCCGGCGGCCTTATCCCCTCGGCACGCACGGTCTCCGCAACATTGCCCAGCGTGGCGCGCACCTGGCGTTCGGACGTGGTGGTGCCGTGCTGGATCACGATCACCGGAGTGTCCTGCGGACGTCCGCCCGCGAGCAGCACGTCGGCGAACAGTTCGATGCGCTCCACGGCCATCAGCAGAACCAGAGTCCCACTCAGCGCTGCCAGGGCGGGCCAGTTCACCAGCGACTCCGGGTGATCGGGCGCCAGATGGCCGCTGACCACCACGAACTCGTGGTTGACGCCGCGGTGTGTGACCGGGACGCCCGCCATCGCGGGGACGCCGATCGCGCTCGTCACGCCGGGCACCACTGTGACGGGGATCCCAGCCTGGGTGCAGGCGATGACTTCCTCATACCCGCGCGCGAACACGAACGGATCGCCGCCCTTGAAGCGCACGACGAACTGTCCGGCCTTGGCGCGGTCGATCAGCACGCTGTTGATCGCCTCCTGGGCCATCGCGCGGCCGTAGGGGATCTTCGCGGCGTCGATCACCTCGACGTGGCTGGGCAGTTCGGCCAGGAGTTCGGCCGGTGCGAGTCGGTCGGCGACGACGACGTCGGCCTGTGAGAGCAGTCGGCGGCCGCGCACGGTGACGAGTTCCGGGTCGCCGGGGCCGCCGCCCACGAGCGCGACTGTGCCCTTGAGCGCCGAGGTGCCCGCCTCGTCGCGTCCCGCGCCGATGACGCCGCTGGACAGCGCCTCGTGGATCGCGGTGCGGATCGCGGACGACCGGCGGTGCTCGCCGCTGGCCAGAACTCCCACTGCGAGTCCCTCGTGTTCGAAGGTCGCGGGAGTGACGGCGGAGCCCTCGACCGCGACGTCGGCGCGCACGCAGAAGATCTGCCTGCTGTCGGCCTCGGCCACGATGGCCGCGTTCACCTCGGCGTCGTCGGTGGCCGCAATGGCGTACCAGGCGCCGGCGAGGTCACCCTCGCGGTAGTCCCGCAGCGTCAGCGTCACGCCGGCCATGGCCTCGACCGAGGGGGTCGCGGTGCGTGCGATGACATGCACGTCGGCCCCGCTGGCCACGAGCAGGCCCAGTCGTCGCTGGGCCACTGTTCCCCCACCGACGACAACGACCTTCTTGCCGGCCAGCCGCAGGCCGACCAGGTAGGCGTTCTCGATCACCCGGCGAGCCTACGACGCCGCCGCGTGTGCGACGAACCGCCGCACCCCCTCGGGCGTCCCGGCCGGATGGGTGTGCAGGTACGACGCGTGCACCCCGCCATGAACCGCGCCGTCGCCGGCCACGGTCCCGTCGGCCCGCCGGAACCGCCAGGCGGGAGCGTACTCCTGCGCGAAATCAACTGTGGTGCGGTGGAATTCATGACCAACGACGCGTTCCCCTGCACGCTGCACCGGCGAGTCGGCGACCGCGACGGCCTCGCGGTAGCCCAACGTGAGCCGCGAGGTGAATCGCGCCGAGCCGTGCAGCACATCACACATCTCGTGCCCGTCGAGGTCCGTCATCAGGTAGGTCAGCCCGGCACATTCGGCGTGCACCGGGACGCGCTGGGCCAGATCTGCGATCTCGGCGCGCAGGGCGGTGTTGGCCGACAACTCGGCGGGGTACTGCTCGGGGAACCCGCCCGGCAGCACCAGGGCCGCGGTCCGTTCGGGCAGGCGATCGATCAGCGGGTCGAACTCCACGACCTGGGCCCCGGCCGCACGAAGCAGTTCGGCGTGCTCGGCGTAGGCGAAGCTGAAGGCGCGCCCGGCCGCGACGGCGACCACTGGCGAACCGGCCACCGGCGTCCCGACGGCACCCTCGGGTCGCCACGGGACGGCGACGCTGGGTGCGGCGGCCAGGGCGGCCACGGCGGCGACGTCGACATGCGTGCCGATCAGATCGGCCATCGCCGCGACGGCGGTCCGGGCCGCCGCGCCGTGTTCGACGGCGGTGATCAGCCCGAGATGCCGCGACGGCACCTCGAGTTCGGCGAGTCGCGGAATCGCGCCGAGCACCGGCACTCCGGCGGCCTCACACGCCTGACGCAGCACCTCTTCATGGCGCGCGCTGCCGACGCGATTGAGCACCACACCGCCCAACCGGGTTCCGGAGTCGAACGTCGAAAATCCGTGCAGCAGAGCCGCAATGCTGTGACTCTGGCCGCGGGCGTCCACCACCAGCAGCACGGGCGCCCGCAGCAGGCCCGCCACATGCGCGGTCGAACCCGTCGCCGGAATGGCGCCTGAAGGCTCGATCCGTCCGTCGAACAGGCCCATCACGCCCTCGATCACCGCGATGTCGGCGCCCGTGCTGCCATGTGCGTACAACGGTCCGATGAGCTGCTCGCCGACCAGCACGGGGTCGAGGTTGCGGCCGGGCCTTCCGGTGGCCAGCGCGTGGTATCCCGAGTCGATGTAGTCGGGGCCGACCTTGAATCCGGCCACCCGTCTTCCGGCCCGGACCAGTGCGGCCATCAGACCCGTTGCCACCGTAGTCTTTCCACTGCCCGAGGACGGGGCGGCGACGACGACGGCCGGGGTCACCACTCGATGCCCCGCTGGCCCTTGCGTCCGGCGTCCATGGGGTGGCGGACCTTCGCCATCTCGGTGACCAGGTCGGCGGCCTCGATCAGCGGCGCGGGCGCGTCCCGGCCGGTGATCACGACGTGCTGGGTGCCCGGCCGACTCCGCAGCGTCTCCACGACCGCGTCGACGTCGACCCAGCCCCACTTGAGCGGGTAGGTGAACTCGTCCAGCACATAGAAGCCGTGTCGTTCCTCAGCGAGGCGGCGGGCGATCTCTGCCCAGCCTTCGGCCGCGGCCGCGGCGTGGTCGGCCTCGTCCCCCTGTCGGCGCGACCACGACCAGCCCGAGCCCATCTTGTGCCATTCGACGGCGCCGCCGGTGCCGTGTTCGTCGTGCAGCGTGCCGAGTTCGCGGAAGGCGTTCTCCTCCCCCACCTTCCACTTGGCGCTCTTGACGAACTGGAACACCGCGACGTCCAGGCCCGCGTTCCAGGCGCGCAGCGCCATGCCGAACGCGGCGGTGGACTTCCCCTTGCCCGCGCCGGTGTGCACCGCGAGGACGGGCTGATTGCGGCGAGCCCGCGTGCTCAGCCCGTCGTCGGGCACGGCGATCGGACGACCCTGTGGCATGACTCTGCGCTCTCTTTCGATCAGGCGGCGCTGCGCACCACGGCCGTCAACGCCTCGGCGCGCAACTGTTCCAGACGCAGCACGGGCGCCCCCAGTGCGTCGGCCAGCACCCCCGCCAACCCGAGCCTGATATAGGACGTCTCACAGTCCACCACCACCGCTGACGCTCCCTCGGCGACCAGGCGTGCGGCGGCGATTCGGCTGCGGCCCAACGGGTCCGGGCCGCCGGTGGCTCGACCGTCGGTCAGCACCACGACCAGCGGACGCCGGGTTCGGTCCCGCACCTTCTCACGCCGGACCAGATCGGCCGCGGCCAGCAGACCCTGCGCCAGTGGCGTCCTGCCCCCGGTGTCGAACCGCGCGAGGCGACGCCCGGCGATGTGCGCCGACGTGGTCGGCGGAAGGAGAAGCTGCGCCTGATCGGCACGGAAGGTGATGACCGCAACCTTGTCTCGGCGCTGATAGGCGTCGCGGAGCAGCGAGAGCGCGGCACCACTGACGGCCGACATGCGGTCCCGGGCGGCCATCGACCCCGACGCGTCGACGACGAAGATCACCAGGTTGCCCTCGCGACCCTGCCGTACGGCCAAGCGGATGTCGTCGACGTCCGGCCGTAGCCGGCCCGCCTGCCGCGAGCGCCCCGCGGTCGCGAGCATCGTCGCGAACAGGTGCAGACCGTCACCGGTGTCGCCCGGACTGACACCCACCACGGCGCCGGATCTGTTGCGGGCCACCGATCGTCGGCCCGGGGCGCCCTCGCCCACGCCGGGCACCCGAAGCGCCCGGGTCTGGAAGGTCGGTGTCGGCGCGGCGCTCTGCTGCGCCGGTGCGGGAGATGGGGAGGGCGAACCCTCCGACTGCCCACTGGTCTCACTCTCGGCAGGCGGTGGCGTACCGCCGCCGGGCGGATCCGAGTCGGGGTCCGGATCGGGCTCCGGTTCCGGGCCGGTGTCCTGGTCGCCGAGGATCTCATCGAGCGCACCGGGGTCAAGGCCGGGATCGTCGAACGGGTCACGGCGACGGCGATGCGGCAGCGCGAGTTCGGCCGCGACTCGAATGTCTTCGGCGGCAACGTGTTCAGCACCGCGCCAGGCGGCGTGGGCGACGGCCGTGCGGGCCACCACCAGATCGGCACGCATACCGTCGACGTCGAAGGCCGCGCACAGCGCTGCGATTCGGCCCAGTTCGTCGTCGCCCAGCACGACGCCGGCCACCCGTGTACGGGCGGCAGCGATGCGGCGGGCGACGTCGGCGTCGGCGTCGGCAAACCGCGCCGCGAACCCCTGCGGGTCGGCCTCATACGCCAACCGGGCTCGGATCACCTCGGTGCGCACCGCCACCTCGCGGGAGGCGCGGACGTCGACGGTCAGGCCGAACCGGTCCAACAGCTGCGGACGCAGTTCCCCCTCCTCGGGGTTCATCGTGCCGATCAGCACGAATCGCGACTCATACGAGTGCGAGACACCGTCGCGTTCGACGTGCACACGCCCCATCGCCGCGGCGTCCAGCAGCACGTCCACGAGGTGGTCGTGCAGCAGGTTGACCTCGTCGACGTAGAGCACGCCGCGATGCGCGCGCGACAGCAGCCCCGGGGAGAACGCGTGCTCGCCGTCGCGCAGCACCTTCTGCAGGTCCAGCGACCCGATAACCCGGTCCTCGGTGGCGCCGATCGGCAGCTCCACCAGGCAGGCGCCGTCGATCGAGGACAGGATGCCGGCCAGGGCCCGCACCGCGGTCGACTTCGCGGTGCCCTTCTCGCCGCGGATCAGGACGCCGCCGATCTCGGGACGCACGGCGCAGAGGATCAGCGCGAGCCGCAGCTGGTCGTGGCCGACGATGGCGCTGAACGGAAAGTCCGGGTGGCTCACGGTGTCTCCTCGATGCGCCCCGGGCGGAGCATGGGCACGTGCGGAATGCCGTCCTCGACGAATTCGTCGCCGGCGCGGACGAATCCGTGCTGGGCGTACATCGCCTCAAGGTAGGTCTGGGCGTCGATGCGGCAGGGGTGATCCCCGACGTCGGCCAGCGCGGCCTGCAGCAGCCTGCTGGTGTGGCCTTCGCCCCGGCTGCTCTGTCTGGTGCAGACGCGGCCGATCCGGAAGGACTTCTCGCCGCCCGGGTACTCCTCCATGAGGCGAAGCGTCGAGATCACTTGGCCGTCGGGCTGTTCGAGCCAGAAGTGCCGGGTCTCGGCCAGCAGGTCACGCCCATCCAGTTCCGGATACGCGCAGGCCTGCTCGACGACGAAGACTTCGACGCGCAGCTTCAGCAGTTCGTAGAGGGTGGCCGCGTCGAGGTCCCGAGCCCAGCTTCGGCGCAGCGCAACCGTCACACCACGCCCGCAGGCTCGGGATCGTCGCTGCCGTGCGCGGGCGAGGGGGCGTCGGCACCGACCGTGAGCGCCTGCGCACCCGCATCGGCACCGGCCTCCAGGCCCAGGACCTTGGTGCCCCACGACCACACCTCGTCGAACAGCGCGGGGTTCTCCGAGAGCTTGGTGCCCAGCGACGGGATCATCTCCTTGAGCTTGGGCTGCCACTGCGCGTACTGGTCGGCGAAGCAGCGCTCCATGACCTCGAGCATCGCGGGCACCGCGGTGGACGCACCCGGCGAGGCGCCCAGCAGGCCGGCGATGCTGCCGTCGGCCGCCGAGAGCACCGTGGTGCCGAACTCGAGCGTGCCGCCCTTGCCCTTCGCGGGCTTGATGACCTGCACGCGCTGACCGGCCACCGACAGTTCCCAGTCGGCGTCCTGCGCACTGGGCGCGAAGACCCGCAGCGCATCGACCCGGTCGGCCTCCGACATCAGGAGCTGGGCGATCAGGTAGTTCACCAGGCTCATCTGTGTCAGGCCGACGCCGACCATCGAGGCGAGGTTGTCCGGCTTGACCGACAGTGGGAGGTCGAGGAAGTGGCCCTGCTTGAGGAACTTGGGCGACCATCCGGCGAAGGGGCCGAACAGCAGCCACTGCTTGCCGTTGATGATGCGGGTGTCGAGGTGCGGTGCCGACATCGGCGGTGCGCCCAGGGGCGGGAAGCCGTACACCTTGGCCCGATGACCGGCGGTGACGGATGCGTTGGAGGTGCGCAGGAACTGCCCGCCGACCGGGAAGCCGCCGTAGCCCTTGGCCTCGGCGATGCCCGACTTCTGCAGCAGCGGCAGGGCGTCGCCACCCGCGCCGACGAACACGAACTTGGCTTCGATACGACGCACCAGGCCCGTGCGGCGATTGCGCACCTTGACCGTCCACGTGCCGTCGGAGTTCTTCGACAGGTTGCGCACCTCATGCCCGAACAGCACCGACGTGCCGTTGCGCACGCCGTATCCGATGAGCTGCTTGGACAGTGCGCCGAAGTCGATGTCGGTGCCGTCGGTGGTCCAGTTCAGCGCGACGGGTTCGGCGAACGTGCGCTGCGCGGCCATGAACGGCAGTCGGCGGGCGAACTCGTCGTTGTCGTTGATGAACTCGGTGGTCGCGAACAGCGGGTTCGACGCCAGGGCGTCGCGGCGCTTGCGCAGGTACTCGACCCGGTCGGCACCCTCGACGAACGACACGTGCGGCACCGGGTTGATGAAGCTGCGGGCGTCGGTCAGCACGCCGCTCTCGAGCGCGTGTGACCAGAACTGCCGGGACACCTGGAACTGCTCGTTCACGGTGACGGCCTTGCTGATGTCGATCGACCCGTCGGCGTTCTCGGGCGTGTAGTTGAGCTCACACAGCGCCGAGTGGCCGGTGCCCGCGTTGTTCCACGGATCGCTGCTCTCGGCGGCGGCCCCGTCGAGGCGTTCGATCATCGTGATCGACCAGTTCGGCTCGACCAACCGCAGCAACGCCCCGAGCGTGGCGCTCATGATGCCGGCACCCACCAGCACGACGTCGGTCTTGACTGTCTGACTTGTCTTGGCGTCTGACACCGGTTTGCCGATCCTTTGTTCCGTCGGGTGATCCGATGTCAAGGTTATCCCGCTCAGTCTGCGGAGAAACTGTCGAGGCGGGTGATCTTCACCCCAACGGCCACGATGCGCAACACGAGACGCGACTAAGGTGAACACGTGACGGCATGGGAGACCGACGTCCTGCCCGGCTACCACCAGCACACTCTCGAACTGGGTGCTGACCCCGACGGCGAGGGTGACCTCTACGCCACGCTGGTCCGGCGTGGTTCGGCAGCACCCGCGGCGCACGCAGTGCTCGCGGTGCACGGCTACACCGACTACTTCTTCAACACCGAACTGGCCGAGTGGTTCGGCGCGCGCGGTTTCGCCTTCTACGCGCTGGACCTGCACAAGTGCGGCCGGTCCTGGCGGGAGGGCCAGACCCCGCACTTCACCACCGACCTGGCCCGCTACGACACCGAACTGCAGCGTGCGCTCGAGATCATCGCGCGCGAGACCGGCGGGGCTCCAGTGTGCGTATATGGGCATTCGGCGGGTGGCTTGATCGTCACGCTGTGGCTCGACCGCCTCCGGCAACGGGACCTCACGGCCACGCTGGGCGTCGGCGCGCTGGTGCTCAACAGCCCGTTCTTCGATCTGCACGGCCCGGCGATCCTGCGGGCGGCGCCTACGCGGGCCGCACTGCGCGCGCTGGCGCGGGTCCGCAAGACTCGGGTGGCGCGCAGGCCGACCCAGGGTGGCTACGGCACATCGCTGCACCGGGATTACGCCGGCGAGTTCGACTACAACCTGGCGTGGAAGCCCGTGGGCGGATTCCCCATCACGTTCGGCTGGATCAGTGCGGTGCGTCGCGCGCAGGCCAGCCTGCACCGCGGGTTGGATGTCGGGGTGCCCAACCTGATCCTGCGATCCGACCGCAGCGTCCCGGAGGCTCAGGGCGACCCGGACGCCATCGCCCGGGGGGACGCGGTACTCGACGTGCGTCAGATCGCGCGGTGGGCGGGGTGCGTGGGTGACCACACCACGGTCGCGCCCATCACCGACGCCAAGCACGATGTGTTCCTGTCGCTCGCGCAACCGCGGGCGCAGGCCTACCTCGAACTCGACGAGTGGCTGCAGCGCAGGGTGACGGGCACCCACCAGAGCGACACCCGCCAGGCGGGCTCGAACTCCTCCAACAGAAGACAGGGCTGACGTGGACCATTTCGATCTGACGATCATCGGAACCGGCTCGGGCAACAGCATCCTCGACGAGCGCTACGACTCGAAGAGGGTGGCGATCTGTGAGCAGGGCACCTTCGGCGGCACCTGCCTCAACGTCGGGTGCATCCCGACCAAGATGTTCGTCTACGTCGCCGAAGTCGCCGCCACGATCCGGGAGTCCGCGCGGTACGGCATCGACGCCCGCATCGACGACGTGCGCTGGCGCGACATCGTGTCCCGGGTGTTCGGCCGCATCGACCCGATCGCATTGGGCGGGCAACGGTATCGGCGGTCCTCCCCCAACGTCACGGTGTTCGATTCGCACACCCGGTTCGGCCCCACCCGCTCCGACGGCCGCCATGTGCTGCGCACCGAGGCGGGCGACGAGTTCACCTCGGATCAGGTGGTGATCGCCGCTGGCGCCCGCGCCGTTGTGCCGCAGGCGATCACCGACTGCGGCGTCGAATTCCACACCAGCGACACCATCATGCGGATTCCGGACCTGCCGGAGCACCTTGTGATCATCGGTGGCGGGTTTGTCGCCGCGGAGTTCGCGCATGTGTTCTCGGCGTTGGGAACTCGGGTCACCTTGGTGCTGCGGGGGGCGACCATGCTGTCCTACTGCGACGACGACATCGGCGAGCGGTTCACCGACATCGCATCGCGCAAGTGGGAACTGCTGATGCACCGCAACGTCACCGGCGGGAGCACGGACGCCAGCGGCACCACACTGCACCTCGACGACGGTTCGACGTTGCATGCCGACGCGGTCCTGGTCGCGACGGGACGCCGCCCCAACGGCGATCTGCTGGACGCCGGACTGGCCGGGGTCAAGGTCACCGACGGCGGTCAGGTCGTCGTCGACGAGTACCAACGCACCACCGCGCGTGGCATTTTCGCGCTCGGCGACGTCAGCTCGGACTATCAGCTCAAGCACGTCGCCAACCACGAGGCCCGCGTGGTGCGGCACAACCTGCTGCAGGACTGGGACGACACCGAGCAGTTGGTGCCCGCCGATCACCGGTTCGTGCCGTCAGCGGTGTTCACCGACCCGCAGGTCGCGTGTGTCGGCATGACTGAGAACGAGGCCCGCGCAGCGGGTCTCAACCCCAAGGTCAAGCTCCAGGATTACGGCGACGTGGCCTACGGGTGGGCCATGGAGGACACCACAGGGACGGCCAAGATCGTCGTCAACGCCGACACCGGCGACATCCTCGGCGCGCACATCATGGGCTATCAGGCCTCGACGCTGATTCAGCCGCTGATCCAGGCCATGAGCTTCGGCCTGCGCGGGCAGGACATGGCCCGCGGGCAGTACTGGATCCATCCGGCGCTGCCCGAGGTGATCGAGAACGCGCTGCTGTCCCTGTGCGGTGAACCGTCCTGGCCGCCACCCAAGCGGCACTGAGACTCAGCGCAGCGCCGCCGAGAGGTCGAATCCCCAGGGCAGTTCGAGGCGATGCGCCGCCAACAGCGCTGCGTCGCCGAGGATCTCGGGCATCGGACCGTCGGCGACCACCACGCCGTCGTCGATCACCACCGCCCGCCGGCACAGCTGCGCGGCGTACGGCAGGTCGTGCGTGACGATCAGCATCGTGGCGGGCAGTCCTGAGAGCGTGTGCGCCAATTCGCGGCGCGCGACCGGGTCGAGGTTGGCCGACGGTTCGTCGAGCACCAGGATGCCGGGCTCACAGGCCAGCACCGAGGCCAGCGCGGCCCGCCGCTTCTGGCCCAGCGACAGGTGTGCGGGACTGCGCTCGGCGTGTTCGGTCATGGCGACGAGTTCCAGCGCCGTGGCCACGCGCTGGCTCAGTTCAGCGCCGGAGACGCCGAAGTTCGCAGGCCCGAATGCGACGTCCTGGGCGACGGTGGGCATGAACAGCTGGTCGTCGGGGTCCTGGAAGACCAATCCGACGCGGCGGCGGACGTCGCGAAGGGTGTTGCGCGCCACGGTGATCCCGGCGATCTCCACGCTGCCCGACGTCGCGGTCAGCACCCCGTTGAGGTGCAGCATCAGCGTGGTCTTGCCCGCACCGTTGGGTCCGAGCACCGCGACCCGCTCACCGGCGTCCACCGTGAGGTCGACCCCGCCGAGTGCGACGTGGCCGTCGGGATAGACGTGGCGCAGTCCGGTGACCCGGACGCCGTCCGGGGTCATCGCAGCCCCCAGGCCGCTGCCGCGACGACGACGGCACCCGCGGCGGGCAGCAGTGCGAAGACCCATTGGTTCGTGGTCGCGCGCGCACCCGCGCCGACACCGGCCAGGTCGGGCACCCGGCCGTCGAAACCGCGCGACAGCATGGCGAGATACACGCGCTCACCGCGCTCGTAGGAGCGCAGGAACAGCACGCCGACACTCTTGGCGATGGCGCCGGCCTGATGCAGGGTGCGCGGAGAGTCCCCGCGGGAGATGCGCGCCATCCGCATTCGAGCGGCCTCGGCCGCCAGCACATCGATGTAGCGCAGCATCAGCACGAGCATAGACGTGACCAGGGCAGGCACCCCGAGCCTGGCCAGCGCCAGCGGAAGCTGGCGAGCGGTGGTGGTCGCCGCGACGGTCAGCGCGGCCGCCACACCCAGCGTGCCCTTCACGACGATGCCCCACGCGGCCCACAGGCCCGCAACCGACAGGTGCAGGCCGGCCACCTCGACGCGCTCCCCGCCCTCGGCGAACGGCAGCAGTACCGCCAGGACCACGAACGGCGCCTCGATCAACATGCGCGGCAGCACCCAATGCAGCGGGATGTGCGCCCAGCGCCACACCGCGACGACGATGCCGGCATAGATCGCATACGGCCAGAACATGTCTCGCGGCGTGGCCACGACGGCCAACAGGAAGACCACGAGGCAGACGATCTTGACTTCCCCCGGCGCCCGATGCACCGCCGAGTGCCCGTCACGGTAGAGCGGATGGGAGTGCCCCGCCCCCACCGGATCAGTCCTTGGTGGCGCGCTGGCGGGCGATCAGACGGAACGCGCCGAACGCGACACCGGCCACCACCACGACGCCCAACACACCGGCCAGGCCGCCGCTGTACTCGTGGCCGAAGATCGTGTAGTCGGCCAGCGGTGACGCCGACAGCTGATGGTCACTCGCGTGCTGCGCGATGCAGTCGCCGGTCAACTCTTCGACACCGTCGACCTCGACCACCTCGCACCCGCGCAACGTCGTCGCATCGAGGCCGTCGGGCGACGAACTGGCGAAGTACGACACTCCACCGGCGACCGCGACGATGGCCAGCGCGAAGACGATCCAGAATCTGCGCCCGGTCATGCCGCGACCTCGACCCGGTCGGCGTTGCGCCGCAGCAGGTACACCAGGTCGGGCCGCGACCGCGCGACGGCCACCACCGTCAGCGCAGTGATGATGCCCTCACCGATCCCGATCAGCACGTGCGTGCCGAGCATGTACCCGAACACCGCCCCGAGCGACGCGCTGGCCGCCCCGCCGAATGCGTACTGGACCACGAACCCCATTGCCGCGCAGACTGTTCCAACCAGAGCAGCGATGAACGCCACGACTCCGAGGCGACCGGTACCGGTGTCGCCGCGGCGGCCCAGCACCGACATCAGCAGCACCGCGGTGCCGTATCCCGCGGCGACGCCGATCACGGCCATGTTGGTGATGTTGGTGCCCAGAGCGGTCACACCGCCGTCGGCGAACAGCAGGCTCTGGACCACCAGGACGATCGCGATGCACAGTGCGCCCGTATAGGGCCCGACCAGAATCGCGGCGAGTGCGCCGCCGAGCAGATGGCCGCTGACCCCCGGCAGGATCGGGAAGTTCACCATCTGGACGGCGAAGATGAACGCCGCGACCAGACCCGCCAACGGCACGGTGCGCTCGTCGAGTTCGGCACTGGCGCGCCGGGCGCTGAATCCGATCGCCACGACGGCGATGACGCCGAAGATCACTGAGGTGGGGGCGTTGACGATGCCGTCGCTCATATGCATTGCAAGAGTCGATATGACCACGGATGAAAGCCTAGGTGCGCGGCGTGTCATCTGTCTAGCTGTTCAGATGTTCATGCGACGGGAGATCAGCTGTGCCGGGCACCGATCCAGTGCAGCAGGTCGTGCACGGTGTGATCCTCGAGGCGGTAGCAGACCGACCGCCCGACCCGGGTGCTGCTCACCCAGCCCTGCTGCCGCAGCACCCGCAGGGCCTGCGACACCGCGTTCTCCGAGCGGCCCAGCGCGGTGGCCAGATCACTGACGCAGATCCCCGGTGCGCGGTGCAGGCTCAGCAGAATCTCAAGGCGATGCGGGTCCGACAGCAGGTCGAAACGCTGGGCCCACCCGCTCGTGTCGACATCGACGAGCGCCGACGACGCCCGCTCGACCACCGACTGATCAGCCATGTCCTGCAATCTAGTCCAAGAATCCGTGCAGAAGCGCTGAAGATCCCGCGACATGCGCGCGCATTGCCTCGGCCGCCGCGTCGGCATCGCCGGCCAGGATCGCGATCACGATCGCCTGGTGCTGCTCGTCCGAGTGGGTGAGGTTCTGGCGCAGCAGCGGAATCCGGTCGAGCAGGGCATTGAGCCGCATGCGGTTCTCGGCCACCAGCGGCACCAACGACGGCGCTCCAGCGGCCTCGGCGATCGCGAGGTGCAGTCGGGAGTCCAGCCGCCGGTAGTCCTCTCCGGCGGCGTCGCGGACGTCGGACAGCCGGGACCACAGGGTCTCCCGCTCGACCGCGGTCAGGGTGCGCGCCGCGGCCATCCGGGCGCCCCCGACCTCCAGGATCTCCCGCAACCGCAGCGCGTCGTCGATCTCCTCGCGCGTGACCCGCTCCCCGGGGCCCGGGTGGGCGGGCAGCGGCTGCGCCAGGAAGGTGCCGCCGTAGCGTCCTCGCCGCGACACCAGATAGCCCGCCTCGGCCAGCGACTTGATGGCCTCCCGGACCGTGTCGCGGCTGACGCCGAGTCGGGCCGCGAGCTCGCGCTCGGGCGGCAGCGACTCCCCCGGGGCCAGCACTCCGAGCCGGATCGTCTGCAGCAGCCTGCCGACGGTGTCCTCGAAGGCATTGCCGAGGCGGACGGGGCGCAGCAGTGCGTCGCCGGCTTCACAGCCGGCGACCGTGGGGTCTGGCACCGCAGTCATGACACCTACAGCGGCGTGACGTAGTGGCCGCTGATGCCGCCGTCGACCAGGAAGCTCGACGCCGTGATGAACGACGCGTCATCGCTGGCCAGGAATGCGACGGCGGCCGCGAGTTCCTCGGGTTCGGCGAACCTGCCCACCGGAACGTGCACGAGGCGGCGCGCCGCGCGCTCGGGGTCCTTGGCGAACAACTCCTGCAGCAGCGGGGTGTTGACCGGTCCCGGGCACAGCGCGTTGACCCGAATGCCCTGACGCGCGTACTGCACACCGAGTTCGCGGGACATCGCGAGCACCCCACCCTTGGAGGCCGTATAGGAGATCTGCGAGGTCGCCGAGCCCATCACCGCCACGAAGGATGCGGTGTTGATGATCGACCCGCGCTGCTGCGGCACCATGTGTCGCAGTGCGGCCCTGCAGCACAGGAACACCGACTTGAGGTTGACGTTCTGCACGCGGTCCCACGCGTCGAGGCCGGTCACCTCGATCAGGTCGTCCTCGGGCGGGCTGATTCCGGCGTTGTTGAACGCGATGTCGACCGAACCGCAGGTTTTCACCGCGGTGTCGAAGAGATCGTTGACCGCGGCCTCGTCGGCGACGTCCACGGGGACGAAGAGCGCGCCGAGGTCCTCGGCCACCGCACCGCCGGCCTGCGGGTCGATGTCGCCGATCACGATCGTGGCACCCTCGTCCTGCATTCGCCGCGCCGACGCGAGGCCGATGCCGCTGGCACCGCCGGTGACCACGGCCACCTTCCCGGCCAGTCGCTGAGTCAGATCCACCCTGGTCATCTATTCACTCTCCGTAATCGCGAAGAAGACATTCTTGGTCTCGGTGAAGTGTTCGGGTGCGTCGGGGCCGAGTTCACGCCCCAGCCCGGACCGTTTGAAGCCGCCGAACGGTGTCGAGTACCGCACCGACGAATGCGAGTTGACACTGAGGTTGCCGGCCTCCACGGCCCGGGAGACCCGCAGGGCGCGCGAGAGGTTGTCGGTCCAGATCGACCCCGACAGGCCGTATTCGGTGTCGTTGGCCAGGGCGATCGCGTCGGCCTCGTCGTCGAACGGCAGCACCACCACGACGGGCCCGAAGATCTCCTCGGTGACGGTGCGGGCCGAGCGGTCGGGGGTCAGCACCGTGGGCGGGAACCAGAACCCCGCACCCGAGGGGGCCGACCCGCGGAACGCCACGGGTGCGTCGTCGGGGACATAGGCGGCCACCGACGCCAGGTGCGCCTTGGACACCAGCGGGCCCATCTCGGTCTCCCGCTGGGCGGGATCTCCGACGACAACGCCGGCGACCGCGGGTTCGAGCAGTTCCATGAAGCGGTCATAGACGCTGCGCTGCACCAGGATCCGGCTGCGTGCGCAGCAGTCCTGACCCGCATTGTCGAACACCCCGTACGGCGCGGTGGCGGCGGCACGTTCCAGGTCGCAGTCGTCGAACACGATGTTGGCGCTCTTGCCGCCGAGTTCGAGCGTGACGCGTTTGACCTGTCGGGCCGCGCCGGCCATGACCTGGGTGCCCACCTCGGTGGACCCGGTGAACACCACCTTGCGGATGTCCGGGTGGGTCACGAAGCGTTCACCGACCACCGATCCCTGACCCGAAAGCACCTGGAACAGGTCGGGGTCCAGACCCGATTCGGCCGCCAGTTCGGCGATCCGCAACGTGGTCAACGGCGTCCACTCCGCGGGTTTGACCAGCACTGCGTTGCCCGCCGCCAGGGCCGGGGCGAAACCCCACGCCGCGATGGGCATCGGGAAGTTCCACGGCGTGATGACGCCGACCACACCCAGCGGTTCATGGAACGTCACATTCAGGCCACCGGCCACCGGGATCTGCCTGCCCGACAACCGTTCCGGACTGGCCGAGTAGTACTGCAGCACGTCGCGGACGTGCCCGGCCTCCCATTCGGCCGCACCGATCGGATGCCCGGAATTGGCCACCTCGAGTGCCGCGAGTTCGCCCACGTGGGCGTCCACGGCGGCGGCGAAGTCCCGCAGTGCGGCGGCCCGTTCGGCGGGTGCGCGCCGCGCCCATCTGCGCTGCGCGTCCCGGGCCCGCGCGACGGCGTCGTCGACCGCGGCCACATCGAGACGTTCGACGGTGCGCAGCACCTCCTCGGTCGCCGGGTTGATCACTGTCGTTGTCGCAGAACTCATCCGGCCTCTCTCCTTCTCGCACCCGCATACGCGCGCGCCGCCTCGACCGCGCCGGCGAACAACCGCAGATCGTCCAGACGCTCTTCTGGGTGCCACTGCACCGCGACGCAGAACATGTCCGGGTGGGCGCCGGGATCCAACTCGACCGCCTCGATGACCCCGTCGACATCATGCGCACTGACCACGAGGCCGCGGCCGACCTCGGCGATCGCCTGATGGTGGTAGCACTGCGCGTCGGTGGACTCACCCACCAGTGCCGCGGTTCGGGTGCCCGCCACCGTGCGCACCGACGACGTGGTGAACATCGCGTTGCCGACCTGATGCCGGTCGTGGCCGACGACGTCGGGCAGGTGCTGGTGCAACGTGCCGCCGAGCGCCACGTTGAGCACCTGGGCGCCGCGGCAGATCCCGAGGACAGGCAGGCGACGTGCGAGTGCCCCACGCAGCAGCGCGAACTCCCATGCGTCGCGATCCCGCGCGGGCTCATCGGATCTGGCGTGCCGCACCTGCCCGTAACTGGCCGGATCGACGTCGCGCCCGCCGGTCAGCACCAGGCCGTCGAGGCCGTCGAGCACACGCGCGACGATCGCGTCGTCGACCGGTTGCGGCGGCAGCAGCGTCGCGACACCACCGGCCGACGTGATGCCCTCGAGGTAGATCGCGGGCAGGAAGCTCGCGCGCACATCCCACACTCCGGTCTGCGCCTGCTGCAGATAGGTGGTCAGGCCCAGCACCGGGCGCAGGGGCTCAGAACCGCTCAAATCCGCGCACCCTCTCCCAGTCGGTCACCGCGGAGTTGAACGCATCCACCTCGACGCGGGCGTTGTTGAGGTAGTGCTCGACGACATCGTCGCCGAACGCCGTGCGGGCCACCTCGGACGCGGCGAACAGTTCCGCGGATTCGGCCAGAGTGGTGGGCAGGTGCGGCACGTCCGAGACGTAGGCGTTGCCCGCGCACGGGTCCTCAAGCTCGAGACCCGCGTCGATCCCGTGCAGTCCGCCTGCGATCAGCGCCGCGGTGGCCAGGTACGGGTTCACGTCACCGCCGGGCGCACGGCACTCCATCCGCATGCCCTCGCCGTGGCCGACCACGCGAAGTGCGCACGTGCGGTTGTCCATCCCCCAGGCCACCGCGGTCGGGGCGAAGCTGCCGTCCACGAACCGCTTGTAGGAGTTGATGTTCGGCGCGTAGCACAGCGTCAGCTCGCGCAGCGTGGCCAACTGTCCGGCGACGAAGCTGCGGAACATCGCCGACATGCCCAGCGGGTCGTCGGGGTCGGCGAACACGGCCGAGGAGTCGTCACCGCGGAACGAGATGTGGATGTGGCAGCTGTTGCCTTCGCGCTCATCGTATTTCGCCATGAACGTCAGCGCCTTGCCGTGCTGATCGGCGATCTCCTTGGCGCCGTTCTTGTAGATCGTGTGGTTGTCACACGTGACCATGGCCTCGGCGTAGCGGAACGCGATCTCCTGCTGTCCGAGGTTGCACTCCCCCTTGACGCCCTCGCAGTACATCCCGGCACCCTCCATGCCGAGTCGGATGTCGCGCAGCAGCGGTTCCATCCGCGTCGACGCCAGGATCGCGTAGTCGACGTTGTAGTCCGAGGCCGGGGTGAGGCCGCGGTAGCCGGCCTGCCACGCCTCGCGATAGGTGTCGTCGAACACCATGAACTCCAGCTCGGTGCCGACGTGGGCGCTCAGCCCACGCTCGGCCAGGCGAGCCAGTTGACCGGCCAGGATGCTGCGCGGGGCCTGTGCGACGGGCGTGCCGTCGAGCCAGGAAAGATCGGCCACCACCAACGCGCTTCCGGGCAGCCACGGCAGCAGGCGCAGCGTGGAGAAGTCGGGCGTCATCACCATGTCGCCGTATCCGGTCTGCCAACTCGAGATCGCGTACCCGTCGACGGTGTTCATCTCGACGTCGACCGCCAGCAGGTAGTTGCAGCACTCGGCTCCGTGGGCGGCGACCTCCTCGACGAACAGGCGCGCCGACACCCGTTTGCCCGTCAACCGGCCCTGCATGTCGGCGAAGGCCACGATCACGGTGTCGATCTCGCCTGCCGCGACCAATTGTTCGAGTTCGGTTCGCGCGAGCAGGCCTCGGTTGGTCACACGGGTCACAGGACCTCCTTGGCGACGTGGCGGCGAGTCGACCATTGGACCGCCGGCACTGCTGGTGTCGCAGCCAAGGTTTGCATACCAGTCGCCCCAAAGGTAGGACAACAGACCTTTGTGCCACTTATTCTCACTTCCCAGCGGGGGGCGCTCAGTCGGGTGGCCCGGTGCCTCGACGAGAAGGAGCGACGCATGCCAGAGGACAAGCTCACGAGGTCGGGGGTGACCTACCGGCAGGCCGGCGAGGGGTACTTCGAGAAGCGCCAACTCAAGCGCACGGCCGGATTCTGGGGCCTCTGGGGCATCGGCATCGCGGCAGTCATCTCCGGCGACTTCTCCGGTTGGAACTTCGGGATCGGCGCGGCCGGGTGGGGCGGCCTGGGCATCGCCTCGATCCTGATCGTGATCATGTACTTCGGCATGCTGTTCTCGATCGGCGAGATGTCGGCGGCCATGCCCCACACCGGTGGCGCGTACTCGTTCGCACGCGCCGCGATGGGGCCATGGGGCGGTTTCGTCACCGGTTTCGCCGAGACCATCGAATACGTGTTCACCACCGCGGTCGTGGTGTTCTTCTCGGCCAGTTACGCCAACGCGGTCACCACCGACCTGTTCGAGCTGTCGCTGCCGATGTGGCTGTGGTGGATCATCCTGTACGCGCTCTTCGTCGGACTGAACTCGTGGGGTGCGGCGATCTCGTTCAAGTTCGCCCTCGTGGTGGCCATCATCTCGATCGGCATCCTGGTGCTGTTCGGGGTGCTCGCGCTGGTCAACGGCGCGGTGGACTTCAGCAAGCTGCTCGACATCGCACCCGATCCGGATGCGGCCGGGTCCAGCACATTCCTGCCGTTCGGCTGGCTCGCCGTGCTGTACGCGCTGCCGTTCGCGATGTGGTTCTTCCTCGGCATCGAAGAACTTCCACTGGCGGCCGAGGAGGCCCACGACCCGGCCCGCGACATCCCCAGGGCGGGCCTGTGGGGCCTGGTCTCGCTGGTCGGCTGCGGTGCGATCGTGTTCTTCCTCAACCCGGCCGTCACGGGATCCGAGGCGCTGGGCTCCTCCGACGAACCGCTGCTGGACGGTTTCCGCGCCTTCCTACCGACCGGGTGGGCCGCGGTGCTGTCGGCATTCGCACTGATCGGCCTGTTGGCCAGCCTGCAGGGCATCATGTACGCCTACGGCCGCAACCTGTACTCGCTGAGTCGGGCCGGCTACTACCCCAAGTCCCTGTCGCTGACCGGGTCGAGGCAGACGCCGTACGTCGCGCTGATCGTCGGCGCCGTCATCGGGTTCGTCGCGCTGCTCATCGTCAACGCCAGCGAAGGCGCGGGCGCGGTCGTGCTCAACATCGCGGTGTGGGGTGCGGTGCTGGCCTACATGCTGCAAATGGTGTCGTTCGTGCTGCTCCGGCGCAGGTTCCCGAACGCCCGCCGGCCGTGGGTCAGCCCCACCGGCAACGCCGGCGCCTGGGTCGCGTTCGTGATCGCCGCTGTGACGTTCGTCGGCGTCCTGATCAACCCCGACTACCGGCCCGCAGTCATCGCGATCGTCATCTTCTATGTGGTGGGCCTCCTGGTGTTCGGCCTCTACGGAAGGCACCGACTGGTGCTCTCCCCCGAGGAGGAGTACGCGGTGACCGGCGGCCTGCACGGCTACGACCCCGAGAAGGAGGGCCTCGGCGGCACCATCGAGGACGAGATCCTCAAGGGCCACACCGACTGATCCGATGCTCCGCCGCGTGAACTGCGTCTTCGCCGCACAAGTTTGGTCACCGCCAGTCTGGGTACACCACCTCGGCCAAACGAATACGCAGACAACATGGGGTCGGAATCGATGTGCGGAGCGACCGGCGAGGTCAGACTCGACGGCAGAACACCCGATGTCGCGGCGGTCGCCGCCATGGCCGAGACGATGGCGCCTCGCGGCCCGGACGGCGCGGGTGTGTGGTCGCAGGGGCGAGTCGCGCTCGGACATCGCAGGCTCAAGATCATCGACCTGACCGAGGCCGGCGGTCAGCCCATGGTCGACGCCGACCTGGGTCTGGCGATCGCCTGGAACGGCTGCATCTACAACTATCAGCAGTTGCGCGACGAGCTCATCTCCGTCGGCTACCGATTCTTCTCCCACAGCGACACCGAGGTCCTGCTCAAGGCTTACCACCACTGGGGTGACCGCTTCGTCGACCGGATGTACGGCATGTTCGCGTTCGCGATCGTCCAGCGGGACAGCGGTCGTGTGCTGCTCGGCCGCGACCGCCTGGGCATCAAACCTCTGTACGTGACCGAGGACGCGCATCGCGTCCGGTTCGCGTCGTCATTGCCGGCCCTGCTGGCCGGCGGCGGCGTCGACACCCGCATCGACCCCGTCGCCCTGCACCACTACCTGAGCTTTCACTCCGTGGTGCCGCCACCACTGACCATCCTTCGGGGCGTCAAGAAGGTGCCGCCCGCGACGCTGCTGGCGATCGAACCCGACGGCACCCGTCGCACCATCACCTACTGGGCGCCGGACTTCAGCCGCGATGCGGACCGCGCCGACTGGACCGAGAAGGACTGGGAGGACGCGGTCCTGGACACGCTGCGCCGCGCCGTCGAGCGCCGCCTGGTGGCCGACGTGCCGGTGGGCTGCCTGCTGTCCGGCGGGGTGGACTCCAGCCTCATCGTGGGACTGCTCGCCGAGGCCGGACAGCATGGCCTGCAGACATTTTCGATCGGTTTCGAGGCGGTCAACGGTGTCGCGGGCGACGAGTTCAAGTACTCCGACATCATCGCCGAGCGTTTCGGCACCCACCACCACCAGATCAGGATCGACACCACGCGGATGCTGCCCGCACTCGACGGTGCGATCGGGGCCATGAGCGAACCGATGGTCAGCCATGACTGCGTTGCGTTCTACCTGTTGTCTCAGGAGGTGTCCAAGCACGTCAAGGTGGTGCAGTCCGGGCAGGGCGCCGACGAGGTGTTCGCGGGTTACCACTGGTATCCCCCGATGGCCGAACCCGCCACCGCGGCACTTCCACGCGCGGTGTCGAGCTACCGTGGCGCGTTCTTCGACCGCGACCAGGACGCCATCAACGCACTGGTGGCCGGCGCACCGGGTGACATCGTCGCGGCCGACGACCCCAGTGGCCGGTTCGTCACCGAGCATTTCGCGCACGAGGGCGCCGCCACCGGCGTGGACCGCGCCCTGCGCCTCGACACCACCGTGATGCTGGTCGACGACCCGGTCAAGCGCGTCGACAACATGACCATGGCGTGGGGTCTGGAGGGCCGCGTGCCGTTCCTCGACCACGAACTCGTCGAACTGGCCGCCACCTGCCCACCCGAGCTCAAGATCGCCCACGACGGCAAGGGCGTGTTGAAACAGGCAGCGCGGCAGGTGGTTCCGGCCGAGGTGATCGACCGGCCCAAGGGGTACTTCCCAGTCCCGGCCCTGACCCATCTCGAGGGCCCCTACCTCGACATGGTGCGCGACGCGCTGTACGCGCCCGCGGCCAAGGAACGCGGACTGTTCGCGCCGGAGGCCGTCGACCGACTGCTCACCGACCCCAACGGCCGGCTCACTCCCTTGCGCGGCAACGAACTGTGGCAGATCGCGCTGCTGGAACTGTGGCTGCAACGGCACGGCATCACCGGACCCGCGGCATGAGCGCCCCACCAGACACCGATCAGGGGCGCGAACCCATCACGCTCGGCCTGCACGACGCCACGCCCGCGCACCTCGTCGAGGCGATGGCCAACGATGTCGTGCTTGAGCTGGGTTGGGGCCGACTGATTTTCGGCCAGACTTTTGCCGACCCGGCCGTACTGGCGTCGGCACTCGCGCACGAGGAGCGCGGACGACGCGACATCTGCATCTACGCCCGCGAGTCGCACGTGCTGATCTCGCGGGCCCCGCAGGAACTGTTCATCGACCCCAGCCACACGTATCGCCTGCGCTTCGGCGCGCCGCACCCCACACCCCGCGCGCCCGCCGGCTTCACGGTCCGGCACCTGCAGAGTTCCTCCGACGCCGACGAGATGAACCGCGTATACGTGCGGTGCGGCATGGTCCCCGCGCCCACCGACGTCATCTGGGACAACCACAACAACGCCGAGGCCGTCGAGTACCTCGTGGCGGTCCGGGACGAGGACGATGTCGTGATCGGCACCGTGACGGGCGTCGACCATCGCCGCCTGTTCTCCGACCCTGAGGACGGCTCAAGCCTGTGGACGTTGGCCGTCGACCCTTCGGCGGGCCTGCCCGGCGTGGGCGCAGCGCTCACCGAGGCCCTCGCCGCCATCTTCCGCGACCGTGGCCGTGCTTACATGGACCTGTCTGTGGCCCACGACAATTCGGCGGCAATCGCGCTCTACGAGAAGCTCGGATTCGCGCGGGTGCCGGTGCTCGCGGTCAAGCGCAAGAACGCCATCAACGAACCGCTGTTCTCGCCCGCGCCGGAGACCGTGGACGACCTCAACCCGTATGCGCGCATCATCGCCGATGAGGCCCTGCGCCGCGGCATCCGCGTCGAGGTGCTCGACGCCGAGACCGGTGAGATGCGGTTGTCGCACGGCGGGCGCAGTGTCATCACGCGGGAGTCGCTGTCCGAGTTCACCTCCGCGGTCGCGATGAGCCGATGTGACGACAAGCGCCTGACCCGGCGAATCGTCAACGAGGCCGGGGTCGTGGTCCCGCGCGGTCGTCTCGCGACGTTCGACGCCGACGACCACAAGTTCCTCGACGAGGTCGGCGACGTCGTGGTGAAGCCCACCCGCGGCGAACAGGGCAAGGGCATCACGGTCGGCGTCACCGACCACGGCTCCCTCGACGCCGCGCTGGCCCGCGCCCGCGAGCAGCATCCCGAGGTCCTGATCGAACAG
Organism: Mycolicibacterium confluentis; assembly: GCF_010729895.1. Taxonomy (NCBI): domain Bacteria; kingdom Bacillati; phylum Actinomycetota; class Actinomycetes; order Mycobacteriales; family Mycobacteriaceae; genus Mycobacterium; species Mycolicibacterium confluentis. The sequence continues at coordinate 3,095,769 of NZ_AP022612.1, forward strand.
CGCGCCCCCGGCGACGACCTGCGGTTGGTGGTGATCGACGGCAAGGTCGTGGCCGCCGCACTGCGGATGCCCGCCGAGATCACTGGCACCGGCACCCACACGATCGCCGAACTGATCGAAGCGCAGAGTCGCAGGCGCGCCGCGGCCACGGGCGGAGAATCGCGTATCCCGATGGACGATGTCACGGCGGAGACGGTCACCGAAGCCGGATGGTCGTTCGACGACGTGCTGCCCGAGGGCACCCACCTGCGCGTGCGCCGCACGGCCAACCTGCATCAGGGCGGGACCATCCACGACGTCACCGAGCAGGTCCACCCCGCACTGTGCCGCGTTGCCGTCACGGCGGCCGAGGCGATCGGCATCCCGGTGACCGGCATCGACCTGCTGGTCCCCGACGTCGCGGGTGAGGAGTACGCCTTCGTCGAGGCCAACGAGCGACCCGGCTTGGCCAACCACGAACCGCAGCCCACGGCGGTGGCGTTCGTCGACTTCCTGTTCCCGGGACAACCGGGCCTTCCGCAGGCCTGGACCGCGGGCACCGTGCCGTCAGGGACCTGAGCTACCAGGTGCTGGTGCGGAGCACGATCTCCCCGGCCAGTTGCGCCGTCGACTCGGCCGGATTGCGCCGCCCCAGCATGTCGACGACCCGGAAGTCACCGAAGACATACCGCTGACTGGCCTGCGCCGCCGCGCGCGCGGCGGGCGTGCTCACCAGGGCCGTGGTGTTCATCTCGACCGGCGGGCAGGTCTCGTCGTGCACCTGGCCGTCGGCGTCGGGTGCGCTCGGATGCCCGCGGTCGACGACCACCAGCGCGGTGAACCGATCGAGGCGGCGCGCGGCCAACGGCCACGCGAGGTCGGCGCCCGACCGGTCACCGACGAGCACGGCCCACGGCACATTGAGCCAGTCGAGGATGCCGATCACCGAATCCGGCTTGAGCCTGGGGTCGGGACCGATCACCACGGTGCGCAACGACGCGGTGTGCAGTCGCTGGCAGACCCCCTCGTACGCCGCGGTGGCCTGCCGGGCAGCGCCCAGCAGCACGACGGCGGGGGCATTCTCCGGACCCGAGACGTCGACCGGGATGGGGAACCCATCAACGGTCATCGTGGTCGGGGGCACTCGGTCACGCTACAGGCACTCATCAGCGCCCGCAGCCGTTTCCTGCGGGTTGGCAGCGCACCGACCATCCGCCCTCAGAGCGTGCGGATGCGATCCGTCTGCAGGCTGACGACATCGAAAAATGTTTGTGGCAGTGCCGCTTTCACCGGAATCTTCGGGTTGGGCGTGGGTGAGGCCAAGCCGAACAACGCCATCGAGTCCACGTTGGCGAACACCATGTAGATGCTGCTCTCCTCGCCCCCCAGGGACATGGTCTGCTGGTACATAAGCTGCCCCTCGGAGGACGGCAGCCGGGTTGTGGTCATCGGGATGCCCGGGGAGGACCGGTCGAAGAAGGCCTCGAACGTCGCGCACCGCGATGCGGTGTCCTCCAACTGCGCCAGGTCCAGGTGCCATGACAACACCGTCATCACAATCCGCGCGCCGTCGTAGATCGCGCTGTACTTGGCGGCGCTGCCGGGCCCGCGCTCGGCCGACGCCGCGATCACCTTGGTCAGGCCGTCCGTGCAGCCGGGGGGCTCCGAGAGCATCGGGGGCGGACCGCCGACCCCATCCGGTTCACCCGCCTGCTGGACCACACGGTCATAGAGCACACCTGGTGGGAAGTCCGCCGCGGTCAGCACGGCGCGGTCCAGTTTCGCGCCGGGCCAGGTCGGGACGCCTTCCAGCGTGGCTCCGCACGCCGTCAGCACCACAGCCAGTGCCACCGCGGCCCACGCCTTCATGCGGCCAAGGCTACCGGCGGAGGTGAGTGTCCACGATCGGACGCGGCGGGGCACCGGCGCCCAGAAGTCCCAGCACCGCGTCGACGTCGCAGTGCTCAGCCAGCAGGTCGGCCATGACGTCGAGTTGCGCGTCGCGTCGGCCGGGCACGTCGGTGTCGGGCGCTACGACGAACCCGTCCCGCCCCGCGGCCGCGGCCGCCTCCCGCAGCCATGTCCGCCGGATGTCGTTGTTGTCGAGCAACCCGTGCCAATGCGTGCCCGCCACCGCGCCACGGCGGTGGCCCACCCCCAACCAGTCGGCCTCGTCGTTGCGCACCACCTGACCGTGGTGAATCTCGTAGCCGGTGAGCGGATCCTCGTGCAGCAGGAGCGTTTTGACGTCCATAAACTCGATGTCGAGGTCCAGCAGCCCCAAGCCGGGAACCCGACCCGCCCCAGATTCGACGCCGTCGTCGATGGTCCGGCACAGCATCTGATAGCCCCCGCAGATACCCAGCACCGCCCGGCCCGCCTTGGCGTGCTCGGCGATCGCGGCGTCGATGCCGCGCTCGCGCAGCCAGGCCAGGTCGGCCACGGTGGCCTTGCTGCCCGGGACGATCACGGCGTCGGAGTCCACGACGTCGGCCGCGTCGGACACCCAGCGCACCGCCACCCCCGGCTCACATGCCAGCGCCTCGACGTCGGTGCTGTTGGAGATCCTCGGCAGTCGCACCGCGGCCACCCGCAGCCAGTCCCGTCCGAGCGGCGGTCGCGGGATGCCCACCAGGCGGTGCGACACCACCGACACTGAGTCCTCGGCGTCCAGCCACAGGTCGTCGGCGAAGGGGATGACGCCGTAGGTCGGCCTGCCCGAAAGCTCTTCGAGTTGGCGCAGGCCCGGTTCCAGCAGGGTGGGGTCACCGCGGAACTTGTTCACCACAAAGCCCGCGATCAGCGCCTGATCCTCTGGCTCCAGGACCGCGACGGTGCCGAACAGGTGCGCCAGCAGTCCCCCGCGGTCGATGTCGCCGACCACTACGACCGGCAGGTCGGCGGCGCGCGCCAGGCCCATGTTGGCCAGGTCGGTGCGGCGCAGGTTGATCTCGGCCGGCGAACCCGCCCCTTCGCAGATCACCGCGTCGAATTCGGTTCGCAGTGAGTTCAATTCGTCGACGACGACCGCCGCCAGGCGTTCCCGGTGGGTGAAGTAGTCCGCGGCCCGAACGGTGCCCGCGACCGCGCCCCGCACCACAAGCTGCGAACTGCGGTCACTTCCGGGTTTGAGCAGCACGGGATTGAACCGGATGCTGGGAGCAAGTCCCGCCGCGCGGGCCTGCATGGCCTGGGCCCGGCCGATCTCGCCGCCCTCGACGGTGACGGCCGAGTTGTTGGACATGTTCTGCGCCTTGAACGGCGCGACCCGAACACCGCGGCGGGCCAGCAGCCTGCACAGGCCCGCGACCACCATGGACTTCCCGGCGTCGGATGTGGTGCCCGCGATCAGCAGGGCCCCGCCGGTCACAACTGGGTGAGAATCTCGGCACCGTCCTCGGTGACCACCAGGGTGTGCTCGAACTGCGCCGTCCACTTCCGGTCGGTCGTGGCCACGGTCCAGCCGTCGTCCCAGATCTCGTAGTCCAGCGAGCCGAGGTTGATCATCGGTTCGATCGTGAAGGTCATCCCAGGCTCGATGACGGTCTCGACGGCGGGCTGGTCATAGTGCAGCACCACCAGACCGTTGTGGAACGTGGTGCCGATGCCGTGCCCGGTGAAATCGCGAACCACGTTGTAGCCGAACCGGTTCGCGTACGCCTCGATGACCCGGCCGACGACCGACAGCTGCCGGCCCGGTTTGACGGCCTTGATGGCACGCATCGTCGCCTCGTGAGTGCGCTCGACCAGCAGGCGGTGCTCCTCGGAGACGTCCCCGGCCAGGAACGTGGCATTGGTGTCGCCGTGCACACCGTCCTTGTAGGCCGTGACGTCGATGTTGACGATGTCACCGTCCTCGATCACCGTCGAGTCCGGGATCCCGTGGCAGATGATCTCGTTCAGCGACGTGCAGCAGGACTTGGGGAACCCCTTGTAGCCCAGCGTCGACGGGTAGGCACCGTGGTCGAGCATGTACTCGTGCGCGACCCGGTCGAGGTGATCGGTGGTGACCCCCGGCGCGACGGCCTTACCGGCCTCGGCGAGCGCACCGGCGGCGATCCGCCCGGCGATGCGCATCTTCTCGATCACCTCGGGCGTCTGGACCCAGGGTTCGCTGCCCTCCTGGACCTCTGCCTGCCACGCGTACTCGGGGCGGGGAATCGACTTGGGCACCGGCAGCGTGGGAGACACGTCACCGGCGCGGAGCGCGGCACGAACAGGCATGTCTGTAAGGGTAGCCAATCCCGCGAGCCCCCTCCCACTCTGCGCGAGCGACCGCTCGCGGGGGCAGGGCGAGAATCAGGCTCTCTTCTGAGGAGAACGGGGTGATACCGTGTCCGCGTGACGGAGACCGTGCACATCCTCCACCTGCTCGGCTACCGCATGGTCGAGGAGACCGACGAGCGCGTCGTGATGGAGATGGACAACCGACCGGACCTGACCAACGTGCGCGGTGCGTTGCAGGGCGGTTTGGTGGCCACGCTGATCGACATCGCCGGTGGCATCCTGGCGGGGCGAAACGTCGGCGCCGACCAGGACGTCACGACCGCCGACCTGACCATCCACTACGTGGCACCCGTGGTCGAGGGCCCGGCACGCGCCGAGGCGACGATCGTGCGGGCAGGAAAAAGGCTGATCGTCACCGCGGTCGACCTGTACGACGTCGCGCGGGATCGGCTGGCCGCGCGCGCGACACTCAGCTTCGCGGTGCTCGACAAGCGCTGAGGGTCAGCCGCGGCGCAGTCCGCGCCACGCCCTGCGGGGCCCGCGGACGTCCACTGACCCGCACACCACCTTGCCGGACAGCACCACATGGGGTCGGCCCTCGCCCGGGGCGTCAGCGCGGTGGTCATGCGCGCTGCCCACGACCACCTCGACGTCGTCGATGGACGCGCTCGCACCGTCGGGCAGGCGCAGGTCCAGGGAGCCGAACTTCAGGTCGAGTTCGATGACGACGATCGGGCCTGCGAAGCGCGCCCGGGTCAGGTCGAGGTCGACCGAACCCATGCGCCGCACGAGGGCGAGCCGCGTCGGCACGGTCCAGGCGCCCTGCCGCTTGAGCGAGCCCATCACACCGCGCAGTTCGACGCGATCGGTGGCCGAGGAGACGATGGCGCCGGGGCCGGGAAGGTCGTCGACCAGGACGTCGAGTTCGGCACGCATCCGCGCCACCGACACCTGAGCGGACCGCTCCTCGAACTCGTCGATGTCGATCAGGCCGAGCGCGACGGCGTTGTGCAGCCGACGCAGCGTGCCGTTGCGGTCGGCATCCGAGATCCGCAGCGCGATGGACGATTCGTCGATTCCGGTCATGGCGGTTTCCAACTTACTCGCCGAAACCGCTCACACCCTGTGATGCGGACGACGTCAGGCCAGGTAGCCGTCGGGCAGGCTGTCGAACATCACCTTGGTCATGCGGACCGCGTACTCCGAACTGCCGCCCCCGACGATGAGCGACGCGAAGGCCATATCGCCGCGATAGCCCGCGAACCAGGCATGCGAGCCACCCGCGAACTCGGCCTCACCGGTCTTGCCGCGCACATCGCCGTAGCCGGCGAGGTCTTTGGCCGTGCCGTTGGTGACCACCATCCGCATCATGGATCGCAGGCCCTCGAGCATCTCGGGATTGGCCTCGGGGCGTTCGCCCGTGATCTCGGTGTGCCGTCCGACGATCAGCTGCGGCACGGGTGCGCGGCCCGAGGCCACCGTCGCAGCGGCCAGCGCCATGCCGAATGGACTGGCCAGCACCTTGCCCTGGCCGAATCCGTCCTCGGTGCGCTCGGCAAGGTCGACGGTCGGCGGGACCGAACCGGACACCGTCGCGATGCCGTCGATCATGTAGTCGGGGCCGATTCCGAACTGTGCCGCGGCCTGGTTCAGCGCGCGCGGTGGCATGCGGCTCGCGAGTTCGGCGAACGTCGTGTTGCAGGAGTTGGCGAACGCCTTGGACAACGGGACGGTGCCGAGGTCGAAGCGGTCGTAGTTGGGGATGGTCCGGTGCCCGATGTCGATCGTGCCGGGGCAGCCCAGCAGTGTGTTCGGGGTGGCCATGTCGCGGTCGATCGCCGCACCCGCGGTGACGATCTTGAATGTCGACCCGGGCGGGTACAGGCCCATCGTGGCGGTGGGCCCGTCGACGTCGGCCGCGGCGTTCTGGGCGACCGCCAGGATGTCGCCCGTCGACGGTTTGATCACGACGAGCATGGCTTTGCGGCCCTGGGCGTTGACGGCGTTCTGGGCGGCGTTCTGCACAGCGCGGTCCAGCGTGATCGACACCGACGCTGCGGGGTCCGGTTCGACCTCGTTGAGCACGTCGACGTCGACGCCGTTCTGGTTGACGCTGACCACGCGCCATCCGGCCGCGCCGTCGAGGTCGCCCATCACCGACTTCTTGACCTCGCTGATGATGGCCGGGGCGAAGGTCGGGTCGGTGGGCAGCAGATCGGCCAGTGGGCTCACGATGACGCCGGGCAGGTGCGCGATGGCCGGGGCCACCCGGTCGTTGTCGTCCTTGCGCAGCGTCACGAGTTCCATCGGAGTGGCTGTCGCGCTGGCCTGTTCGGCCAACCGCTGCGGGTCGAGCGTGTCGTCGAACGGGTGCAGCGCGTCGACGACCGAACGCGCCGTGGCCATCAGGGCCGGGCCGGCCTCGCGCGCGTCGATCGAATACTTGTAGAGGTTGCCGGGCACCAGGACATCGGTGCCGCCGAGTTCGTTCACCGATGCCCGCCGCGGCGGGTCAGCGCGCAGTTCCAGCGTCTGGTTCTCCCCCAGCCTCGGGTGCAGACCCGTTGCGGTCCAACGGACCTGCCAGCCGCCCTCGTTGCGCACCATGTTCAGCACGCCGTCATACGTCCAGGTCCGGTCCTTGGGCAGATGCCAGGTGTAGCGGAAGTTGACCGCGCCGGTGTCCTCGGTGAAGCGCGAGCCGAGAAGCTGGGCGTCGAGGTGATGGGCCTGCAGGCCCGACCATGCCGCGTTCAGCGCGGTGCGCGCCTCCTCGGGGCGGTCCGCCAGGTCGGCGGCGCCACTGGTGTCCCCCTTGGCCAATTTGGCGAAGAACTGCTCGGCCACCGGGGCCGGGCCGTCGGGGCGCGGCGTGCACGCAGGCAGCGCCGCGGTGAGAACAGCAGCCGCCAGCAGTGCTGCTACGCGTGTTGCTCTTGATCTAATTGTGACCATTGAGGCTGATGTTAAGACTCCGCGCGGGGGGAATCGGGGAACGACGCGCAGGTCTGGGCGTCGAATCGAGATGAACGAAAGGTCGTCACAGGGCCAAAAACACGACCGCGGCGTGCAATTCGCCGAGGATCAGTCGAGCAGCACTGTGGCGAACGTGCCGACCTGCGTGAAGCCGACGCGCTCATAGGCCGCGCGGGCCGCGGTGTTGAAACCGTTGACGTACAGGCTCGCGATGCGACCACCCTCGACCACCGCACCGGCCAGCGCTGCCGTACCGGCCGCACCGAGTCCTTGTCCGCGGCGCTCGGGATGCACCCAGACCCCCTGGATCTGGCCCACCCGTGGGGACTGCGAGCCGACCTCGGCCTTGAATATCACCTCACCGTGTTCGAACCGGGCCCAGGCGCGGCCCGCGGCGATCAGGCTCGCGACGCGGCGCCGATAGGCCCGGCCGCCGTCGCCGAGACGCGGGTCGATGCCGACCTCGCCGATGAACATGTCGATCGCGGCCACGAGGTACGCGTCCAACTCGTCGATACGCACCTTGCGGACAGTGGGGTCCGCCGGGATGACCGGCGGCCCCGACAGCGCCAGAAGCGGTTGCTGCCCACGCACGTCGCGGGCCGGGCCCCACGCGGCGTCGAGGCGCTGCCACATGGGCAGCACCAATTCGGCGGGACCGACGAGCGAGGAACAGCGCCGTGCCGAACTCATGGCCTTGTCGGCGAACGCGTTGAGATCGTCGGGAGTCCCGCGAAGCGGAATGATGTTCGCCCCGGCGAAGCACAGGGACTCCTCCGCGTTCCGGCGGGTCCACAGCTCACCGCCGATCGCGGTGGGATCGATGCCGTAATCGGCCACCCGCGCGTCGACCATGCACGCGGCCACCGGATCAGCGTCGAGCACGCGGCGCACCGCAGCGGCGTCACGCACCACCGACACCCGTCGTTCATCGACCAGGCGAAAGAGCGGTGGAGCCGACATGGGCACTCTCTCTACGACTGCGGCCATCCTTGCAGGCCGCACCTGGCGTCAGCTTACGGTCACGACCGGCGGTCCGCTGGGACTTGCCTCGTCAGCGCGCGCCGAGCCCATCTCCTCGGCGAGTCGCAGTGCCTCCTCGATGAGAGTCTCCACGATCTGGGCCTCGGGCACGGTCTTGATCACCTCGCCCTTGACGAAGATCTGGCCCTTGCCGTTGCCCGACGCCACACCGAGATCGGCCTCGCGCGCCTCACCGGGTCCGTTGACGACGCAGCCCATCACCGCGACACGCAGCGGGACGTCCATACCCTCCAGGCCTGCGGTGACCTCGTTGGCCAGCGTGTAGACGTCGACCTGCGCGCGTCCGCACGACGGGCACGACACGATCTCCAGGCCACGCGGACGCAGATTCAGCGACTCCAGGATCTGCGTGCCGACCTTGACCTCTTCGACCGGCGGCGCCGACAGCGACACCCGGATCGTGTCGCCGATGCCGCGCGACAGCAGCGCGCCGAACGCGACCGCGGACTTGATCGTGCCCTGGAAGGCCGGGCCGGCCTCGGTGACGCCGAGGTGCAGCGGGTAGTCGCACTGCGCCGCAAGCTGCTCGTAGGCGGCGACCATGATCACCGGGTCGTTGTGCTTGACGCTGATCTTGATGTCGCCGAAGCCGTGCTCCTCGAACAGCGAGGCCTCCCACAGCGCCGACTCGACCAGCGCCTCCGGGGTGGCCTTGCCGTACTTCTTGAGCAGCCGGGGATCGAGCGACCCCGCGTTGACGCCGATGCGGATCGGGATGCCCGCGTCACCGGCGGCCTTGGCGACCTCCTTGACCCGGCCGTCGAACTCCTTGATGTTGCCCGGGTTCACGCGCACCGCGGCGCAACCCGCGTCGATCGCGGCGAAGATGTACTTGGGCTGGAAGTGGATGTCGGCGATCACCGGGATCTGCGACTTCTTGGCGATCGCCGGCAGCGCGTCGGCGTCCTCCTGGCGCGGGCACGCCACCCGGACGATGTCGCAGCCCGACGCGGTCAGCTGCGCGATCTGCTGCAGCGTCGCGTTGATGTCGTGGGTCTTGGTGGTGCACATCGACTGCACCGCGATGGGATGGTCGCTGCCGACCCCAACGTCGCGGACCATAAGCTGACGGGTCTTGCGGCGGGGCGCCAGAGTGGGCGCGGGCGGCGCCGGCATCCCCAGTCCGATGGACATTCTTGCTTCCTTCTTCTGTGCTCTTCGGTGCTCTAGAACAGGGTGATCGGGTTGACGACGTCGGCGGTGACGGTCAACAGCATGTAGCCGGTCACGACCACCAAGACTACGTAGGTGGCAGGCATCAGCTTGAGATAATTCACCGGACCTGCGGGAACGAGCCCGCGGGCCCTGCGGAACAGGTTGCGGATCTTCTCGTACACCGCGATCGCGATGTGTCCGCCGTCGAACGGCAGCAGCGGGATCAGGTTGACCACGCCGAGCACGAAGTTCAGCTGGGCCAGGAAGAACCAGAACGCCACCCAGATTCCGTGCTCGACGGTTTCGCCGCCGATCCGAGACGCACCCACGACGCTGATCGGGGTGTCCTGGTCGCGCTCACCGCCGCCGATCGCCTCGACCAGCGCTCCGACCTTCGTCGGGATGTTGAGCAGGGCCTTGCCGAGGTGCACGCTCAACTCGCCGGTGAAGACGAAGGTGCCCGGCACCGCCGTGAGCGGGTTGTACTCCGTGAAGGCCGGACCGGTGTCGGCGCTGCTGACACCGATGGCGCCGACCGTGCTCGGCGCGGTGGCCTCGGCGCTGGTGAAGCGCTGCGTCTGGGTGACGTCGACGACGGTCTCGATCCGTGTTCCGTCGCGCTCGAGGACGATGGGGACGGGGCCGGCGAGGCCGCGGATCACCTCGGCCATCTCCGCGAAGCTCGCGACGTCTTTGTCCCCGACCTTGACGATCGCGTCGCCGGGTTGGATTCCCGCCAACGCCGCGGGTCCGGGCCCGGTGCAGTCGGTGAGGTCGGTGTCGTCCTTCGTGAGTTGCGGTGCCACGCAGGTGGTCTGGCCCACAACCGCGGTGGCGGTCTGGCTGAGGTTCGGCAGGCCCCAGATGACCGCGACACCGTAGAGGATCACCAGTCCGAGCACGAAGTTCATGCCGGGACCGGCGAACAGCACCGCGACGCGCTTCCACACCTTCTGCCTGTACATCGCGTACGGGCGGTCCTCGGGCGAAAGCTCCTCGACCGCGGTCATACCGGCGATGTCGCAGAAGCCGCCCAGCGGAATGGCCTTGATGCCGTACTCGGTCTCCCCGAGGCGGTTGGGCCTGCGGGTGGACCACAGCGTCGGGCCGAAGCCGACGAAGTAACGCCGCACCTTCATGCCGGTGGCGCGCGCCACCCACATGTGGCCGCACTCATGCAGTGCGACCGAGAACAGAATGGCCAGCGCGAACAGCGCAACGCCCAGTACGTACATCATCGGGCCGACGAAACCTCCTGTGCGAACGCGTTCTGTGCTCGCTCCCGGGCCCAGCGCTGCGCGTCAAGTACGTCCTCAACGGTAGCTGGTGCGGCCGCCCACTGTTCTGCGGCGTGCAGTACGTCACCCACAGTTCGCACGATGGCCGGGAATGAGATGCGGCCGGCGAGGAACGCTTCCGCGGCCTCCTCGTTGGCCGCGTTGTACACCGCGGTCATGCAGCCGCCGGTCCGCCCAGCGTGCCGCGCCAGGTCGACCGCGGGAAACACCTCGTTGTCCAGCGGTTCGAAATCCCACCGCGACGCCGTCGAGAAGTCGCATGCGAACGCGGCGCCTGCGACCCGGTCGGGCCAGCCCAGCGCCAGCGAGATCGGCAGCTTCATATCGGGCGGACTGGCCTGGGCGATGGTCGACCCGTCGGTGAACGTCACCATCGAGTGCACGATCGACTGCGGGTGCACCACGACATCGATGCGGTCGTAGTCGACGCCGAACAGCAGGTGCGTCTCGATGAGTTCGAGTCCCTTGTTGACCAGCGACGCCGAGTTCAGGGTGTTCATCGGCCCCATCGACCAGGTCGGGTGCGCCCCGGCCTGTTCGGGTGTGACGCTCTCGAGGTCGTCCGCGGCCCAGCCGCGGAACGGTCCGCCAGAGGCCGTCAGCACGAGCTTGGCCACTTCGTCGGCGGATCCCGAACGCAGGCACTGCGCCAGGGCCGAGTGCTCCGAGTCGACGGGCACGATCTGCCCCGGCGCTGCCGCGGCGAGCACCAGGGGGCCGCCCGCCACCAGGGACTCCTTGTTGGCCAGCGCGAGCGTCGCGCCGCACTCGAGAGCAGCCAGCGTCGGTGTGAGTCCCAGCGCGCCGACCAACGCGTTGAGGACGACATCCACCCCGGTCTTCTCGGCGGTCTCCTCCACGATGCGGGTCGCGGCCTCCGGGCCCACAAAGGGCACGTCCCCGAGGGCCGCCGCGGCGCGCTCGTCGGCGACGGCGATGTTCGTCACGCCGGTCGCGGCCCGCTGAGCAGCCAGGACGTCCGGATTTCCACCACCCGCGGCCAGCCCGACGATCTCGAATCGGTCCGGATTGGCGGCGATCACCTCCAGGGCCTGGGTGCCGATCGACCCGGTACTGCCGAGGATCAGGACCTTGCGACGCTCATCTGCCACCCAACCATTGTGCCGCCTGCAGCGCATACCTCCCGCATTGAGAAAGCCAACAAATTTCCTACCACGTGTTGGAATTTCCGACACCCTGTAGGAATATCGGTTCATGAACATCCGCGAATGGCTGATGCCGCCGGTGATCGAGCCGGCACAGGACTACGGCTTCTTCGGGCCCGATTCGGTGACCTGGAAGGTGTGGAGCTTCCCGACGTCGCTGACGATCGGCTTCCAACGCGCCGTCGTCATCGAGGAACTGGACCCCGCTCTGGTCGCGGCGGTCGACAAGACCCACGACATCTACCGCCGCCCCCGCACCCGCTACGACCGCACGCTGCGTTACTTCGCCATGGTCGCCTTCGGCGACAGCGCGTCGACCGCCAAGGCCGCCGACGTTCTGGTCAAGATCCACTCCAAGGCGGTGGGGACCGACCCCGTGACCGGTGGTCGTTACGACGCCAACGATCCGCACTCCCAGCTGTGGATCCACCTGACGGCTTGGCACTCGATCCTCAAGGCCTACGAGCAGTACGGGCCGGGCCGACTCTCGGAGGCCGAGGAGAACCAGTACTGGGCCGAGTGCGCACGGGCCGCCGAACTGCAGACCTGCGATCCCGCCGACGTGCCGCGCACCCGCGAGGGCGTGCTGGCCTACTTCGAGAGCATGCGACCGCAGTTGATCGGCTCCGACATCGCCCGGCAGGCCATGAACCACCTGCTGCGGGCCGACGTCATGCTGCCCGAGATGCCGCGCGTGCTGCGCCCGGCCACCCGGGTCGTCAGTGCGTTCCTGCGCCGCGGGACACTGGCCACCATGCCGGTGTGGATGCGCGAGATGTCGGGCCTACCGACCTCGCGCGTGCTCGACGCCGCCGTGGCGCTGCCCCTGCGCGTGTCGTTCGCGACGGTCGCCACCAACACCCGCCTGCAGTTGATGCTGCTGAGGCTGCTGTCCCCGACCACCATCGAGGTGGCCGCACCGGTGCTGCGGTCGGTTCCGGCGATCGACCCCGTGACCACCACCCCGTACGAGACGCAGAAGGCGTTGGGCCTGGACCGCCCCCGCGACGCGCACCTCGCCCTGCGCACCCGCCAGCACAACCGGGTATTCGGCCAGCACCTGCCGCCCAGCGACGAGGGCCTGATCGAATCCCAGCCGATCCTGGGCCGGGTCGGCGCCACGTGAACCTGCGCCGAGCAGGTGTGCGGGCCGAGCACCTCGGCCCGCAGCGGCGCCGCCCGCAGGTTCTGGACACGGCGCTGGACATCGCCGCCGATGAGGGCCTGGCCCAGATCACCTTCGCCAACATCGCAGCCCGGATGGGGGTGAGCCGACCTGTGGTCTACGACTGCTACCGAACCCGTGGCGACCTCCTGGCCGCGCTGCTCGAACGCGAGACCGAGGTGGCGCTGAGCCGGCTCACCGCGATCCTGCCGCCGCTGAAGACCGGATCGGTCGAGGACATGTTCGTCGAGGGCTTCCGGTCCCTGCTCGGCGACGTCCGAGAACGTCCCGCCTCATGGCGCATCATTTTTACCGAGGACCCGGATCCGACTCTGGCCGAAGCGATTTCGGGAGGCCGCAGGCAGTTGACCGAGCACACCGCGGCCGTCATGCGCCCACTGTTCGAGCGGTGGCAGATCGCCGACCTCGAACGCGTGCTGCCCGTGCTGACCGAGGTGTTCCTCGGGATCTGTGAGACGTCAGTCAGGACCATGCTCGCCCCGGAATCCACCTGGGCGCCCGACGAACTCGCCGACATCGTCGGACGCGCGGCGTATCGCGCGCTGCGGGCCAGGACTTGATGACGTAACTGTGACGCCTGTCACCGTGACCACTCCGGGACGGCGGCGGCCCCGAATGCCGGGTGTAGTGCACATCTGACAAAGGAGTCCGCCCCATGAAAACGTTCAAGTCGATCACGTTCGGCATCGCCGCCGTTGCAGCCCTGGGGTTGTCGGCCTGTTCCAGCGACACCTCAAACTCCGATGCCGACGCCACCACCTCAATGGCGGAGGCGACCTCGGTGTCGGTCACGCCGATGAAGACCACCCCCACCTCGGGATCCTCGAGTGGGCTCATCGGCTCGGGGTGCGCGGCCTACGCCGAGCAGGTGCCGTCGGGCCCCGGATCGGTGGACGGCATGTCGAAGGATCCGGTGACCGTCGCGGCATCCAACAACCCCATGCTCAAGACGCTCACGCAGGCACTGTCGGGCCAGTTGAACCCCGACGTCAACCTGGTCGAAACGCTCGACAACGGCGAGTTCACAGTGTTCGCGCCGACCGACGACGCCTTCGCCAAACTCGACCCGGCGACCATCGACACGCTCAAGACGGACTCCAAGTTGCTGACGTCGATCCTGACCTACCACGTGGTGCCCGGTCAGGCGGGCCCGGACAAGGTGGCCGGCGAGCACGTCACCGTGCAGGGCGCCCCCGTCACCGTCACGGGCGCCGGCGATGGCCTGAAGGTCAACGACGCCGGATTGGTGTGTGGCGGTGTGAAGACCGCGAACGCCACGGTGTACATGATCGACACCGTGCTGATGCCGCCGGCGGCCTGAGCACGGGCGTCCTCGAGGCCTCACACGGTGCGCACGGTGCCGCCGTCGACGACGATGTCGGCACCCACCACCGACGAGGCCGCCTCTGACGCCAGAAAGGCCACCACATCGGCGATCTCGCTGGGCCGGGCCGGCCGGCCCAGCGGGATCCCTCCGAGCGCGGCCATCACGGATTCCAGCGCCGCCACTTGATCGATGTCAGCCGCCCGGGATATCCGCTCGATCAGCGCGTCGGCGGCGTCGGTCTGGATGAAACCCGGTGATACAGTGTTGACGCGAACACCCTTGGGCGCCAACTCGACTGACAGACCCTTGCTGTAGACGCGCAGCGCCGCCTTGGCCGCCGCGTAACCGAGGGTGCCGTCGTACAACGGCATTCGGCTCTGGATGGAGCCGATGTGGATGATCACCCCAGACCCCGCCTCCAGCATCGCCGGGATGAGAACACGATCCATCCGCACGGCCGCAAGCAGGTTGAGGTTCAACTCGGCCGCCCAGTGCTCGTCGGTCATCACCGCATGTCCACCCGCCGGCGTGGCCGAGCCTCCCGCGACGTGGACCACGATGTCCATCGGACCGTGTGCCGCGACATGCTCGGCCACCGCGGCGACACCGGCGCCGGAGGTGATATCCGCGGCCACGAAATCGTCTGCGATCACACCGATTTCAGGACGCGAGCGGGCCACCGCAGTGACATGCACTCCGTCGCGGCGTAACGCCGCCACGACCGCCGCACCGGCACCCCTGGTGCCGCCCGTGACCAGGGCGCGCCGTCCCGTCGTGGCACTCATGCGTCCGCCCTGAACACCGGCCAGCACAACTCCGTCTCCCACTCCGCCAGATCTTCTGTGTCCCAGTAAAACCGGCGGTAGTACTCGCGCAGCGGCGCCGCCACGCTGATCTCGTGACGCGTCGCGTAGGCGCCGAGCTCGCTGTATGCGAGATCGGCGTCGTCATGGCGGCCATGGTGAGTCAGCACCACCAGGTCGGCGGCGGGGAGCACAGCGGTTCGGATCCGGCCGGCCGGGTCGCCGACGAGGCCGCCCACCGGGAGGAACACCGTCACCTCACCGCGGTCTCGTTCGAAGATGTCGAAAGCGAACAGGGCTCCCGGCACACCGCGGGCCCCGACCTCGCCGGCGGCCGCTCGCAGTTCCTCCATTGCGGCCTCCCACCAGGACGTCAGTTGGTCCCGGTCCACCGTGGCGGTGATCAGCCACACCGGCGTCGCCGGCGCCGTGCGCCGCTGAATCCGGGACGTCGCGGGCGGCCGTTCCAGGATGGCCCGCAGTGACTCCACAGCCCGCCCAGTCGCAGCCAACTGCGTCTCGAGCCTGGCCAGATGCCCAGCGATCAGCGAGTTGCGCTGTTCGGGCGTCGCGGCCAGCACCGCCCGAACGTCCGGGATCGGCATATCGAGTTCACGCAGGCGCCGGACCACGGCCGCGGTGGCCACCTGCTCCGGCAGGTAGTACCGGTAACCCGTCGCCGGATCGACCTGATCGGGCACGACGAGCCCGACGTCGTGATAGTGCCGCAGGGCCTTGACCGTGAGTTGCGTCATCCGGGAGAAGTCCCCGATCGACAGGAGTGTCGCCACGAGGAGAAGTCTGGTGCCTCCCCCAACGGGAGGGTCAAGTTTCGCCGACGACCGGACGGGGCAGATGCTGTAACCATGGCAGGAGCGACGCGTGTCCTCTGGTTTCGTCGCGATCTGCGCATCCACGATCACCCGGCACTGCTCGCGGCCGCGGCCGACGGCGCCGACGTGCTCGCGTGCTACGTGCTGGACCCGCGACTGACGGCCTCGGCCGGAGCGAGGCGCCTGCAGTTCCTCTACGACTCCCTGCGCGAGGTTCGCGATGCGCTGGACGGGCGGCTGCTGGTGACCCGGGGCCGGGCGGAGACGCGAATCCCCCACCTGGCCAAGGCCGTTGGCGCCGAGTCGGTGCACATCACCGCCGACTGCACGCCGTTCGGCACCCGTCGCGACGACGCGGTCCGGGCCGCACTCGGTGACGTCCCGCTCGAGGCGACGGGGTCGCCATACCTGGTTTCCCCCGGCCGAGTGACCAAGAATGACGGCTCGGTCTACAGGATCTTCACGCCGTATCACCGGCGCTGGGTCGAACACGGCTGGCGTTCCGCCGCGACGTCGACGCCCACGTCCGCCCGGTTCCTGTCACTCGAGGACACCGGCGAGAAGACGCAGAAGATTCCCGACCCCGGAACCGAATTGAGCCTGCCCGCCGGAGAGCAGGCCGCCCGCGCGCGCTGGCACGAGTTCGTCGACGACGGTCTCGCCGACTACGCCACCACACGTGACCGCCCCGATCTGGACGCGACCAGTCGCATGTCGGCCTACCTGCACTTCGGCAACATCCACCCACGCACCATGGCAGCCGACCTGACCGGACCGGGCGAGGGGCCGCGGGCCTATCTGCGGGAACTGGCGTTCCGCGACTTCTACGCCACGGTGCTCAACGAGTGGCCCCGCAGTGCGTGGTCGAACTTCAACTCGGGCTTCGACGCGATGCAGGTCGACGAGGACGCCGAGGCCGAACAGGCCTATGCGGCCTGGAAAGCCGGGCGGACAGGGTTCCCCATCGTCGACGCGGGCATGCGCCAACTGCTCGAGACCGGGTTCATGCACAACCGAGTCCGGATGATCACCGCGTCATTCCTGGTGAAGGACCTGCACCTGCCTTGGCAGTGGGGAGCACGCTGGTTTCTGGAGCAGTTGATGGATGCCGACATGGCCAGCAATCAGCACGGCTGGCAGTGGGCCGCGGGGACCGGCACCGACGCCGCGCCGTACTTCCGGGTGTTCAATCCCGACTCCCAGCGCGACAAGTTCGATCCGACCGGCGACTACGTGCGGCGCTGGGTGCCCGAGATCAACACCGCCGGCTATCCGGCGCCCATCGTCGACCACGGTCAGGAGCGTCGTGAGGCGCTGCGCCGCTACGGGGAGATCAGCTGAGAACGCGCCGGGACCGTATGCCAGAATGTCGGGCATGGTCAGCACCGAAGTTGAGCGCTACAACGACGTCGATCCGGCCGACGTGCCGTCGGCCAAGTGGGGCTGGAGCAGGGTCAATCACCGGACGTGGCACATCACGGGCCTGGTGATCGTGGTGTTCCTGCTCGCAATGCTGCGCGGCAACCACACCGGCAGGGTCGAGGACATCTTCCTGGTGGCGTTCGCGGTGCTGGTGCTCGGTGTCGTGGTCCGCGACATCTGGGGCCGCAAGCGGGGTTGGCTGCGCTGACGCGCGGCCCCGTCCCAGCCCTCGTGGCCTTCTAGCCTTCCGCGGCCAACTGGCCGCACGCCGCGGCGATCTCCTGCCCGCGCGTATCCCGCACCGTGCACGACACACCCTTGGCGCGCACCCGGCGGACGAACTCACGCTCGACCGGCTTGGGGCTGGCATCCCACTTGCTGCCCGGCGTCGGGTTGAGCGGGATCAGGTTCACGTGCACCAGCGACCCGAACACCGAGTGCAGCTTTTTGCCCAGCAGATCGGCGCGCCACGGCTGATCGTTGATGTCGCGGATCAGGGCGTACTCGATCGACACCCGGCGTCCCGTCACGTCGGCGTAGTGGCGCGCGGCCTCCAGCGCCTCGTCCACGGCCCAGCGGTTGTTCACCGGGACCAGGGTGTCGCGCAGTTCATCGTCGGGCGTGTGCAGCGACAACGCCAGGGTCACCCCGAGGTTCTCCTCGGCCAGTCGGCGGATCGCGGGTGCAAGACCCACAGTCGACACCGTCACCGAGCGCGCTGAGATGCCGAAGCCGTTCGGCGGCGCCTCGATGATGCGCCGGACGGCGGCCAGCACCCGGTTGTAGTTGGCCAGCGGCTCGCCCATGCCCATGAAGACGATGTTGGACAGCCGGCCGTCGAACTCGTCACGCATCGTGGCGGCCGCACTGCGCACCTGCTCGACGATCTCGGCGGTCGACAGGTTGCGCGTCAGCCCGCCCTGGCCCGTCGCGCAGAACGGGCAGGCCATGCCACATCCGGCCTGTGACGAGATGCACACCGTCGCGCGATCCGGGTAGCGCATCAGCACCGACTCGAACGTGGTGCCATCTCCGGCCCGCCACAACGTCTTTCGGGTCTCCCCCGCATCGCACTGAATCTGGCGCAGCGGTGTCAGCAGCGTCGGGAACAGCGCCTCAGCCACCTGCTCGCGCACTGCGGCAGGAAGATCCGTCATCTCTCGGGGGTCGGCGATCAGCCGCCCGTAGTACTGATTGGCCAACTGCTTGGCGCGGAACTTGGGCAGCCCCAGTTCGGCGACCGCTTCGGCCCGGCCGTCCTCGTCGAGGTCGGCGAAATGCCGGGGCGGCAGTGCCCGGCGCGGAGCTTCGAAGACCAGTTCCTGTTTCATGCGGACACCTTCGTTACGACGTCGGCGCTGAGTACATCGCGCACCGCGGCGTCGACGGTCTCAAGCAGTCTCTGTTCCACCCCGGGCCGGCCCCGCACGAACACCGAGGCCCGATTCGCCTCGGGCAGCTCCTCGGCGACACACAACCCGTCGGGCAGTCGGCCGATCATGGGCAGCAGCGCCACGCCGAGCCCGGAGCGCACGGCCGACGCCAGACCGGAGAGGTCCGAGCATTCCGCGGCGATCTCGTAGGACGTGCCGATCTTGTCGAGGGCGGCGAATGTCGGCTCCCGCAGCGTGCACGGTTCCGAATAGACGACCAGGGGCAGCGGGCCGTCCGCCGGAACGCTGAACCCGCGCGCCGAGATCCAGCGCAGCGCCACCATGCCCGACGCGTTCGAGCGGTCCCAGCCGGAACCGTCGAGCAGAACCGCCAGGTCGACAGCACCGTGCTCGATGGCGTCGGCGAGCGTGACGTTGCGATCGAGCCGGAACCGGATGCGCCACGCGGGAAGCCGTTCACTGAGCGCATCGGTCAGGCCCGGCAGCATCACGTCGGCGCCATGTTCGGTGGCGCCGATCGTCAGCACCTTCTCCTGTGTCGCGCCGAGATCGGCCAGCGCCGCGTCGTGGGCGGCCAGGATCCGACGCGCGTGCACGACGACCCGGTGGCCCACTTCGGTGAACACCGCGCCCCGGCCCGACCGTTCGACGATGGGCGCCCCGACGACACCCTCGATGCGGCGGACATGCTGGCTCACCGCGGACTGCGTCAGGTGCAGAACGGCGGCGGCGCGGTGAAATCCGCCACAGTCGGCCACCGCGACGACACTGCGCAGCGGGGCGATGTCGAGTACCTGAGGCATTGCGACAACGGTACTCTGATCAGCAGAGCCGATCAATTTCGCTGGCCTGGGTCACATTACCCGGGACAAACGATCAGCGATCACGATCAGTGGTGATCGGAGAAAATCGTTGGACGCGCCCCACTTCCGGCTTCCACGATGTCGGAGTGACTCAGCCCCGGATGTCCGCCCAGACCGCGTCGACCGTGACGTTCTTCTATGCCCTGGGCTACCCCGTGGGCAACGCCGCGGTCGCGGCCATGTCACCGATGGCTGTGTTGGTGTTCCGCTTCGGACTGGCGGCGGCGATCCTCGGCACCTGGGCCCGTGTCGCGGGCGTGTCGTGGCCGCGCGGAACCAAACTGGGCCACGTCGCGGTCACCGGCCTGCTCATGCAGGCCGTGCAGTTCTGTTTCCTCTACCTCGCGATCGAGCGCGGCGCCCCGGCGGTGCTGTGCGCCGTGCTGATCGCGATGAACCCGGTGGCCACGGCACTGCTGGCGACGGTGTTCCTGCGGGACCGCCTCGGTGCACTGCGGGTCGTCGCGCTGTCCCTCGGCGTGGCGGCGGTGTTGGCCGCGTGCGCGAGTCGTCTGCGGGCCGAACACGGCGTCGACCCCGTCCTGGGACTGCTGCTCGTCGCGCTGCTGGGACTGGCGACCGGGGGCGTCTATCAGCAGCGGTTCTGCGCCGACGTCGACTTCCGGGCGGCCGCGACGGTGCAGAACGTCGTGGCCCTGGTCCCGGCCACGGCGCTGGCCGCCATCACTCCGTTCGCGGTGCACAACACCGCGCATGCGGTGTGGGCGGTCGCGGGGGTGGTCCTGCTGAACGCGGTGGTCGGGGTGTCGCTCTACGTCCGCGCGATCAGCATCCACGGCGCCACCGCGGTCACGATGCTGTTCTGCGTCATCCCCGCGGTCGCGGGTGCCCTGTCGTGGGCGATGCTGGGTCAGCGGATCGACATCGGGGTGGGCATCGGCCTCGCGTTGGGGGCGGCGGCGTGCTGGCTCAATGCCCGCGCGTCGTCACACCAGAAGCGTCAGGACGATCCACGTCGCGGTGGCCGACGGCAGGATCGAGTCGATGCGGTCCATGATGCCGCCGTGGCCGGGTAGCAGCGTGCCCATGTCCTTGATGCCCAGATCGCGTTTGACCTGGGACTCGACCAGGTCGCCGAGCGTGCCCGTGATCACCAGGAAGATGCCCAGCGGGATGCCGACCCAGGCCGGCTTCTCCAACAGGAAGGCGACTGCCACGACTGCCATCGCGGTGCCGCAGATCAGCGACCCGGCGAAGCCCTCCCAGGACTTCTTCGGGCTGATCGCGGGGACCATGGTGTGCTTGCCGAACAGCACGCCCGCGGCGTAACCGCCGATGTCGGAGAACACCACGGGCAGCAGCAGGCAGAAGACCCGCGCCCAGCCGTCGTCGGGATAGACCAGCAGCACACCGAAGGCCCCGAACAGCGGGATCCAGGCCGCCAGGAAGACCGTCACCGCGACGTCGCGCAGGTAGTTCTCGGGCGCACTCTTGAGCCCCTGGGACAGCAGGCGCCACACGAGGCAGACCAGGACCGTGCCACCGAATCCGCCGAGCGCACCGGCCGCACCGAAGGGCCAGGTCAGCCAGATCATGGCCTGACCGCCCACGAGCAGTGGCACGACGGGGATCGAGTAGCCGCCGTCGCGCAGTCGGCGCACCACCTCGTGGGTGGCGATCGCGATGGCCGCCGCGACGACACCGATCCAGATGTAGGGCGCCAGCAGCAGGATCGCGATGAGGCCGCCGCCGAGGGCGGCTCCGACGGCGATGGCCGCCGGCAGGTTGCGGCCCGCGCGGGACGTCTTGGGCGACGGCTCGGTGGAGGACTGACCGGTGTCGGTTTCAGCCACGGGAATGATTGCTGGAGGTCAGACCTCCAGCAGTTCACCTTCCTTGTGCTTCACCAGGTCATCGATCTGGCTCACGTACTGCGCGGTGCTCTTGTCCAGGTCCTTCTCGGCCCGACCGACCTCGTCCTCGCCCGCTTCGCCGTCCTTCTTGATCCGGCCCAGCTCCTCCATGGCCTTGCGGCGGATGTTGCGCACCGCGACCCTGGCGTCCTCACCCTTGCCCTTGGCCTGCTTCACGAGTTCGCGACGGCGCTCCTCGGTCAGCTGCGGGACCGAGATCCGGATGACGTTGCCGTCGTTCGACGGGTTCACCCCAAGGTCGGAGTTGCGGATCGCATCCTCGATGTTGCGCAGCTGCGACGCCTCGTAAGGCTTGATCACCACGAGCCGTGGCTCGGGGACGTTGATGCTCGACAGCTGGGTGATGGGGGTCATCGAACCGTAGTACTCGATGTTGATGCGGGAGAACATGCCCGGATTGGCGCGGCCGGTCCGAATGGACGCGAGGTCATCCCGCGCGACCGCCACGGCCTTCTCCATCTTCTCCTCGGCATCGAACAATGCCTCGTCGATCACCGTCTCTTCTCCCGTCGCTTCGCTGCCCGCCCGATGTCCACCTAGGTGGTGACCAGGGTTCCGATCTTCTCACCTGCGACTGCCCGAGCGATATTGCCGTCGGCCAACAGGTTGAACACCAGGATCGGCATGCCATTGTCCATGCACAGACTAAACGCGGTGGCATCAGCCACACGCAGACCACGGTCGATGACCTCACGATGGGTGATCGCGGTCAGAAGTTGGGCCTCGGGGTTGGTCCGCGGGTCGTCGGTGTACACCCCGTCGACCGCCTTGGCCATCAGGACCACCTCGGCGCCGATCTCAAGCGCGCGCTGCGCGGCGGTGGTGTCGGTGGAGAAGTACGGCAGGCCCATGCCCGCACCGAAGATGACCACCCGCCCCTTCTCCAGGTGCCGCACGGCCCGCAACGGGAGGTAGGGCTCGGCGACCTGACCCATTGTGATCGCGGTCTGCACCCGGGTGTCGATGCCCTCCTTCTGCAGGAAGTCCTGCAGCGCAAGGCTGTTCATCACCGTGCCGAGCATGCCCATGTAGTCGCTGCGCGTCCGTTCCATCCCGCGCTGCTGCAGTTGGGCGCCGCGGAAGAAGTTGCCGCCGCCGATGACCACCGCGACCTGGACGCCGCTGCGCACCACCTCGGCGATCTGCCGCGCCACCAGCGCGACGACATCGGGGTCGAGGCCCACCTGGCCGCCGCCGAACATCTCACCACCGAGCTTGAGCAGCACCCGCGAGTACTTGGGGCGCAGTGCTGATGTGTTGCCGGTGGTGCTGGGCTCCCCCATGGGATTCGGCCTCCTCGCATGACAGTGCCATCCGGCCATCCGTTCTGTCCTCCGAACGGCCTCAACCATCCTGCCTCATCGCCGCCGGAAAACTCGGCGCGGGGCGGAATGGGTCGGCTCCGCGTGGCGTTCGAGTCGACATGGACCTCTCCTCTTCGACCGCATTGATCACCGGCGCCAACCGTGGGCTGGGCGCAGCCTTCGCCCGGGACCTCGTCTCCCGCGGCGCCAAGGTGTACGCCGGCGCCCGTGACCCCGCCTCCGTGCACATCGACGGCGTCATCCCGGTGCGTGTGGACACCACCGATCCGGCCTCGATCGCGGCGGTCGCCGCACAGGCCGGCGACGTCACCCTGCTGGTCAACAATGCGGGCATCGCCCGCGACGTCGACCTGCTCACGGGCGACCTCGCCGACGCGCGCGCTGAGATCGAAACCAACTACTTCGGCACCCTGGAGATGATCCGCGCGTTCGTCCCCGTACTCGAGGCCAACGGCGGGGGCGCCATCCTCAACGTGCTGTCGGTGTTGTCGTGGCTGAGCTCACCCGACACCGGCGGTTACTGTGCGGCCAAGTCCGCGGAGTGGTCGATGACCAACGCCGTGCGCGCACAGTTGGCCGGTCGCGGGGTCGCCGTCACGGGCCTGCACGTGGGTCTCATGGCCACCGATATGGCGGCCAACTTCGACGCGCCCAAATCGAATCCCGCCGACGTCGCACGCCTTGCCCTCGACGGGGTGGCCGCCGGCGCGTACGAGGTCCTGGCCGACGATCTGAGCCGCCACGTGCAGGCCAACCTGTCCTCCGGGGTCGCCGCCCTCTACCCCAGCCTGGCCGGCTGACTCAGCAGGAGTGACAGCCCTTGGGCGCTGACGGCGGCAGGTCCATCGCCGGATTGCCGTCGAAGAAGCCCACCGGCTTGATCTTGAAACCGGTGTAGTGGCACGGCATCACGGGCCAGTCCTCGGGGCACACCACGTGGTGGGCACCGACGGTGTACCAGAGCACGAGGTCGGTGTTCTCCAGCGGTGCGTCGTCGGCGATGAACTGCGGCAGGCCCTGCGCCTCGGCGCACTGGTACATGTAGTCCCCCGCCGCGTAGCGTTCGGCCGGGTCGTACTTGGTCACCCACAGGTTGTGCTGGACGAACCGGGCACGGTCGTAGATCACCGAGCCCTCCTGCACCATCACGGGCACCACGTCCTTGGGCATGATCTTGTAGCCCACCGGGCTGCCCAGGCCGTTGAGCTTGTTGGGGTTGACCACCTTCCAGTACCGGCCCGTCTTGTGCTCCCAGTCGCGCCCGCCCTCGGCCTCCGAGGCCACCAGCGTGTCGCGGGTGATCCAGGCGTTGTGGTGCGGGTTCAGCTCGGGATCGGGCTCGGGGATCGAATCCACCTCGTACACACTGTTTCCTGGACCGTCGACGTTCATGTCGAGCCGGAAGTTGAAGAAGTGCTGGTGGTTCGGCCCGTACATGCCGGGGGCCACGACCTTGCCGTACCGCGACGTCTCCCCCTCGGCCAGCGCGCCGGTGGTGATGATGCCCGTCAGCTTGACCTCGACCTCGATACCGGCGTCGTTGTAGAAGTACCAGAAGAAGCCATACTCGTAGTTGCCGACGGTGCAGATCATCGAGATCACCAGACGCCGGGACCGGCGCACCTCGACATCTCCCGTGCGGAAGTCGGTGTGTTTCCAGGAGATTCCGTAGTCCTCCTCGTGCATGCAGATGGCGTTGGGGATCACCACCGCGTTGCCGTTGGAGTCGTTGAGCGTGGCGTCGAAGTAGTGGATCTCGCCCAGGCAGTCGCAGCCCAGCCGCAGCGAGTTGGCCGAGAAGCCCATGCCCACTTCGCCCATGTCGAAGACGTTCTTGTTCCACTGCATGGGCGACGAGTCGCCGTAGGGCACCACCATCTCCGAGAGCGCGCCGCGGTACATGATGGGCCGCACCTGGCCGCGGTCGGTGTAGGTGATGTCGTGCAGCGTCAGACCCTCACGCGGGTTGAATCCCACACGCATCGACCACTTCTGCCAGGTGACCTTCCAGCCGTCGACGGTGAAGCTCGGCCCGTCGGGCTGGACGATCTCGAGAGGCTTGACGCCGTCGCGGAATTCGGTGAACGCCGGCAGGTTGTCGGCGTCGAACATGAACTCCGGCGTGTAGTTGCCGGGCTTGGTCGGCAGCGGCACCACGCCGTGGTCCTCGATGTCGATGACGCTCATGGTGTCGAGGTCGAACAGCACGATCAGGCCCTCGACGGGGCGTGCGTAGCCGTTCTCCCCCGGTGCGGACCGGACGAAGGTCAGCGGACGGCAGACCCACGGCGAGTTCTCGTAGTCGTCCTGCGGGCCGTAGTAGCCCGCAGGCCACGGATCGACCATCGTAAGGCTGAAGTCGGTGACGCCGCGATTGCGCATGGCCTCCTGCCAGCGCGGGTCCGCCTGCACCGCCTCCTCGATGCCCATGAAGGCATCCGACAGGTACGACGGGAACTTCCCCGGGATCGACTTCCACGAGTCGACCGTGCCCGCCCGCACGTCGACCACGGCCTCGTAGACCACCTTCTTGTCGTACGTCGACACGAACGCCCGGCGCGGAACAGGGATGGCGGGATCGAAGGTCAGCGTCGCCGGCTTCTCCGGCTCGGCCAGCTCGATCATCACGAACTTCAATGTCGGCGTGCTGTATTGGGATTCAGTGACAATCCGGGCTGCCGCCTCGATCTCGGCGCCGGTCAACGGGTCCAGCGGGTGGGGCGCTGCGGCCGTGTCCTCGACCTTCGCGATTGTGCTGTCCATCGTCATGGGGAATACGCCTCCTGCTGTGATTCGACTGGCATATGGTCGGACGACCAGGTTTCGCGGGACGCCGCGCTCCGTGACCGCCGCGTAAACTCCACGCCCTCTCCGGTTACTTCGGGATTTCGCACCACCAGTCGCCCGGTGCCCTACAGTCATGCGGATGCGATCGAGGATGGCGGTGCTGACCGCGTTCGCACTGCTGATGTGCGGGTGCGGTACCCCACCCGTCGCCGAGGAACCCGAATCCCCCACCGCGGCTTTCGAATCCGCACCGTGCCCGCAGTTCGCGCCGATGCCCGAGACCACGCTCGGACCCGAGTTCTCGTGCGGTTTCCTGGTGGTGCCCGAGAGCCGCGACCGACCCGACGGCCGCACCATCAGGATCGCCGTCGCCCGCGCGAAGGCGCAGTCGGCCGCGCCGAAACCGGACCCGTTGGTGTACCTCACGGGCGGCCCCGGTGGGCCCGGCCTGCTCCTGGGCAACGGCCTGGCGACTGTCGGACTCAACCGCGACCGCGACCTCATTGTCGTCGACCAGCGCGGCACACTGTTCTCGCAACCGACGCTCACCTGCCCCGAGGTGGACGAGTTCCTCGAGGCCGCGTGGGAGATGCCGACGCAGGCGCCGGGCACCGCCGAGAAGGATCTGGCTGCGGTCAGGGCCTGCCGGGACCGGCTCGCGGGGCAGGGAATTGATCTGTCCGCCTTCAACACCCGCGAGAACGCCGCGGACATCGCCGACCTGCGCACGGCACTCGGCATCGAGGAGTGGAACGTCTACGGCGTGTCCTATGGCAGCGACCTCGCGCTGCAACTGCTGCGTGACCATCCCGAGGGCATCCGCAGCATCGCGGTGGATTCGGTGGTGCCACCCCAGACGAACCTGGTGGAGCAGATGTGGCCTAGCGCCGCCGAGGGCCTCGACGCGCTGTTCACGGCGTGTGCGGAACAGCCCGCGTGTGCCGCAGCCCACCCTCGGCTTCGCGACGAGTTCACGGCCACGGTGCGTCGTCTCGCGAAGGAACCCGCCGTCATCGAGGTGCCCGGCACCGCCGAGGTTCCGCCGCGGCGCGTGGTCGTGGACGGCTACGCGATGGCCAACCTGGTGATCCAGGCAACCCTGGACACCCGGAAGATCCCCGGCCTGCCGAAGGTCATCCACGCGTTCGCGACCGACGACCACGCGACGCTGGCCGCAGGCGTGCTGGCTCCCGCGCCTGCCGTGCCCGGCCTCGTCGCCTACGGCCTGACGTATGGCGTGTTCTGCCGCGAGGGAGCGGCTTTCACCGACACCGCCGGAATCCTCGCGACGGCGCAGCAGGCCCTCCCCGAGCTGCCCAGCGAGGTGCTCTCGCTGGTCCCGCAGATACCGCGGGTGGTCGCCGAATGCGGCGTCTGGGACGTCGGGCGCGCCGACGACAGCGTCCACGACCCCGCCGGCGCGGACATCCCCGCGGTGTTGTTCGCCGGGACACTCGACGCCGTCACGCCACCCAGTCAGGCCGACCTCGCCGCGCAGCGCTTCCCCAACGGCCGGGTCGTGCGCATCGCGGGTTCGGGTCACGACGTGCTGAGCAAGTCGACGTGTGCGCAGCAGATCCTGATCGACTTCCTCGACGATCCCACCGGCTACGACGTCACCTGCGCCGGCGAACTGCGCACGCCTGCGTTCACCACCTGAGTCATTTCGCCTCACCCTCGGCCTTGTCGAGATCGAAGACCGCCAGGTGCGCCAGCGCGTCCTCCTGGGAGACCTTGTGGGCCGAGCGCCTACCGAAGACGTAGACCGTGAGGCCGAGCGCAGACATGCCCAGGCTGATGCTGCCCACCCACGTCATCCACGTGGCGGACGGCACGTCGATCCACGGCGTGACGAACGAGTAGTAGATGCCGCCGACGGCCCCCAGCGATCCGCGTACTTCTTCCGGCGGCCGAATGTGCTGCCGGGGGCGGCGGCGATCGACGTCGATCGAGAGAGGGGCTCAGTGGCCGGGGTGGACGCTGTGGTCGCAAAATCACCGGTCACAGTGTCACTCCGGTTAACTACTCCCGACTTGGGTAACGCGGGAGTGTCATGACCTCAACGGATTTCGTCGTGTGCTCGGTCCTGGATGCGCCGGAACGGTTGCGCCTGCTCCAACTCGAAGGCGAGTTCCAGCAGCGTGGCCTCACGTCCCGCGTCCGCCGCGAACATCATCCCGATCGGCAGACCGTCCGCGGATTCCGCAAGCGGGAGCGAGACCGCCGGGTCGCCGGTCACGTTGTGCAGCGGCGTGAACGCCACCCAGTCGATCAACCGGTCGATGATCTGGTCGTAGTCCGCCATGGGGTCCAGGTGACCGATGCGGGGCGGTTCGTCGGCCAGTGTCGGGGTGAGCACGACATCGAAGCGCTGGGCCAGTGACCGCAGGTGCCGCCTTGTCCGCGCAAGGCGCGCCATCGTCAACGGCATGCGGTGCAACTGCCGGGTGGCGTGCCGGTCAAGACCCAGCGACAGGTTGTCCAGCCGGGTGCGGTCGAACGACGGGCCGAACCGCTTGCGCCCGCCCCGCACCAGCGCGGTCGCCAGGAGCGCCCAGTAGCGGACGAAGTCGTCGACGAAGGTCGCGGGCACGGGCATCTCGTCGAGCGTCTCGACATGGTGTCCCAGGCTCTCGAGCAGGGCCGCGGTCTTGGCGGTGGCCTCGCAGACCTGTGCCCCGCTCTCCCGGCGGATCGAGCGCGTCACGACGGCGATCCGAAGGCGCTTCGACGACGGGCCGGTGATGTCGCCGATCGGCGGCAGTTTGGGGTTGCGCCAGGCGCGCTCGGCCTCACGGTAGAACGCCGCGGTGTCGCGCACCGAGCGGGTCAGCACACCGTTGGCGACGATCTTGATCGGCATCTCGCCGTGCTCGGCCTCCAGCGGCAGCCGGCCCCGGGTCGGTTTCAGGCCGATCAGGCCGTTGCAGGCGGCCGGGATTCGGATCGACCCGCCGCCGTCGTTGGCGTGCGCGATGGGCACCGCTCCCGCGGCAACCAGGGCGGCCGACCCCGACGACGATGCGCCCGCGGTGTGCTCGGTGTTCCACGGGTTGCGGACCGAGCCGAGTCGCGGGTGCTCCGCGGCGGCGCTGAACCCGAACTCCGACATCATGGTCTTGCCGAGGATGTTGAGCCCGGTCGAGAAGTACAGCCTGGTGAAGTCACCGTCGACGGCCGCGGGAAACGGCTCCCAGGCGTCGGCGCCCTTGCCGGTGGGCATGCCCGCCACGTCCGAGTTGTCCTTGATGAAGGACGGCACGCCGTCGAAGAAGCCGCCGTAGGGCGCCTCGGCCCGCTCCCGGGCCCGCTCGTAGGACTTGTAGACCACAGCGTTCAGCTGTGGGTTGACGGCCTCGGTACGGGCGATCGCGGCGTCGGCGGCCTCGGAGCGGGAGATCGCGCCGGACTGGATCGCCTCGGCGACGCCGACCGCGTCGAGGTCTCCGAGCGCGTCATCGGTGAATGCATGTACGTGGCCCATTGGGCCGACGGTATCAACCACGCGCGGTCAGCGGTGAAGGCCCGCGTCGGCGGCCACCCGGGCCAGGGCCGCCACGTGGTCGTCGACCGTCGCCAGGCCGGCCTTCATCGTGTTGACCGACACGTGGGTGGCGCCCGCGTCTTTCCATGCAGTGAGTCCGGACGCGGCCTTGTCGGGGTCACCCACCCAGGTCACGCGCCCCTCCATCCCGAGCGCGGCCGCGTCACGTCCGGCGTCCTCGGCGGCCTTCACCACGTGCCCACGCGCGTCGTCAAGGGCCGGGCCGGGTTCCATCATCGGGAACCAGCCGTCTCCGAGTCGGCCTGCCCGCGCATAGGCGCGCTCCGACGCGGCGCCGAACCAGACCGGGATCGAGCGCGTGGGCAGCGGCGCCAAACCTGCTCCGGTGATCTGGTGGTGCTTCCCGGTGTAGGTCACCGTCTGCTCGGTCCAGAGCCGCCGCATGACGTCGACCTGCTCTTCGCTGCGTCGGCCGCGGTTGGAGAAGTTCTCCCCCAACGCCTCGTATTCGACAGGGTTCCACCCCACTCCGATGCCCAGCCGGAACCGTCCGTTGGTCAACAGGTCCACCTCGGCGGCCTGTTTGGCCACCAGCGCGGTTTGGCGCTGCGGCAGGATGATCACCCCGGTGACGAGCTCCAGCGTCGTGACGGCGGCGAGGAACCCGAACATCACGAACGGTTCGTGGAACGTCGTGTGGACGTCATACGGGCCCTGCCAACCCTGGTGCACCGCTGGGTCGGCGCCCAGCACGTGGTCGTAGGCCAGGATGTGGGTGAACCCCAACTCCTCGACGGCCTGGGCGTAGGACCGCAGGGCCCCAGGATCGCCGCCGAGTTCGGTCTGAGGGAAGACAACTCCGATGCGCATCGGTCCAGTCTGCCGAAAGGCGAAACCCCACGCCTCCGGGATCACCGGATGGCGCGGGGTTTCACAAATGAGCGGTTGGTGCGCCGCTCAAGTTTCTAGGCCCGAAGGCTCAGATCAGGCCTGGGCTCGATTGGCCCGACTCCTCCGCCGGGCTCGTCCCTCGCCCGGCTTCGTCGTCAGGCCTGGCCGACCTCGAAGCGGGCGAACCGCGTGACAGTCACGCCGGCCTCGTCGAGCAGGGCCTTGACGGTCTTCTTGTTGTCGGACACCGACGGCTGATCCAGCAGCACGACGTCCTTGTAGAAGCCGTTGACGCGACCCTCAACGATCTTGGGCAGAGCCTGCTCGGGCTTGCCCTCGGCCTTCGCGGTCTCCTCGGCGATGCGACGCTCGTTGGCGACGAGATCCTCCGGCACGTCCTCACGGGTGAGGTAGCGGGCCTTGAGCGCGGCGATCTGCAGGGCCACGGCGTGCGCGGCTTCCTTGGAATCACCGGTGTACTCGACCAGCACACCCACGGCCGGCGGCAGATCCGCGGCGCGCTTGTGCAGGTAGGTCTCGACAGTGCCGTCGAAGTAGGCGGCGCGACGCAGTTCGAGCTTCTCGCCGATCTTCGCCGACAGGTCGGCGACGGCCTGCTCGACCGTGGTGCCGTCCAGATCGGCCGCCTTCAGGGCGTCGACGTCGCCGGCCTTGGCAGCCAGCGCAGCGGCGACGACCTTGTCGGCCAGGGCCTGGAACTCGGCGTTCTTGGCGACGAAGTCCGTCTCCGAGTTCAGTTCGATGAGCACGCCGTCCTTGGCGGCCACCAAGCCCTCGGCGGTGGCGCGCTCAGCGCGCTTGCCGACGTCCTTGGCGCCCTTGATACGCAGCACCTCGACGGCTTTGTCGAAGTCGCCATCGCTTTCGGCGAGCGCGTTCTTGCAGTCCAGCATGCCGGCGCCGGTCAGCTCCCGAAGGCGCTTGACGTCGGCAGCGGTGTAGTTAGCCATTGAAAGCTTCTCCTGGGGATGAAGAGGTTAGGAAGCGTCGGTGGTGGGTTCGGCGGCAGGAGCCTCGGCTGCACCAGTCGTGGTGGCCGAAGCCAGCAGCTCCTGCTCCCACTCGGTCAGGGGCTCGCCCGCATCGGGCTTGCCGTCGCTGGCGGAGGCGCCGGCACGGGCCTGCAGACCCTCAGCCACCGCGGAGGCGACGACCTTGGTCAGCAGAGCAGCCGAGCGGATCGCGTCGTCGTTGCCCGGGATCGGGTAGTCGACGAGGTCGGGATCGCAGTTGGTGTCCAGGATCGCGATGATCGGGATGTTCAACTTGCGAGCCTCAGCGACCGCGAGGTGCTCCTTGTTGGTGTCGACGACCCAGATCGCCGACGGCACCTTCTGCATGTCACGGATACCGCCGAGCGAGCGCTCCAGCTTGTTCTTCTCACGCGTCAGCATGAGGATTTCCTTCTTGGTGCGACCCTCGAAGCCACCGGTCTGCTCCATGGCCTCAAGTTCCTTCATGCGCTGAAGACGCTTGTGCACGGTCTGGAAGTTGGTGAGCATGCCGCCGAGCCAGCGCTGGTTCACGTACGGCATGCCGACGCGGGTGGCCTCGTCCGCAATGGACTCCTGGGCCTGCTTCTTGGTGCCGACGAACAGCACGGACCCACCGTGGGCGACGGTCTCCTTGACGAACTCGTACGCCTTGTCGATGTAGGTCAGCGTCTGCTGCAGGTCGATGATGTAGATGCCGTTGCGGTCGGTGAAGATGAACCGCTTCATCTTGGGATTCCAACGACGGGTCTGGTGCCCGAAGTGTGCGCCGCTGTCAAGCAGCTGCTTCATGGTCACGACGGCCATGGGTGTGCCTTACCTTTACTTTGTCGGTTGTCGTTCGACTGGTTGAGCCGAACCCTGGCGACTGCTTCGATGCCGGACCCCTTTCAGGGACCACCCGGCATCCAGGTTGTGCAGACGCGCGAAGTCAGCCCGCGCAAACGAGCTGCGGAGAAGAGTTTACACCGTCTCAGCACGTGCTCTGTCCACAGCGACGTGCCGGTCCACAGACCGCGACGTCGGGTCTGGCCTTGCCGTCATCCACGCGCTGAACTGGGCCGATGCGCGTGGTTGTCTCCATCATGGTCGCACTGCTGACCGCGGCGCCTGCCTTTGTGACCGCCGCCCCTGCCTTCGGCGCCCCCGAGCGTCTGCAGTGGCCGCTGCGGCCGCCGCCTGCGGTGGTGGGTGAGTTCGACCCGCCCACTCCCGACTGGCTGCGAGGCCACCGTGGGGTCGACCTAGCCGGGTCTGTCGATCAGGTCGTCTACGCCGCGGGACCGGCAACCGTGGTGTTCGCCGGGGTTCTGGCGGGCCGCGACGTCGTCTCGCTGGCACATCCCGGCGGCCTGCGCACCAGCTATGAACCGGTACGCGCGGCCGTGCGGGCGGGCCAGCGAGTCGATGCGGCCATCCCGATCGGCACGCTGCAGCCAGGCCATCCGGGCTGTCCGGGCGCGGTCTGCCTGCATTGGGGTGCGATGTGGGGGCCGGCCTCGCGCGCCGACTACGTGGACCCGCGTGGACTGTTGGAGTCGACGCCCGTGCGGCTCAAACCGCTGAGAAACTCCGTGATCGCGGCCAGCACCCGTGCCGGGTTGTCACGCTGCACCCAGTGCCCCGCACCGGGGACCTCGACCAGAGTGGCGTCGGGAATCAGCGCGGCCGCCGCACGGGCGCGGGCGATCGGCACCGCGGAGTCCTCACTGCCGTGCACGAGGAGTGCGGGGGGTGCGAACGTGCCCAGCTGCGAGGTGTAGTCGGTGGTCAATCCGCGGAAGCCGACCTGTTCGCGTTGCCATTGAGCGAACTGGGCCAGGCCACGACCCTGCTTGCCGGCGCGGCGCACCGCGTCCTGCAACTCCGGCGTGCGCTGATCGGGGCTTCGGACGAGGCTGGCCAGGCTCGCGGAGACGGCGGTCGCGTTGGCCGAAAGCCAGCGCGTGCTCCAGGCCAGGGCTCCGGTTCGCACCAGCAGCCATGTCGTGGCCTCGCGCAGCGCCGACAGGGGGCCGTCGGAAAGCCGAGGCATCAGCCCGTAGCTCGCGAGAAGCATTGCCCCGCTGACCTTCTCGGGGCTGGCCAGCACATGACCGACGGCCATCCCGCCACCCAGCGACAACCCGCCGATCGCGTAGCGGGCGAGGCCGAGGGAGTCGACGAATTCACCCGTGTAGCCGACAAGGCGCTGTTGGGTCGCCGGCCAGGGTGCGGGCGGGCTCTCCCCGTATCCAGGGTGGTCGGGGGCCAGCACGCGGTAACCGCTGCGGGCGAGGTCGGCGCCGAGGCCGCCCCACGACAGCAGCGCGCTGTCGACTCCCCCGCCGTGCAGCAGCACGACTGTCCTCTGGTGGGCTGCGGTCTGTTCCGGAGCCCACTCCAGGTAGCTCACCGGGCCCCACGACAGGGTCACGGTCCGCCGGTTCATGCCCGCGGGTGCGCCTGATCGTGCACGGCCCGCAGACGGGCGACGGTGACGTGCGTATACAGCTGGGTGGTCGCGAGCGTCGAGTGGCCGAGCAGTTCCTGGACGATGCGCAGGTCGGCGCCGCCCTCCAAGAGGTGGGTGGCCGCGCTGTGCCGAAGCCCGTGCGGGCCGAGGTCGGGCGCGCCGTCGACGGCCGAGACGGTCTGGTGGACGACCGTGCGGACCTGCCGGGGGTCGATCCGGCGACCGCGTGCGCCGAGCAGCAGCGCAGGCCCGGAGTCTGGGCGGGCGAGTGCGGGCCTGCCCTCAGTGAGCCAGTCCCGCAGCGCCTCTTCGGCGGGCTCGCCGAACGGTGTGGTGCGCTGTTTGTTGCCCTTGCCCAGTACGCGCAGCACTCGGTGGCTCACATCGATGTCGTCGATGTCGAGGCCACAGAGTTCGCTGACGCGGATGCCGGTCGCGTACAACAGCTCGACGATCAGCCGGTCCCGCAGTGCCAGCGGATCACGCTCAGCCGCACCGGCTTTGGCCGCGGCCATCGCCTCCAGCGCCTGGTCCTCGCGGAGCACGGAGGGCAGCGTGCGATGAGATTTCGGCACCTGCAGGCGTACGGCGGGGTCGATGGCCAGGTATCCGCGGCGCAGCGCCCAGGCCGTGAACGTCTTGACCGCGGATGTGCGCCGGGCCAGGGTGCTGCGAGCTACGCCGGCGGTGGCCTGGCTGGCCAGCCACGATCGCACGGTCGGCAGCGTCAGTGTCGTGAGGTCGGCGCCGGGAGTGCGTTCGGCAACGAAGGCGAACAGCGCGCGCAGGTCGCCGAGGTAGGCGCGCCGGGTATGCGCCGACCGAGACCGCTCCAGACCGAGGTGTTCGTCGAACTCCTCGAGGATCACGTCAAGGGGTGGGTGCACTCCCCTACGGTGCCAGACTCAGTCGGCTTTGCCTGCCTCCGACTCGGCGAGTTCGCGCTTCCACTGCCGGAACGTCTCCTCGGTGCGCCCGCGGCGCCAGTACCCCGAGATCGAGTTGGCCCACTTGGCGTCCACACCACGCTCTTTGCGGATGTACGAGCGCAGATTGTGCATGACGGCTTGGGCTTCACCGTGGATGAAGACCTGCACCTGGCCGGGCAGCCACGGCGAGCCCTTGACGGCCTCGATGAGGGGTGCGTTGTCCCCGGCCTGCTGATCGGTGACCATGTCGGCGCGACCGCCGCGGTACACCCACCGCAGTTCCACACCGTCCGGCCTGGTCAGTTCCAGTTCGTCGTCGGGACCGGAGATCTCGATGAAGGCCTGCCCCACGGCGTCGTCGGGCAGAGCCTCGAGTGCGGCACTGATGGCGGGGATGGCGGCTTCGTCACCTGCGAAGAGGTGCCAGTCCGCCGCGGGGTCCGGCGAGTAGGCACCATTCGGGCCCGCGAGGTACACCACGTCGCCGGATTGGGCCGATGCGGCCCACGGACCGGCGATGCCGTGCTCACCGTGCACGACGAAGTCGATGGTCACTTCCCGGGCCGACGGGTCGGCGCGGCGGACCGTGTAGGTGCGCAGCGTGGGTGCCTGATCTTTGGGGAAGCTGTCGAGCGTCAACGGGTGCGGCAGGCCCTCGACGTCGACGCCCGCGGGGACGAACGCGATCTTCACGTACGAGTCGGTGAATTCGCTCGGGGTGAAAGTGTCGAAACCCTTGCCTCCCAAGACCACTCGAACGATGTGGGGCGTGAGCCATTCGGTGCGGACCACTTCGAACGTATGCAGGGGGCGACCGGCCATAACGCCGACTATACGAGGACCGCCGACGTGGCGGCGGTGTCGGTTGCCCGCACGCATGACCCGTCGCAGCCCGCACGCATGAAAAGGGGCGCCCACAGTGGGACGCCCCCCTTCACAAGAGTTTCCTGGTCAGCGACCTTCTCCGGCAGTGCTGAACATGGGCCGATCCGGGCCGGCGCCGAAGCCGGGGCCCTGGACGCCGGTGCGGGGACCGCGATCCCCCAGCACACCGAAGTCTTCGTACTGATCGCCCGGGGCGTTGAGGCTGTAGGGCACGCCACTGGTGGCGGGGAGCTGAATGTCCTGCGCAGACGCGATGGCCGTCGAGGCCAGTCCTACGCTCACTGCGGCCAGAGCGCCTGCGGCGATGGAGGCGATCGTGATGCTCTTCATTGGAAATCCCACCTAGTTCGTTTGCCGTGTCTTCCGTCTCGTGGGGCGGGAGGCGTGTTGTCGTTCTGATCGTTGGAACCGGCGTGTGAAGTGTTTTCTTCCATGCCATTTCACTCTTTTCGACGTTGGCAGGATGTTGGCGCTGAGTGGCAGCAATGCGTCGCACCGGACTCAGAACGGTGGTTCTTCGGTGTCGTCGATGGGTGGTGGGGGTGGTGGTTGCCAGTCGGGGGGCAGGGTTTCGGGTTCGGGTGGGTCGTTGACCCAGGTGCACCAGGGGCTGGTGGAGGGGGTGCCTTTGAACAGGTGCAGCATTCTGCGCATGTGGTTGCGCCACTGGCGCTGGTCGATCTCTTGGCGGCGGGCAGCGTTGAGGCGGCGTTGTTCGGCGTTGCGGGGCCGGTGGGCTGTGAGTTGCGCGCGGGCGTGGGTGTGGCGGCGGGCTTTGTCGCGTTGGCGGTGGCGGCGCCGTGGTGGTGGCGGTGGGCCGAACAGGTCGGGGGCTGGCGGTGGGCCGAACAGGTCGGGGGCCGGCGGTGCGCCGAGCAGGTCGGGGGCCGGCGGTGGGCCGAGCAGGTCGGGGAACAGTTCGGCCCCGGCGGGGGTGGTTGTGTAGGTGCGGCCCGTCGGTGAGGTCCACACGATGGTTCCGTCGCCTTGTTGTTGGTCGGTCCAGTCGAGGAAGGTTTTGTCGCGGTGGTGTTCGCGGCAGTAGCAGCCCAGATTCCACGGCGCGGTCAGTCCGCCGGCGGTGGGGTTGGTGTGGTGGAACGGGGTGGTGTGGTCGAGGTCGGCGAACCAGGCTGGGCGGTCACAGCCGGGGAATCGGCAGGTCAGGTCGCGGGTCTTGATGAACCGCGCCAACCCCGCTGACGGGGTGTAGGTGTGTGCCTGGGCCGCGGTGGCGGTGAGGGTGGGGCAGGACACGGGGCGCAGCAGGGCGGTCGGCACCAGGTCGCGGACCTGGGCGGCGTCGATGATCCCGAAGCCCTGCAGGTAGCCGGGCTGATCACTGTCGCCGGAGACGGTGGCCGCAGACGCGACCACGTTGATCACGGTGCGCACCGCCGGCACCCCCGCGGCACCGGTGGCCGCGCCGCCTGCACGGGCACCTTCCCCGCGGGCACCCGCTGCCGCCGCGGCGTCGGCGGCGGCGGTGTGGGCCGCGGTGCGGCTGGGGCATTGGGCCTGTCCGCAGTCGCAGCTCAGCAGCTGGTCTTGGTTCAGGGCGGTCAGGGCGTCGGCGCGGCGCTGCCGCACAGTCCGCGAATCCGCGGCGCACACCGAGGTCGCCATCGCTGCCAGGCGGGCATCCAGGATTGCGGCGCCGGGGCCGGTCAGGATGCCGCGCAACTGGGCCGTGCCGTCGGGTTGAGCGGTGACCGTGACGTGGCGGCCGGCTTCGGCGTGCACGCGGCGTTCCTTGGCGGCCTCGGGATCGAGGGTGCGGATGGCGGCGTCGACGGCGTCGATGACCCGGCGCCGCGACCACGACGACCAGGTGGTCAGCTTCTGCGTCATCTGCGCATCGATCTGCGGCATCAAGGTGCCGGTGACGTATTCGGTGCGGGTCAGGATGAGTTTGACGGTGGGCCAGTCGACGTCGCCGCCGCGCAGCAGCGCCCCCACCAGCGGCAGGCGGGTGTCGAGGGCTTCGGCGTGGGCGACGGTGTCCTGGGCCAGTTTGGGCGCCAGGTTCAGGGCGGCGCCGATCTCGGCGCTGGTGCGGGTCAGGCCGGTGATGATGCAGTAGCCGGGATCGGGATCGTCCGCCTCGGCCTCATAGGTGCGGTGTTCGACCAGCCGGGCGATGGCGGCCATGCGGCGGCCGATGAGCATCGTCTCGAAGCGGTGGCACGCCTCGATTTCGGTGAGCAGCCCGTCCGGCGAATCATCATCGAACACATGTTCGAGTATGCCCTCACCCACCGACAGATCACGCACGTCAAGCCGCAGGCTGTGGACCAACTCGCAACTGTGGATAACCCCGGATCTGGGGGTGGCGGCAGGCAGGAGCCCGGGGCCAGCGGTGCGGAGGGTGCCGTGTCCCGGCTGGCGATCACTGGTGCGTGGCCACGCAAGCGGTGATTCTTGCCGGCGCTGCGATCGTCGATGGCAATGTTCGCGACGGTGGCGGCGACGCAACCGGGAGACGGCGGGCCGTGGCCGGTTCCGATGGTCAGGCGACGACGGCCAGCACCGGTGAGAACACACACTATGAGGGGCGCCCCCGTGGGGGCGCCCCTCATAGTGGTGGGGATCAGCGGCGCGCGGTGCCCGAACCGAAGCCGGGACCGGCAACACCGGTACGCGGGCCGCGATCGCCCAGCACACCGAAGTCAACGCCGTAGTCGCCAGGAGCGCTCAAGCTGTACCCAGCGCCCGCGGCAACCTGCTCAACCTGACCGACCGCGGCCACCGCCGGAGCGGCCAAACCCACGGCCACCACAGCCAGGGCACCAGCAGCGATCGAGGCAATCGAAATGTTCTTCATTGGAATCCCACCTTGCTTATTCCAGGTCTTCCGTCTTGTGGGCGGGAGGCTCGTTGTCTGTTCTGATGGGTGCAACCCCAACGGGAACCGTTTTCTTCCAACAGATTTCACCAACACAAGGCCTGGCAGGAAATTATCGACCCCTGGCAGAATCGAACCGAATTTCAACCGCGCCGTTCGGCGGCCCCGTGGGCACCCCCGACGGGAGCGCGATGACCCGACGAACAGCGAGAGCTGGCGGGAAGCCAAAACTCGACGAAATCAAAACCCGACAAAATCAACGCCCGCCAGAATCAAAGCCCGCCAGAGCCAAAGCCCGCCAGAGCCAAAGCCCGCCAGGTCCATGACCACCCTGAAACATCTACGTCGACGAGATCCCTCCAGTTCAAACCATTTCAGGGTCACAACACACTATGAGGGGCGCCCCCGTCGGGGCGCCCCTCATAGTGGTGGGGATCAGCGGCGCGCGGTGCCCGAACCGAAGCCGGGACCGGCAACACCGGTACGCGGGCCGCGATCGCCCAGCACACCGAAGTCAACGCCGTAGTCGCCAGGAGCGCTCAAGCTGTACCCAGCGCCCGCGGCAACCTGCTCAACCTGACCGACCGCGGCCACCGCCGGAGCGGCCAAACCCACGGCCACCACAGCCAGGGCACCAGCAGCGATCGAGGCAATCGAAATGTTCTTCATTGGAATCCCACCTTGCTTATTCCAGGTCTTCCGTCTTGTGGGCGGGAGGCTCGTTGTCTGTTCTGATGGGTGTAACCCCAACGGGAACCGTTTTCTTCCAACAGATTTCACCAACACAAGGCCTGGCAGGAAATTATCGACCCCTGGCAGAATCGAAGCGGAATACCTTCAGTGAAGAACGCCAGCCAACTGCTCGAAGGTGAGTTCCCAGCCACTGTGGAAGCTCTCGTACTCCTCGGGCGGTAGCAGGGTGTGCTCGATCGCCATCAGGGTCTGCCCATCGGCAACAGGCGAGAACGTCACCTCAACGATGCTCACGACGGTGGGGTCCGCCCAGTTTGAGTTGCTCCAGGTGAACCGCAGCAGTCGCGGACGGTCGATCGCCAGGAACTGCCCCACGATCAGGACCGACTTCCCGGAGTCATCGAGGTCAAAGCGCACGCCTCCCCCGACCCGGGGTTCAACGGCAACCGCGACGCAGAAGACGGGACGCGGGCACATCCAGTCGGCAAGGGATTCCGGGTCCAGCCACTGATCGAACACGACCTCGGGCTCGGCGGGCATCACCCGCCGCACCCGCACTGTCGCTGCGTCGGTCACGGAGTCCGCTTCCGCCGCAGGCGGTCGGAGAGCGCATCAGCCCGCGCCGACCAGAAGTCAGCCTGTTCATCAATCCACTTCTGCGCCATGGTCAAACCACGGGGATCGAGCGAGAACCAGTGCTCCCGCCCACGAATCTCGCGCCGAACCAGACCCGCCCGCTCGAGCACGCCTACGTGGCGGGAGACCCCCGCGAAGGTCATCGGCAATGGTGCGGCCAGATCGGTGAGACGCGCATCGCCGTGCCGGAGCGCCTCCAGGAGCGCCCGACGAGTCGGATCCGCCAGCGCGGCGTAGGCGCGATCCAGCACCTGATCTTCAACCACCTTGTTGACTATAGCCGCCAACCGTGGTGTGCTGGACCGATCCAACATTCAACATATAAGTTGAATAATGCGGAGGACATATGAAACCCGAGATCGTCACTGCGACTGAGTGGGACGCCGCCTACGAGACACTGCTGGCCAAGGAGAAGGAACACACCCGAGCGGGAGATGCGCTCGCGGCCCTGCGCCGCCGAATGCCCTGGACGAAGGTGGACGGGAAATACGCCTTCGAGGGACCGCGGGGCTCAACGACACTGCTCGACCTGTTCGAGGGACGCCGACAGTTGATCGTCTATCGCGCGTTCATGGACCCCGGTGTGCACGGCTGGCCCGAGCATGGGTGCGTGGGCTGTTCCCCGATGGCAGACCACATCGGCAACCTGGCGCACCTCAACGCCCGCAACACCACACTCGTCTATACCTCCCGCGGATCCCAAGAGGACATCGCCAGAATCAAGTCCCGAATGGGCTGGAACATCCCCTGGTACACCATGATTCCCGACGAGAACGACCACGCGTTCGACAACGACTTCGGCGTCCGGGACTGGCACGGCACCAACGCGTTCATTCGTGACGGCGACGACGTGTTCCGCACCTACTTCATCAACAACCGCGGTGACGAGGCCTTCGT
Source organism: Mycolicibacterium confluentis (assembly GCF_010729895.1). Classification (NCBI taxonomy): domain Bacteria; kingdom Bacillati; phylum Actinomycetota; class Actinomycetes; order Mycobacteriales; family Mycobacteriaceae; genus Mycobacterium; species Mycolicibacterium confluentis. The sequence goes on from NZ_AP022612.1 coordinate 3,136,198, forward strand.
CAACACGTGGGCCTTCCTCGACATGACCGCATTGGGCAGGCAGGAGACCTGGGAGGACTCGCCAGCGGGTTACCCGCAGAGCCGGCCCTACGAATGGTGGAACTGGCACGACGAATACGGCGACCGCGAACCGTACCGCTGGTTCGGAGATCCCACTCCCGAGGATCGGCACGACCCACGTCCACCGCGCTAACAAGCCGACCAGCAGACACAGCATGAGGGGCGCCCCATTTGGGGCGCCCCTCATGTGGTGGGGGTCAGCGGCGCGCGGTGCCTGAACCGAATCCAGGACCTGCAACACCGGTCCGCGGGCCACGGTCGCCCAGCACGCCGAAGTCGTCTCCGTAGTCACGGCCCGGGGCACTCAAGCTGTATCCGGCGGCAGTTGCCACCTCACTCGCGGAGGCGACGGCCGGAGCGGCCAGACCCACGGCCACCAGGGCCATAGCACCAGCTGCGATTGCGTTGATTGTGTACTTCATCATTGGAATACACCCACCTTTCATGTTGTCTGCACGGCTCAACCGACACCAGAAGGGTTTTCTTCCAACAGATTTCATCACCGGCGAACTTGGCAGGAAGTTGTCGGAACAGTGGCAGAATCACGTCACAGGGTCAGGTCCCCGACGGTTTTCGCACCAGCTGCCAACCTCCGTCCACCCGGGAGATCAGCCCCGCAAGCTCCAACATCGCCAGCGGCCCCAGCACCCGCTGCGGCGGCATGGCGGCGTTGACCCCGATCTGCTCGACGGTCGCCACACCACGGCCCGGCATCGCCTCGAACACCACACGTTCGGCGTCCGTGAGCTGATCCAACGGGGTCTGCGGATGCACCGGATCCTCGGCGAGCTCCCCCATCCGCCCGACGATCTCCACGATCTCGTCGCTCCGCGACACCAACTGCGCACCCGACCGCAACAGCGCATGGCAGCCCGCCGAGGCGGCCGACGTCACGGGACCGGGAACCGCACACCGCACCCTCCCCAGGGCCTCGGCCCACGCCGCGGTGTTGGCCGCCCCGCTGCGTAGACCGGCCTCCACCACGACCGTCGCGCCAGACAGCACGGCCACCAACCTGTTGCGGGTCAGGAACCGATGCCGCGCGGGACGGATGCCCGGCGCATACTCCGACACGATCAACCCCGCACTCGCGATTCGATGCAGCAGCGCCGAATGTCCCGACGGATAGAACACGTCCACACCCCCGGCCAGCACCGCGACCGTGCAACCCTCGGCGGCCAGCGCAGCACGGTGCGCCGCGCCGTCAATGCCGAAGGCGCCGCCCGACACCACCGCCACATCGCGCTCCACGAGCCCACTCGCCAAATCGGCGGCCACATGCTCGCCGTAACTGGTGGCCGCACGCGTACCCACGATCGCCGCGGCACGCATCGCTACCTCGTCCAGCCGCTGCGGCCCCAACACCCACAACACCAGCGGGGCCCAACCCCCGGGCCGCTTCTGGGCCTTCTCGGACTCAAAGGCCCTGAACGCCAGCGTCGGCCATTCGTCATCGACCGGCGTCACCAGCCGCCCACCCCGACGATCCAGTGTCTCGAGATCCTCTGCCGCACAGTCAAGATCGCGACGCGCCAGCGTGCGATCACGCAGATCCACGTCGACGCCGCCGCTGCGGACCATCCCCGCGGCCTCGATCGGCCCGACCGCGTCGACCAACCGCGCCAACGTCGGGCACGGCGGTTCGACCACGCGCGACAGGTAGGCCCAGGCCAGGCGCTCCTTGTCGGTCATCGCGGAGCCCCCGACTGGCGGAAGCTCAACGCCGTCGCCACATCCTCACGGCTGGGCGAATCGCGGCCCGACAGATCCGCGAGAGACCACGCCACCCGCAACGATCGATCCGCCCCGCGCACACTGACGGCGCCGTTGTCCAGCGCGGAGCGCAGCGGTGCCATCGCCTCACGGCTGAGCCGAAAGGAACGCCGCAACACCGGACCCGGCACTTCGGCGTTGGTCCGGACCCCGACGACGCTCCACCGCTGCGCCGCGGCCTCCCGTGCCGCCGCGACCCGAGCCCGCACCACCGCCGTCGACTCCCCGACCTCGCCGGCCAGTGCCCCGGCGCGCACCGGGTTCATCGCCACCCGCAGATCGACGCGGTCCAGCAGCGGCCCGGACAGCTTGCCGAGGTAGCGACGCTTGATTCCGCCGGGACAGATGCAGTCCTGCGGGGCAGCGGGTGCACAGGGACACGGGTTGGCGGCCATGATCAGCTGAAACCGCGCCGGATACCGCGCCACGCCGTCGCGGCGCGCGAGCCGGATCTCCCCCTCCTCCAAGGGAGTTCGCAACGCCTCCATGACGCTGACGCCGATCTCGGCGCATTCGTCGAGGAACAGCACCCCGCGGTGGGCACGACTGACCGCGCCGGGCCGCGCCATGCCCGCCCCGCCCCCGACCATCGCGGCGACGCTCGACGTGTGGTGCGGTGCGACGAAGGGTGGTCGAGTGATCAGCGGCGTGCTCTCCGACAACAGCCCGGCGACCGAGTGGATCGCGGTGACCTCGAGCGACTCGTCATGCGACAGCGGCGGCAACAACCCGGGCAGCCGCTGGGCCAGCATGGTTTTGCCGATGCCGGGCGGTCCGGTCAACATCAGATGATGCCCGCCGGCAGCGGCCACCTCGACCGCGTAGCGGGCCTGGGTCTGCCCCACCACGTCGGCGAGATCAGCAGTCGATTCGTCCTCGGGCGTCTGCACCTCGACCCTCCCGGACAGCTTCGTCGATCCCCCCAGCCAGGCCTTCAGTTGCCGCAGTGTGCGGGCACCGAGCACCTCGATACCGTCGATGAGGCTGGCCTCGGGCAGGTTCTCGACGGGCACCACCACGGAGGGCCAGCCCTCACGACGGGCCGCCATGACCGCAGGCAGCACGCCGCGCACCGGGCGGACCCGGCCATCGAGCGCCAACTCCCCGAGCAGCACGGTCTTGTCCAACTGCGACCACTGCTTCTTGAGACCCGCCGCCAGCACCGCACAGGCCAATGCGATGTCATACACGCTGCCCATCTTCGGCAGGGTCGCCGGCGAGAGCGCCAGGACCAACCGGGACTGGGGCCACTCGCTGTCGCTGTTGATGATCGCCGACCGCACCCGATCACGGGACTCCTGCAGCGCCGCATCCGGCAGCCCAACCAGATGCACACCGGGCAGACCACTGGTGATGTCGGCCTCGATCTCGACAACCTCACCGTTGAGGCCCGCCACCGCGATCGAGTACGCCCGCCCCAGCGTCATCAGCCCACCCCCCGCAGATGGCTGATCTCCGGGGTGCGCGAACGGCCGATCCGCACCCTGATCACATCGATGCGCACGGCCGGCCAATGACGGTCCTGCTGTTGCAACCACAACCCGGCCAACCGACGCAGCCTGCGCACCTTGGCGTGAGTGACCGCCTCCGCCAGGCCACCGAACCCGTCCCCGGTGCGGGTCTTCACCTCAACGAAAACCACTGCGCCCGAATCGTTGTCGACCGCGACGATGTCGAGCTCACCGTAGCGGCAGCGCCAGTTGCGAACCAGTACGGTCAGCCCGAGACCGCCGAGATGCTCGACGGCAAGATCCTCCCCGAGCGCACCGATCTCCGCACGCGTCCACTGCATTTCAGCCATGCGCCCAGACTGACCCGCACGACAGACAACTCGCACTCACGCACGGGCGAATCCGCCCAGTTGTCCACAGTCACGCACTCATCCACAACCCAGAACGGGTCAGCCGGAGACGTCCTCATCCTCGGGCAGATCATGGCGGACGACCTTCACCCGCCCATGCGGCAGGCAGGCCATGTAGCCGTGGTGCTTTCCGTACAACTCCCACGACGTCGCACTGTCGTCGGGATCGACATCGATGCGATGCCCCTTGGAGAAGTTCAGATGCAGGGCTCCCTCGTCGCTGCACCAGGCCTCGGTGCACACCGCACCCGCGAGATCCAACAGAGGACGCTCCTGAACGGAGACATGCGACGGGTCGATGACGACCTGTTCCTCCGGGTAACCGTCGAGGGGCGGCAGAGTCAGCCGGATCGGACGCGAGATGACCAGTTCGTTGTAGTCCTCGAGATCCAGAACCAAGCCACCCCGCAACGACACGCGCTGGACGGTGCACTTCTCAATCCACTGGGTGAGCATGAGCGCTCCCTTCGCCACGCCATTGGGGCCAAGCCCCATCCTAGGCCGGGTGCGCACTCCGAGACTATGAGTCTCGAAAACTGCGAGAACCAGAAGACCTACTCCGGCAGCCGAAGCTCAGGCTTCTCGACTTCCTCGATGTTGACGTCCTTGAACGTGATCACCCGCACCTGCTTGACGAAGCGCGCCGGCCGGTACATGTCCCACACCCAGGCGTCGGCCAACCGCAGCTCGAAGTACACCTCGCCGTCGGCGTTGCGCGGAATCAGCTCAACGCTGTTGGCCAGGTAGAACCGTCGCTCGGTCTCCACCACATAGCTGAACTGCCCGACGATGTCCTTGTACTCGCGATACAGCGAGAGCTCCATCTCGGTTTCGTACTTCTCGAGATCCTCAGCGCTCATCTGTCCAGCAGTCCTTCGTGTCCGATCGTCTTGCCTGCCATTGTCGGTTACCCGTTCTCGCGGCGCTGTTCAGGTTCGCACGGCGCCGCGACCCGCCGCACGTTGATGAACGAATAGCGGTGTTGACTGCACGGGCCCAACGCCGTCAACGCCGCGGAGTGCGACGGTGTGCTGTAGCCCTTGTGCTCGGCGAACCCGTACCCGGGAAAGTCTTTCTCCATCTCGACCATAAGCCGATCGCGGCTGACCTTGGCGAGCACGCTGGCCGCCGCGATGCAGGCCGCCGCGGCGTCCCCGCCGATCACCGGCAACGAAGGCATCGGCAGCCCCGGCACCCGGAAGCCATCGGAGAGCACGTAACCGGGCCGCACCGACAGTCCCGCGACCGCGCGCCGCATGCCCTCGATGTTGGCGACGTGGACACCGCGCCGGTCCACCTCGGTCGAGGGGATGAACACCACGTGGTAGGCCAGCGCGTAGCGGCGGATCAGCGGGAAAAGCTGCTCGCGCTGCTTCTCGGTCAACTTCTTGGAGTCGTCCAGCAGCGACAGGCTCTCCAGCCGATTCGGGCTCAGCACACACGCCGCGACGACGAGTGGGCCGGCGCAGGCACCACGGCCGACCTCGTCGACCCCGGCCACCGGCCCCAAACCGCTGCGATACAGGGCCGACTCCAGTGTCCGCAGTCCGGACGACTTACGGATCACGGTCCGTGGCGGCCAACACCGGTTCGTCGGGGGCATTCAGTCACCCTGTTGTGGATTGGGCGAGCTGATTCCGCCCCACCGGGTCGGCGGCCACGCGATGAACTGGGCCTTGCCGATCACGTTCTCCACCGGGATCGTCCCGTTGGTGGGATCGCCGGTGCAGATCAGGCCCTTCTGGAAGTCCTCGGGCGTGCTGGTGCAGTGCGCCCGCGAATCCGCCGAATGGGTGCGGTTGTCGCCCATCACCCACAGCCGGTCCTCCGGCACCTTGACTGGGCCGAACTCGCCGCCCAGGCACGGAATGAGGGCCGGGTCGGCCAGCATCGTCTCGGGGTCCAGGTAGGGCTCGTTGAGGCGCTTGCCGTCGACGGTCAGACCTGTGTCGGTGCGGCACTCCACGGTCTGGCCCCCGACCGCGATCACACGCTTCACCAGGTCGTTCTGGTCGGGCGGGACGAAGCCGACGACCGCCAACGCGTTCTGCAGCGTGCGGATTGTCGGGTTGTCGGACCGGATCGACTTATAGCCGACGCTCCACGAGGGCGGGCCCTTGAACACGACCACGTCGCCGGGTTGCGGCTCGCCGAAGCGGTAGGACACCTTGTCGACCATAATCCGGTCGCCGACACAGCCGTTACAGCCGTGCAGCGTGGGCTCCATCGACTCCGATGGAATCAGGTACGGCCGTGCCACAAACGTCAACATGACGTAGTAGAGGCCGACCGCGATCACCACCAGGATGACGGCTTCACGAAGGGCAGATTTCGCCTTGCTCGGCTTCGCGGAGTCGCCTTCCGGCGGTGATTGCGATGAGTTGGCCGAGTCCTCGGTGTCGGTCACGGGATCAGAGTAGCGATGACGCCGATGAGACCGCGCAACGCGCGCCCACGACAGGCGCGAGGATCAGCGCTTCTCCTTGATCTTGGCCTTCTTGCCACGAAGTTCGCGCAGGTAGTACAGCTTCGCGCGACGGACGTCACCACGGGTGACCACCTCGATCTTGTCGAGGTTGGGCGAGTGCACCGGGAAGGTGCGCTCGACGCCGACGCCGTAGCTCTCCTTGCGAACGGTGAAGGTCTCGCGGATGCCACCGCCCTGACGGCGGATGACGACACCCTTGAAGACCTGGATGCGCTCCTTCGCGCCCTCGATGACCTTCACGTGCACATTCACGGTGTCGCCAGGGCCAAAGGCTGGGATGTCGTCGCGCAGCGACGCCTGGTCGACGAAGTCCAGCGTGTTCATCGGTGACTCTTCCTTGCGGTAGCGGGCTGGCGGACAGCATCGACGCCTGGTGGCGAGCGGTGCGGTTGCCGAGCCGATGTTCGGGCTTGTCTTGTCCTCGCGCAGCGGGCGATCAAACCTCAACCCGCGCGGACAACTGCTCAATTGTGCCAGATTGCGCGCACGCAGCGAAATCGCCGCCGGCGAGCAGTTCCGAACACCATGGTGACAGACCGTGGCCGGCTACGCGATCTCGACCCCCCGAGGTTAGTCTTTAGGGGCGGGTGACGGCAGCGCAGCACCCCGATTCCGCCCCTCACAACCTCTTGAGGAGAAGCATGCGTCGGCGCCCGATCCTGGTGCGGGGCATGGCGGCGTTGTTGACGGGGGTGCTGCTGGCCAGCAGCGCGGGGTGCGAGGCACGGGTCTACGGCGCACCGGACAGGAGAGCCGAGGCGCCTCAGCTGACGGTGGTGGCCCCCAAGGCCCCGACCGACGCAACTCCCGCGGCGGCCCCACATGTCCCGTCCCCCACGTTCGACGGGCTCGACGTGCGCGCTCGCCAGTCGGTGGCCGAGGCTTCGGAGAAGGGCGCGGACATCACCTTCATGGTGCTCGATCGCGAAACCCGCCAGCAGGTGAGCGTCGGCGACGGCGAGTGGGCCACGGCTTCCGTGGCCAAGCTGTTCATCGCCGACGATCTGCTGATGCGCGAGCCCAACCTGTCGCCCGAGGACCGTGAGTCGCTGGAGGTCATGCTGCGCTCGTCCGACGACGACGCAGCCGAGATCTTCTGGAATCGCGGCGGCGGCGGGGAGATCATCGAGAGGGTCGCGGCGCGCTACGGCCTGACCGACACCGCACCGCCGGAGCAGGACGGCTGGTGGTTCACCGTCACCTCGGCGCCGGATCTGGTGCGCTACTACGACATGCTGCTCAACGGCACGGGCGGCCTGCCGCCGGAGCGCGCCAACATCATCGTCAACAACCTCGCGCAGTCCACTCCGTTCGGCATCGACGGCTATCCGCAGCGCTTCGGCATCCCCGACGGCCTGTCCGGGGAACCCGTTGCCGTCAAACAGGGTTGGATGCCCCTGATCGGAAACGACTGGATGCACCTGTCCACCGGAATCGTGGGCCCGGGCAGGCGCTACGTCATGGTGATCCACTCGCTGCAGGCCGCCAACGACGCGACCGCCCGCGCCACCATCACCGAAGCCGTCAAGACGATGTTCCCCGACGGCCGGATTCGGTGACTAGTTCTCGCCCAGCAGATCCGGACCCAGCAGATCAGGACGGCGATCCCGCGTCCGCTGCAGGGACTGCTCATGCCGCCAGGCCGCGACGCGCGCGTGGTCACCGGACAGCAGCACCGGCGGCACATCGAGGTCGCGCCAACTCGGCGGCCGGGTGTAGCTCGGCCCCTCAAGCAGTCCGTCGGAGTGTGAATCCTGTTGGTGGGACGCAGGATTGCCCAGCACGTCGGGCATCAGGCGCACGACGGCCTCGATCATGACCAGGGCGGCGACCTCTCCGCCGTTCAGCACGTAGTCGCCGATCGAGACCTCCTCGACCCGCATCCGGCGCGCCGCGTCGTCGGCGACGCGCTGATCGATGCCCTCGTAGCGGCCGCACGCGAACACCAGGTGCTCCTCAGCGCTCCAGCGCGCGGCGGTGGCCTGGTCGAAAAGCCGTCCCGCCGGGGTCGGGATCACCAGAACTGTTTTGTCCGTGCAGATCTCGTCGAGTGCCTCGCCCCAGACCGGGGCTTTCATGACCATGCCCGGGCCGCCCCCGTACGGGGAGTCGTCGACCGACCGGTGCACATCGTGGGTCCAGTCACGCAGATCGTGGACTGCCAGGTCGACGATGCCGGATTCAATCGCCTTGCCGGGCAGTGACTGACGCAGTGGACTCAGGTAATCCGGAAAGATCGTGACGACATCGATCTTCACAGCTCGTCCAAGTTCAGCAGACCGTCGGGCGGGTCGATCTCGACGAATCCGCCCGACACCGAGACGGTGGGCACGATCGCTGTGACGAACGGGATCAGGATCTCCTTGCCCGCCTCGTTCTTCACGCTCAACAACTCCCCCGCCGCGGTGTGCAGCACCTCCGCGATGCGGCCGACGGCGGCACCGTCGAGCGTGCGCACCGCGAGGCCTTCGAGTTGGTGGTCGTAGTACTCGTCGGGCTCGTCGATCGGCGGCAGGTCCTCGGAGTCGACCACGAACAGCGTGCCGCGCAACGCGTCGGCGGCAGTGCGGTCGGAGACCCCGACCAACCGCACCAGGAGTCGTTCCCCATGCGGACGGACCGACTCAACTGTGAAATTCCGTGCCGGTTTGTCGCGAGAAGCCCTGGCGTGCAGGGTCTTTCCCGCGACAAACCGGGAATCGGGATCGTCGGTGCGGACGTCGATGACGACCTCACCTGTGATGCCGTGCGCCTTGGCGACGCGGCCGACAATCAGCTCCACAAGAAGTTACTGGTCGGTGTCCACTACGTCGACGCGGATGCCCCGACCGCCGATGCCCGCAACCAGTGTGCGCAGCGCGGTGGCGGTGCGTCCTCCGCGTCCGATCACCTTGCCGAGATCGTCGGGATGGACGTGCACCTCGACGGTGCGGCCACGCCGCGACGTGACCATGTCGACACGCACATCGTCAGGGTTGTCGACGATTCCGCGGACCAGATGCTCCACGGCGTCGACGACGACCGTGCTCATTCGGCGGGCGTCTCGGCGGTCTCAGCCTCAGTGGCCTCAGCCTCTGCCGGAGCGGCCTCGTCGGCCTTCTTCGGCGCCTTCTTCTTCTTGAGCGTGGTGGCCTCGCCGCCGGAGGCGCCGTCAGCCTGGGCCAGCGCGGCGTTGAACAGGTCGAGCTTGCTGGGCTTGGGCTCCTTGACCTTCAGGGTGCCCTCGGCGCCCGGCAGACCCTTGAACTTCTGCCAGTCACCCGTGATCTTCAGCAGCGCGAGGACGGGCTCGGTGGGCTGTGCACCCACACCCAGCCAGTACTGCGCACGCTCCGAATCGATCTCGATCAGGCTGGGCTCTTCCTTCGGGTGGTACCGGCCGATGACCTCGATGGACCGGCCGTCGCGGCGCGTGCGCGCATCGGCGACGGAGATGCGGTACTGGGGGTTGCGGATCTTCCCGAGACGGGTGAGCTTGATCTTGACAGCCATGTGAAGCTTCTTCTCCTACGATTGCCACGCTGCAATTCAGCGATGCGGGCGGGTTGCCCGGATCCGGTTTTGCCTTACGTGTGTGACGCCGCGCGGCGCATCCGGACCAGCCGAAAGCCGCAGGGCAGACAGCCGACCATTGTGCCAGACCACGGGGCAGCCACAAAAACCGCTGAACTCGCCGCCCTCACAGCAGCTTGTCGAAGCACTTCACCTCGACCCGCCGGGTCATCCGCCACCCTGGGTCGGTGCGCAGGAGTTCGTCCTCGTACCAGATCCCGACGAAGAGGATCTGCTTGCTCTCGGAGTCGAAGACCATCGGGTTGAAGCAGATCGTGCGCGCGGTGGCCGTGTCCCCGTCGATCCGGATGTCGAAGTTGCCGAGCATGTGGGAATACGCCGGAAAGTTCGGTAGCACGTCCTTCAGCCAGGCCTTGACCTCGGGAAACCTGCCGTCGATGCCTCCGGTGACGCGGTAGTCGATGTAGGCATCCGGGGTGAACACCCGGTCCAGGTCGTCGAACCTCCGCTGGTCGATCGCGCTCGAATAGTCGACGAGCAACTGCTGGATCTCCAGGCGGTCGGAGATCTCCTCCAGGCTGAGCATGGGTCGATTCAACACCGGCCAACCGAAAAAGGGAGCACCCACAAGCACCCGACACCTAAGTAAGGTCACCCTAAGTTGCGGTTCGCCTGAGTGAGGGGTTCTCCAGTGTCTGATCAGCCCGAGTTCTCGCTGATGGTCGGTTACGGCAGCGATATGGGCAGCGCCGAGTACGTCGCCATGCAGTTCGCCGAAGCCACCACCGCCATCGGCATCACGGCGACCGAGACCGAGCTCAACCAGATTCCGCTCGAAGCCCTGCGGGACGTCACGCACTTCGTCGCGGTGACCTCGACCTTCGGTGATGGCGAGTTCCCGGACAACGCCGCCCTGTTCTGGGAGGCGATCAGCGCCGACGACGCGCCCCGTCTGGACCACCTCAGCTTCGCAGTGCTGGCCCTCGGCGACTCCGGTTATGAGCTGTTCTGCAACGCCGGACGCCTGCTCGACGACCGCCTTGAGGGTCTCGGCGCCACCCGGCTGGCGGACCGCCAGGAGATCGACGGCCACTACGACCCCGACTCCGGCGTGTGGATCGCCGACATGGTCAAGATCGTGCAGGCGCTGCACGCGGAGGCGCCCGCGGCCATCACCGTCTCCGAATCCCCCTCCCCTGCCCCGCCCCGGCCCGAACTGGCCGGATGGGACCGCGACAACCCGTACGAGGCCACGCTCGTCGTGAACCGACTGCTGTCCGCGCCGGGTGCGGACAAGGAGGTCCGCCACTACGAGATCGATCTCGGCGACTCCGGCATCACCTATCAGGCGGGCGATTCGATTGCGGTGCACGCCACCAACGACCCGCACCTGGTCGAACAGTTGTTGGACGCGCTGGGCGTCGGCCCCGACCACCAGGTCGAACACCACGATCACCCACTGGGGACGCTGCTGACCGAACACCTCGAGATCCGCACGCCGTCGAAGGCCCTGCAGACCCTGGTCGGCGTGGACGGCCATGACGTGCTCGACCTGGTGAGGCGGGCCGACCTCGGGGTCGACGAGGTGGTGGAGACGCTGCGCCCGCTGCAGTTCCGCGACTACTCGATCTCCTCGAGTCCCGTCGTCGACCCGCGGCGGGTGCACCTGACTGTGGCCACCGTGCACTACGTCCACGCGGGCAGGCGCCACGGCGGTGTCGCCTCGACGTTCCTTGCCCAGCGGTGCGACACCGTGCGGGTGCACCTGCGGCCCAACCAGCATTTCCGCCTGCCCGCCCCGGACGTGCCCATCATCATGATCGGCCCCGGCACCGGCGTCGCGCCGTTCCGCGGCTTTCTGCACGAACGGCAGGCGACGTCGGCGTCGGGTTCGTCATGGCTGTTCTTCGGCGACCGGCGCCGCGCGACGCACTACCTCTACCGCGACGAGTTGGAGGGCTTCGTGGACTCCGGTGGGCTGACGCGCCTGGACCTCGCGTTCTCTCGGGACGGAAAGGCCGGGGCCGCCAAGCATTACGTCTGGCACCGGATGCTCGAGCAGGCCTCTGACCTGTGGGCGTGGCTGCAGGAAGGGGCACATCTGTATGTGTGCGGCGACGCCGACCGGATGGCCCGCGACGTCGACGCCGCGCTGCATCAGGTGATCGCGCAGGCCGGCGCACTGGACTCCGACGACGCGCACGCCTACCTCAACCAGATGGTCCGAGATCACCGCTACGCTCGCGACGTGTACTGAGCCGCCTTAGGCTGGTGGCCCATGCGCAGACTTCTCGCGGGTGCGGCGATGCTTCTCAGTGCGGTCCTGGTGGCCCCAGTGGCCGGCGCGGACACCATCAACGTCCAACCCGCCGGGTCGGCGCCGATCCCCGACGGACCCGCGGTGGCCTGGATTATTGCCGACATGGACTCCGGTGAAATCCTCGCGGGCCGCAACGAGAACGCGCACCACGCCCCCGCCAGCACCATCAAGACCCTGCTGGCCCAGGTCGTGCTCGACGAGGTTCCCCTCGACGCGACGATCGTCGCGACCGACGAGGACACCCGCGTCGAGTGCAACTGCGCGGGTGTGGCGCCCGGACAGACCTACACCACCCGCCAACTGCTGGACGGACTGCTGCTGGCCTCGGGCAACGATGCCGCCAACACCCTGGCGCGCATGCTCGGCGGAGCCGACAGCGCCGTCGCGAAGATGAACGCCAAGGCCGCCCAACTCGGAGCGTTGGGCACCAACGCCGGCAGTCCGTCGGGCATCGACGGCCCCGGTATCGCGATGTGGTCCACCCCGCACGACCTCGCGGTGATCTTCCGCGGTGCCATGGCGTATCCGGTGTTCGCCGAGATCGTCGCGCAGCCCTCCGCGGTGTTCCCCGCCAAGTCCGGCGACCGCGTCCTGGTCAACCAGAACGAGATGCTCGCGCGGTATCCGGGCATGCTCGGCGGCAAGACCGGCTACACCGACCTGGCCCGCAAGACCTATGTCGGCGCGGCCCAGCGCGACGGCAGGCGCCTGGTCGTCGCGTTGATGTACGGCCTTGTCAAAGAGGGCGGTCCGACCTACTGGGACCAGTCGAGCGCACTGCTGGACTGGGGCTTCGGGCTGGGCCGCGGTTCCAGCGTCGGGGTGCTGTAGCCGGTTCGATACCGCATCGGGGCCGTGACTTGACCTGCGCTCCCTACGCTTCGGCGAGTGCCTGCGTCCAGACCCCTTCCCCGGGCGGTCGCCGCACTGGCCTGCCTGCTGACCCTGGTCCTCCCCGGCACAGCCACAGCTCAACCCGGGATCCCGGCGGCCTCGGCGCCCGACGGCCCGGCCCGCGCCTGGCTCGTCGCCGACATCGACACCGGCGCCATCCTGGCCAGCAAGGACCCCTACGGCCACTACGCACCGGCGAGCACCATCAAGGTGCTGCTCGCGATGGTCGTGCTCGACCATCTGCACCCCAACGCGGCCGTGCGCGCGAGCCAGGTGCACACCCAGGTGGAGTGCTCGTGTGTCGGACTGGTGCCGGGGCAGGCCTACACCACCCGCCAACTGCTCGAGGGTCTGCTGATGGTGTCGGGCAACGACGCGGCCAACCTGCTCGGCGACATGCTCGGCGGCTACCGCGCGGCGATCGCCCGGATGACGGCCAAGGCACAGAGCCTGGGCGCGAAGAACACTCGCGCCATGTCACCGTCGGGCCTCGACGGTCCGGGCTGGGAATCCATCACGACGCCGCACGACCTGGCCCTGCTCTTCCGGTCGGCGCTGGCCTACCCGCTGATCGCGCACATCATGCGCCAGCCCAGCGCGCAGTTCCCGTCGCGCACCGGCTACAAGACGCTGGCCAACCAGAACGAACTGCTGCAGCGGTATCCGGGCGATCTCGGTGGTAAGACGGGCTACACCAACCTGGCCGGAAAGACCTACGTCGGTGCGGCCCAGCGTGGTAATCGCCGTCTCGTGGTGGTCCAGATGAAGGGCAGCGGAGACCTCTACGGGCAGGCGATCGGCCTGCTGGACTGGGGTTTCACGCAGTGAGCTTCCGGTACACCTGACCGCGCAGCATCACCAGGTCCGGGTGTGCCAGCACGCCCGGATCCCGAGGGTCGGCCGAGTAGCAGATCAGGTCGGCGGGCGCGCCGTGGGCCAGTGCGGGCCGGCCCAGCCACTCGCGCGCACCCCAGGACGCCGCCCCCAGGGCTTCGGTGGCGCTCATCCCGACGCCGCGCAGCGCCTCCACCTCGTCGGCGATCCGCCCATGCGCGACGAAACCGCCCGCATCGGTGCCCGCGTAGATCGGCACGCCGGCCTCGCGCGCGGCGCCCACCCGGTCCCGACACGAGGCGTACAGGTCCTGCATGTGCTTGGCGTACGTCGGGTATTTCGTTGCCCCAGCGGCGATTCCGGGAAAGTTCTCGATGTTGATCAGGGTCGGCACCAACGCCGTGCCGTGCTCGAGCATCAGCGGAATGATGTCCTCGGTGATGCCTGTGCCGTGCTCGATGCAGTCGATGCCTGCCCTGATCAGGCCGGGCAGCGCGTCCTCGCCGAACACATGAGCGGTGACGCGGGCGCCGTTGGCGTGCGCGGCGTCGATGGCCGCGGTGAGCACGTCGTCGGACCACAGCGGGGCCAGGTCCCCCACGCCACGGTCGATCCAGTCGCCGACGAGCTTGACCCACCCGTCGCCCCAGCGGGCCTGCTGCGCGACGTACTCCGGCAGCTGGGACTCGTCCTCGATGTCGATCGCGATGCCGTGGCCGTACCGCTTGGGCCGGGCCAGGTGCCTGCCCGCGCGGATGATGCGCGGCAGGTCGTCACGGTCGTCGAAGCTGCGGGTGTCGACGGGTGATCCGGCGTCGCGCAGCAGCAGCGCACCGGCGTCGCGCTCGATCTCGGCCTGCTCGACGGCCTCGTCGAACTCGACGATCCCGTGCGGGCCGAGGCCCACATGGCAGTGCGCGTCCACCAGGCCGGGGATGATCCAGCCACCCGCGAAGACTGTCTGCGCGTCGGCGACCGGTTCGGCCGACAACACACCGTCGACGATCCACCAGTCAACGGGTTCGCCGTCGGGCAGGCCGATGCCGCGCAGGTGCAGCCGCACGGTTACTTCTGTCCCGGGAACTTCAACTTCGAAAGGTCGAAATCGGCGAGGCCGGGCGGCAGCTCGTCGAGGCCGGCGGGCATACCCGACAGGTCGGGGAAGCCGCCGGGAACGCCGAGCGGGTTGCGCACCTTCGGCGGCGTCGGTCCCCTGCCCTTGCCCTTGCCCTTCTTGCCCTTGGCGTTCTTGCCGCCCTTGCGGTTGTTGGCCTTGCGGCCGCCGACTCCGGGCATGCCGAACTTGCCTGCCATCGAGGCCATCATCTTGCGGGCCTCGAAGAACCGGTCCACCAGCTGATTGACCTCGGAGACGCTGACGCCCGAGCCGTTCGCGATGCGAAGCCGGCGGGAGGCGTTGATGATTTTGGGGTCGTCGCGCTCCTGCGGGGTCATGCCGCGGATGATCGCCTGCAGACGGTCCAGCTGTTTGTCGTCGACGGCGGCCAGGGCGTCCTTCATCTGCCCGGCGCCGGGCAGCATGCCCAGCAGGTTGCCGATCGGCCCCATCTTGCGGATCGCGAGCATCTGCTCGAGGAAGTCCTCCAGCGTCAGTTCACCGGAGCCGATCTTGGCGGCGGCCTCCTCGGCCTTCTCCGCGTCGAAGACCTGCTCGGCCTGCTCGATCAGGCTCAGCACATCGCCCATGCCGAGGATGCGGCTGGCCATCCGGTCGGGGTGGAAGACGTCGAAGTCCTCGAGCTTCTCGCCCGTCGACGCGAACAGGATCGGCACGCCGGTGACCTCACGCACCGACAGCGCAGCGCCACCGCGCGCGTCACCGTCGAGCTTGGTCAGCACCACACCGGTGAAGCCGACGCCGGCGCCGAACGCCTCGGCGGTGGCGACGGCATCCTGGCCGATCATGGCGTCCAGCACGAACAGCGTCTCGTCGGGTTGCACGGCGTCGCGGATCGCGGCGGCCTGCGCCATCAGCACATCGTCGATGCCGAGGCGACCCGCGGTGTCAACGATCACGACGTCGAAGTGCTTGGCCTTGGCCTCAGCCAGGCCCGCGGCAGCCACCGCGACGGGATCGCCCGGGCCCGCACCCTCGGTCACGGCGGCGCTCGCCGCCGTGCCCGGATGCGGCGCGAAGACGTCCACACCCGCGCGTTCACCGACGATCTGGAGCTGGCTGACGGCGCCGGGACGCTGCAGGTCACAGGCCACCAACAGCGGGGTGTGCCCTTGTCCACGAAGCCATTTGGCGAGCTTGCCGGCCAGCGTCGTCTTACCGGCGCCCTGCAGGCCCGCGAGCATGATGACCGTCGGCGGGGTCTTGGCGAAGGCCAGCTGCCGGGTCTCGCCGCCGAGGATGCCGATGAGCTCCTCGTTGACGATCTTGACGACCTGCTGGGCGGGGTTGAGCGCGCCGGAGACCTCAGCGCCCTTGGCGCGGTCCTTGATGCGGGCGATGAACTCGCGCACCACGGGCAGCGACACGTCGGCTTCGAGCAGGGCCAGACGGATCTCGCGAGCGGTGGCGTCGATGTCGGCGTCGGTGAGCCGGCCCTTGCCCCGCAGGCCCGCCAGCGCACCGGTCAACCGGTCGGACAGGGATTCAAACACGCAGCCAGCCTAGCTGCTGGCCGATGTCGAGCACGGACAGCATCAACTCGCCTCTTCGGCCGGTTTGGCCGGCGGCGGCGCGGGCAGTGCTTCGTAGAGTTCGCGCTCCAGCGTTTCGCGCTTGCCCTCGAGGTCCGCGCCGACGATGCCGAACACGTCCACCACCGAGGACCCCAGCGTCGTGACCCGCGCCCATTCGATGTCCACGTCGGCCCGCTCAAGCACGGTGGTGAGCACCGCGAGCATGCCTGTGCGATCGGTCGTACGGACCTCGACGGTGAGCTGGTCGGGCGTGGCGCCGCTATGCCAGATGATCCGTGGCGGTGCCGCGGGCGCGTTGATCGGCACGGCCTGGCGCACCTCACCGGCCCGTCCGCGCGGGGCATCCTGCGCCTCCCGGTCGCGGCGCTGCAGCGCACCGATTACGTCCAGTTCGCCGTCTAGCGCCAGAATCAGCTGCTGGCGCAGCAGTTCCACGGCGGGTGGATCACCGAAGTGGGGCGCGACCACGAACGAGTTGATCGCCGAGCCCTCGTGGCTGTTGACCGACGCCGAGTACACCCGCAGCGAGTTCAGCGCCAGCACACCGGCCGTCTTGGACAGCAGGCCTCGCCGATCCGGAGCGATCATGGTCACGTTGTAGGTTCGGGTGCTGTCGCCGGGTGTCATCTCGACGTACACCCCGCCGACCTCGGTGGCCAGCGAAAGGTGCCGCGGGTCAATGGGTTCGGCGTGCGGCAGCGGCTCACCGGCCATCACCAGGCGGCAGCGCCGAACCAGGTCGCCGATCAGCGACGCCTTCCAGTCTCCCCACACGCCGGGCCCGGTGGCCAGCGAATCGGCCTCGGCCAGGGCGTCAAGCAGTTCGAGCAGAACCGGATCGCCGCCCAGCCTGTCCACCACGGCGGCGATGGTCTCGGGATCCTGCAGGTCCTTTCGCGTCGCGGTGCCCGGCAGCAGCAGGTGGAAACGGACCATCGCGGACAGGATCTCGATGTCCGAGGGCCACAGTCCGAGGCGCGTGCCGATCTGGGTCGCCAGTTCGGCACCGATCACGCTGTGGTCACCTCCCCGGCCCTTGCCGATGTCGTGACACAGCGCGCCCAGCACCAGCAGGTCGGGTCGCGACACCCTGGTGGTCAAAGCGCTTGCCTGGGAGACGGTTTCGACCAGGTGCCGGTCCACCGTCCAGATGTGCACGACGTCGCGCGGCGGCAGGTCGCGGATCGCGCCCCACTCCGGAAACAGCCTGCCCCACAACCCGGTTCGATCCAGCGCCTCAACCGTCGTGACCATTGCGGGTCCGGCCGCGAGCAGGACCAACAGGTCCTTCAGCGCCGGCCGCGGCCAGGGGGTGCGCAGTTCCGGAGCCGAGGCGGCCAGTCGACTCAGTGTCGACGCCGACATCGGCAGCCCCGTGGTCGCCGAGGCCGCTGCCACGCGCAGGATCAGGCCGGGGTCACGCTCGGGGCGCGCGTCGCGCGCCAGGATCACCTCGCCGTTGAACTCGATGACACCCTCGTCGAGAGGCCGGCGGGCGGGCCTGCGCAAGGCCGCGAAGCCGCGCTTCGGCAACGCGTTCCTCGCCGTGCGAACCCCGGCGTCGACGTAGTAGCTGATGGTGCGGGCCGAGTCGGACAGCGCGCGGGCCAGGTCGAAACGGTCGCCGATGTGCAGTGCAGCACCGATCTCGTCGGCGTGCTGAGCCAGCAGCAGGTCACGTCCCCGGCCCGAGACCCGATGCAACTCGGTGCGCACGTCGAGCAGCACGCGGTGCGCATCCCCGAGAGACCCCATGGGTGAGGCCAGCAGTCGGCTGGGATAGATGTCGGCCAACTGGGCGATCGCGAGAGCATTGAGGAGTTGGACGTCGCGCAGCCCGCCTCGCCCGCACTTCAGGTCGGGCTCGGCTCGGTGCGCGATCACACCGCTGCGCTGCCACCGCGCCTCGGTGTGCGCGACGAGTTCCTCGAAACGGCCCGCGATTCCGGTCCGCCACTGCCTGCGGGCACCGCCGATCAGCAGTGCGGACAGTTCGGCGTCACCGGCGATGTGCCGGGCCTCGAGCATCGCCAGGCCGGCCGAGATGTCGTCGCCGGCCACCTGCAGCGCCTCCGGCACCGTGCGGACGCTGTGGTCGATGCGAATGTTGGCATCCCACAGCGGATACCACAGAAGTTCGGCGACCTGAGTGACGATCTCAGCCGGCATGTTGTCATGCAGCAGAGTCAGGTCGAGGTCGGAGTGCGGCACGAGTTCACCGCGGCCCAGGCCGCCCGTGGCGACGATGGCGAAACCACTGGTCGGCGTGATTCCGATCTCGGTCGCCTTTGTGGTCAGCCAGAATTCATGCAGGTCGAGCAGTGCCTCGCGCAGTGCGGCGGCATCGAGTCGATGCGCGGATCCCGCCAGCAGGTTCTTGACCGCTGCGGCAAGGTCTTTCGCGGGCTTGGACGCGCCGGCCGCCGGCGCCTCCCAACGGGAGGCTCCGGCGGCGGGTTCCGGTTTCTGGCCCATATTCGTCCCCTCTTTCCAACTGCCGATCAACGCTCACCGGTCAGGTGAGGTCGAGGACGACGGAGAACCGTCAGAAACCGTTGCGCATCAAAGGGCGTCGCTGCCCCGCTCACCCGTGCGGACCCGCACGACGGTGTCGACGGGACTCACCCAGACCTTGCCGTCACCGATCTTGCCGGTCCGGGCGGCCTGGACGATGATGTCCACCACCTTGTCGACAGCCGAGTCCTCGACGACGACCTCGACGCGGACCTTGGGCACGAAGTCCACGGAGTACTCCGCCCCGCGGTAGACCTCGGTGTGCCCCTTCTGGCGGCCGTAACCCTGGACCTCACTGACGGTCATCCCGAGGATGCCGGTCTGCTCCAGTCCTGTCTTGACATCTTCGAGCGTGAACGGCTTGACGATCGCCGTGATCAGTTTCATTTAGTTGATCCCTTCCAAGACACTGTCGATTGTTCCCGATCAGGCGAGTTCGTAAGCAGTTTCTGCATGCTCGGTCTCATCGATGCCGGTGTGCTCGGCCTCTTCGCTGATTCGCCAACCGAGCGGCTTGACGATGAAGGCGATGATCGTCGTCAGAACCGCGGTGAAGATGACCGCCGCCAGCGCGATGACGACCTGAACCACCAACTGCTCGATGCCGCCGCCGGTGAACAGGCCGGTTTCAGTGGCGAAGAAGCCCAGCGAGATGGTGCCCCACAGGCCGGCGACGAGGTGCACGCCCACGACGTCCAGCGAGTCGTCGTAGCCGAACTTGTACTTCAGCCCGATGGCCAGCGCCGACAGCGCACCGGCGATGGCACCCACGACCAGTGCCCAGACGGGTGTCAGGTTGCCGCACGCCGGGGTGATCGCGACCAGGCCGGCGACGATGCCCGATGCGGCACCCACGCTGGTGGCGTGTCCGTCGCGCAGGCGTTCGACCAGGAGCCAGGCCAGCATCGCGGCCGCGGTGGCGGCGGTGGTGTTGATCCAGACCAGGCCTGCGGCCATGTCGGCGGCACCCTCGGAGCCCACGTTGAAGCCGAACCAGCCGAACCACAGGATGGCGGCACCCAGCATCACGAACGGGATGTTGTGCGGGCGGAACGCGGTCTTGCCGAATCCGACGCGCTTGCCCAGCAGGATCGCGAGCACCAGCGCGGCCATACCGGCGTTGATGTGAACCACAGTGCCACCGGCGAAGTCGATGGGAGACACATTGGCCGCACCCTCGTCGTCAACACCGAACAGCTTCGCCGCGATGCCCTTCTCGGAACCCGACAGCAGGCCGCCACCCCAAACCATGTGGGCCAGCGGGAAATACACGAAAGTGACCCAGAGACCACCGAAGACCAGCCAGGTGCCGAACTTCATGCGCTCGGCGACCGCGCCGCTGATCAGCGCGACGGTGATGACCGCGAAGGTCAGCTGGAAGGCGGCCCACACGATCGCGGGCACGGTGCCGAATCCACCGGAGACGAAGGTGTCGACGCCGTCGATCTCGCGCACCTCGGTCAACTGGTTGAGTCCGAACAGTGCAAACGGGTTGTCGAAGATACCCGCGAAGTTCCCCTCACCGGTGTGACCCGAGGAGAAGGACATCGAGTAGCCCCAGAGCACGTAGATGACGCTGACGACGCCGATGGAACCGAACGACATCATCATCATGTTCAGGACTGACTTCTGCCGCGACAGGCCACCGTAGAAGAAGGCAAGCCCGGGTGTCATGAACAACACCAGTGCGGCGGCGGTGAGCACCCATGCGGTGTCACCGGCACTCAGGCCGTCTGGCCCAAATGGCAGGAATACGTCGTCTGGCAAGGCTAAGACCACTTTGTGTGAACCTCCTCGGGGAATGGGCACCGACAGGATCGGCGTCACGAGAAGACTCTTTTGCCGAGGTTTCGCACGTGGTTCTGTTGTGTTTCTGCAATGTGAACGCAGCGCCGATGACCGTTACGCTCACGTTTCGTCACGCTGTGACAGCACTTTTCGCGCCCGGGAACGCGGTTTCGGTCAGCCCAACAGCGCGTCGACGAAGGCCGTCGGCTCGAACGGCGCGAGGTCGTCGGCCCCCTCCCCGAGACCCACCAGCTTCACCGGAACACCCAGTTCCTGCTGTACCCGGAACACGATGCCACCCTTGGCCGTTCCATCGAGCTTGGTCAGCACCACACCCGTGATGTCGACCACTTCGGCGAACACCTTGGCCTGCGCGAGACCGTTCTGACCGATGGTCGCGTCGAGCACCAGCAGCACCTCGTCGACGGCGGCACGCTTGCTCACCACGCGCTTGACCTTGCCGAGTTCGTCCATCAGACCGGTCTTGGTGTGCAGTCGCCCCGCGGTGTCGATCACCACCACGTCGGCGCCCGTGACGATGCCCTTGTCGACCGCGTCGAACGCCACCGAGGCCGGATCGGCACCCTCTGGACCGCGGACCACCTCGGCGCCCACCCGCGAGGCCCAGGACTCCAGTTGATCGGCGGCCGCCGCGCGGAACGTGTCCGCGGCGCCGAGCACCACGCGGCGCCCGTCGGCGACCAGGACGCGGGCCAGCTTGCCGACCGTCGTCGTCTTCCCCGTCCCATTGACGCCGACGACCAGAAGCACCGAAGGCGCATTGTCGTGGGGCAGGGCCTTGATGGACCGGTCGAACTCGGGATGCAGCTGCCCCACCAGCGCCTCTCGCAGCACCGCACGGGCGTCCGCACCCGTACGCACACCGCTGGCGGCCACCTTGGCCCTCAGCTGTTCCATGACCGCGGCGGTGACGGTCGGGCCCAGGTCGGCGATCAGCAGCGTGTCCTCGACGTCCTGCCAGGAGTCCTCATCCAGATCACCGCCGCCGAGCAGCCCCAGCATGCTCTTGCCCAGCGCGTTCTGTGACTTGGCCAGCCGCCCGCGCAGCCGGTCGAGGCGACCCTCGATGGGGGCAATGGTGTCGAGTTCGACGGCAGGGGCCGGCTCGGGAATCGGGACCGGCGCGGGCTCCAGGGTCGGGATCGGCGCAGGTTCGGGCTCGGGCTCAGGGACCACCTCGGGTTCAGGGGTGGGCACGGGCGCGGGTGCCACGTCGGCTTCGGGCAGCTGAACGTTGGAGATGGTGCGCTTGGGCGCGTCCCGGGGGATCTCGGCGTCGTCACCGATGACGGGGATCTGGTCCTCGCTGCGGCTGAACGTGATGCCCGAACCCGCGGTGTAACCGCCGGAGCGGTCGATCGACTTGTCGGCCTCCGTCGGCGGCAGGCTGATTCTGCTGCGCCGATAGCGCACCAGGCCGACGATGAGCGCAGCGATGACCAGGACAGCGACGACCGCTACAGCGATCCAGAGACCTTCTGACACCCCGCCATTGTTTCAGCGCGTCCGGGCAAAGTGGGTACCCGGGCAGTCATGGCAACCGTTGACGTATCCCAATCCTCGACCCTGACCCCAACGCAGGCCTGGGCGCTGGCCTCGGACCTGCGGCGATTCGACGAATGGCTGACGATCTTCGGCGGCTGGAAGGGCCCGGTGCCCGACGAGGTGGCCGAGGGCACAGAGGTTTCGTCGCTGATCAAGGTCAAGGGGTTTCGCAACGTCATCACGTGGGCGGTGGTCGGTTATGACGAACCGCGGTGCATCGACATGCGGGGCCACGGCCGAGGCGGCGTGCAGATCCGGCTGACGATGACGGTCTCCGATGAGGACCCCGGGTCGACGTTGCACCTGATCGCCGACCTGGGCGGCGGCCTGTTGTCCGGGCCGGTCGGCCGCCTGGTGGCCAAAGTCCTGGAGTCGGATGTCCGGCGGTCGGTGCGGAACCTGGCGAGGCTCGCGCCCGTGGACTCGCAGCGCCGCTAAGCGGAGCTGACGAGTTCCTGACCGCGCATCCGCTGCGAGATCACCTGCGTGATGCCATCGCCCTGCATGGTGACGCCGTAGAGCGCGTCGGCGATCTCCATGGTCGGCTTCTGGTGGGTGATGACGATCAGCTGCGAACGGTCCCGAAGCTGTTCGAACAGGCCGATGAGCCTGCGCAGGTTGACGTCGTCGAGCGCGGCCTCGACCTCGTCCATGACGTAGAACGGCGACGGCCGGGCCCGGAAGATCGCGACCAGCATGGCGACCGCCGTCAACGACTTCTCGCCGCCGGACAGCAGGGACAGACGCTTGACCTTCTTGCCTGGTGGGCGCGCCTCCACCTCGATGCCCGTCGTGAGCATGTCCGAGGGGTCGGTGAGCAGCAGCCTGCCCTCTCCACCCGGGAACAGCGACGAGAACACGTCGCTGAACTCACGTTCGACGTCGGCGTAGGCCTCGGCGAACACCTGCAGGATGCGCTTGTCGACGTCCTCGATCACGTCCAGCAGGTCCTTGCGCGCGGCCTTGACATCCTCAAGCTGTGTCGACAGAAAGTTGTAGCGCTCCTCCAGCGCCGCGAACTCCTCGAGTGCCAGCGGGTTGACCCGGCCCAGTTCGGCCAGTTCCTTCTCGGCGCGCTTGGCCCGGCGTTCCTGGGTGGGCCTGTCGAACGGCATGGGCGCGGGCGCGGTCACCTGCTCGCCGCGCTCGCGGGCCTGCTCGTACTCGGCCATCTCCAGCTCGGTGGGCGGCAGCGCGACCTGCGGACCGTACTCGGCGACCAGGTCGGCCGCGGCCATGCCGAACTGCTCGAGCACCATCTGCTCAAGCTGTTCGATGCGCAGGGCGGCCTGCGCCTTGGCCATCTCGTCGCGGTGCAGCGAGTCGGTGAGCGCCGAGATGCGGGTGTTGAGCGCATCGACCTCTTCGCGGGCCGCCGTGAACGCGGCGGCACGGCGCTGCCGTTCGGCGGCCAACTGATCGCGGGATGCCGACGCCGCGGCCACCACCACGGCCAACCGCGCGGCGACCGCGCGACCCGACTCCGCCACCGCCGCGGCCACTGCGGCCGCATGCTCCCGTGCGGCTGCCGCGCGTTGCGCCCGCTCGCGTGCCTCACGTTCGGCGGCCGCGGCTCGGCGCAGTGAATCAGACCGGCCCCGAACGGCATTCGCGCGCTCCTCGGCGGTGCGCACGGTGAGTCGGGCCTCGACCTCGGCGCTGCGGGCCTCGTCGGCCGCCGCGGTGAACAGCTCCCGGTCGACCGGTTCGGACACGTCCTCGGCCGGGATGTCCTGGGCGTTGTGCAGCCGCGTCTCAAGCTCGGTCAGTTCGGCGACGGTCTGCGCGCGGCTCAACTCGAGTTCGGCGCGCTGGTCCATCTGCCTGCGGAACTCCTCGTCGGCGATCCGGGACTCCTGCCCCAGCCGACCCAACTGCTCGTAGATCTGCGAGATCGCGGCGTCGGACTCGTTGAGGGCGGCCAACGCCTGCTCGGCGGCGTCGGAGCGGGCTGCCTGCTCCGCGACCGCACCGGCCAACGCCGCGGACAACTCCGCGGACTGCGTCTCGGCCGCCGCGAGTTCGTCGCGGGCCGTCTCGATCCGGGTGGCGATCTCGAGGGTGGACGGCTTGCGGTCCGATCCGCCCGTCACCCACCCCGGTCCCACCAGGTCACCGTCCGCGGTCACGGCACGAAGCTGCGGTTGCTTCGCGACGATGTCCACCGCGGAGTTCAGGTCGCCGACCACGACGACATCGCCCAGCAGTGCCGTGATCGCTCCTCGCAGCCGGTCCGGTGCCTCGATCAGGTCCAGCGCCCACTGGGCTCCGGCGGGCAGTTCACCGGTGGCGCGGGCCGGCACCGGCCAGTCTCCGACGACGATCGCCGCGCGTCCGCCGTCCGCCGCCTTGAGCGCCTCGACGGCCGTGCGCGCGGCGTGCGGGTTCTCGGCGGCCATCGCATCGGCAGCGGTGCCCAGCACCGCGGCCAACGCGGTCTCGTGGCCGGGCCGCACCTTCAGCAGCTTGGCGACCGTTCCGAAAAGTCCGTCCCCGGAATGGTTCTCGGCGAGCCAGGCGGCGCCATCCTTGCGGTCGAGGCCCACCGCGAGCGCGTCGATGCGGGCCAGCAGCGAGGCGACGAGCCGCTCGGAGGCACGCTCGGCGGTCTGCAGTTCGGCGACCCGCTCATCGGCCAAGCGCAACGCGGCCACGGTGCGGTCGTGGTGTTCGTCGAGGCCGACCTCGCTCTCATCCAGCTCGCCCACGCGGCTCTGCACGGTCTCGAACTCGGCCCTGGCGACCTCGACCCGGGACGCGGCCTCCTCGATGCCCTCGGTCAGCTGAGCCACCCGCTCGTCGATCGATTCGACGCGGGCCCGCATGGTCTCGACCTGACCGGACAGCCTGGCCAGCCCCTCACGGCGATCGGCCTCGGCCCGCACCGCGGCAAGATGGGCGCGCTCAGCCTCGGTCGCGACGCGTTCGGCATCGGCCAGCGCCGAGCGGGCGCCGTCGAGCCGAATCCGGGCCTCTTCGAGGTCGGCCAGCAGTTCCTGCTCCTGCTCGGCGATCGCGTCGGCTTCGGCCTCGAGTTCGTCGGGGTCGCGGCCACCGGTGTGCACCGGCTGAGCCTCCAGCAGTTGGGCGCGCTCGCTGGCGATGCGCACTGTCGCACTGACCCGCTCGGCCAGCGCTGAGAGCCGGAACCAGGTCTGCTGCGCATGGTCGGCCCGCTCGCTCAGCGTGGCCACAGCGGTCTCGTGCTCGGTCAACTCGTCGGTGGCCACCGCGAGCCGCTCGACGGCCTCCTCGTGGTCCCTGCGCAGGGCCGCCTCGGTGCCGCCGACGCCGTCGAACTCGGCCTGTCTGGTCACCAGGTCGTCGGCGGCCAACCGCAGTCGCGCATCGCGCAGGTCCATCTGGATGGTCTGCGCGCGGCGCGCCATCTCGGCCTGGCGGCCCAGCGGCTTGAGCTGACGACGCAACTCGGTGGTCAGATCCGTCAGCCGGGCCAGGTTGGCCGCCATCGCGTCGAGCTTGCGGACCGCCTTCTCCTTGCGCTTCCGGTGCTTGAGCACACCGGCGGCCTCTTCGATGAAGGCGCGGCGGTCTTCGGGCCGGGACTCCAGGATCTGCGAGAGGCGGCCCTGACCGACGATGACGTGCATCTCACGACCGATGCCGGAGTCCGACAGGAGTTCCTGGACGTCCATCAAGCGGCAGCTGCTGCCGTTGATCTCGTACTCACCGGCGCCGTCGCGGAACATCCGGCGCGTGATCGACACCTCGGAGTACTCGATGGGCAGCGCGTTGTCGGAGTTGTCGATGGTGAGGGTGACCTCGGCGCGGCCCAGCGGCGCGCGCGTCGAGGTGCCGGCGAAGATGACGTCCTCCATCTTGCCGCCGCGCAGCGTCTTGGCGCCCTGCTCGCCCATCACCCAGGTCAGGGCGTCGACGACGTTGGACTTACCCGAACCGTTGGGGCCGACGACGCAGGTGATCCCGGGCTCGAAGCGCAGAGTCGTCGGCGCGGCGAAGGACTTGAACCCCTTCAGCGTCAGACTCTTGAGGTGCATGGCAGGCCAGCGTACCGGCCCCGGTCAGCTCAGCGTTCAGCGAAACCCTGGATCGGCTCGATGTTCTCCGACCAATCGGAGATGACCTTGTCCACCTGGCCGGGAGTGGCGGGGCCACCGAGCAGTTCCAGCAGCTGTTCGCACGCCCGCCGCGGCCCCTGCGCCACCACCAGGACGCGGCCGTCGGCCTGGTTCTTGGCGTAGCCCGTCAGCCCCAGCTCGAGCGCCCGAGACCGCGTCCACCAGCGGAAACCCACGCCCTGCACGTAGCCGTGCACCCAGGCGGTCAGCCGGACCTGCGGCTCCTCGGTCACGGTCGGTGGTCGTCGATGTCGAAGGTCACCTGCGTGCCGGCCTTCAGCGTCCGGCCCACGGTGCAGACCTGGTCGATCGCGCGGTTGACGACGATGCGCAGCCGCTCGGCGTCTGCCTCGGTCAGTCCCGACAGGTCGATCTTCAGGGTCTCCTCCAGCAGGGGGTAGACCTCACGCTCGCGGTCGGCCGCACCCGTGACCTCGATGGTGGCGTCGTAGTCGTCGCCGAGGCGCCGCGACAACGGTGCATCGCTGGCCATGCCACTGCAGGCCGCGAGCGCGATCTTCATCAACTCACCGGGGGTGAAGACGCCATCGACGGTCTCCGAACCCACGAGCACCTCGGCGCCCCGGGAACTGCGCCCGGTGTAGCGGCGGGTGCCGGTGCGTTCGACCCACAGTTTGGTCATGACGTGCTCCTCTGCTCTCCGCCGACCGCCCGTGTCGGTACGGTTTTCGGCGGCGTGTTGCGTACCGCTGCGGACGCTCGCGGTGTGATTTGGCGCGGTTTGGGTTGGCAGCGTGGACAGTAGAACGACGAGCGGTTCATGAACCTTTCCCGGCGGATGATGGCTCCGCACCGCCGGCATGGTTCCCCCTCGCGCCCGTAGGCGTCCAGCGACCGGTCGAAGTATCCGGACTCCCCGTTGACGTTCACATACAGCGAGTCGAAGGATGTGCCGCCCTGGGCCAGCGCCTCGCGCATCACCTCGGCGGCCGCGTCGAGCACCTGCGCCAGCTTGGCCCGGCTCAGCGTCTCCGCGATGCGGGTGCCATTGACCTTGGCCCGCCACAGCGACTCGTCGGCGTAGATGTTGCCGACTCCTGACACCACGGTCTGATCAAGAAGTTGACGCTTGATCTCAGAATGCTTGCGGCGCAACACCTTCACGACAGCATCGCGGTCGAACAGGGGATCCAGCGGATCGCGCGCGATGTGGGCGACGGGGACCGGCACGGCACTGCCGTCGACCTCGACGAGGTCCGCCAGCTGCCAGCCGCCGAACGTCCGCTGGTCCACGAAGCTCAGCGCCGTGCCGTCGTCGAGCAGGGCTGCGATGCGCACGTGGTCGCTGCGGGGCACGGGCCCGAGCAGCATCTGCCCGCTCATCCCGAGGTGCACCACGAGCGCCTGCTCCCCCACCCCGTCCTGGTCGGCAAGCAGCAGCCACAGGTATTTCCCGCGCCGACCGGTTCCCGTGATCTGGGCGTCGAGCAGTCGCGCGGTCAGGTCTGCGGGACCGGCCTCGTGGCGGCGCACCGCCCGCAGGTGGTGCACCCGCACGGCACGCAGCGTCCGCCCCACGACGTGTTCGGCGAGGCCGCGGCGGACGACTTCCACCTCGGGGAGTTCGGGCATATCAGGCCTGGTCCAACGCCGTCCACGCTGTCGCGGCGGCCTTCTGCTCGGCCTCCTTCTTGGACCGGCCCACGCCCGCACCGTATTCGACGTCCATCACCACGACGGTCGCGGTGAACTGCTTGTCGTGGTCCGGACCGGTCGAGGTGACCAGGTAGATCGGGGAACCCATGCCGCGTGCCGCCGTGAGTTCCTGCAGGCTGGTCTTCCAGTCGAGGCCCGCGCCCAGTGTCGGCGCGGTGTCGATCAGGGGGCCGAACAGGCGCAGGATCACCTGACGGGAGATGTCGATGCCGTGATGGAGGTAGACCGCGCCGAGCAGCGATTCCATGCCGTCGGCCAGGATGCTGGACTTGTCCGCCCCGCCGGTGTTCATCTCACCGCGCCCCAGCAGCAGGTAGGACCCCAGCCCGTCCTCGGTCAGGTCGCGCGCGACGTCGGCCAGGGCATGCGTGTTCACCACGCTGGCGCGCAGTTTGGCCAGATCCCCCTCCGAACGATCGGGGTGGCGGTGGAACAGTTCGTCGGTCACGGTCAGGCCGAGCACCGCGTCGCCGAGGAACTCGAGGCGCTCATTGGTGGGCAGTCCGCCGTTCTCGTAGGCATAACTGCGGTGCGTCAGGGCCAACGTCAGCAGTTCATCGGGCAACGTCACGCCGAGTGCGTCGAGCAGTGGCCGCCGGGCCTCGTCCATCACGAATCCTGGCCCGGCTCTGTGACTTCCAACTGCGCCAGCTTGGCCCAGCGCGGATCGATCACGTCGTGGGAGTGGCCGGGCTCGGCCTGGGCGAGCGGCACGCCGCAGTGCTGACACAGGCCCTGGCAGTCCGTGCTGCACACGGGCGAGAGCGGCAGTTCGATTCCGACGGTGTCGATGATGACCTGCTCGAGATCCACGGAGTCGTCGATGACGTGACCGACCTCGTCGGCCTCGGTACTGGCCTCGGTTGCGCTGTCGGGGTAGGCGAACAGTTCGGTGATCCCGATGGTGACCGAACCCGACGTCGGCTCCAGGCAGCGCGAGCACTCGCCGACGGTCGGTGCCGTCACGGTTCCGGTGACCAGCACGCCCTCGGAGACTGATTCAAGACGCAGATCGAGGTCCATCGGCGCACCCTCGGCGATCGCGACAAGGTCCAGACCGATGCGCGACGGGCTGGGAACGGTCTCGGTGTACGTCATCATGGAGCCCGGTCGTCGACCCAGTCGAGATACGTCGATCGACAGCACCGACTTCGGATGGCGCTGCGCGGCCTTTGCTCGTGCTCCAGACATAGCCTCCGATTCTACTTGGGAAAAAGCGCCGACCGCCCAGGCCAGCCGATGTCGACACAGTAGAAATCAACTTGATTTTTTCTCGCCCCACGGCGCGTGTGAGGTCTGACCGTTCGCAATGCGTCTGCGTGTAGCGAGCGTCACTCCCACTGTGGAACCCTGTGGCGCGTCCGCACACCACAATGGGAGCTCCGCCTCGAAAGGATGGTTCGTGTCCCTCAAGCTGCACTGGTTCCTGCCCACCTACGGCGACAGCCGCTCGATCGTCGGGGGCGGCCACGGCACGCCTGCCGGCGCGGCCGGCGGTGACCGCGACGCGTCCATCGACTATCTGGCGTCGATCGTGCGCGCTGCCGAGACCTTCGGTTTCACCGGTGCGTTGATCCCGACCGGCGCCTGGTGCGAGGACGCCTTCGTCACCGCGGCGCTGCTGGCGCGCGAGACCACGTCGCTGGCATTCCTGGTGGCGTTCCGGCCCGGCCTCATCAGCCCCACGCTGTCCGCGCAGATGGCCGCGACGTTCGCGCGCCACGCGCCGGGCCGCATCCTGCTCAACGTCGTCGTCGGCGGCGAGGCCCACGAACAGCGTTCGTTCGGCGACCACCTCGAGAAGGATGCGCGCTACCACCGCGCCGACGAGTTCCTCGAGGTCGTGCGTCGGCTGTGGGCCGGCGAGACCGTGACCCTCAAGGGCGACTACATCGACGTCGAAGAGGCCGCGCTGGCCAAGCCGCCCAGCCCCATTCCGCCGCTGTACTTCGGCGGCAGTTCGGCCGCGGCGGGCCCCGTCGCCGCCCGGCATTCCGACGTCTATCTGACCTGGGGCGAGCCGCCCGAGGCCGTGGCCGAGAAGGTCGCCTGGATCCGCGGCCTCGCGGAGGCCGAGGGCCGCACGGTGCGCTTCGGCATCCGACTGCACACCATCTCGCGCGACACCTCCGATGAGGCATGGGCACAGGCCGACCGCCTGGTGGCCGCCCTCGACGAGGACGTCGTGCGCAAGACCCAGGAAGGTCTGGCGCGCAGCCAGTCCGAGGGCCAGAAGCGCATGCTGGCCCTGCATGAGGCCAACCGCGCCGACGGTTCCTGGCACGACGCCCGCAGCCTCGAGATCGCGCCGAACCTGTGGTCCGGTGTGGGCCTGGTGCGTGGCGGCGCGGGCACCGCACTGGTGGGCAGCCACACCGAAGTCGCCGATCGGATCGCCGAATACGCCGCGATCGGCATCGACGAGTTCATCTTCTCGGGCTACCCGCACCTCGAAGAACTGTTCTGGTTCGGCGAGGGCGTCGTGCCCATCCTGCGCGAGCGCGGACTGTTCGACCAGGGCGCCGACTGTGGCTCCCATGTGTCGATTCCGTTCGTCGGCGCCGCACGATGACGGCACAGGTTGCCGTGACACGAATCTCCTCCGCTGAGGAGGCACTGGCCACCGCGGCCCGCCTGAGTGAAGACTTCGCGACGGCCGCGAACCTCCGCGACGCCGAGCGGGAGTTGCCCGGCGAACAGGTGCGCGCGCTCTCCGACGCCGGGCTGTTGGCGTTGTCGGTGCCGGTCGAGTTCGGCGGAATCGACGCCCCGGCAACGGTTCTGGCCGAGGTCTTCCGGCTGATCGCGGAGGCCGACCCCTCGTTGGCGCAGATCCCGCATTCGCACTACACGTTCCTGGAGGCTCTCCGCCTGCAGGGCACGCGGGAGCAGCAGGCGTTCTTCTACGACCTGGTGCGTGACGGCGCGATGTTCGCGAACGCCCAAACCGAGCGTGGGCCGCACCCGATCAACGTCGACGCCACTTCCCTGGTGCCCGACGGGTCCGGCGGGTACATGCTCAACGGCCGCAAGTTCTACTGCACGGGATCGCTTTTCGCCGATTGGCTGGTGGTGCGCGCGTCGTTGGTGACGACGGCCGACGAGCAGACATGCGCTTCGACGCCCAAGGCCGTCGCCTTCGTTCCCGCCGACGCGGTCGGCGTGACGATCGTCGACGACTGGGATGGTATGGGGCAGCGCACGACCGCGTCGGGCACCGTGACGCTCGACGCCGTCCGGGTGCCCGCCGAGCACGTCGTGCCTTTCACACCGATCTTCGACACCGTGAGCACTTACGGTGCCCGTGCCCAGCTTCTGCACGCCGCCCTCGACGTCGGTATCGCGACGGGGGCCCTGGCAGAGGGCGTACGCCAAGCTGCCAAGGCGCGACCGCATTTCGAGGCGGGCGTGGAGAGCGCGGTCGAGGATCCCACGCTGATTCAGGCCGCCGGTGAGCTCACCGTGACGGTGCGCGCCGCGGAGGCCCTGCTGGTGCGGGCAGCTCAGTTGGTGGACGCCGCCGCCGCGAACCTGCACGAGGACAGCGCGGCCGAGGCGTCGGTGGCCGTGGCGATCGCGAAGGTGGCCGCCACCAAGGCCGCCCTGGACGCCTCGAGTGTGCTGTTCGAACTCGGCGGCACGCGCAGCGCGTCCGGTGCCGCGAACCTGTCACGGTTCTGGCGTGATGCGCGCACCCACACGCTGCACGACGCCAGCAGGTGGAAGCTTCAGCACATCGGCCGGTTCACCCTGTCGGGGACGAAACCGCCTCGGCACGGCCAACTCTGAGGGATTCTCCCCGCTACCGCTGCACGTAGTCGTGCGTGCCCGCGGCGGTCCGAAGCTGGTGACGGCCCCGGCTGACCGACCGCAGGGTGCCGTTGAGGTAATCCTCGAACTCGGCGAGCTTATTGTCGACGTAGATGTCGCATTCGCCGCGCAGGCGGTCGGCCTCGGCGTGTGCGGTGTCGATGAGGCGGGTGGCTTCGGCGGTCGCGGTGTTGACCACCTCGGTCTGCGACACCAGGCGCTGCTGCTCCTTGATGCCCTCCTGAACGGCCTTCTCATAGGACAGGTTTCCGCTCTCGACCAGTCGATCGGCCTCGGCCTTGGCCCGTCCGAGGCTGGCCTCGTAGTCGCGCTTGGCGTTGGCCGCCAACCGACTGGCCTCCTCGCGCGCTTCGCCGACCATCCGGTCGCAGTGCGCCCTGGCCTCGGCCACCATGCGGTCGGCCTGCGACTTGGCATCCGACAGCAGGCGATCAGCCTCGGCACGGGCATGGCCGAGCGTGGACTCGGCCTCCGTGGTCGCCGACGCCACCATGCCGTCGGCGTGCTGACGCGCGTCGTGCAGCATGCCGTCGCGTGCGTCGAGCACGTCCTGGGCATCATCGAGTTCGCCCGGGATGGCGTCCTTGATGTCGTCGATCAGTTCCAGGACGTCGCCGCGGGGAACCACACAACCGGCCGTCATCGGCACACCACGCGCCTCCTCGACGATGGCACTCAGTTCGTCAAGCGCTTCAAAGACTCGGTACACGGCGCACCCTCCAGGCTTAGTCGTTGTTACAAGTGTGCCTGGTGTTACGCCTGTGACTGCGTTGGCGGCGCCGGTGTGTCGAGTATTTCTGGTCAGCGAGCGCGCAGTTTGTCCTGCAGACGCCGGTTGACCGCGTCCGGCAGAAGGGCCGTGACATCGCCGCCGAGGGTCGCGACCTCCTTGGCCAACGACGACGACACGAACGAATACTGCGGCGCGGTGGCCACGAAGAACGTGTCCACCCCGGCGACGTGCCGGTTCATCTGCGCCATCTGCAGTTCGTATTCGAAATCGGTGCCGGTCCGCAGGCCCTTCACGATGGCCGTCAGTCCGTGCGCCCTTACGAAGTCGACCACCAGGCCCTGCCCCGACTCCACCCGCAGGTTGGGCAGGTGCGCACAGGCCTCTTCAATCAACTCGATGCGCTCGTCCAGGCTGAACATGCCCTTTTTGTTGGGGTTCACCAGGACCGCGACGACCACCTCGTCGAACTGCGCGGCCGCCCGTTCGAAGACATCGAGGTGTCCGAGGGTGACGGGGTCAAAGGATCCGGGGCAGACGGCGCCACTCATGGGTGACGACGCTAGCAGGCGGCCGCCGAAGGCTGCCCCCGAACCTTCGTCGGCCACCGGCCACAGCCCCCCACGACAAATCGGCCGCCAAAGCCGTCAGAGTCAACCAACACCTCTAGGTGCTCCGACGCCTCATCCGAACGGTTGAAATCCACTAAAGTCTGCACAGGCGCGGTGGCTCTGGAGGCCCATGGTTACACTCGATGACTTTTCCCGGATGGTCACCGGTGTCTACGGCGCGGCACTGACCCCGCAGACCTGGCTGTCGGCGATCAGCGACATCAGTTCGACCCTGGGTGCCCACAGTTCCGCGGTGGTCCTCGGCGGCGAGATCGACCGCACCGTCAAGGTGGCCAATCTGCCTCCGGAAGTGGGTCAGGCCTACATCGAGTACTACGCCAAGCTCGACTACATCCTTGAGGCGGTGGAGCGCGGCCCAGTGGGGCGACTGAGCCCCACCGCACCACTACGGGCGCTGAATCCCCGCTCCGAGTTCGACGCCGACTGGATGCGCCCCAACCATATGGACGACGGCCTGTTCGTCCGCCTGCGCAGCGGTCCGGCCACGGCGACGTTCCTGGTGGCCAACTCCGCGACCGATGAGGGCTTCGCGACCCCGGAGCGCATCAAGGTGGTCAATGCCCTTGTCCCCCACCTTCAGCAGGCCCTGCGCACCGAACATGCGTTGCGCGACAGCGCGATCAGCGCTTCCGACGTCGCCGCAGCGGCCGACAGCGTCCGGCACGGCGTCGCGGTCGTGACGGCCGATTCCGCTGTTGTCCACATGAATTCGGCGGCCGCCGAGATACTCACCGCCGATGACGGGCTCACGCTTTCCGGTGGCCGGATTGAGACCGGGCACAGTGCCACGACGGCGCGCCTGGCGCGCAGCGTCGGGGGCGCCGCGGCCGGGAATGCCTCCGGAGTGCGTGGTGGGGATTCGCTGTTGTGCGCGCGCCCGTCCGGCCGCAGGCCCTATGTCGTCCACGTGCTGCCCTCGGAGGTGGTCGAACCGCGCCAGCCGCGGGCCCTGGTGATCATCGTCGATCCCGACCAGCAGATCGATCCGCCGGCCGCGCTGCTGCGCAGGCTCTTTGGCCTCACCCCGGCCGAAGCCGAGGTCGCGGTGCGGGTGCTGCGCGGCGACGGCCTCACACCGATTGCCGAAGAGCTTTCGGTGTCGCTGGCCACGGTCAAGAGCCACCTGCAGCGGGTCTTCGAGAAGACCGACACACACCGGCAGGCCGAACTGGTGCGCCTGCTGCTGTCGATCACGCGATGACGCGCTCGGCGAACTCCACCGTGGTGTCGCCGTAGCGGCGCGCCTTCAACGGCTCCCACCCGGCGGGCCACTCCAGAGCCTGCGCCGACGAGGGGCGTTCGATGACCGCGAGCCCGCCGTCGGCGACCCAACCGCCGGCGAGGGCCTCCAACACGGCACCCACCTCGGCGCTGCTCACGTCATAGGGCGGATCGGCGAACACCAGATCGAACTGCCCCACGGCCCCGGCCGACAGCACGGCGTTCACCGTGCCGCGTCGCACAGTGGCGCCCGAGACACCCAGTGCCTTGATGTTCGCCTCGATCACACCCACCGCGCGCGCAGCGGATTCGACGAACAACGCCTTCTGGGCACCGCGCGACAACGCCTCCAGGCCCAGCGCCCCCGACCCCGCGAACAGGTCCAGAACCGCCAGACCGGCGAAGTCGAGCCGCGCGGCGAGCACGTTGAACAGCGATTCCCGCACGCGATCGGTCGTGGGCCGGGTGCCGCGCGGCGGCACCACGATCCGCCGGCCGCCCGCCGAACCGGCAATGATGCGCGTCAGTTGACCACCACCAGCAGGTCACCACCCTCGACCTGAGCGGTCGCCGAAACCGCCACGCGCTCCACGGTTCCCGCCTTGGGCGCGGTGATCGCCGCCTCCATCTTCATGGCCTCGATCGTCGCGATTGTCTGGCCGCTCTCGACGGCGTCACCGGCGTTGACATTGACGGTGACCACCCCGGCGAACGGCGCCGCGATGTGGCCGGAGTTGCCCCGGTCCGCCTTCGCCGCGGTCGGGACGTCGGCCGCGATCGAGCGGTCGCGGACCACCACGGGTCGCAGTTGGCCGTTGAGAATGCACATCACGGTCCGCATGCCTCGTTCGTCGGCCTCGGAGATCGCCTCGAGTCCGATGAGCAGTTCCACGCCCTTCTCCAACCGGACCCGATGCTCCTCGCCATACCGCAGGCCGTAGAAGAACTGGTTGGCGCTCAGTCGGGAGGTGTCCCCGTACTCCTCGCGGTGCGCCTCGAACTCCTTGGTGGGCCCAGGGAACAGCAACCGGTTCAGGGCGGCCTGCCGTTTGGGTCCCGGCGCCGCCAGCAGCGCCTCGTCGTCGGCGCTCAACTCCTGCTCGGGTCGGGCCGGACCACGACCCTCAAGTGCCTTGGTGCGCAACGGTTCCGGCCATCCACCGGGCGGGTCGCCGAGTTCGCCACGGAGGAAACCGATCACGCTGTCGGGGATGTCATAGCGGGCCGGATCGGAGGCGAACTCCTCGGCGTTGACACCCGCGCCCACGAGTGCGAGCGCGAGATCACCGACGACCTTGCTCGACGGGGTGACCTTGACCAGGTGTCCCAACACCCGATCGGCGGCCGCATAGTTGGCCTCGATCTCCTCGAACCGGTCCCCAAAGCCCAACGCGATCGCCTGCTGCCGCAGGTTGCTCAACTGTCCGCCAGGAATCTCGTGGGTGTACACGCGACCAGTCGGCGCGGGCAGGCCCGACTCGAACGGCCCGTACACCTTGCGCAGCGCCTCCCAGTAAGGCTCGAGCTCGCACACCGCGTCCAGCGAGATACCAGTGTCGAACTCGGTGTGCGCCGCGGCCGCCACGATCGAACTCAGCGCGGGCTGACTCGTGGTGCCCGCCAAGGGCGCCGCGGCACCGTCGACCGCGTCGGCGCCGGAATGCCAGGCCGCGACGTAGGTGGCCAACTGACCGCCTGGGGTGTCGTGGGTGTGCACGTGCACCGGCAGATCGAAACGCGACCTGAGCGCCGAGACGAGCTTCTGGGCCGCCGGCACCCGCAGCAGACCAGCCATGTCCTTGATCGCCAGCACGTGCGCGCCCGCATCGACGATCTGCTCGGCGAGCTTGAGGTAGTAGTCCAGCGTGTAGAGCGTCTCGCGGGGATCGGACAGGTCACCGGTGTAACACATCGCGACTTCGGCGACGGCCGTGCCGGTTTCGCGCACCGCGTCGATCGCGGGTCGCATGGACTCGACGTTGTTCAGCGCGTCGAAGATCCGGAAGATGTCGACGCCCGTCGCGGTGGCCTCCTGCACGAACGCGGTGGTGACGACTTCCGGATAAGGCGTGTAGCCCACGGTGTTCCGCCCACGCAGCAGCATCTGCAGACAGATGTTCGGCAGTGCCTCGCGCAACGCCCCGAGCCGTTCCCACGGGTCCTCCTGGAGGAACCGCAGCGCCACGTCATAGGTGGCGCCGCCCCAACATTCGATCGACAGCAGCTGCGGGGTCATGCGCGCGATGTACGGGGCGATAGCCAACAGCCCGGTGGAGCGCAGGCGCGTGGCCAGCAGCGACTGGTGAGCGTCGCGGAACGTTGTGTCGGTGACTCCCACGGCCTTCGAGTCGCGCAGCCAGCGCGCGAATCCCTCCGGCCCCAACTCCGTCAGGCGCTGTTTGGAACCCGACGGCGGCGCGGTGCGCAGGTCCAGGGTCGGCAGCTTGTCGTGCGGGTACACCGTCGCGAGGCGCTCGCCATGCGGTTTGTTGACTGTGACGTCGGCCAGGTAATTCAGGATCTTGGTGCCGCGGTCGGCGCTGCTGCGCGCCGTCAACAGGTGGGGTCGCTCTTCGATGAACGACGTGGTGACCCGGCCCGCCTCGAAGTCGGGGTCGTCGAGGACCGCCTGCAGGAACGGGATGTTGGTGGACACGCCGCGTATGCGGAACTCTGCCACTGCCCTGCGAGCCCGCCGCACCGCGGTGGCGAAATCCCTTCCACGGCAGGTCAGTTTGACCAGCATCGAGTCGAAGTGCGCGCCCACCTCGGCGCCCAGGTTGGTTCCGCCGTCGAGGCGGATTCCCGCGCCGCCGGGTGAGCGGTAGGCACTGATCCGGCCGGTGTCGGGCCGGAAGCCGTTGGCGGGGTCCTCGGTGGTGATCCGGCACTGCAGCGCCGCCCCATGCAACTGCACCGAATCCTGGCTAAGGCCAAGGTCTTCCAGGCTCTCCCCCGCCGCGATGCGCAACTGTGACGACACCAGGTCGACGTCGGTGATCTCCTCGGTGACCGTGTGCTCAACCTGGATGCGGGGATTCATCTCGATGAACACGTGCTCGCCGCGCTCGTCGAGCAGGAACTCGACCGTACCCGCACACGAATAGCCGATCTGGCGGGCGAACGCCACCGCGTCGGCGCAGATCCGGTCCCGCAGAGCGGGATCCAGATTAGGCGCGGGGGCCAGCTCGATCACCTTCTGGTGCCGGCGCTGCACACTGCAGTCCCGCTCGAACAGGTGGATCACATTGCCTTGGGTGTCGGCAAGGATCTGCACCTCGATGTGGCGAGGGTTGACCACAGCCTGCTCCAGGAACACTGTCGGGTCCCCGAATGCCGATTCGGCCTCCCGGCTGGCGGCTTCGATGGACTCACGCAGCGTCTCCGGGTCGGTCACCCGCCGCATGCCGCGCCCGCCGCCACCCGCGACGGCCTTGACGAACACCGGGAACTCCATCGAGTCCGCGGCCGCGAGCAGTTCCTCGACGTCGGCCGACGGCGCCGAGGACGCGAGCACCGGCAACCCGGCCTTGCGCGCCGCGGCGATAGCGCGGGCCTTGTTGCCGGTCAGCTCCAGCACCTCGGTGGACGGTCCGACGAACGTGATGCCCGCCGCCTCGCAGGCCGCGGCCAGGCCGGGATTCTCCGACAGGAACCCGTAGCCGGGATATATCGCGTCGGCTCCGCAGGCCTGTGCCGTCGCGACGATGTCGTCGATGTTCAGGTACGCGCGGACGGGGTGCCCCTCCTCGCCGATCTGATAGGACTCGTCCGCCTTCAGACGGTGCACCGAGTTGCGGTCCTCGTACGGGTAGACGGCCACCGTCGAGAGCTTCAACTCCGTGGCGGCACGGAACGCACGGATCGCGATCTCCCCGCGATTCGCGACCAGGACCTTACGGATCATCTTTCGAGAATACTGACGCCGAAGTTCTCACAGAGGCGTGGCCGTCCGCCGTGAGATTGCGCGCCCGAAAACCGGCTACCTCAGGGTCGCGGTGGCCGAGGCGTGCACGTCCCCCGCGCCGGAGACCACAGCGAGTTCGATCGGGTCCCCGGGCGCGCCCTGCACCCTGATCTCGTCACCGACGAACACCGGCTTCTGCAGCCGGAACGTGAAGTCGCCGATCGCGCGGTCGGGAAGCTTCGCGCGCACCAACTCGGCGAGGTACACCGCCAGCAACGGTCCGTGCACCACGAGCGCCGGGAACCCCTCGGTCGAGGTGGTGTAGGCCTCGTCGTAATGGATCCGGTGCGCGTTGCCGGTCAGCGCGCTGAACCGGAACAGGAGCGCGGGGTGGGTCTGCGGGTGCTCGACCCAGGGCGTCTGCGGCGCGGGCAGCGGGGCGCTGACCCGGGCGAACGGCGTCGAGCCGCCGTCGTCACTGCGGTACACCAGATCCTGTTCCTCGACGATGCGCACGGCGTCGCCCTGCCGATAGGTGTGCCGGACCGTGACGAAGAGCAGTTCGCCGGTACGGCCGTGTTTGACCGCGGTCTTGAGCACCTCGGAGTGCCGCGTCGCCGGCTCGCCGATGATCAGCGGCTCCGTCACTGCAAGGCGCCCGCCGGCGAACATCCTGCGCCGGTGGGGAATCGGCGGCAGGAAATGCCCATGCAGGGGGTGCCCGTCGGGACCCAGTTCCTCGGTGCGCGGCCAGTCCAGGAAGTGCACCCACTGCCACAGCAGTGGCAATGGGTCACCGGCACCGGGCGCCGTCTCGAGGTCGAGGGTGGCCGCGAGCTGTGCCGCGCGCTCGGCCGAGATCACGTCGTGCGCGTCGATCGGTCCGGGCTGCCAGTCGGCGACGAAGGCCGCGAGTCCTGCCTCGGTCACGTGTCGAGTCCCCCGCGCTTCACCAGCTGTTTGGCGATGACACCCTTCTGGATCTCGTTGGTGCCTTCGCCCACGATCATCAGGGGCGCATCCCGGAAGTAGCGCTCTACGTCGTACTCGCATGAGTATCCGTAGCCGCCGTGCACCCGCACCGCGTCGAGCGCGATCTGCATGGCGGTCTCGGAGGCGAACAGCTTGGCCATCCCGGCCTCCATGTCGCAGCGCTGGCCCGAGTCGAACTTCTCGGCCGCGGCGAGCAGCAGTGAGCGTGCGGCGTAGAGCTTGGTGCCCATGTCGGCCAGCATGTTGCCCACGGCCTGGTGTTCCCAGATGGGCTTGCCGAAGCTCTCCCGATCCTGCGCGTAGGCCAGAGCGTCGTCGAATGCCGCACGAGCCACCCCTGTGGCGCGGGCCGCGACCTGCAGACGGCCGACCTCGAGGCCCTTCATCATCTGCGCGAAGCCCTTACCCTCCTCGGTGCCGAGGAGAGCATCGGCGGGCACGCGGCAGTCGGCGAAGTTCAGCTCGCAGGCCTCGACACCCTTGTAGCCGAGCTTGGGCAGATCCTTGGAGATGGTGAAGCCCGGAAGCTTCTCGACCAGCAGGATCGACACGCCGCGGTGGGCAGGGTGTGCGTCGGGGTCGGTCTTGCACAGCAGCGCCACCAGATCCGAGCGGCGCGCGTTGGAGATCCACGTCTTGCTGCCGTTGACGACGTATCCGTCGTCGTCCCGGCGCGCCACGGTCCGCATGGCCTGGAGGTCGGAGCCGCCGCCGGGTTCCGTCAACGCCATCGTGGCGCGAATCTCACCGGTCGCCATGCGGGGCAGGTACTTCTGCTTCTGCTCCTCGGTGCCGAACAGCACGAGCAGCTTGGAGACGACGGTGTGCCCACCCATCGCGCCGGCCAGGCTCATCCACCCGCGGGCGAGTTCCTCGGCGACCTGCACGTAGCACGGCATCGAGACCGCCCCGAAGCCGTACGGTTCGGGGATCGACAGACCGAAGATCCCGATCTGCTTCATGGTCTCGATGAGTTCTTCGGGATAGGTGTTGGCGTGCTCGAGTTCCCGCACCACCGGGCGGACCTGCCTGTCGACGAAGTCGCGGACAGTCGCGACGATGGCCTCTTCCTCAGGCACGAGCTGCATCACTGGCCTCCCTTTCTTTAATAAGAATTAAATAATGCGGGGAGACGGGCGGGCAGGGCGCCCCCCTCGCCGCAGCCATGTCAGATCAGAGTGGACCAGTAGTCCCAGAACCGCACCAGGATCATCAGCACGACGGCCGTGAACCACAGCGTCACGATCGACCAGCGCCACTGGTACAGCACCCGCAGCACAACATTTCCGGCCAACGGCCGCAGCGCGATCGACGCCGCGACCACCAGAAGCGGGATCGTCACGGCCCACACCACCATGCAGTACGGGCACAGCGCGCCGATGCGGTAGAGGCTCTGGAAGATCAGCCAGTTGACGAACACCGCGCCCAGCGTGGTGCCGATCGCCAGGCCGACCCAATACCACTGCGGCAGGCGCACTTTCGAGATCGCCAGGACACCGGTCACGATCACCACGGTGAACGAGACGATGCCGATCAGCGGATTGGGGAAGCCGAACAGACCCGCCTGCGGAGTCACCATCACCGAGCCACAGGACAGGACCGGGTTGATGCTGCAGGACGGGACGTAGGACGGGTCGACCAGCAGTTCGATCTTCTCGACGGTCAGCGTGAACGACGCGACGAAGCCGAGGACTCCCGCGATCAGCACCCACAGCGCGCTCGCCCTGCCCACCGCCACGCCCCGACGGGCGTCGGCGCGGTCGCCGGCCGTTTCGGCGCCAGCGACCTCGACGGTGGGCTCGGCGGTCATGGCGCGGGGGCCGGGACGGGAGCGGGAGCCGGAGCGGGGGCGTCGAGGGCCGGGACGTCCCCGACGATCTCCTTCACCTTGGCGATCAGCGCGTCGGGGGTGCTGACCTTGAAGTCCTCACCGTTGACCCGCACGGACGGGGTGCCGGTGACCTTGGTGGCGCCAGCCAGGCCGTCGACGATGTCGTTGAACTTCCCGCTGGTGACACAGTCCGGCACGCTGCCGACGACGCCGGCCTGCCGGGCGATCTCGATGAGCTTCGCGTTGTCGGGGGCGTCCGCCGAGTTCTCCGCGGGCTGCTGGGCGAACAGCGCCGTATGGAAGCGCTGGAACACCTCTTTGTTGGGCGTGGTGTCGGCCTCGGCGACGCAGTAACCGGCGTTGGCCGCACGCGTCGAATAGTTCTGGTTCTGCGGCGAATCGAGGATCGCCAGCATGTAGTAGTCAGCGGCGACGGCGCCGGACTCGACCAGCTTGCTGATCGTCGGGCCGAACTGCTGCTCGAAGATCGCGCAGTGCGGGCACTGGAAGTCCTCGAAGAGGCTGAGCACCACCTTGGGCTCTTCGGTGCCCTCGTTCTTGATCAGCGACGTCGACTCCACCCGCACGGACTTGATCGCCTCGGAGCGCTTGGCCTCGCCATTCTTGACGATGTAGAGAACCAGGCCCACAGCGAAGATGACGACGATGGCCGTCAGGCCGATCTGGACCGCCAGGTTGCGCTTGCGGTCGGCCGCCTTCAGGTCGTACTTGGCGGGGCGTTTCGATGACTTGGCCACAGGTGTGTTGATCCTCGTGCTTGAAGTGCGTCGATGATTGGCGCGTCCCAGCCTACCGGCGCTCCGGTGTGTCGCCTCAGGCGCGCCGCAGATGCGCCCGCAGCGCGAGGGTCACCTCATCGATCGCGCGCTCGCACGCGCCGCCGAACGCCTTGAAATTCACGAACCCATGCACCAGCGAGCCCATCGACCGGAGGTCACATCCGACCCCGGCCGCCGCAAGGGACTGCGCGTACCGTTCACCCTCGTCACGCAGCGGATCGAAACCCGCGGTGACCACCAGCGCGGGCG
The DNA here is from genome assembly GCF_010729895.1 of Mycolicibacterium confluentis. NCBI lineage: Bacteria > Bacillati > Actinomycetota > Actinomycetes > Mycobacteriales > Mycobacteriaceae > Mycobacterium > Mycolicibacterium confluentis. The sequence goes on from NZ_AP022612.1 coordinate 3,178,453, forward strand.
GCAGACCGGACAGATCCGACGCCCGAGCCGGCGAGACGCGGGGGTCGGTGACCTCGACGCCCGAGCCCCCGACGTAGGCGTGGCCACAGAAGTCCAGGTCGCGTTGCGTGAGAACCAGGCCATCGGCGAACAGCGTGCGCGACCGACTCGGCGCCGTGAGGTCGACCCACGGATACAACAGCACCTGCAGCGCAGGCAGGGGCGCACCCTCGTCACGGGCCCGTTGTGCGACGACGGCCGCCAGGGCTCCGCCCGCACTGTCCCCCGCGACCGCGATCCGGGCGGGGTCGGCCCCGAGGGCCAGGGCGTGCTCGACGGCCCACAGGTAGGCCGCCCACGCGTCGTCGGCCGCCGCGGGAGCCTTGTGCTCGGGTGCCAGGCGGTAGTCAACCGACAGCACGTGCACCCCGGCGTCGTGGCTGATCAGCCGGCACAGCGCGTCATAGGTGTCCAGTCCGCCGAGCACATAGCCTCCGCCGTGGAAGAACACCACCAGCGGAGCGGGCCCGTCGACGTTGCGGGCTTCAGTGTTCGGGGCGTAGTGGCGTGCGGCGATGTCGGGTTGCCCCTCGAGTCGGCCGGGCACGGTGACTCCAGAGACGGCGACCGGGGCCGGCGGGCCGCCCAGCGCCACGCACAGGTCGAGCATCGCCTGCCGGCTGTCGGCGAGGTTGTGCTCGTCGAGGACCAGGCCGGGCACACCGCTGGCTCGCAGCGACGCGGTGAACAGCTGGAGCGTCGGGTCGAGGATGTTCCCGTCGACGACGAGGGGCCGGAACCCCGTCAGCCCGCGCTGCACGATCTCAGGGAGAACGGGCAGCACGGAGGCCGAGAACTTCGACCCCGCCCGAAGAACCGCCATGGGCGGTCGACGTCGGCGCTTCGGTGGTGGAGGCAGCACATCGGTCACGCCCACCGAAGGTAGTCGGCGCCGCTTCGCGAGGGAACAACGTGAGTAATATAGGACCGCTAACCATCACTTCAACAGGTAGGTGAAATGACGTCGACTGGCCAGTCGGGGGCCGTTCCGGCCATCGGACTCAATGACGAGAACACCATTCCAGCTCTGGGCCTGGGAGTCGGTGAGCTCTCCGATGCCGAGACCGAGCACTCCGTGGCCACGGCGCTCGAACTGGGGTACCGGCTGATCGACACCGCAGCGGTCTACGGCAACGAGGCCGCGGTGGGCAAGGCCATCCGGGAATCGGGCATCCCCCGCGCCGAAATCTTCGTCACCTCCAAACTCGCCAACGCCGACCAGGGCTTCGGCTCGTCCCAGGACGCCGTGAAGGCCAGCCTGGAGCGCCTCGGCCTCGATTACATCGACCTCTACCTGGTCCACTGGCCGATGCCCGGCAAGGGCAAGTTCATCGACAGCTTCGCTGGCATCATGACAGCCCGCCAGAACGGACTGGTCCGCTCGGCGGGTGTCGCCAACTTCACCGCCGACAACCTGTCCGACCTGATCAACCTCACCTACGTGGTGCCTGCGGTCAACCAGATCGAACTGCATCCGCTGCTCACCCAGACCGAGTTGCGCGCCGCCAACGCCGAGCACGGCGTCGTCACCGAGGCCTACGGGCCGCTGGGCGTCGGCAGGCTGCTGGACAACGAGACCGTCACCGCGGTCGCCGCCGGGTACGACAAGTCGCCCGCTCAGGTGCTGATCCGGTGGAGCCTGCAGTTGGGCAACGTGGTGATCCCGCGGTCCTCGTCGGCCGAGCGCATCGCCGCCAACCTCGACGTGTTCGACTTCGAGTTGAGCGCGCAGGACATGGACCGACTCAGCGCGCTGGACAACGGCACCCGGTTCCGTCCCGACCCCGAGACCTACACAGGCGTCTGAGTCAAGCCACCGGACAGGTGCTGGCCGCGGCGCGCAGTCGATCCGCCGAGGCCCCATCGACGCTCAGGCCGTAACCGCGCAGCACCTCGGCGAACTGCACCGCGTACTGACACCAGAACGCGGTGTTGGGCGGCATCCAGACCGCCGGCTCGGAGTCGCTCTTGTCCTGGTTGGCGCCGCCCGCGACGGCCAGCAGGTTGGCGGGGTCGTTGGCGAACCGTCGCCGCAGATCCTCCGGCCAGGCCCGAGCCCCCATGTCCCAGGCCAGGGCCAGCGGGACGATGTGGTCGATCTGGACCGAGGCCCCGATCTGGTTGCCGCGCACGAAGGCCACAGTCGCGTTGGTGTAGGGGTCGTACAGCGTGCCGGTGGCCACGGCCGTGGGACAGCGTTTGATCGCCACAAAGGTCTTGTCGACCAGATCGCGGTTCAGGATGTCGTTTCGGGTGTCACAGCCGTTGCGCCCACCGGGGGCGTCGGTGTCGTCGGTCCACGAGTCGCCGAACGCCGCGCGGTGGTAGTCGTAGCCGCGGATGCGCAACGGCACCACTGGGATTCCCGCCAGGATGTCGACGCCGGGGGCGACCGTCGGCGGACCCTCGGCCTGCGCCACGGACTGGGACCGCTGCCCCACCCCGGCGACCGTCGTCACGGCGACCACGACGGACAGCACCGCCACGGCCACGAGCCAGAGCAGTTTTGCCCGGGTCACGACTTCTCCATGTAGACGATGCGTTCCCCGGTGAACCATGCCGCCAACTGGGCCATCCCGGGATCGTCGGGAATCATCTCGTAGGCGTTCATGCAGAAGGCCCGGGCCTCCTCGATGATGTCGCGGTGTTCGATCAGGGACAGCAGCCGCAGACCGAACGCGCGGCCGGACTGGTTGCGGCCCAACACATCTCCTTCACGACGCTCCAGCAGGTCCAGATCTGCGAGCTCGAACCCGTCGAGGGTGGAGGCCACGGCCTTCAGGCGCGTCGCGGCCTTGGACCCCTCCGAGAGCGACGTCACCAGCAGGCACAGGCTCGGATGCTGGCCGCGACCGATTCGGCCGCGCAGCTGATGCAGCTGGCTGATGCCGAACCAGTCGGCGTCGTAGACCACCATCACCGTCGCGTTCGGCACATCGACGCCGACCTCGATCACCGTGGTGCACACCAGCACATCGATCTCACCGGCGCGGAAGGCCGCCATCACGGCGTCCTTCTCGTCAGACGGCAGCCTGCCGTGCATGAGGCCCAGGCGCAGACCCGCCAACTGTCCGGCCTTGAGCCTGCCGAAAAGCTCGACGACCGAGGTGGCCTTGCGACCCGACTGGTCCTGACCGGCCTTGTCGTCCTCGTCGATGCGCGCGGTGACGACGTACGCCTGCCGTCCGCTCGCCACCTCCTCGTGGATCCGCGCCCAGGCCCGGTCCAGCCATTTCGGCTTCTCGTTCGCGAAGATCACGTTGGTGGTGATCGGCTGGCGACCCCGCGGCAGTTCGCGCAGCGTCGACGTCTCGAGGTCGCCGTACACCGTGAGCGCCACGGTCCGCGGAATGGGCGTGGCGGTCATCACCAGCAGGTGCGGTGTGGTGCCTTCGGGAGCCTTCGCGCGCAACTGATCCCGCTGTTCGACGCCGAACCTGTGCTGCTCGTCGACAACCACCATGCCGAGCCGGCGGAACTCGACGACATCCTGCAACAGCGCATGCGTTCCGATGACGATTCCGGCTGCACCCGAAGCGATCTCGTCGCGCGCCGCCCGCTTCTGCGCTGCCGTCATCGATCCCGTCAGCAGCGCCACGCGCGTGGCCTCGTCGGCGCCGCCGATCTCACCTGCCATGGCCAACGGCCCCAGCACCTCTCGCATGGAGCGGGCATGCTGTTCGGCCAGCACCTCGGTGGGTGCCAGCAGGGCACACTGATGGCCCGCGTCGACGACCTGCAGCATCGCCAGCAGCGCCACCACGGTCTTGCCGGAACCGACCTCGCCCTGCAGCATCCGGTTCATCGGACGCGGCCCGGCCAGTTCATCCGAGATGACGTCGAGGACTTCGCGTTGGCCGCCGGTCAGTTCGAACGGCAGGCGGTGGCGCAGTCCGGTGACCAGACCGTCGTGTCCCAGAGGCGCCGACGGCCCGGCTTCCGCCAGTTCACTGTGCCTGCGCTGCATCAGCGCCCACTGCAGACCCGCGGCCTCGTCGTAGCGCAACCGCTCGATCGCGCGGTCGCGTTCCTGCGCGTTCTCGGCCAGATGCACGGCCCGCAGGGCGGCGTCCTCCGACATCAGACCGCGTTGCCGCACAATCGATTCCGGAAGCGGATCCGGAACAGGGTCGAGCACCGCGAGCACCTGCCGGACGCAGGCGTAGATGTCCCAGCTCTGCAGCTTCGAGCTGGCCGGGTAGATCGGGAAGAAGTCGCGCTCGAACACCGAGATGTCGAAGCCGCCATCGGCTTCGGCGGCTTCGGCGATGGAACGAAGCTCCTTGCTGCCCTTGAGCCCCAGCCCCTCGGGGTGGTCCAGCACGAGATAGGCCGGGTGGCTCAGCTGCATGGTCTGCCGGAACCACTTCACCTCGCCGGACAGCATGACCTTGGTGCCCACGATCAGGTTGGGCGCGATCCATTCGGCGTTGAAGAACGTCGCCGTCACCTCGGGCCTGCGCTTGCCCAGCGTCACCACGAGGTACTTGCGCTGACGCTTGCCGGGCTGCGGCTTCATGTCCCTCAGGACATGCTTGGTGATGGTGTCGACGAACGTGACATGCTCGCCCTCTTCGAGGTCGAGAGCCTCGCCCTCGTCGCGGACACTCATGCCCTCGCTGTACTTGCGGGGGTAGTGCCGCAGCAGATCGTCGACCGTGAGGATGCCGAAGGTCTCATCCAGCGCCTTGGCGGCCTTCTTGCCGACGATGAAGTCCAGGCGGTCTCCGAGTGTGGCCACAGCGTTACTCGACTCCGATGATCAGGGCGTCACCGTCGTGCCCGGTGGCGTAGGTGACCACTTCGGTGCCCAGGTGATGCCGGTGCACATGTTCACTGAGCAACACGCCGACCTGTTCGTCGACCCGCGCCCCCATCAGGACGGTGACCAGTTCGCCGCCCACCCCGAGCAGCAGGTCGATGAGCCCGCGGCCCGCGGCGACCACGTCGTGGCGGACCACCAGCACTTCGTCGCCGAAGATCCCCAGCCCGTCGCCCACCCGGCACGGACCAGCCCAGGTCAACGCATCCTCCTCGGCGACCCGCACGGACCCGAACCGGGTCGCGCCCGCCGCGGCCGCCATGGTGTAGCCGTCGTCGACGGCTTGGCGGGCCCGGTCATGCACCGCCAGCGCCGCCAGGCCCTGCACCATCGAACGGGTGGGAAGCGGCACCACGTCGACGCCCCACCCGATGGCCGCGGTGCACCCTGCGACCAGTTCCTCGGCGGCGACGTAGCCGTTGGGGAGCACCAGCACCGACGCGGCGCCGGTGTCGACGACAGCGCGCAGCAGTTGCCGGGCGCTGACCGAGGGGCCGTCCCCGGCTGGTTGCGTGCGCAGCACCGCGGCGCCCTCGTCGGCGAAGAGGTCCGCCGCACCGTCGCCGTCGACGACCGCCAGCACCGCGCGATCCCGGCTCCAGCCACCCGAACCCGCACCCACCGGCCCGGCCCGCAGCGACGAGATCTGAATGCGGCTGGGGGTTCCGAGGTCCAGCGCGGCCTCGACGGCCGCGCCCGCATCGTCGGCGTGCACGTGCACGGAGTGGCCGACGTCGGGAACCGCGGCGATCACCACCGAGTCGCCCAGGGCCTCGAGTCGCTCGCGCAGCACCTCGACGGAACCCGGTGCACATTCGGACAGCAGGTACATCACCTCGAAGGCGGGAGCGGCCGTCAACGGTGTCTCGGGCGCCTGCCCCTTCGGTTCGTAGCTGCCTCGCTGCGGCGCATGCCCGGTGACGGTCCTGGTCAGTGCGTCCATCAGCACCAGCAGGCCGCGTCCGCCGGAGTCGACGACGCCGGCCTCGGCCAGCACTGCGAGTTGGTCAGGGGTGCGGTCGAGCGCGACGGCCGCCGCCTCGGCCGACGCCAGCACCGCGTCCGAGAGATCACCGCCCTCGGCGACGCAGTGTTCGGCGGCCAATGCGCCGGCCTGCAGCACCGAGACGATGGTTCCGGCGACGGCTTCGCCGCCCATGGCGTCGACCACCAGCGCGACCGCATGCCGCAGCGTCGCCGCGTACAGGCCGGCATCAACCTCATTCACGTCGCCGCCGGTGTCCGCCGCCGCCGAGTCGAGGACGTCGGCGAAGGCACGCAGGATCTGCGACAGGATCACGCCGGAGTTGCCGCGCGCCCCATGCAGCGCCCCGGCGGACAGCGCGCTGGCCATGGCCACGAGGTCCTCGCTGCCGACCGCGTCAGCCTGCTCGAGCGCCGAACGCATGGTGAAGAGCATGTTGGTGCCGGTGTCCGCATCGGCGACGGGGAAGACATTGAGGCGGTTGATCTCGTCGGTGTGCGCGATGAGGTCACTGACGGACGTGTGCGCCCATACTCTGAGGGCGGCGCCGTCGAGTCGACGATCCGACATCAGTGCCCCTTTCTCGCCGCCCCACTGCGGGCGCAAGCCTAGTCGGCGTCGCCGACATGAGTGTTCGACGCGGCGCGACGGAGGCCATTTTGGTGATCGTCGCGATCGTCGGTATCCTGGTCAGGTTGTTGGGTCACCCGTGATCGGTCGTTGGCCCCAGTACTGATGAGCTTTACGTAGAGGAGTGGTGACCATGGCTGCCGTGTGCGATGTTTGCGGCAAGGGACCGGGCTTCGGCAAGTCGGTGTCGCATTCGCATCGTCGGACCAGCCGTCGCTGGGATCCGAACATCCAGGTTGTGCACGCTGTGACCCGCCCCGGCGGCAACAAGCAGCGCATCAACGCCTGCACCTCGTGCATCAAGGCCGGCAAGGTCGTGCGCGGCTGAGCCGAGCGGCTCAGCTTTGGCCTGTGTTTCAGGCCGTACCGGGTCGGGTAGGCAGCGGCAATGACCGCAACTCCTTCCCGACCTGTCACTCTCGTCGCTGCTCTCGCCGCGTCCGGCTTGCTGCTGGCCGCATGTGGGAGCAAGAGCGATTCCGGTGACACCGAAGACACGACCTCGGACACCACCACGACGTCGGTCGAGATGACCGAAACCGAGACGGTGACGACGTCTGTTCCCGTGAACCCGTCGCCGGCCACCGAGAGTCCCATGGCGCCCGCGCCCACAGAGGACGGCGGTGGTTCCGTCGAGATCACGATTCCGTCGCCGCCGGCCATCCCGTCGCCGCCGGCCATCCCCTCGCCGCCGCCGATCCCCGACATTCCGTCGCCGCCGCCGATCCCGGCGATCCCCAACCCGTGACGGGTTAGGGCAGGCGCCAGTCGACCGCTTCAGCGCCGCGGTCGGCGAGCAGTTTGTTGGCGCGACTGAACGGTCGCGACCCGAAGAATCCACGCGACGCCGACAGCGGCGACGGGTGCGGTGACTCGATCACACCGCAGTCGGGTCCGAGCATCGGCTTAAGGGTGGATGCGTCGCGCCCCCAGAGGATCGCCACCAGCGGACCGGGACGCGCGGCCAGGGCCCGGATCGCGCACTCGGTCACGGCCTCCCAGCCCTTGCCGCGGTGCGAGGCCGGCGTGCCGGGACTCACCGTCAGCACCCTGTTGAGCAGCATCACGCCCTGCCTCGACCACGGCGTCAGGTCGCCGTTGGACGGCTTGGGCAGATCGAGGTCGCGCCCGTACTCGGCGAAGATGTTCTCCAGGCTGCGCGGCAGGGGTCGCACCTCGGGGGCCACCGAGAAACTCAGCCCCACGGCGTGGCCAGGCGTGGGATACGGGTCCTGCCCGACGATCAGCACTCGCACCTGATCGAACGGAAAGGTGAAGGCGCGCAGGACATCCGGACCGGCGGGCAGATACCCGCGGCCCTCCGCCAACTCAGCCCGCAGGAATTCCCCCATCCTGCTGACGTCTTCGGACACCGGGGCGAGGGCGTGCGCCCAGCCCTCGTCGATGAGTTCGTTCAACGGCCGCGCAGTCACGAGGCACCAACCTAATTGAAGGATTCCCACCCGCGCGCACCGGACCAGAGAAGACCGTCGACGGTCACCGCCGGCTCCCCCTCGACGACCTCGCCGATGGACCGCCACCCCGGCGGGAGTGCCTGCGGGAAGCTGGCCACCAGGGCGTGGTCCTCACCCCCGCCGAGCACCCAGTCCCAGGCATCCGCATCCGTGACGGCGGCGGCGCCGGCGAGCGCCTCGACATCCGGTGCCAGCCCTGCCGCAGTCAACGCGATCCCGACCCCCGAGGCCGTCGCGATGTGTCCAAGATCTGCCAGAAGTCCGTCGGACACGTCGGTCATCGCGGTGGCCCCCGCCTCCGCCGCGATCTGGCCCTGACCGTAGGGCGGTTCGGGCACCAGATGGCTGCGCACCAGGTCGGAGAAGCCGTCGGCACCGGCGAGCAGCAGTGCATAGCCCGCCGCCGACCGGCCGAGTGCGCCCGCCACCGCGACGGTGTCGCCGGGTCTGGCTCCGCCGCGCGGCACCGCGGCGCGGCCGCGCAGGTCACCGAACACCGTCACCGACACGACCCACTGCGGGCTGGCCACGAGGTCGCCACCGATGATCGACGCTCCCCCGCAGCGCTGGGCCTCAGCCCACATTCCGTCCGACAGCTGCAGTGCCGCGCTGGCGGGGGTGTCCGGTGGTGCACCGAAGGCCACGACGAACGCGGTCGGCTGTGCGCCCATGGCCTCGACGTCGGCGGCGTTCTGGGCGATCGCCTTCCGGCCGATGTCGTGCGGATTCGACCAGTCCCGCCGGAAATGTCTGCCCTCGACGAGCATGTCGGTGGAGATCACGACGCGGCCGTCCGGCGCGGCGAGCACCGCCGCGTCGTCGCCCGGACCGACGAGCACCGAATCGGACAGGGTTCGGCCCGCGACCAGTCGGTCGATCACGGAGAACTCACCCATCTCGTTCAGCGTCGGGTCCAAATCGTCGGGCATCTCACCTCCAGAGCGGGCCTGACTGGTCTGAACACCGCCCCCACCTGCGGTAAATTCAATCAGTCGGCCTGCGCCGCCTCGGTCAGCGGCGCGGAGACGTCAGTGTATGAGACAGGTGAGGAGACATCCGCGTGGTCGAGGCGTTCATGCTGATCCAGACCGAGGTCGGCCGCGCAGAGGTGGTGGCCAAGCAGGTCGCAGCTCTTCCCGGTGTGCTGTCGTCCGAGTACGTCACCGGTCCGTACGACGTCGTGGTGCGTGTGACGTCGGAGACCCTGGCCGATCTGCAGGCCACGGTGGTCACCAGCGTGCAGGCCGTTGAGGGCATCACCCGCACCCTGACCTGTCCGATCGCCAGCGCCTCGGCGTGACCGAGACCGACGGACCGCCGCGGGCGGTGTTCATCGCCGCACTGGCGGTGGCGGTCGCGGCGCTCGTCGGGGTGATCGTGGTGGCGGCCAACCAAGAGCCCGCACCCGTCCCTATCGCGGCTGTGCCCGCCCCGAAAGCCGAGGACCCGGCGTGTGCGGCACTGCTCGCGGCACTGCCCGACAGTCTCGGCGACTACGAGCGCGCCGAGGCCGCACCCCCGGCGCCACCGGGAACCGCCGCCTGGCGGGGCACCGACGAGACCGAACCCGTGATCCTGAGGTGTGGCCTTGACCGTCCCGTGGACTTCGTCGTGGGCGCGCCGCTGCAGATGGTCGACGACGTCAGCTGGTTCCGAGTCGGCGAGGGCGACCGCATCACGTGGTTCGTCGTCGACCGCTCGGTGTACGTGGCCCTGACCCTGCCGCAGAACTCCGGGGCCACCCCGATTCAGGAGATCTCACGGGCCGTCAGCGCGACGCTGCCCGCGCAGGAGATCGATCCCGCACCCGCGCGCTGATGGGCTCAGCCGAGGGCCGCCTTGTTTTACACATCTCGCGAGTGCGACCGTAAACAACCCGGCCCTGGACGAAGGAAGCCCTCAGCGGGCCTCGTACCTCGGCCCGCATCGTCGTCAGCGCGGCTTGTCTGGCGCTGCTCCTCAGCGGGCCTCGTACCTCGGCCCGCATCGTCGTCAGCGCAGGCCCGTCCCCCGGGCCAGCGCCGTCTCCACCATCGTCGCCAGCAGCGTCGGATAGTCCACGCCGCTGGCCGCCCACATCCGCGGGTACATCGAGATCGTGGTGAACCCCGGCATGGTGTTGATCTCGTTGATCACGGGGCCGTTCTCGGTGAGGAAGAAGTCCACCCGGGCCAGGCCCTGGCCGTCGATCGACTGGAACGCGCGGATGGCCAACTGACGGATCTCGTCGGCCACGTCATCGTCGATCTTGGCGGGCACGTCGAGTTCGGCCGCATCCTCGAGGTACTTCGTGGCGAAGTCGTAGAAGCCGTCCTCGCGGCCCCGGACCCCGGCGACCCGAATCTCGCCGACCGTGCTGGCCTCGAGGTGGCCGTCGGGGAACTCCAGCACACCGCACTCGAGCTCACGGCCGACGATCGCGGCCTCGACGATGACCTTGGGGTCATGCTGGCGGGCTGCGGCGATCGCGGCGGGAAGGTCGGCCCACGACGTCACGCGACTCACGCCGATCGAGGACCCCGCGCGTGCGGGTTTGACGAACACGGGCAGTCCGAGGCGCTCGCGCTGTTCGGGTGCCAGCGTGGCCTGATTGGCCCGCAGCACCACCTGCTCACCGATCGGCAGTCCTTCCGACGCCAGCAGCTTCTTGGTGAACTCCTTGTCCATCCCGGCCGCGCTGGCCAGCACACCGGCACCGACGTAGGGCACGCCGGCCAGTTCCAGCAGACCCTGGATGGTGCCGTCCTCGCCGTAGGGGCCGTGCAGGATCGGGAACACCACGTCGACGGACGCCAGGACCGCACCCGCCTCGGAGGCGTCGAGGGACAGCAGTTCGCCGCGGCGGTGCGGATCGGCCGTCAGCGCCAGCGCGGTGCCGGACGCGTCAGTGACCTCGGGAAGTCGGCCGTCGACGATCGCGAGCGTGGCCGGTGTGGCGTCGGAGAGCACCCACCCGCCCTGCGCGGTGATGCCGACCGGGACGACGTCGAACCGCGCCGGGTCGAGATTGCGCAGGATGCTTCCGGCCGACACACAGGAGATGGCGTGCTCACTGCTGCGGCCACCGAAGACGACAGCCACTCGAACACGCTTTTGGACGCTCACAACTCCAAGAGGCTACCGCCCCGGGTCTGACAGGGCGCGCTCGATATCGGCCACCAGGTCGTCGGTGTCCTCGATGCCCGCCGAAATCCGGACGAATCCGTCCTTCACGTCATCACCCCACCGGGCCCGCCGGTCGACAGACGTGTGGATGCCGCCGAAGCTCGTCGCCGCGACCAGCAGTTCACTGCGTTCCACCAGTCGGTGCGCGGCCGCGGTGTCGTCGAGTTCGGCCGAGACCAGACCACCGAACCGCGTCATCTGGGTGGACGCGACCGGGTGCGACGGGTCGCTGGGCAACCCCGGATAGCGCACAGAACGGACCGTGGGATGACTGGCCAGCATCGTGGCCACGGCCTGCGCATTGACACACTGGCGTTCGAATCGCAGACCCGCACTGCCGAGGCTGCGCAGCACCAGCCAGGTGTCGAACGCGCCCAGTACCGCTCCGGACAACAGGCGTTCACGCGCGATCGCCGCCATCACATCCGGTTGGCTGCCCGCGACATAACCCGACAACAGGTCACTGTGGCCCGACAGGGCCTTGGTGGCGCTGGCGACCACGAGGTCCGCGCCGAACGACAGCGGCTGTTGCGCCAGCGGGGTCGCGGTCGTGTTGTCCACCACCAACCGAGCGCCCCTGCGTCGGCAGACCATGCCGAGCTTGTGCAGATCGACGACGTCGAGGCTGGGATTCGCCGGAGTCTCCGCGAGCACCACGTCGGCGTGCTCGGCCTGCTCAAGCATCTCGTGACACGACGCCAGCCGGACGGTGATCCCTTGCGATGCAAGGTATTCGGTTGCATAGGCCCGAACCTGGTAGTAGCCGTCGGCGGGCACCACCAGGACCGAACCCGGCTTGGCCAGGGTCCGCAGCACCGCGCTGATGGCCGCCATGCCGGAGCCGAACACCAGGGCGTCGGTCGCGCCCTCGAGTTGCGCGAGCGCCGATTCCAGTTGGCGCCACGTGGGATTTGAGCTGCGCCCGTAGGTGTCGAGGCCGGCGTCCTCGTCACCGGAGAGGTGGTAGGCCGACACCGGAACCGGCGTGGCCATCACGGGTTGACCTGGAACCGCCTGCGAGCTGACGGCTTTCACCGTTCGGGTCGAGGAACCGTAGGAATCCACCATGCCTCACTCCGGTTTGGTGCTGCGTCCCAGCAGCAGCGCGACTGCCTCGTCCACCGAGAGGCCTCGATGGCACACACGGTGCACGGCATCGGTCAGGGGCATCTCCACGTCATAGCTCGCCGCGAGCGCGAGCACCGACTCGCAGGACGTCACCCCTTCGGCGACGTGGCCGCTGGTGGCCAGTTGCGCGGCCTCGATGGAGTCCCCGCGCCCCAATCGCTCACCGAAGGCCCGGTTACGCGACTGCGGCGAGGAACAGGTGGCCACCAGGTCGCCGACGCCGGCCAGACCGGCCAGCGTCGCACCCTTGGCACCCAACGCGATGCCCAGGCGCATGATCTCGGCCAGTCCCCTGGTGATGATCGCCGCGGCGGTGTTCTCCCCCAGGCCCACCCCCGCGGCCATGCCGCACGCCAACGCGATCACGTTCTTGCAGGCCCCGCCGATCTCGGTGCCGACCACATCGGAGTTGGTGTACGGACGCAGGTATCCGGTGCTCAGGGACCGCTGCAGAGTCACCGCGCGCCCCGAGTCGGTGCAGGCGATGACGGTGGCCGCCGGTTGACCCGCGGCGATCTCACTGGCCAGGTTGGGGCCCGACAGCACCGAGATCTGACCCGCGTCGATGCCGGTGACCTGCGCGATGACCTGACTCATCCGCATCAAGGACCCGAGTTCGATGCCCTTGGCCAGGCTGACCAGCGTGGCGTCCGGCGCGATCAGGGGCACCCACGGTTCCAGGTTGGTGCGCAGCTTCTGCGCGGGCACCGCGAGCAGCACCGTGGTCACACCGTCGAGTGCGGCGGCCGCGTCCGTGGTTGCCGTGATGCCCTCGGGCAGCTTCGCGTCACCGAGATACTCGGTGTTGGTGCGACGGGAGTTGATCTCGTCGGCCACCTCGGCCCGGCGTGCCCACAACCGAACCTCGCCGCCGGCGTCCGCCAGCACTTTGGCCAGCGCCGTTCCCCACGCGCCTGCGCCCATCACCGTCGCCGTACCCACCGTGCTGGCCATAACTCCCTCGTCGACGAGATGCACCTGTTGCATGTGCCCGTCAGCCTAGCGAGGACCGCTGGCAGGATGATCCACATGAGCGGCACGCAGAAGCGCGCGCCGAGCGACGGCTCGGATGTTGCTGACATCGGGCTGGTGATCGCGGTCAAGCGACTCCGAGCAGCCAAGACACGGTTGGCGCCGGTGTTCTCGGCGCAGACGCGCGAGGCCGTGGTGCTGGCCATGCTCGTCGACACCATCGGCGCGGCCACCCAGGTCCCCGCGCTGGCCTCGGTGACAGTGGTCACACCCGATGCCGACGCCGCCGCCGCCGCGACCGGCCTCGGGGCGCGGGTGCTGACCGATCCGACACCGGAGGGGCACGGCAACCCACTGAACAACGCCATCGCCGCGGCGGAGGCCGATCTCTGCACCGAGGTCTCCAATATCGTTGTGCTGCAAGGTGATCTACCCGCACTGCAGCCTCAGGAACTCAGTGAGGCGATCGCGGCGGCCAGGAGACACCCCCGCAGTTTCGTCGCCGACCGGCACGGCACCGGCACCTCTGCGCTCTTCGCGTTCGGAGTGGCGCTGCAGCCCGAGTTCGGCACGGATTCAGCCGCGCGGCATCGCCATTCAGGCGCCATCGAACTCACCGGTGCCTGGCCCGGGCTGCGCTGTGACATCGACACCCCCGACGACCTGATCGCCGCCCGCCGCCTGGGCATGGGGCCGACTACCCGGCGCGCGACAGATCACGCAGGCCGAACTCGCTAGCAACCCCCTGCGGCATGGGGGATGATCGACGAGTGACCGACACCGACGCCGCCGAGACCGCCGAGACAGCCGTCGCGAATCGAACTGAGGAGTGGCAGGTCAGGAGTTCAGCGCCGGAGGCCCCGCCAGCGGCCACCGACGCCGGGGCCGACGACGAACTCCCCGAGGACCGGTACCTCAACCGCGAGCTCAGCTGGCTCGACTTCAACGCCCGCGTTCTCGCACTGGCCGCCGACCCGTCGCTGCCCCTGCTCGAGCGCGCGAAGTTCCTGGCGATCTTCTCCTCGAACCTCGACGAGTTCTACATGGTCCGCGTCGCGGGCCTCAAACGCCGCGACGAGATGGGACTTTCGGTGCGGTCGGCCGACGGCCTGTCCCCGCGGGAACAACTGCGCCGCATCGGTGAGCGGACCCAGCAGGTCGCGAGTCGGCACGCCCGGGTCTTCCTCGACTCGGTGCGACCCGCGATGGCGGAGGAGGGCATCGTCGTGGTCGGCTGGGCCGATCTCGACGAAGCTGAGCGCAGCCGACTGTCGACGTACTTCCACGAGCAGGTGTTCCCGGTCCTGACACCGCTGGCCGTCGACCCCGCGCACCCGTTCCCGTTCGTGAGCGGCCTGAGCCTCAACCTGGCGATCACGGTCCGCCAACCTGAGGACGGCACCACGCACTTCGCGCGCATCAAGGTGCCCGACAACGTCGACCGATTCGTCCAACTGCCCGGCGAGGACACCCCGTCGGGCCGGCCGGGATATCGATTCCTGCCCATGGAGGAGTTGATCGCGGCCTTCCTGACGGTGTTGTTCCCCGGCCTGGACATCGTCGAGCACCACGCGTTCCGCATCACCCGCAACGCCGACTTCGAAGTCGAGGAGGACCGCGACGAGGACCTGCTCAAGGCGCTCGAACGCGAACTCGCGCGCCGCAGATTCGGCACTCCGGTGCGCCTCGAGGTCGCCGACGACATGACCGAGCACATGCTCGAACTGTTGTTGCGCGAACTCGACGTCGATCCCGGCGATGTCATCGAGGTGCCGGGACTGCTGGACCTGTCGTCGCTGTGGCAGGTCTACGGGGTGGACCGGCCGGCGTTGAAGGATCCGACGTTCGTGCCCGCCACGCCGCCGGCCTTCGGCGAGCGCGAGACACCCAAGAGCATCTTCTCGACACTGCGTGACGGCGACGTTCTGGTGCACCACCCCTACGACTCATTCTCAACGACGGTGCAACGGTTCATCGAGCAGGCCGCGGCGGATCCGAATGTGCTTGCCATCAAACAGACCCTGTACCGCACGTCGGGTGACTCCCCGATCGTCAACGCGCTGATCGACGCCGCCGAGGCAGGCAAGCAGGTGGTGGCACTCGTCGAGATCAAGGCGCGCTTCGACGAGCAGGCCAACATCAAGTGGGCCCGTGCCCTCGAACAGGCCGGCGTGCACGTGGTCTACGGCTTGATCGGACTCAAGACCCACTGCAAGACCTGCCTGGTGGTGCGCCGCGAGGGTTCGACGATCCGGCGCTACTGCCACATCGGCACGGGCAACTACAACCCGAAGACCGCGCGCCTGTATGAGGATGTGGGCCTGCTGACCGCGGCACCCGACATCGGTGCCGACCTCACCGATCTGTTCAATTCACTGACCGGGTACTCGCGCAAGGTCAACTACCGAAACCTCCTCGTCGCACCGTACGGCGTACGCAAGGGCATCATCGAGCGCATCGAACGCGAGGTTGCCGCCGTGCGCGACGGCGCCGAGGGCCGAATCCGCTTGAAGGCCAATGCCCTGGTGGACGAGCAGGTCATCGACGCGCTGTACCGGGCCTCCCAGGCCGGGGTGCGGGTCGAGGTGGTGGTGCGGGGCATCTGCGCGCTGCGCCCGGGAGCCGACGGATTCTCGGAGAACATCGTCGTGCGGTCGATCCTCGGACGCTTCCTCGAACATTCCCGAATCATTCATTTCAAGGCCAACAACGAATTCTGGATCGGCAGCGCCGACATGATGCACCGCAATCTCGACCGCCGGGTCGAGGTGATGGCTCAGGTCAAGGATCCGCGCCTGGCCGCTCAACTCGACGAGGTGTTCGAATCCGCCATGGATCCCGCGACCCGATGCTGGGAACTGGGACCGGACGGGAACTGGACCGCCCTGCCGCACGAGGGTGAGACGGTGCGCGACCACCAGGTGTCGTTGATGAACAAGCACCGGCAGCGCTGACGCGGGCCGCCCCGATTCTGTCGGCGAATTGACCTGTAGGAGTTGAGGTTGCCCAAGGACGCGTCCCCGCCGGTGCGGGCTGCCGGAGCCGTGCTGTGGCGGCCCGGTCCCGGCGGGCCTGACCGTCCGGAGATCGCCGTGATCCACCGTCCCCGCTACGACGACTGGTCGCTGCCCAAGGGCAAGGTCGACCCGGGCGAGACCGAACCGGTGACGGCCGTGCGCGAAATCTGGGAGGAGACCGGCTGTCAGGCGCAACTCGGGCGCAGGCTGGCCACCGTGACCTATCCGTTGGAGCAGGGCACCAAGAAGGTGCGGTACTGGGCCGCGCGCGCGGTCGGCGGTGAGTTCCGCCCCAATCACGAGGTCGACAAACTTCTCTGGCTTCCGGTCGGCGATGCGATCACCAAGCTGCGTTATCCGCACGACCGCAAGGTGGTCCGGAGATTCAGCCGACATCCCGTCGACACCCGCACCCTGTTGATCGTCCGGCATGCCACCGCGGGCCGCAAGAGCCGCTACAAGGGCGACGATCGAAAACGGCCGCTGGACAAGCACGGCCGCGCCCAGGCCGAGTCTCTGGTGCCCCTGCTGCTGGCATTCGGTGCCACCGATCTCCATTCGGCCGACCGGGTGCGATGCCGGCAGACCATCGAACCACTCGCCGACGAACTCGGCGTGGGCATCACGGATGAGCCCACGCTGACCGAGGAGGCCTACGCGGACAACCGCAAGCGCGCCCGAGCCCGCGTGCTCGAGATCGCCGAAGAGCCGGGCACGCGCGTGATCTGCAGTCAGGGAAAGGTGATACCCGACCTCATCTCCTGGTGGTGCGAAAACACCGGGGTCAAGCCGGACAAGTCACGAAACCGTAAGGGCAGCGTCTGGGTCATGTCGCTGGCCGGCGATCGGCTGATCGCCGCGGACCACATCGGCAGTCCCCTCGCGACCTCGGACTGAACCGGCTGCGGACACAAATACGCCGCGGGAGCAGAGCTTCCGCGGCGTATTCGTGTCGAGGTGTTACTTGCGACCCCGGGCCGAAGCCTTCTTGGCCGGAGCCTTGGTCGCCGCCTTCTTGGCCGGAGCCTTCTTGGCGACGGTCTTCTTGGCCGGTGCTGCCTTCTTCACTGCCGCCTTCTTCGCGGGAGCAGCCTTCTTGGCAGCGGTGGTCTTCTTGGCCGGTGCCGCCTTCTTCACGGCCGCCTTCTTGGCGGGCGCGGCCTTCTTGGCCGGTGCCGCCTTCTTCACAGCCGCCTTCTTGGCGGGCGCGGCCTTCTTGGCCGGTGCCGCCTTCTTCACAGCCGCCTTCTTCGCGGGAGCAGCCTTCTTGGCAGCCGTCTTCTTGGCAGCCTTCTTGGCCGGAGCCGCGACCACACCGCGCTTCACAGCGGGGCCCTCGGCCGGGAGCTTTTGCGCGCCAGACACAACCGCCTTGAACTGTGCGCCCGGACGGAACGCCGGAACCGAGGTCGCCTTGACCTTCACGGTCTCGCCGGTGCGGGGATTACGCGCGACACGCGGAGCACGCTTGCGCTGCTCGAAAACGCCGAAACCAGTAATGGTCACGCTGTCACCCTTGTGCACGGCGCGCACGATGGTGTCGACAACATGCTCGACGGCCGCGGTGGCCTGCCGGCGATCCGAGCCCAATTTCTCCGTTAGGACGTCGATGAGCTCTGCTTTGTTCATGCAAAAACCTCCGAAACCAGTGGCCCTGGTTGGACCGACTAGAGGACACGGTAAACCCTGCAATGGCTGATTTCCAAGAGCCACGCGCAGTTTCAGGCAATCCCAGCGAACTTTTTCTCAATCAGCTTGGGGCGCACCGACGGTGATTCCGGGGTTTCAGAACCTCGTTCACACACCGCATTTTCGGGATACTTGATCCAATCAAGGGGCAGGCAGAGTCTTCGGCTTCCACTCCGGACGACCGGCCTCATAGGACTCGATGGAATCGAGTTTCCGCAGCGTAAGGCCTATATCGTCGAGTCCCTCGAGCAGTCGCCACGCCGTGTAATCGTCAATGTTGAACGGCACCATCGCCGTTCCGGCCGTGATATTTCGATCTTGAAGATTCACAGTGATTTCCAGACCTGGGGACTGCTCGATGAGCTTCCACAGCAGTTCCACATCGTCTTGAGAAACCTCCGCCGCCAACAGACCCGCTTTCCCGGCGTTGCCCCGGAAAATGTCGGCGAACCGGGACGAGATGACCACCCGGAAGCCGTAGTCCATGAGCGCCCACACCGCGTGCTCACGCGAGGACCCGGTGCCGAAATCCGGTCCGGCGACCAATACCGAACCTCGGTCGAACGGGCTGAGATTGAGAATGAAACTCGGATCGTTGCGCCAGGCCGCGAACAGTCCGTCCTCGAAACCCGTTCGGGTTACGCGCTTCAAATAGACCGCCGGAATGATCTGATCGGTGTCGACATTCGACCGGCGCAGCGGGACACCGATGCCGGTGTGCGTGTGAAAAGCATCCATGATCTTGAAATCTCGCTCGTCTTCTCTAGTTCAGGTCGGCAGGTGAGGACAGGGTGCCGCGCACGGCTGTGGCGGCGGCCACCAACGGCGACACCAGATGGGTTCGGCCACCCTTGCCCTGGCGGCCCTCGAAATTGCGATTGGACGTCGAGGCGCACCGCTGTCCGGGCGACAGCTGATCGGGATTCATTCCCAGGCACATCGAGCATCCGGCCTGGCGCCATTCCGCGCCCGCCGCAGTGAAGATTTCGCCGAGGCCCTCGGATTCGGCCTGCGCCCGCACCCTCATCGAACCCGGCACGACGAGCATTCGGACTCCGTCGGCGACCCTGCGACCACGCAGGACGTCGGCGACGGCACGCAGGTCCTCGATCCGGCCGTTGGTGCACGAGCCGACGAACACCGTGTCCACCGCGATCTCACGCATGGGCGTACCGGGCGTCAAATCCATGTACGTCAACGCCTTCTCGGCGGCCTGCTTGGACGCATCGTCAGTCATCATCTCGGGATCGGGCACGGTCGCCGACAGCGGGACACCCTGACCCGGATTGGTCCCCCAGGTGACGAACGGGCTCAGCGTCGAGGCGTCGATGTACACCTCGGTGTCGAATTCGGCACCCTCGTCGGTGCGCAGCTGATCCCATGCCGCCACCGCGTGATCCCAGTCCGCGCCCGTGGGCGCATGCGGGCGGCCCTTGAGGAATTCGTAGGTGATCTCATCCGGGGCCACCATGCCCGCGCGGGCGCCGGCTTCGATGCTCATGTTGCACACGGTCATCCGGCCCTCCATCGACAGCGCTTCGATCGCGCTGCCGCGGTACTCGATGACATGTCCCTGCCCGCCGCCGGTTCCGATCTTGGCGATCACCGCGAGGATGATGTCCTTGGCCGTCACGCCCGCAGGCAGGGTGCCGTCGACGTTGACCGCCATAGTCTTGAAGGGGCGCAGCGGCAGAGTCTGTGTGGCGAGCACGTGCTCGACCTCAGAGGTGCCGATTCCCATTGCCAGCGAGCCGAACGCGCCATGTGTCGAGGTGTGGCTGTCGCCGCACACCACGGTCATACCGGGCTGGGTCAGACCCAGCTGAGGTCCGATGATGTGCACGATGCCCTGCTCAGCATCCCCCATGGGATGCAGTCGAATGCCGAACTCCTCGCAGTTGCGCCGCAGCGTCTCGACCTGTGTCCGCGACACCGGGTCGGCGATCGGCTTGTCGATGTCGATCGTGGGGACGTTGTGGTCCTCGGTCGCGATCGTCAGATCCGGGCGTCGCACGGGGCGTCCGGCCAGTCGCAGGCCGTCGAAGGCCTGCGGACTGGTCACCTCGTGCACCAGATGAAGGTCGATGTAGATCAGGTCGGGTTCACCGTCGCCGGAGGCGACCACATGGTCCGCCCAGACCTTTTCGGCCATGGTGCGTGGTCTGGCGGTGGGCACTGCGTCGTTGGACATCACATCTCAATTCCCCCGCGGCGCCGGATTGAGTGGGCTGGCAATCTCAGCATGCGGGACGTTAGTATCTCTCTGTGAGACAGGATAGCGGTATCGGCGTTCTCGACAAAGCCCTGGGCGTACTCCATTCGGTGGCCGAGTCCCCATGCGGGCTGGCCGAGCTCTGCGACCGCACCGGACTGCCGCGGGCCACGGCCCACCGCCTGGCCGCGGGGCTCGAAGTGCACCGGCTGCTCACCCGGGACACCGAGGGCCGGTGGCAGCTGGGCCCCGCACTCGTCGAACTCGCCGCGCACGTCAACGATCCGCTGCTGGCCGCGGGCACCGCGGTGCTGCCGCGCCTGCGCGAGATCACCGGCGAGAGCGTGCAGTTGTACCGCCGCGAGGGCACCTCGCGCATCTGCGTCGTGGCGTTGGAACCACCTGCCGGCCTTCGCGACACCGTGCCCGTCGGCGTCCGGATGCCGATGACGGCCGGTTCGGGCGCCAAAGTCCTGCTGGCCTACAGCGACCACGCCACGCAGCAGGCAGTCCTGCCCGGGGCCAAGTTCAGCGATCGCACCCTGGCCGAGGTGCGCCGGCGGGGTTGGGCGCAGAGCGTCGCCGAGCGCGAGCCCGGCGTGGCCAGCGTCTCCGCACCAGTGCGCGACCCCAAGGGCGCGGTGATCGCGGCGATTTCGGTGTCGGGCCCGATCGACCGCATGGGCCGGCGCCCCGGCGAACGGTGGGCCACCGACCTGCTCGCGGCCTCCGACGCACTGACCCGCCGGCTCTAGCCGCTGCGCGCCCGCCGCACACCGAACACCGTCGCCCCCAGCGTCAGCACCGCGACACCGGCCAGCACCGCCGCGACCGGCAGGGTGAATGCGAGTACCGCACAACCGATGCCGCCGACGACGGGGATCACCCGGGCCCGGCCCGGGGCGAGGGTGAACGCCGACGCGTTCGCGATCGCGTAGTACACCAGCACGGCGAACGACGAGAATCCGATCGCCGACCGCAGATCCGCGGTCGCGGCCAGGATTGCCACGACCACCCCGATCGCGATCTCGGCGCGCTGAGGCACGGCGTGGTGGGGATGCACCGCGGCCAATGCCCGCGGGAGATGTCCGTCGCGGGCCATCGCCAGTGTCGTGCGTGACACCCCGAGCAGCAGCGCAAGCAGCGCTCCCCCGGCCGCCAACACCGCGGCGACGCCGACAACCGGAACCAGCCAACCGATCTCGGCCACCCGCACCGCGTCGGCCACCGGGGCCGCCGAGGCCGCCAGGCCGTCCGGGCCCAGGGCCCCGAGCACCGCGGCCGCGACGGCCACGTAGGTGACCAACGTCAGCGCCAGTGCGACACCGATCGCCCGCGGTATCACGCGCACGGGGTCGCGCACCTCCTCAGCCATCGTCGCGATGCGGGCGTACCCGGCGAACGCGAAGAACAGCAGCCCCGCGGCCTGCAGGATGCCCGGCACCGACGCGGTCGTGTCGACCGTCCACCGCTGAGCCTCGACGGCGCCCGACGAGAAGACCGCCACCACCACGGCACCGAGTACGGCCAGGACCACCGCGACGATCCCCCGCGTCACCCACGCGGACTTCTGGACGCCGACACAGTTCAGTGCCGTGAGCCCGATGACGACGGCCACCGCGATCTCGCGCGCGTGGGCGGGCCAGGCGTAGGAGCCGACCGTCAGCGCCATGGCCGCGCACGACGCCGTCTTCCCGACGACGAACCCCCAACCCGCCAGGTGCCCCCAGAAGTCGCCGAGTCGTTCCCGGCCATAGACATACGTGCCGCCCGAGACCGGGTAGCGCACCGCGAGTCTCGCCGAGGACATCGCATTGCAGTAGGCGACGCCGCACGCAATCGCCAGTCCGATCAGCAGTCCCGAACCGGCAGCACGGGCGGCAGGGCCCAGGGCCGCGAAGATCCCGGCGCCCAGCATGGCTCCCAGGCCCACAGCGACGGCGTCGAGGACACCGAGACTGCGCCGCAGTTCGTCTGGCTGTTCGGCGCCCGGCACGCTCGCAGACGCTACTGCGACCAGTGGGCGGCGTCACGCTGATCACCTGACACACTGACCCGCATGGGAACCAATCAGCGCTCACAGATCGTGATGACCGACGACGAGATCACGCAGTTCGTGACCGACAGCAGGACCGGAACGCTGGCCACCATCGGGGCCGACGGACAGCCTCACCTCGTGGCCATGTGGTACGGCCTCCTCGACGGTGAGATCTGGTTGGAGACGAAGATCAAGTCGCAGAAGGCCGTGAACCTGCGTCGAGATCCCCGGTTCACGTTCATGATCGAGGACGGTGACACCTACGACACCCTGCGGGGCGTGTCCTTCGAGGGGACCGCCGAGATCGTCGAGGACCCCGACACGATCTTCCGCGTGGGGGTCAGCGTCTGGGAGCGCTACACCGGTCCCTACACCGAGGACATGAGGCCGGCCGTCGACATGATGATGAACAAACGGGTTGCTGTGAGACTCATCACCACGCGTGCCCGGTCCTGGGATCACCGCAAGCTCGGCATGCCGGCGATGCCGTTGTCGGGGTCCACCGCGCCCACGGCGTGACCTTCCGCAGCTACGCGAAAGGCCCCTCACAACCGAGGTTGTGAGGGGCCTTACTCGTTGTACCCCCGATGGGATTCGAACCCACGCTACCGCCGTGAGAGGGCGGCGTCCTAGGCCGCTAGACGACGGGGGCTAGAACTTCCGGAGGGTCAGCATAGCCGAATGGTTGACGCTGACCTAATCCGGTTCTGATTGCTCAGAACCGCTGGGGTACCAGGACTCGAACCTAGAATGGCTGAACCAGAATCAGCTGTGTTGCCAATTACACCATACCCCATTGGCGGCCTATTCGTGCTGGTCAGAACGCTTTCGCCGGTTTCCCGCCGATCTGGTGGCGCTCTTTCCAGCCCTCAAGGGCCGACGAGGAGACTACCAAAGATTTCGACCCACTTTTACACACCCCCCTGTGCGCGGGTCTCCCGCAGGCGCGCCAGGCTCCGCTCCCGGCCCAGCAGCGTCATCGACTCGAAAAGCGGCGGGCTCACCTGAGAGCCCGTGACGGCCACCCGGATCGGGCCGAAGGCCTTCCGGGGCTTGAGGCCCAGTTCGTCGATCAGGCTGGCTTTCAGGGCCGTTTCAATGGCCTCGGTGGTCCACTCCGGCAACGCATCGAGCGCGACAATGGCCGCGTCGAGCACCGCGTTTGAGTCGGGCCCCAATTCCTTGCCACGAGCCTTCGGGTCGATCTCGTAGGACGCGTCGTCGAAGAACTTCAGCAGGCCCCACGCGTCCCCAAGCACGACGATGCGGGTCTGGATCAATCGGGCCGCCTCGGCGAACCCGTCCTCGTCCAGACCAGTGTCGTGACCGTGCTCTTCCAGGTGGGCGTGCAGGCGCGCAGCGAAGTCCGCCTCGTCGAGCAGACGGATGTGTTCGGCGTTCAGCGCGTCGGCCTTCTTCTGGTCGAAGCGCGCGGGGTTGGAGTTGACGTTGACCACGTCGAAGGCCGCGACCATCTCCTCGATGCTGAACACGTCGCGGTCATCGGCGATCGACCAGCCAAGCAGCGCAAGGTAATTCAGCAGACCCTCGGGAATGAACCCGCGGTCGCGGTGCAGGAACAGGTTGGACTGCGGATCCCGCTTGGACAGCTTCTTGTTGCCGTCGCCCAGCACGGGCGGCAGGTGCGCGAACTGCGGTGTGAAATCAGTCACCCCGATCCGGATGAGCGCGTCGTAGAGAGCCAACTGGCGCGGAGTCGACGGCAGCAGATCCTCACCGCGCAGCACGTGGGTGATCTTCATCAACGCGTCGTCGACCGGATTGACCAACGTGTACAACGGATCACCGCTGCCGCGCGTCAACGCGAAGTCCGGCACGGAACCAGCCGGGAACGTGGTCTCCCCGCGCACCAGGTCCACCCAGGTGAGGTCACTGTCGGGCATCCGCAGTCGGACGACGGGACTGCGTCCCTCGGCACGGAAGGCCGCGCGCTGCTCCTCGGTGAGGTCGCGATCGAAGTTGTCGTAGCCCAGTTTCGGGTTGCGCCCCGCCGCGAGGTGTCGCGCCTCGACCTCTTCGGCCGTCGAGTAGGCCTCGTAGGCCTCCCCCGCCGCGAGCAGGCGCGCGATCACGTCGAGGTAGATCTCGCGGCGCTGCGACTGCCGGTACGGCCCGTACGGGCCGCCCACCTCGGGGCCCTCGTCCCAGTCCATTCCCAACCAGCGCAACGCATCCAGCAGCGCGAGGTAGCTCTCCTCGCTGTCGCGTGCGGCGTCGGTGTCCTCGATGCGGAAGACGAAGTCACCGCCGGTGTGCCGGGCGTAGGCCCAGTTGAACAGCGCCGTGCGGATCAGGCCGACGTGCGGCGTGCCAGTGGGCGACGGACAGAATCGAACTCGGACGTGCTTGTCTGGCGAGGCCATCATTTCCCTTTGCGCACTACGGGATTGGACAGAGTGCCGATCCCTGAAACGGTGATGCTGACGGTGTCCCCGTCCTCAATGGGGCCCACCCCTTCGGGTGTGCCGGTCAAGATCACGTCGCCGGGCAGCAGCGTCATGACCGCCGAGACCCATTCGACGATGGCGCCGACGTCGTGGATCATCAGCGACGTGTTCGACTGCTGCCGCACCTCTCCGTTGACCTCGGTGCGCAGATCGAGCCCACTGGGATCCAGGTCGGTGACGATCCATGGGCCCAATGGGCAGAACGTGTCATGCCCCTTGGCCCGCATCCACTGGCCGTCCTTGCGCTGCTGATCGCGCGCCGACACGTCGTTGGCGATCGTGTAACCGAGGATGTTCTCGGCGGCCCGCGCGGCCGGAACGTCCTTGCAGGGCCGCCCGATCACCACCGCCAGCTCCCCCTCGTGGTGCACGGGGTGGGCGTCGGCGGGCAACTGGATCGCCACGTTGGGGCCGATGATCGAGGTGTTGGGCTTGAGGAAGATCACAGGATCCTCCGGCGCCACGCCGCCCATCTCCTCAGCGTGCGCGGCGTAGTTCTTGCCCATGCAGATCACCTTGCTGGCCAGGATCGGCGCCAGCAGGCGGACGTCGGCCAACGGCCACGTCCGACCGGTGAAAGTCGGGTTGCCGAAGGGATGCTCGGCGATTTCCTTGCAGACGGCCTCGTTCGGGTCACCTTCGATACTCACGAAAGCGACGCCGTCGGGGCTGGCGATTCGACCCAGGCGCATTGGTCCAGCCTAGTAGGGGCGACGAACGCGCCGAGGAACGAGGCGCGGCAGGAGCACCGCCATCGGGCCCAGCGGGCGTCCACACCACCCCGGGTTCAGCCGACCCGACGAGCGGTGACCATCGTGACCAGGAAATCCTCCAGGTGCTCTCCAGTGACGTCGACCTCACCGCGCAGCCATCCCGTCACGAGGTCGAACCCCCCGGCCACGAGCGTCAGCGCCGCGAGGTCCATATCGGGGTCGAGCGACTCCTGCCCGGCCAACAGCGCACGGCCCTGCTCGGTCATCACCTGCGCCAGCATCGTGATCAGCCCGCGACGCCTGGCGCGCAGAGCGTCGGTGGCCTGCGACTCGATCAGCAGGCTGCCGCGGCGCGGGTCCGCGGTCAGGTGCTGCAGTCCGGTGCCGATCGCCGCGCGGGCGCGCTGGACGGGATCGGGCGGGCTTTCGGCGATGGCGGTCAGCATCGCCGCCGAGGCCTTCGCGACCTCGTGGTCGAAGACCGCCAGCAGCAGATCGTCAGTGCTGCGGAAGCTTTCGTAGAAGTAGCGGTCGTTGAGGCGTGCCCCGGCGCACACCCCGCGCACCGTGAGACCGCCCGCACCGGACTGTGCGACGAGGTCCAGCGCGGCCTCGAGCAGTGCGGCGTGCCGCCTGGTGCGGCGCTCCGCGGACGTGGCGCCGGCGTAGGTGCGCGCTCCGGCCGACATGGCACTGATTGTCGCATCCGCACCCTTGACCGTCCCGGATATCTGGTGAAAACTGTCACCAAATACCGCGTCGACGGCTGGAGGGTGACACGGCATGGCCCCTGAACACGGCAGACTTCCGAATCCACCGTCACTGCGGGAGTTCCCCTTCAACGTCTTCATGAGACTGCTGCCGCAGGGCGACATCCGCGCCACGGCCGGCCAGCACGAGTCCTTCCGGCGCTATGCGGACCTGGGCGACCCGCTGGCCGACGACGTGGTGGCGATGATCCAGCGACTGCCCACCGGCGTCGGACGGGCGATGTTCGAGACCGCGGTGGAGCAGGGCATCGAGGCGGTGCCCGACGCCCCTGAGGAACTGCGCGCGTTCTTCGCCTCGATCGACGACGAGCCGTACTGGCTCGACCACGACAAGCTCGACCTGGCGGCCCGGGTCAGCATGCGCACCGGCGTGGTGGGCATCGGCCTCGCCCTGCCCGGGCTCGCACTGACCGGGGGCTATCTTGCCTCCAAGGCCGACAAACCCCTCGTGGGCACGGGCGATCTGTACCGCATGGCGCCGCGCCGCCTCAACGAGACCGCGACCTGGTACATCGACGTCACCTCCCCCGGCGGGCTGCGCCGGTTCGCACCGGGTTTCACCGGCACGGTGCGCGTGCGCCTCATGCACGCACTGGTGCGCGCGGCCATGAACCGCCGCGAGGACTGGGACTACGACGAGTGGGACGCGCCGGTCAACCAGGTGCAGTTGGCCGGGACGCTGATGCTGTTCTCGCTGGCCAACCTCGCCGGTTGCCAGGCGATGGGCATGCGCTTCTCCGACCGGGAACGCGATGCGGTGTTCCACTTCTGGCGCTATGTCGGGTTGTTGATGGGCGTGCACCCCGAACTCGTGCCGACCAGCGAGGCCGACACCTGGCGGCTGTTCTGGCTCGAGGCCGACACCGAGTTCGAGCCCGATGAGGACTCGCTGCGACTGGCGCAGGCCCTGCACGCCAACCGCCATGAGGGGCCGGTGACCGAGTTGGCCCGTGCCTACCTGTCGTCCTACAGCAGGCTCATCCTGGGCAAGTCCAATGCCGACCGCCTCGGCCTGGTGGACAGCAAGCCGCTGCAGGCCGCGGTGCTGGCCACCTCCGCGGTCAACCGCGTGTTCGACCTGCGCCGGGTCGTACCCGGGATGACCTGGCTCAGTGAGGAATTGGGACAGCGCGCGCGCCTGGGCCTCGTGACGCGCGGGATGGCCGTGACCGGCGGCGACCGCAGCTACGGCAGGCACGACACCCTGGCCGCTGTCGGCTAACCCTGTCTCATATCGCGAGACAGCAGTTCGGCATTCTGAGACGCTCGTGGGACCATGAGCGCCATGGGCACCACCGCGATCAGCACCGCGCGGCGCTGGTCGATGCTCGTACTCGCCCTGACCGCCACGCTCTTCGCCAACGTGTTCATCAACGGTGTCGCGTTCCTCATTCCGTCGCTGCACGCCCAACGCGGACTCGACCTGGCCCAGGCCGGCCTGGTGGCCGCCATGCCCAGCTTCGGCATGGTGGTGACGCTGATCGCGTGGGGATACGTCGTCGACCTGATCGGCGAACGGTTCGTCCTAGCCTGCGGATCGGCCCTGACGGCCGCCGCGGCGTTCGCCGCCGCCACGGCCGACTCCCTGGTGGTGATCTGCGCGCTGCTCTTCCTCGGCGGCATGGCCGCGGCGAGCAGCAACACCGCGAGCGCGCGCATCGTCGTGGGCTGGTTCCCGCCGGAGCGCCGCGGGCTGGCCATGGGCATCCGGCAGACAGCCCAACCGCTCGGAGTGGGCTTGGGCGCCTTGGTCATTCCGCAGCTGGCGCAGGATCATGGCGCCGCGACGGCGCTGCTGTTCCCGGCCGCACTGTGCACCGTGGCCGCGGTGATGACCGCCGTCGGCGTGCTCGATCCCCCGCGACCGGACCGGGCCGACGCCCACAGCGCCGACCTGGCCAACCCCTACCGAGACTCGTCGACGC
This sequence comes from Mycolicibacterium confluentis, assembly GCF_010729895.1. NCBI lineage: Bacteria > Bacillati > Actinomycetota > Actinomycetes > Mycobacteriales > Mycobacteriaceae > Mycobacterium > Mycolicibacterium confluentis. Next base: position 3,206,501 of record NZ_AP022612.1, read on the forward strand.
TGTGGCGCATCCACGCGGTCTCGGTACTGCTGGTGGTGCCGCAGGGTCTGGTCTGGACCTTCACGCTGGTCTGGCTCATGACCGACCGCGGGTGGTCGGCCGAATCGGCGGGTGTGCTCGTGATGATCTGCCAACTGCTCGGCGCCGCGGGCCGCATCATCGCGGGCCGCTGGTCGGATGTGGTCCGGTCTCGATTGCGGCCGGTCCGAACCATCGCGATCGCCGCAGCCGTCAGCATGGCGCTGCTGGCCATCACCGACGCGTTCGACTCACCCGTGAGCATCGCGATCATGATGGTGGCGGCCACAGTCACCGTGTCCGACAACGGATTGGCGTTCACCGCGATCGCCGAACTGGCGGGCCCGTTCTGGAGCGGGCGCGCCCTCGGCGTGCAGAACACCAGTCAGCTGTTCACCACGGGCCTCGTGCCCCCGGCGTTCGGCGCGTTGATCTCGGCGGCGGGTTTCCCGGTCGCCTTCGCGGTGTGCGCGCTGTTCCCGTTGGCGGCACTGCCACTGGTGCCGGTGCACGCCGATCCCCTGCGGGAGACCGAAATCGCCTAGCGCGGCGTGGAGCCGGGCTACCCTCATCGCATGCGCACCACGCGAATCACAGTCGGCGCGACGCTGCTGGCCTCGCTGGCCATGGCCGCACCGGCAGGCGCCGACCCGACGTATCCGGGCAGTTACGGCAGCAACGGTGTCTTCGGTGTCGGGGTGGGCAACACCGATCCCCGGGCCACCGCGGTCATCCCGCCCGGCAGGTACCGCGTCGACCAGGCACCCAGCCTCGCACCGTTCCAGAGCGCCCCGGGCTCCTGGTACCGCTGCAGCGACTTCCCGTGCGGTCCAGGCTATTCCGCGAACGTCATCGCGTCGGGGGCGGCACTGCGCGACATCGCGACGGAGGTGGACATCCTGCCCACCGACGTCGCGGTGTCACTGCACAACGTCACGCTGACCGCCGTCCGCTGACCCCGCGGGCTGACCGCTCAGAGCTTGCCGAGGATCCGCTCGCCGACCTGCGCCGTCGACAACTTCTCGTCACCGCGGGTCGCGAGGTGCTCCTCGACGGCGCGGTCCACGCGCGCGGCGGCCTCGGTCTCCCCCAGGTGCGCGAGCAGCAGGGCGACCGACATCACCGCGGCGGTGGGATCAGCGATCCCTTGGCCTGCGATGTCGGGGGCACTGCCGTGCACGGGTTCGAACATCGACGGGTGGGCCTTGGTCGCATCGATGTTGCCGCTCGCGGCCAGGCCGATGCCACCGCACACCGCGGCGGCCAGGTCCGTGATGATGTCGCCGAACAGGTTGTCGGTCACGATCACGTCGAACCGGCCCGGATCGGTCACCAGGTGGATGGTCGCGGCGTCGATGTGCTGATAGGCGACCTCGACATCGGGATATTCCGCGGCCACGCGGTCCACGGTGCGCGACCACAGGCTGCCCGCGAACGCCAGCACGTTGGTCTTGTGCACCAGCGTCAGGTGCTGACGCCGCCCCGCGGCGCGGGTGAACGCGTCGCGGACCACACGCTCGACACCGAATGCGGTGTTCACGCTGACCTCGGTGGCCACCTCGTGCGTGGTGCCGACGCGCAGCGCACCGCCGTTGCCCGTGTACGGGCCCTCGGTGCCCTCCCGGACCACGACGAAGTCGATGTCGGAGACACCCGAAAGGGGGCTGCTGACACCGGGATACAGCCGCGACGGGCGCAGGTTCACGTGATGGTCGAGCGCGAAGCGCAGCTTGAGCAGCAGACCGCGCTCGAGCAGACCAGGGGGCACCGACGGGTCGCCGATCGCGCCCAGCAGGATCGCGTCGTAGCCGCGCAACTCCTCGATCACGGACTCGGGCAGGATCTCCCCGGTCGCGTGGTAGCGGCGCGCACCGAGGTCGTACTCGGTCTTCTCCACACCCGGAAGGACCGCGTCGAGCACCTTGACGGCCTCGGCGATGACTTCGGGTCCAATGCCGTCGCCGGCGATGATGGCCAGTTTCGTCATGTCAGGTCAACCACTTCCAGCGTGCTGGCGCCGACCGCCGAGGCGATCTCGGAGCGCAACTCGGCGGGCACGTCACGGTCGAGGCGCAGCATGATGGTCGCGCCCTCGCCGTCGGCGTCCTGGCTCAGCTGAGCGGCTTCGATGTTGACGTCGGCCCCGCCCAGCAGCGTGCCGATCTTGCCGAGCGCGCCGGGCTGGTCGCTGTAGTTGATGATCAGGTTCTCGCCCGAGGCCCGCAGATCGAAGTTGCGGCCGTTGATCTGAACAATCTTCTGCACCTGCTGCGGACCAGACAACGTTCCCGCCACGTTGACCGATGTGCCGTCGGCGTGGACCGCGCGCACGTCGACGAGGCTGCGGTGGTTGGGGCTCTCGCTGCTGGTGACCAGATCGGCCGTCACACCGCGGTCCGCGGCCAGCGCCGGCGCGTTGACGAACGTGACCTGCTCGTCGACCACCGCGGAGAACAGACCCCGCAGCGCCGAGAGCCGAAGAATCTCGACGTCCTCGGACGCGAGCTCACCGAACACATGCACCGTGAGCGACACGGGCGGTTCAGCCGACAGCGCACCGATCAGCACGCCGAGCTTGCGCACCAGGTCGAGCCAGGGCGCGACCTCCTCACCGACCGAGCCACCGCCGACGTTGACGGCGTCCGGCACGAACTCACCGGCCAGCGCAAGGCGCACGCTGGCGGCGACGTCAGTGCCGGCCCGGTCCTGCGCCTCTTCGGTGGAGGCACCCAGGTGCGGCGTGACGACGACCTGCGGCAGATCGAACAGCGGGCTGTCGGTGCACGGTTCGGTCGCGTACACGTCCAGGCCCGCGGCCCGCACGTGTCCGCTCTTGATGGCGTCGGCCAGCGCCTGCTCGTCGATCAGGCCACCGCGGGCGGCGTTGACGATCACGACGCCCTTCTTGGTCTTGGCCAGCGCCTCCTTGCCGATCAGACCCGCGGTCTCGGGGGTCTTCGGCAGGTGCACCGAGATGAAGTCGGCGCGCGCGAGCAGGTCGTCCAGCGTCAGCAGTTCGATACCCAGCTGGGCCGCCCGCGCCGACGGGACGTAGGGGTCATAGGCCACCACGTGGGTGCCGAAGGCGGCCAACCGCGCCGCCACCAACTGGCCGATCCGGCCGAGGCCGACCACGCCCGCGGTCTTGCCGAAGATCTCGGTGCCGGAGAACGACGACCGCTTCCAGGTGTGTTCGCGCAGCGTGGCGTCGGCCTGCGGGATCTGGCGGGCCGCCGACAGCATCAGCGCGAGCGCATGCTCGGCGGCGCTGTGGATGTTCGAGGTCGGCGCATTGACCACGAGGACGCCGCGGGCCGTGGCCGCGTCGACGTCGACGTTGTCCAGGCCCACTCCGGCGCGGGCGACGATCTTCAGCTTGGGCGCGGCGGCGAGCACCTCGGCGTCGACCGTGGTGGCCGAACGCACCAGCAGAGCGTCCGCCTCCGGCACGGCGGCCAGCAGCTTCTCGCGGTCGGGGCCGTCGACCCAGCGGATCTCAACCTGGTCACCCAGGGCTTCCACAGTCGATTCGGCCAACTTGTCGGCAATCAGTACAACGGGCAAACTCACTCGGACAGCCTAATGGTCTCTCATCGAAACACAGACATCACCGTCGTCGGCAGCGGTCCCAACGGACTTGCGGCCGCTGTGACCTGTGCCCGCGCGGGCCTCACAGTGCGGGTATTGGAGGCCGAGAGCACGCCTGGCGGCGGTGCCCGAACGCTGCCCGACCCCGAGTTCTCCGGGGTGTCCCACGACGTCTGTTCGGCGATCCACCCGTTGGCGTTGGCCTCGCCGTTCTTCCAGGCGTTCGGGTTGGCCGACCGCCTCACGCTGACCACCCCGGAGGTCTCGTACGCCAACCCCCTGCCGGACCGGCGCGCCGCGGTGGCCTACCACGAGCTCGACCGCACGTGCGCCGAACTCGAGCACGGAGAGTCGTGGCGGCGCCTGGTGGGCCCGTTCGTGGATGACCCGTCCCCCGCGGTCGAGTTCGTGCTCGGCGACAAGCGTTCGGTGCCGTCGCACGCCGTCACGGTCGCGCGCCTGGTGCAGCGGATGCTGATCCAGGGCACGCCGTTGTGGAGCACGCTGCGCGGCGAGGACGCCCGCGCGCTGTTCTCCGGCGTCGCGGCCCACGCGGTGTCCCGCATGCCCTCGGTGACCACCGGCGCGCTGGGCATGATGCTGTCGGTTCTGGCCCATGCCGGAGGCTGGCCCGCGCCCGTCGGCGGCAGCCAGGCGATCGCCGACGCACTGCTGGCCGACCTCGCCGCCCACGGCGGCGAACTGGTCCTCGGCGAACGCGTCACCAGCCCGCCTCCTGGCGTCGTGCTCTACGACACCCCCGCGACGGCACTGCTGGACATCTACGGCGACCAACTGCCCGCGCGGTATGCGAAAGCGTTGCGGCGCAGAACGTTCGGCATTTCCGCAGCCAAAGTGGACTTCGTGCTGTCCGAGGAGATCCCGTGGCGCGACCCCAGGCTCCGGCACAGCGCGACCTTCCATCTCGGCGGCACCCGGGCGCAGATGGCCCACGCCGAATCCGTCACCGCCAAGGGCGATCACAGCGACTGGCCCATGGTGCTCGCCGCCAGCCCGCACGTCGCGGACCCGTCGCGCATCGACTCGACGGGACGCAGGCCGTTCTGGAGTTATGCCCACGTGCCCAACGGTTCACCGATCGACCAGACCGACACCATCCTGCGGATCATGGAACGCTTCGCCCCCGGATTCTCCGACATCGTCGTGGCCGTGCGCAGCGTGCCCGCCGCGGAGATGGCCGGGCACAACGCGAACCTGATCGGCGGGGACATCACCGGCGGCGGCAACAGCGCATGGCGCGCACTGGCCGGACCGACGCTGCGCCTTGATCCGTGGTCGACACCCGTGCCGCGCGCCTATCTGTGCTCGGCGGCCACCCCGCCCAACGGCGGTGTGCACGGCATGGCGGGCTTCTACGCGGCCCGCACGGTGCTGCGACGGGAGTTCGGCCTACCGGTGCCGTCCCTGCGCTGATCACGGCGTGTGGAACTGCTCGCGAGTGGATAATCCCCTGGCATGACCCTGGACAGGCGGCCCCACGGGGTCGACGACGACACCGTTGAGGCCGTCGGAAAGCTCTCGGAGGCACTGGAGTACATCGAACGGGCCCGCGGCCACCTGTACTCGTTCCATCAACTGATCGGGCACGCCGACGCCCTCCTCGACGAGGTGTGCGAAGGATTGCGCAAGGCCGGACACGATGCGGTCGCCGAACGCCTGGAGACCGAACTCATGGGCCACAACGTGCTGGCTGGCCGGTGGACCTTCCAGGTGGTCGAGGAGTTCGACGACACCTACTGGTCGGTGTTCCGCGAGCATGAGCGCCGGGTGCGCGACGAACTGCAGGGCGGGGCGCGTCATGTGTTCGAGGCTGAGATGAAGGAGCGCCGCCGCACCCACGGCCAACCCGGTCACGAGGCCGAGCCCCAGACATGACTTCGGCGCGGTTCCCGGCGTCTGCCGCCGGAAACCGCGCCGAAAAAAGCTGACCGCTACGCGGTCTCGGTGATCGGGCGATCCACCCAGCTCATCAGGTCGCGCAGCTTCTTGCCGGTGACCTCGATCGGGTGCTCGGCGTTCTGCTTGCGCAGGGCTTCGAGTTCCTTGTTGCCGCCCTCGACGTTCGCGACCAGGCGCTTGACGAAGGTGCCGTCCTGGATGTCCTTGAGGATGTCCTGCATGCGCTTCTTGGTGTCGGCGTCGATGACCCGCGGGCCCGACAGGTAGCCACCGAACTCGGCGGTGTCGCTCACCGAGTAGTTCATCCGGGCGATGCCACCCTCGTACATCAGGTCGACGATCAGCTTGAGCTCGTGCAGCACCTCGAAGTAGGCCATCTCGGGGGCGTAACCCGCCTCGACCATGACCTCGAAACCGGTCTTGACCAGCTCTTCGGTGCCACCGCACAGCACGGCCTGCTCACCGAACAGGTCGGTCTCGGTCTCCTCCTTGAAGGTGGTCTTGATGACGCCGGCGCGCGCGCCGCCGATGGCCGCGGCGTAGGACAGCGCCAGGGCCTGACCCTCACCCTTGGGGTCCTGGTCGATCGCGATCAGGCAGGGCACGCCCTTGCCGTCGACGAACTGGCGGCGCACCAGGTGGCCGGGGCCCTTGGGGGCGACCATGCCGATGGTGACGTTGGCCGGGGGCTTGATCAGACCGAAGTGGATGTTCAGGCCGTGCCCGAAGAAGAGCGCGTTGCCGTCCTCGAGGTTGGGCTCGATGTCGTTCTTGAAGATCTCGGCCTGCGCGGTGTCAGGAGCCAGCAGCATGATCACGTCGGCCCACTTGGCCACCTCGGCCGGGGTGTCGACGGTCAGGCCCTGCTCGGTGACCTTCTCGCGGGACTTCGATCCCTCCTTGAGGCCGACCTTGACCTCGACGCCGGAGTCGCGCAGCGAAAGCGAATGCGCGTGTCCCTGGCTTCCATAGCCGATGACCGCGACCTTGCGCCCCTGAATGATCGACAGGTCCGCGTCGTCGTCGTAGAACATCTCAACTGCCACTTTTGGATTCCTTCTTTAGTGTTGATACCGAAGTTATTTCACGCCGATGCCGCGGGGCCCACGGGCCAGCGACACCACACCGGACTGAACGATCTCGCGGACACCGTACGGTTCGAGAACCCGCAGGAACGCGCTGAGCTTCTCCTGCGTGCCGGTCGCCTCGATCGTCAGGGACTCGGTGGAGACGTCGACGACCTTGGCGCGGAACAGGTTCACGGCCTCGATCACCTGGCTGCGAGTGCCGGCGTCGGCCCGCACCTTGATCAGCGCCAGTTCGCGGGACACCGAGTTCTCCTCGTCCTGCTCCACGATCTTGATCACGTTGACCAGCTTGTTGAGCTGCTTGGTGATCTGCTCGAGCGGGAAGTCCTCGACGGACACGACGATCGTCATCCGCGACATGTTCTTCTGCTCGGTCGCGCCGACCGCGAGTGACTCGATGTTGAAGCCGCGCCGCGAGAACAGCGCCGCGACGCGAGCCAGGACACCGGGCTTGTCCTCGACCAGGACCGACAGGGTGTGCGTGGTGACTGTCATCAGACCTGGTCCTCGTTGTCGAACAGCGGACGGATGTCGCGTGCCGCCATGATCTCGTCGTTGCTGGTGCCTGCGGCGACCATGGGCCACACCTGCGCGTCGGCGCCGACGACGAAGTCGATGACCACCGGGCGGTCGTTGATGGCCCGCGCCTGGTTGATCACGTCCTCGACGTCTTCCTCACGCTCGCAACGCAATCCAACGCAGCCCAGGGCCTCGGCCAGCTTGACGAAGTCCGGGATGCGCTGGCTGTGCGTGGCCAGATCGGTCTGGCTGTAGCGCTTGTCGTAGAACAGCGTCTGCCATTGCCGGACCATGCCGAGGTTGCCGTTGTTGATCAGCGCAACCTTGATCGGGGCACCCTCGATGGCGCAGGTGGCCAACTCCTGGTTGGTCATCTGGAAGCAGCCGTCACCGTCGATGGCCCACACCTCGGCCTCGGGCTGGCCCATCTTGGCGCCCATGGCCGCGGGCACCGCGAAGCCCATGGTGCCCAGGCCGCCGGAGTTCAGCCAGGTGCGGGGCTTCTCGTACTTGACGAACTGCGCCGCCCACATCTGGTGCTGGCCGACGCCCGCGACGTACACCGCGTCGGGTCCGGCGATCTCACCGAGCTTCTCGATGACGTACTCGGGGCTCAGGCTGCCGTCGCTCTGCGGGCCGTAGCTCAGCGGGTAGGTCGAGCGCACCGAGGACAGGTACTCCCACCACTGATCCAGCTTGAGGTTGCCGGGCACGCCTTCGCGACGGAGGGCCTCGATCAGGTCGGTGATCACGGCCTTGACGTCACCCACGATCGGCACGTCGGCGTGCCGGTTCTTGCCGATCTCGGCGGGGTCGATGTCGGCGTGGATCACTTTGGCGTCGGGCGCGAACGAGTCGAGCTGACCGGTGACCCGGTCGTCGAACCTCGTGCCGAGGGCGATCAGCAGATCGCTGCGCTGCAGCGCGGCCACGGCGGCGACCGTGCCGTGCATCCCGGGCATGCCCATGTGCTGCGGGTGGCTGTCCGGGAAGGCGCCGCGGGCCATCAGCGTGGTGACCACGGGGATGCCGGTCGACTCAGCCAGATCCAGCAGTTCGGCGTGGGCCTCACCGCGGATCACTCCGCCGCCGACGTACAGCACGGGCTTGCGCGCCGCGGCGATCAGCTTGGCGGCCTCGCGGATCTGCCTGCTGTGCGGCTTGGTGTTGGGCTTGTAGCCGGGCAGATCCAGCACGGGCGGCCAGCTGAAGGTGCACTGGCCCTGCAGGATGTCCTTGGGGATGTCGACGAGCACCGCACCGGGCCGCCCCGTCTGGGCGATGTGGAACGCCTCGGCGATCACCTGCGCGATCTCGTCACCGCTGCGCACCAGGAAGTTGTGCTTGGTGATGGGCATCGTGATGCCGGAGATGTCGGCCTCTTGGAACGCATCGGTGCCGATCAGCCCGCGGCCGACCTGCCCGGTGATGGCGACCACCGGGATCGAGTCCATCTGCGCGTCGGCGAGTGGCGTGACCAGGTTGGTCGCGCCCGGACCGGACGTCGCCATCATGACGCCGACCTTGCCGGTCGCATGGGCGTAGCCGCTGGCGGCGTGCCCGGCGCCCTGCTCGTGCCGGACCAGGACGTGCCGCAGACGCTTCGAGTCGAACAGCGGGTCGTACACGGGCAGCACCGCGCCGCCGGGGATGCCGAAGATGGTGTCGACGCCGATCTCCTCGAGCGCGCGCACGACGGCCTGCGCGCCGGTCATCTGCTGCGGCGGAACCCGCTTCGCGGAGTTCTGAGTCTTTCCGTCGGCCGGCTTGGGCGCCGCCATCGGTTCCGGTGGTCGCGTGGTGGGTGCGCTCACTGTCTCGTCCCTAGGGTTGATGTGTGTTCTGTGGTCATCCGGGGCAACAAAAAACCCCCGTCAGCTTGCTGCTGCACGAGGGTTGCGCGTTGATGCTCGTAGGCGAATAGCCCGCTAGTAGCTACGCGGCACCGACGCGCCGACGACGTACTACGAGAATCTTGCGGGTGGTCATGGGTGATGACGGTAGTCTCCGGACGGCCCAGGCGTCAAATTCCCTGACCTGCGCGGACACGCGACGTGGCGCAGGGGCAAGATGGCGGGCATGGCAGCCGCAACCCATGCTCCCGTGGTGATCCGCATTTCGCCGATGGCGCATTTCGCTGCAGCAGTGTTGGCAGGGGCCATGATGCTGCCCATTCTGGCGTTGCCGTGGCTGGCTCCGCTGCTACTGATCCCCGCTGCCGCGTCGTTCGCTGTGGTCCGGTTGCGCACGGTCGCCTCCGACGCCGACGTGACGACCCGTGGGCTGCTGCGCAGCACGACCGTGGGCTGGGATCAGATCGAGGGTCTGAAGTTCGTCAAGGGCTCCTGGGCGCGCGCCACGCTGGTCGGCGGGGGCGAGATCACGCTGCCCGCGGTGTCGTTCTCGACGTTGCCGCTGTTGGCGCAGGCCAGCGGGGGCCGGGTGCCCAACCCCTACGAGTGACGCGTCAGGCCAGCGGGTTGGCCCCGTTGAGCAGGATCCACACCGCGATGCCGCCGCCGATGCCGAGCAGCAGCGCCACAAACGAGCCGATGAACGGGCGCCGCGCCCATCCCCGGCCCGCGTCGAATCCGTAGCGTCCCGGACCCACCAGGATGATCGCGGCCGCCACCACGATCAGCGTGAGCTGGAACTCGTGGCCGTCGGGCAGGAAGAACAGGAACCGACCCGACTCCTCGGAGTTCAGGACGGACGCCAGCAGGCCGTTGATCAGGTAGGCGAGCGCGGCTGCCCCCGCCAGCGGCGTGAACAGTCCGAGGACCAGAAGGATCCCGGCCGTGATCTCGGTTCCGGCGGCCGCATAGGTCAGCAGGTTCGCATGCTGGTAGCCCGCCGCGGTCAGCGAGTCGGACAGGCCGCCGAGGCCGGATCCGCCCCACCAACCGAACACCTTCTGCAGTCCGTGCACGACCAGCAGTGCACCGAAACCCGCGCGCAGCAGCAGAAGACCGAGGTCCTGGGTGCCGCGGCGACCCGCATTGCGCGCGGCGTCGTAGTCCAGCGGTTCGATCGCGGTGGGCCCCATCATGGGCGGCGCATCCACCTGCGGCGCGACATAGGGCAACGGGTCAGGATCGTTCATCAGGCTGTACCCCGCCGATGAGGGGCTCGATCCGTAGTTCGGGATCGCAGTGGTCTCGAAGTCGCCGCCATAAGTGTCAGACGGCATGTCGTCCTCGGGGTCAACCAGGCTCGCCGTGCTGGGCCGCGAGGATCCGGCCCCGGACGACGATTCGCCCGGCCGCTGCCAGCGTGGGTCATTCGATGGACTCGTCACGCTGTCAGGGTAAGTGCAACCCTGCACAGAACCCGGTATTTGCGGGGCGCTTTCGCCGACGTATATCGGATGGTTATTTTCCCTGCACACGCCCGGTGGGCGCGCCGCCGGCCGGGCGGCGTGGCGGATATCGGCCACCGATCCGTAACCTGGCTGGCATGCTGATCCGCCGTCCGGTCGTCCAAGCCCTGACCGTGGCCTGTGCCGCGATGGTTCTGGTGGCCGGGTGCGCCCGCTTCGACGACGCGGTCTCCCAGCCGTTCACCACGCAGCCCGAACTCTCGCCGCCGCCGCCGTCGACCACCACACCGCCGCCCCCGCTGCCCGGCAAGCCGTTCCCCAAGGCATGCCCGGCCACCGGTGTGATGCAGGGCTGCCTGGACAGCACCAGCGGCCTGATCATGGGGCCCGACGGCAAGACAGCCCTGGTGGCCGAACGCGTCACGGGCGCGGTCAAAGAGGTCGCGATCGCCGCCGAGCCCAAGGTCAAGACCACCATTCCGGTCGATGGGTCGGGCGACGGGGGCCTGCTGGACATCGTGCTGTCCCCGACCTACAGCCAGGACCGACTGATGTACGCCTACATCAGCACGCCGTCCGACAACCGAGTGGTGCGCATCGCCGACGGCGACGTACCCAAGGAGATCCTGACCGGAATCCCCAAGGGCGCCAGTGGAAATGCGGGATCGCTGATCTTCAAGGGGCCGACCACGCTGCTGGTCCAGACGGGCGACGCCGGAAACCCCGCGATGGCCGGGGACCCGGGTTCGCTGGCCGGCAAGCTGCTGCGCATCGAGCAGCCGACGACGGTCGGGCAGGCCCCGCTGACCACGGCGATGAGCGGTCTGGGCGCTGCGGGCGGTATGTGCATCGATCCCGCCGACGGGTCGCTCTATATCACCGACCGCGCCCCGTCGGGAGATCGCCTGCAGCGCATCACCAAAGACTCGAAGACCTCCACGGTGTGGACCTGGCCGGACAAGCCCGGCGTCGCCGGATGCGCCGCGATGGATGGCACGGTTCTGGTGAATCTGGTGAACACCAAGCAGACCGCGGCGGTGCGCCTTGCCCCCGACACGGGAGCGGTGACGGGCGACCCGGAGGTGGTCCGCGACGGTCAGCACGGTCACGCGTGGGCGCTGCAGTTGTCCGGCGACGGCAACGTGTGGGGTGCGACCGTCAACCGCACGATGGGTGATCCCGACAAGCTCGACGACGTGGTGTTCCCGTTGTTCCCGCAGGGTGGGTTCCCGCGCAGCGACGCCGACAACACCTGAGTCTCCAGTCCGTGTCGGTTCAATAACAGCCCCATCTGCAACTTGAGTAACTCCTGCAACACGATAGGTTGAGTTACACAATCAAGATCACGGGGAATCGGGGATACCTTGTCGCGGACGGCGAATCGTCTGTCAGTCGTCGCTGTCTCGGCAGCGGCAGTGTGTTGGCCACTGATGCCTCTGGTGTTCAGTCCCACCGTCGCAGCCGATTCCGAGCTCAGCCCCGGTGTGCCGTGCGGGGAACTCGTGCAGCAGTTCGCCTCGTCGCCGACTGCACTGCCCGACGCACTCAACGGTGCGGCCACCGCGCTCGGCGGACTGCCCGAGGCCGCGGCCCTGATGCCGACCAGTGAGGTTCTCGACGCCGCCGGTGCCGCGATGCAGGCCCTGCCCACCGCCGCGGAGATGATTCCCGCCGGGGCGGGTGTGCCCGCGATACCCGTTGGCGCACCGCCTGTTCCGGCCGTGGCCGTCCCAGCTCCGCCTGTTCCGGCCCCGCCCGCCCCGCCTGCTGCACCCGCTGCGCTGGACGCGGCGCCCATGGTCGAGTCCGCACTCGTCCCCGAAATCCCGCCGGCCCCAGTCGGGGCCGCGCCACCACCTCCGGTCGCACCGGTCGACGCCGCGCCTGTCGAGCAGGCCGCCGCCGTACCTGTGCAGGAGGCCGCTGCAGGGGCACCACCGGTGCCCGTTGAGGGAGCCGCAGCGGCCGCACCGGTGATCGAGGAGGCTGCGGCGGCCGCACCGGTCGCCGCAGCCCCTCCGGTCTCCGAATCCGTTGCCGCGCCGATGATTGAGACCGCGGCCACTCCGTTGGCGGCGCCGATCGTGCCAGCTGGCGCGCCGGGTCCGGCCGCACTGCCCGCGGTTCCGGCAGGCCTGCCCGCGGTTCCGGCGGGCCTCCCGCCGGTGCCCGCGGTCGCGGCGCCTCCGATTCCTGCCGTTCCCCCGGTGCCAGTCGCCGCACCCGCGGCCGCCGCGGCGGCGTCGGCCCCCGCTCCGGCACCAGCGCCCGCCCCCGCAGCGGCACCGGTCACGGGACTGCCCGCGATGCTGCCGACCGGGGTTCCCCTGCCCCGCGATCTGGTGTGCGAGGGAACCGCCTGGTCCGCCAAGCGCAACGGGTGACCCCAGGGCGGGGCGCTCAAATCAGAACAGATCAGCCCTGCCCGCAGGCCGCCATCACGAGTTCGCGCACCCGCGCGGCGTCGGCCTGCCCCTTGGTGGCCTTCATGACCGCGCCCACGATGGCGCCCGCGGCCTGGACCTTGCCGCCCTTGATCTTCTCCGCGACATCGGGATTGGCGGCCAGCGCCTCGTCCACCGCGGCCTGGATCAGGCTGTCGTCGCGCACCAGCGCGAGTCCTCGTGCCGACATCACGGCCTCGGGCTCACCCTCGCCGGCCAGCACACCCTCGACGACCTGACGGGCCAGTTTGTTCGACAGCTTGCCCTCGTCGACGAGCTTGACCACCGCGGCCACCTGGGCCGGCGTGATGGCCAGGTCGGCCACGGCCACCTCGCTCTCATTGGCCTTCTGCACCAAGAAGTTTCCCCACCAGGCCCGAGCAGCCTCGCTGGATGCGCCTGCCGCGACGGTCTCGGCGACCAGTTCGACGACACCGTTGTTGACCAGGTCGCGCATCACCTCGTCGGAGACACCCCAGTCGTCCTGAATCCGCTTGCGCGACAACCACGGAAGCTCCGGGATCGTGGCGCGCAGACGCTCGACCAGTTCCGCACTCGGCGCCACCGGTTCGAGATCCGGTTCGGGGAAGTAGCGGTAGTCCTCCGCGGTCTCCTTGGTGCGGCCCGGGCTGGTGTAACCGTCTTCGTGGAAGTGCCGGGTCTCCTGCTTGATGGTCCCGCCGGCCTCGAGCACCGCGGCCTGGCGCCGCATCTCGTAGCGCACGGCGACTTCGACGCTCTTGAGCGAGTTGACGTTCTTGGTCTCGGTACGGGTGCCGAACTCCTTGACGCCGTTGGGTTTCAGCGACACGTTGGAGTCACAGCGCATTGAGCCCTGGTCCATCCGCACGTCGGAGACACCGAGCCCGCGCAGCAGATCACGCAGCGCGGTCACATAGGCGCGGGCGATCTCCGGTGCCCGCGCACCGGTCCCCTCGACGGGTTTGGTGACGATCTCGATCAGCGGGACACCGGCGCGGTTGAAGTCGGCCAGCGAAGTGGTCGCGCCGGTGATCCGACCGGTGTCACCACCCAGGTGGGTCAGCTTGCCGGTGTCCTCCTCCATGTGGGCCCGCTCGATCTCGACCCGCCACGTGCTGCCATCGTCCAAGGGCACGTCCAGGTAACCGTTGACGGCGATCGGCTCGTCGTACTGGGAGATCTGATAGTTCTTGGGCTGATCGGGGTAGAAGTAGTTCTTTCGGGCGAACCGTCCCCACGGCGCGATTTGGCAGTTCAGCGCCAAGCCGATCCGGATGGCCGACTCCACGGCGGCCTCGTTGAGCACGGGCAACGCACCGGGCAGGCCCAGGCACACCGGGCACACCTGTGTGTTGGGCTCGGCACCGAAAGTCGTCGCACAGCCACAGAACATCTTGGTCGCCGTGGACAGCTCGACGTGCACTTCGAGGCCGAGGACCGGGTCGTACTTGGCGACGACATCGTCGTAGTCGAGCAGCTCAGCCGTGGCAACAGTCATGCCGGAGAGTCTAGTTGTCGGCTCAGCCGAAGAATGCCGCGGCGTCGTCGTACCGCCACTGCGGGACGAGCTTGAGATGTGCGGTGGCCTCGGCCAGCGGAACCCGGCCGATCTCCTCGCCGCGAAGTGACACCATCATCCCGTACTCCCCGGCGTGTGCCGCGTCGGCCGCGTTCACCCCGAACCGGGTGGCCAGCACGCGGTCGTAAGCCGTGGGCTTGCCGCCGCGCTGGACGTGCCCGAGCACCGTGACCCGGACCTCCTTCTTGATCCGCTTCTCCACCTCGGGTGCCAACTGCTGGGCTACGCCCGTGAAGCGTTCGTGCCCGAACTCGTCGGTACCGCCCTTGCGCAGCTGCATCGACCCCTCGGCGGGCTTGGCACCCTCGGCGACCACGCAGATGAAGCTCGACTCACCGTGTTGGAAGCGCTGTTTGACCAGCCGGCACACCTCTTCGACGTCGAAGGGCTGCTCGGGGATCAGGGTCATGTGCGCGCCCGACGCCAGCCCCGCGTTGAGCGCGATCCAGCCGGCGTGACGGCCCATCACCTCGACGAGCATGACCCGCTGATGCGACTCCGCGGTGCTGTGCAGGCGGTCGATGGCCTCGGTGGCGATCATCAGCGCGGTGTCGTGCCCGAATGTGACGTCAGTGCAGTCGATGTCATTGTCGATGGTCTTGGGCACCCCGACGACGGGCACACCCTCCTCCGCGAGCCAATGCGCGGCGGTCAGTGTGCCCTCGCCGCCGATCGGGATCAGCACGTCGATCCCGTTGTTTTCGAGCGTCTGCTTGATCTGGTCCAGGCCGGCCCGCAGCTTCTCCGGGTTGACCCGCGCGGTGCCCAGCATGGTGCCGCCCTTGGCGAGCAGTCGGTCGTTGCGGTCGTCGTTCTTCAACTGCACACGACGGTCCTCCAGCAGGCCTCGCCAGCCGTCCTGGAACCCGACCACCGTTGAGCCGTACCGCATATCCGCTGTCCGCACGACGGCCCTGATGACCGCGTTCAAGCCTGGACAGTCGCCGCCTCCGGTGAGCACTCCGATCCGCATGGGGTCCATCTAACCCTCTCTGCGGCCCGGGTGACCCGGCGAACGCGGTTACAGTGCGGTCGGAAGCGGCCCGCGGGCCGCCTCGTAGGCCGCACCCACGCGGTAGAGACGATCGTCGGCCAGCGCGGGGGCCATGATCTGCAGACCGACAGGAAGGTTGTCGTCCGAGGCCAGACCCGACGGCACCGACATTCCGCAGTGACCGGCAAGGTTCAGCGGCAGCGTGCACAGGTCGAACAGGTACATCGACAACGGATCGTCGACCTTCTCGCCGAGCCGGAACGCGGTGGTCGGGGTGGCCGGCGACACGAGCACGTCGACGGACTCGTAGGCCCGGTCGAGATCGCGCGCGATCAGCGTGCGGACCTTCTGGGCCTGGTTGTAGTACGCGTCGTAGTACCCAGCCGACAGCGCGTAGGTGCCGATCATGATGCGGCGCTTGACCTCTGGGCCGAAGCCCGCCGCGCGGGTCAGCGCCATGACCTCCTCGGCGCTGTGTGTGCCGTCGTCGCCGACGCGCAGGCCGTAGCGCATGGCGTCGAACCGGGCGAGGTTGCTCGACACCTCCGACGGCAGGATCAGGTAGTACGCGGGCATCGAGTAGTCGAAGTGCGGGCAGTCGACCTCGGTGACCTCGGCGCCGAGGGCACGCAACTGGTCGACCGCAGCGTTGAAGGACTCCAGCACACCGGGCTGGTAGCCCTCGCCGCTGTGCAGCTGGGCCACGACACCGACACGGACGCCCTTGAGGTCGCCGGTCGCGCCGGCCTTCGCGGCTGCCACCACGTCGGGCACCTGGGCGTTGACCGAGGTGGAGTCGCGCGGATCGTGGCCCGCGATGACCTCATGCAGCAGCGCGGTGTCCAGCACGGTCCGCGCGCACGGGCCGCCCTGGTCCAGCGACGAGGCGCACGCGATCAGGCCGTACCGGCTGACGGTGCCGTACGTGGGCTTCACGCCGACGGTGGCGGTCAGCGCGGCGGGCTGGCGGATCGAGCCGCCGGTGTCGGAGCCGATCGCCAGCGGGGCCTGGAACGCCGCGAGCGCTGCGGCGCTGCCGCCGCCCGAGCCGCCCGGCACGCGCTCGGTGTCCCACGGATTGCGGGTCGGGCCGTACGCGGAGTTCTCGGTCGAACTGCCCATCGCGAACTCGTCCATGTTGGTCTTGCCCAGGATCGGGATGCCTGCCGCGCGCAGGTGCGCGGTCACGGTGGCGTCATACGGCGAGACCCAGTTCTCCAGGATCTTCGAGCCGCAGGTCGTGGGCATGTCCTTGGTGGTGAACACGTCCTTGAGCGCCAACGGCACCCCCGCGAGCGCCGACGGCAGCTGGTCACCCGCGGCGACCAATGCGTCAACCTCGCCGGCCGCGGCCAGGGCCTGCTCACCGGCGACGTGCAGGAAGGCGTTGTAGTCGCCGTCGGTGCGCTCGATCTGGTCCAGGCACGCCTGGGTCACCTCGGTCGACGACACCTCCTTGGCGGCGATCTTGGCGGCCAGATCGGCCGCGGACAGCCGGACCAGGTCAGACGTGCTCACTGGCTCTCTCCCAAAATCTGCGGGACGGCGAAGCGTCCCTCGGCGGCGCGCGGCGCGGCGGCGAGCGCCTCCGGCTGGCTCAAGCCCGGCACGACGGTGTCCGGCCGCGTGACGTTGACGTCCTTGAGCGGGTTGTCGGTGGCCTCGACGTCGGTGACGTCGACAGCCTGGATCCGGCTGACATGCTCGAGGATTGCGTCGAGCTGGCCGGAGAAGCTGTCCAGTTCGTCGTCGGTCAGCGCCAATCGGGCCAGTCGCGCCAAATGGGCGACGTCATCTCGGGAGATCTGCGACACGAGCGTCAAGCCTAGCCGCAGCCCGAGTGACCCAACGCCGCTGCCTGGCGCACGCGGGCGTGCGAATCTGTTCGGCGTGGCGTGGGCCGGGCTGCCGATCGGGTTGGTGCTGCTGACTGTCCTGGTCCTTCACCTGGGCCCGGTGGCGCTCCCCGACGGCACCGGCTTCGAGCGCCTGCTGGCCGGCGGGCTACTGACCACCGCACTCGTCGTGCTCGGCACCTGGTCGCTGGCCGCCGTCGGCATGCTGAACGCCACGACTCTGCTGACTGTCCTGGGTCTGGCGGCCGTGGCGGCAGTCGCCGCGGCCCGCCTCCGGGGCACCCCGGTGGGCATCCCCTGGCGCTCAGCGGTCAGTTGGGCGAGTGCCCCGGTGCTCGCGGTCGCGGCGGTCGCGGTGCTGCTGGCCGTGGTCAGCGCCTGGCTGCTGCCGGTGTGGCAGTGGGACGCCCTCGGGTACCACCTCCCGTTCGTCAACCTCGTGTTGCAGCGCGGGACGCTGGCCGACGTCCCCGTCGACGTTCCGTACCTGTCCACCTACCCGCACGTCGTGGAGTGGGCGTTCACCGCGGGGCGGGCGCTGCTGCCCGACGACCGCCTTGTCGAGTTGGGGCATCTGCCGTTCGGGCTGCTGGGTGTGGTCGCCATCGCGGCCGTGGCGCACCGCTTCGGCGCACGACCCGACGTCGCGCTGGCCGCGGGTGCCGCGTGGCTGACGCTGCCCGCGGTGTTCCTGCAACTGCCCACCAACTACACCGATGTCGCCTCCGCGGCCTTGGCGCTGGGGGCGATCGCGTTCCTGTTGGCCGACCTCGACCGTGCCCGCGTGCTGCTCGCCGGTCTGGCCATCGGGCTGTTCCTGGGGTCCAAACCGCAGGCACCGCTGGCGGCTGCGGTGCTGCTGGGTGTGCTGGCCGTGGCGGCCTGGCGGGCCGGGCTTCGACGTGAGGTCGGGCTGGCCTGGCTGCTCGCGCTGGCGATCGGGACGCCGACCTATGTGGTCAACATCGCGCGCCACGGGAATCCGGTCTGGCCGGTGCGGGTCGACGTCGGGCCGGTGCACCTGCCCGGCACCACGCCGATGACCAGCCTGCTCAACTCGGGTGCGGCCGTTCCCCGCGCGCATGGCACGGTGCCCGCCCGCGTGCTCGAGTCCTGGACCACGCTGCTGCCGCCAGTGCCCGCGTTCGACATGCGCCTCGGCGGCCTCGGACTGCTGTTCCTGATCGCGCTGCCGGTGGCGGTCATTCGGGCGGTACGCACCCGGTCCTGGGCAGTGGCGACCTGTTTCGTCGCGACGCTGGCCACGCCCGATCCCTCGGTGGCCCGGTACGTCCTGGCGTTCGCGGGGCTGACGCTGGCATTCGCGGCGGGCGGGCTGCCCGCGCGGGGTTGGGGTCGGGGCGCGGTGGCGGCGGCGATCGCCGTCATCGCGGCAGGCAACCTCGTCATCGCCTATCCGGGCCTGACGGGCGAGGGTCCGCCCCTGACCGCGTATCCGGCGATGAGTCCGGCCGAACGGCAGCGCGCGGTCGGCGCCTCGGGGCCACCCATCGACTATCTCGACGCGCTGGAGCAGATGGCACCCGGGGAGGTCACGGTCATCGACACCGGTGCCGAACTCCCCTACCTGGCCTGGCCGGCCGATCTGTCGCGCGCGGCGTTCTTCGCTCCCGTCGACCTCGATGCCGCCGGCGCGAACCGGGTGCTCGACCGCGGGGACGTCGGCCTGCTCATCGTCGGTGACGACGGGGTCCTCGGGCGCGCCGCCCGCGCCCGTCCCGACCTGTTCGAACCCGCCTTCCGGTGCAGGTCAGCACCCTGCACCGGGTATCTGCGGCGCTGAAGCGGCCCCCACCCCGGCATGCCCGGCGCACGGCGCTGTGGAACAGTGTGCGCGTGCCGTCCTATCTACTGCGGGTCCAGTTGGATGACCGGCCAGGCAGCCTTGGCTCCCTGGCGGTCGCGCTCGGCTCGGTGGGTGCCGACATCCTGTCCCTCGACGTCGTTGAGCGGGCATCTGGTTATGCCATCGACGATCTGGTGGTCGATCTGCCGGCCGGTGCCATGCCGGACATGCTGATCACGGCCGCCGAGGCGCTCAAGGGTGTGCACGTCGACTCCATCCGGCCGCACACCGGCCTGCTCGAGGCGCACCGCGAACTCGAACTCATCGACCACATCGCCGCGGCCGGTTCCAAGGCCGCGCGGCTGCAGGTGCTCGCCGACGAGGCGCCCCGCGTGCTGCGGGTCGGTTGGTGCACTGTCGCCCGGCTCACCGAGGAGGGTCTGAAGCGGGTCGCCGGAAGCTCGGGAGCCCCTGAGACACAGGTGGATTCGGCGCCATGGCTGCCGCTGGAGCACGCCGCCGCATTGGACGCCACCGCCGACTGGGTGCCGCAGTTGTGGCGCGATATGGACACCACGTTGGCCGCCGCACCCCTGGGTGATCCGAACACGGTCGTGGTGCTGGGCCGGCCCGGCGGGCCGGATTTCCGGCCCTCGGAGGTCGCTCGATTGGGCTACCTCGCGGGGATCGTCGCGACGATCCTGCGCTGAGGCGGGTTCACCGCAGCGCGCCGACCGCAGGCGGATCCCTGCTGAGGTCGACGGTGGTGCCGATCGGCCCCTTGGTGCTGTAGGTGGTCGGCCGCCCGTCGGCGGTGTCAGCCGCGATCGTGTAGCGCACCTCGCCGCTGACGTCCACGCCGAACGACCCGGATCGCAGGGTCTGTGTCAGGCCGCTGACATCGACCGGTCCCCGGATCCGTGCGGTCGCGCGGTTCATCGGCGGGTCGGTGGTCAACTCGACGCAGCGATAGTTGGCCTCAGGGTTCTTGACGCAGGCGCTGAGCCAGGTTTCGATCGCCTTGTTGACCGCGGCACGGCCCGCGTCGTTGATCGCGAAGCGTGGGCTGGTGAGGGTCTGCAGGTCACCCATGCGCAGCCCGTCCAGCAGCAGCGGCGGCACCTGGACCCCGAGATAGGGGTTGCTGGAACCGAATTCGAGATACCCCGGAAAGACATAGACGTTGTCGACGTCACCGATCGGCTGTCCGAAGAGCGTCAGCGTGTGCTCGGGGCTCTTTTCGGAGTACTTGGACACCGTGACGTTGAGGGTGGCGCTGTCGAGCTTCCACTCGCCCCCGCGCTTGCGCACCACGACCTCGGTCTCCGACGGTTTGCCGCCGAACTCGGCCTTGGCCTTGATCATCGCGAATCCCTGCGCACCGGGTTGATCGGTGACCTCGATCCCGGTGATCGGCCAGCGCTCGATCTGTCTCTTCAACACATCATCGGTGAGGAACGTCGTCGAGGCCGGTTGGGCGTCGCTGAGCGCCAGCGCGGCCTGCGCATCCCCTCTCGCCAGGGCGTCGAGGTAGGCCCGCACGGTGTCGGCGGGGCGGGCGGAATTCCCGGCCCGGATCAGCACAACGGCGACCACGACGCCGATCACGAGGGCCACCGCGAGAATCGACGACAGTGCGATGATCAGCGGCCTGCGGTTGGGTTTCGGGGGCGGCGGCGCGGGCTGATACCACGGCGGCTGACCCGGCGGCGGTGGGTACTGCGGCGGGTACGGCGGGTACGGCCCCACGGGGTCAGCTCCGCAACGTGACGACGGGCGGATCCTGGCTGACGTCGGCCTCTCCGCTGATGTAGGCCTTGACATCACCGGAGCGCGTCCCGTTGCCACCCTGCGCGCTGACCTGGTAGCTCGTGGTGCCGTTGAGCCGCACCTTGAGATCCGCGGGCAGGTAGTCGGCGATGCTCAGATCGTCGATGTTGCGCGACCAGGTCCACTTCGCCGTGCCGTCGACCAGACCCGAATCACGCACTCCCTGAGGGCAGTTCGCGGGCTTCAGGGATGTCGACTTGGCGCACTGCTCCAGGGCGGACTTGAGCGCGTTCTGCACCGCGGTGCGCCCGGTGTCGTTGAGCGAGTACTGGAAGGACACCGAAGTGCCCGATGAGTAGCCGCTCATCTGGTCGAGCAGCAGCGGGAACTGCCGCGACTCCTGCTCGATGTTCGGGTTGGTGTTCCCCACATCCAGCCACCCCGGGAAGACGTAGGTGGGCTTGGCGACGTCCACCGGCTTGCCGAAGAAGGTCAGCGTCTTGGACCCGGCCTCCTCGGTGACCAGCGAGGAGAACGTCAGCTTGATGGCGCCCGTCTTGAGCTTCCAACCGCCGTCGACGCGGTCGAGGTGGACGGTGACATCGGAGACCTTGTCTCCGAAGTTCACCGCGACGTGCACGCTGCCGAGGCTGCCGACGCCGTCGTCGCTGAGGATTCGGATGTCCTTGATCGGCGAGTGCTCGATCTGCTTCGCGAGCACCTCGTCGGTGAGGTAGGTCTTGTCGGCGGGGGTGTCGACCGCGTACGCCAACGCGGCCTCGGCGTCCCCGCGGGCCAGTGCCTCGAGGTACCCCTTGACGGCGTCACCGGGACTGCTCGCCTTGCCCGACCCGCCCGAGGAGACCGCCACGACGGTCACGATTCCCACGACGAGCACCAGCACGGCGGCCACCACGCCGCCGATCACCCACGGGGCGCGACTGCGCTTCGGCGGCGGCGGGTACCCGCCGGCGGTCCAGTGCGGGGGCTGGTTGCCGAACTGGGGCGGGGCTCCGTACGGAGTGGGCTGCTGCCACTGGCCCGGCTGCTGCCACTGCGCGCCGCCGTACCCCGGGTCATTGCTCCAGTTGGTCACAGCAACACACCGCCCACCCGGCTGGCCTCCACACGATCCCCCATCGTCACGTCGGTTCGACCCCGCATATCGGGATCGAACCGATCAGATTGGACCACTGACGTGGCCGATTCCGTCTCATTCTACCAACGCGGGCGGTTCCGCTCTGCACTAACTGCGCACCCGCGCAGGCATTTCTAGCTAACCTGCGGCCCCTCTTCCAGCAACCGCCGGAAACCGTCCTCGTCGAGGATGGGCACCCCGAGTTCGACCGCCTTGTCGTATTTCGACCCCGGCGAGTCACCCGCCACGACGTACGCGGTCTTCTTCGACACCGATCCGGCGGCCTTGCCGCCGCGCGCGAGGATCGCCTCCTTGGCCTCGTCGCGCGAGTACCCCGGCAGCGATCCGGTCACCACAATCGACAGGCCCTCCAACGTACGGGGCGTGTTCTCATCGCGCTCGTCGGCCATCCGGACACCGGCGGCGCGCCACTTCTCGACGATCGAACGGTGCCAGTCGACCGTGAACCAGTCGATGACGGCCGCCGCGATGGTGGGGCCGACGCCCTCGACCGCGGCCAACTGCTCCTCGGAGGCCTCCTCGATGGCCTCGAGGCTGCCGAACTCTCCGGCCAGGGCCCGCGCCGCGGTGGGGCCGACGTGCCGGATGGACAGCGCCACGAGTACGCGCCACAGCGGCTGCTCCTTGGCCTTGTCCAGATTGCCCAGAAGTCTCTTGCCGTTGGCCGACAGCTCACCCTTCTTGGTGGTGAACAGGTCGGTGCGCAGCAGATCCTCGGCGCTCAGGGTGAACAGGTCACCCTCGTCGGGAATGACACCGGCCTGCAGCAGCGCGACGGCGGCCTCGTACCCGAGACCCTCGATGTCGAAGGCGCCGCGACCGGCCATGTGGAACAGTCGCTCCCGCAACTGCGCGGGGCAGCTTCGGGAGTTCGGGCAGCGGATGTCGGCGTCACCCTCCTTGGCCGGCGCCAGCGGGCTGCCGCATTCGGGACAGTGCGTGGGCATGACGAACTCCGTCTCGGAACCGTCACGGGCGTCCACGACCGGCCCGAGCACCTCGGGGATGACGTCACCCGCCTTGCGGATCACCACGGTGTCGCCGATCAGGACGCCTTTGCGCTTGACCTCCGAGGCGTTGTGCAGCGTCGCGAGGCCGACCGTCGACCCGGCGACCTTCACCGGTTCCATGTAGGCGAACGGTGTCACGCGGCCCGTGCGACCGACGTTGACGCGGATGTCGAGCAGCTTGGTGGTGGCCTCCTCGGGCGGGTACTTGTAGGCGATCGCCCAGCGCGGGGCGCGCGACGTGGCGCCGAGCCTGCGCTGCAGCGACACCTCGTCGACTTTGACCACCACACCGTCGATCTCATGGTCGACGTCGTGGCGATGCTCGCCCCAGTAGGCGATGCGCTCCTCGACCGCGGCCAGCCCCTGCACGCGCGCCGTGTGCTCGGACACCGGCAGTCCCCACGCCTTCAGCGCCAGATAGGCGTCGTGCAGGCTGGTGGGCGCGAACCCCTGGGTGCGGCCCAGGCCGTGACAGATCATCCGCAGCCTGCGCCGTGCGGTGACCGCCGGGTTCTTCTGGCGCAGCGACCCGGCCGCGCTGTTGCGCGGGTTGGCGAACGGCGGCTTGCCCTCTTCGACCAGGCTGGCGTTGAGCGCCTCGAAGTCGGCCACCCGGAAGAACGCCTCACCGCGGACCTCGAGCAGTTCGGGCACCGGGTAGTCGGGGCTCTCGGTCAACCGTTGTGGGATGTCCTCGATGGTGCGCGCGTTGAGGGTGACGTCCTCACCCGTGCGCCCGTCACCGCGGGTCGCGGCGCGCTCGAGGCGGCCGTCGCGATACACCAGCGCCAACGCGACACCGTCGATCTTGAGCTCGCACAGGAAGTGCTCGTCGGCACCGATCTCGGTCTGCAGGCGCGTGGTCCAGGCCGCCAGTTCGTCGGCGTTGAAGACGTTGTCGAGGCTCAGCATCCGCTCGAGGTGGTCGGCCGGCGCGAACTCGGTCTCGAACCCCGCGCCACCGACCAACTGGGTCGGCGAGTCGGGCGTGCGCAGTTCGTGATGCTGCTCTTCGAGCGCGATCAGCTTGCCCAGCAGTTCGTCGAACTCACCGTCAGTGATGATCGGAGAGTCGCGGACGTAGTAGCGGAACTGGTGCTCACGCACCTCATCGGCGAGTTCCTGCCACCTGCGGCGCAGATCCGCCTCGTCCGCGTCGGCCTCGGTGTCGGGATCTGTTGCACTCACCCTGGCAGGCTATCCAACGCCACTGACGTAGGCTCCGCCCTGTGCCGCATCCGATCATGTTCAGCGACGACGATTTCGGGCTGGCCGACGTGCGCCGGATCGCACTCGCGCTGCCGGGCGCCTCCGAGAAGGTGTCGTGGGGCAGGCCGGTGTTCAGCGCGCCGAAGATGTTCGCGATGTACGGCGGCAGCTGCAAGTCGACCGGCGAGATGGTCACGATGCCGCATGCGCTGCTGATCAAGGTCGAGGAGTCCGAGCGCCCCGCGCTTGAGCAGGACGACCGGTTCTTCTTCCCGGCGTACATGGGTCCGTTCGGCTGGCTGGGCCTGGACTTCACGGCCGCGAAGGTGGACTGGGACGAGGTCGCCGAACTCATCGACGCCTCCTACCGGCAGATCGCGGCCAAACGGCTGATCAGGGAATTGGACGCTCAGTCCTGATCCCGCTCGACGAGCGCCCGCAACGCCTCGATCCGCTGATCCCACTTCCGGGACAGCGCGTTGAGGTAATCGGCTGCCGCCGTGAGGGATTCGGTCTGCACCGACCAGATCCGCTCCCGGCCGCGCTTCTCACTGCGCACCAGGCCCGCCTCCTCGAGCAGCGCGAGATGCTTGGCGGCGGCCTGCCGCGTGATGGACTCGCTCAGCGCGGACGTGGACTTCGGCCCGTCCTCGCACAGGCGGATCACGATGCGCAGCCGGTTCCGATCGCCGAGCGCGTCGTAGACGGGTGCGGCGACAGCGGTCATGCCCGCGACTCGGCCGTGACGTAGCCGGCGACCATCCGAAGCTGCTCGGCCCAGCCCTGGTCGTTGTTGCCGAAGGCCGTGGCGCGATGCTCCTCGGGGACCGCGTCGAAGCCCGACTCCACGATCTCGAGGAGGACGCCGTCGTCGACCTCGCTGAGCGTGAACTCCACCAGCGTGGTCAGATCGGCGTACTCCTGGCCGGGAACGGGGTTCCAGCGGAAGCTGAACTGGCGGGGCGGTTCCACGGCCACGATGTGCAGCGGGAACCGTTCGCCGGCGTACTCGCTCTGCTGCGCCGCAACCGCGTCGTCGACCACGGTCTCCCCCATCACGCACTGCACCGTGACGCCGGGGACGAACGGGCCCTCGATCACCATCCCGAACCACGTGCCGAACTCGGCGGAATCGCTGATCGCACGCCATACGCGGTCCAGCGGGGCCCGCAGCACAGCGCTCTTCTCGATTCGATCATCGGCCATAATACGCAACCTCCTGGTTTCCTTTATGCCGCCGACGGTAGTCCGCCCACGACATATACGCAACCTTTTGTTTGCGTTTTTCAGATCGACTCAGGGTCCTGCGCGAATCCGTCGGCCACCTGCTGGCACAGTTCGACGGCCCGGCGCGCCCAGTCGGCAGTGGCACCGGCCAGCCCGCATGCGGGGGTGATGCCCACCTGCCCGGCCAGCACGCTGCGCGGGAAACCGAGGCGGTCCGTGATCGCCGCGGCGGCCTTGGCGACCTCCTCAACGGCGGGCCGCGCCGCCGGGGCCGCCGTCGGGACCACGCCGAGCAGCACCGTGCGACCGGATTCGAGGAATTCCCCGAGCCCGTCGAGGTCCGCCGCGCGCAGTACTCCGGTGTCCACGCCGACTGCGTTGGCAGTGCTGCGGGACAACACATTCCATGGAATGTCAGCGGCGCAGGTGTGCACGGCCGTCTGCGTGCCCGCGGCGGTCAGGCACGTGTCGAGCAGTTCGACGGCCACCCCCACCTCCATCGGGCGCACGGGGCTCAGGCTGGTGACGCCCAACAGCCTTCCGGCCAGCGCCGCGGTCAGCAGCGGCTCGTCGAACTGCACCACCACCTCGGTCTCCAACCGGCGCGCGAGCGTCGCCAGGTGCACGGCCACCCCCTCGGCCAGCGAACCCGTCAGGTCCCGCACGGCACCCAGGTCGGTGATCGCGCGGTGTCCGTTGGGAAGTTCGAGTTCGGCGGCCAGCGTGATCGGTCCAGGCGCCTGCACCTTCACCGGCCGTCCCGACCCCCGCAATCCGGCGATCTCCCAGGCCTCCTCGAGGGCGTCGATGTCCTCGTCGAGCAGGCTGCGGGCGCGGCGGGTGACCGCTCCGGGTCGGGCCACCAACCGGTATCCGCGGGGCACGGTGTCGATCGCGATGTCGACCAGCAGTGCGCCCGCTCGCCCGATCAGGTCGGCGCCCACCCCCCTGGCCGGCAGTTCGGGAAGATGCGACAGCGAATGCAGTTCGCCCACAACCACTTCTGCTGCCTGGCGGGCCGCGGTGCCGGGCCACGATCCGATTCCGGTCGCAGTGGCGAAGGTGTTCACCGGTCAACCGTAGGGGATGGCGGTTAGTCTCCCAAGAGTGGGCAGGTTCAGCTGGGGCGTGCTGGTCCTGGTCTTGGGCCTGATCGCGGGCGCCACGACCGGGTGCACGCTGACGGTCGCGGGCCTCGGCGCCAAACCGTCCGCCGAACCACCGCTGTGGGCGCCGGTGGTCGATGCCGACGCCGTGATGCTCACCCTGGCGCAGATGCGCGGTATCACCGGCGGAGGCGAGGATCTCAGCGTCATCCCGTCGATGGACTCCGACTATCCCGTCGACATCGACCTGCTGGCCAGGGATGCTCCCCCGCCCTGCCGCTTCCTGTTCGTCGAAACCGAGGTGTTCGGGAAGTACCGCAGTGGCAGCGCGGGTGTCATCGATGACTTCCACAAGGTGACATATCAGAACCCGCCCGCTGCCGCCCTGATCTCTCAGGCCGCCGCGACCTATCCCGACGAGCAGATCGCACTGCGGGTGTTCTCCGATCTTGTCGCGACGTCCACCGAGTGCGCCCAGACGTCGTTCGGACAGGTGTTTCTCGGCGATGTCGTCACCGAGGAATCGGCACTGCACACCAGGGCTTCCGCCGAGTGCGGTCGGGACTATCGGCTCAAATCGGTGGTGCTGGCCGAGGTCACGTTCTGTGCGTACGCCGAATCCGTGCCGCGGATCGTCATGACGAATCTGCTGCGCAACGTGCCCGGGTGACGGTTCACTGCCGCAGGACCGTCGGGCCCAGCGCCTCGTAGCGCCGCGCCTCCGCGGCGGGCAACTCGGTGCCGGTGACGATCGTGTCGAAGTCCCCAACGTTGGCGAACCGGCAGAAACTCGTGACGCCGAATTTCGAGTGTGCGGCCACCAGGATGCGTCGCCGCGCCACCCGCACCGCGGTCTGCTTGACCGCGGCCACCGCCGGGTCCGGCGTGGTCAGACCGTGATCGAGCGAGATCCCGTTGGTACCCAGGTAGGCGACGTCGATCACGAGGCTGCTCAGCATGTCGACGGCCCAGTGATCGACCGTGGCCAGAGTGCGGCCACGCATGCGGCCACCCAGCAGCAGGACCGTGACCGTGCTGCTGTCGGCCAGCGCCTCCGCGGCCAGCAGCGAGGACGTGACGACGGTCAGTTCCTGATCCGCCAACCGTTCGGCGATCAGGCGCGGACTGAACCCCTCGTCGAGGTACACGGTCTCCGCACCCTGAAGCAGAGCCGCTGCGCCCGAGACGATTCGGTGCTTCTGTGCGAGGTCGACCTGGCTGCGGTACTCGACGCCGGACTCGAAGGCGGCCGTCTCGAGCGGAATCGCGCCGCCGTGAACACGTTTGAGCAGCCGCCGCGAGGCCAGGACCTTCAGGTCCCGCCGGATCGTCTCGGTCGCGACGTCGAGTTCTTCTGCCAGTCCCGCGACCTCGACGCGGCCCCGGGTCCTGGCGAACTCGACGATGCGGGCCTGTCTGCTCTCCGAATCCACGGCGACACGCTACTCGGCGACAGCCAGGATCGCCTTCACTTCCTCGGCGGTGCGCGCGGCGCGCAGCTTGGCCACCTCGTCGGAGTTCAGGAACACGCTCGCGATCCTGCTGAGCAGCGCCATGTGGTCCTTGCCCGCGCCCGCGATGCCGACGACGAACTCGGCCGGTTTCCCCTTCCAGTCGATCGGTTCGGGATACCGGACGAACGAGATGCCGGTGCGTCGGATGGCCCCCTTGGCGTCGTTGGTGCCGTGCGGGATCGCCAGACCGTTGCCCATGTAGGTCGACACCGACTTCTCCCGTTCGTGCATCGCCTCGACATAGCCGGGTTCCACCGCACCCGCGGTCACCAGCAGCCGACCGGCCTCGTCGATCGCCTCGCCGGCATTGGAGGCACGGCCGCTCAGGACGATCGAGTCGATCGCCAGCACGTCGGCACCGACACCGTCCGCCTCGGCCTCGGGTTCGGCGGTCGGCGGCTCCGCCGATGCCCGGGTGCCGCCCTGCCCGAGCAGTTCGACGATCTCGTCGTAGCGCGGACTGTTCATGAAGTCGTCCACCGAGACATGCAGGGCCGACGGGGTTTTCAGCCGCGCCCGATCGGTGAGGTCGCGGTGCGTGACCACCAGATCGTAGGTGTCGGCCAGATTGGCAATGGACTGGTTGGTGACCTTGACGTCACCGAATCCCGCCTTCTGCACCTTCTTTCGCAGCACCGAGGCCCCCATCGCCGACGATCCCATGCCCGCATCGCACGCGAACACGATGCTCTGGATCGCATGCGCGCCCCCGGCACCGACCAGCGCCGAGGCCACGCTGGACTTCTTACCCTTCAGGGCCTCCATCTCGGCGGTCGCGGCGGCCAGGTCCGGTTCGTCGGCGGCCCGGTCGGTCTTGAGCAGCAGGGCCGCGACGGCGAAGGACACCGCGGTGGCACCGAGCACCGCCAGCGTCACCCCGATGAAGCTTCCCGACGCGGTCTGGGCGTAGATCGCGATGATCGACCCCGGTGCGGCCGGCGCCCGCAGTCCCGACCCGAACAACACGTTGATGAAGACGCCGGTCATGCCGCCGAGGATGGCCGCCGCGATCAGCTTGGGCTTCATCAGCACGTACGGGAAGTAGATCTCGTGGATGCCGCCGAAGAACTGGATGATCGCCGCGCCGGGCGCCGACGCCCGCGCCACTCCCCGGCCGAACACCATGTAAGCCAACAGGATTCCCAGGCCTGGTCCCGGGTTGGTCTCCAGCAGGAACAGAATCGACTTGCCCGTCTCCAGCGCCTGGGTGGTGCCCAGCGGCGTCAGAACGCCGTGGTTGATCGCGTTGTTGAGGAACAGCACCTTGGCCGGTTCGATGAAGATCGACGTCAGGGGCAGCAGGTCGTTCTCGACCAGGAAGTCGACGGCGTTGCCCGCGGCGCGCGTGAACGACGACACGATCGGACCGATGCCGAAGAAGCCGAAGATCGCGAGGAACATTCCGAGGATGCCCGCGGAGAAGTTGTCGACCAGCATCTCGAAGCCGGGGCGGATTCTGCCCTCCCACAGTGCGTCGACCTTCTTCATCAGCCACCCGCCGAGCGGGCCCATGATCATCGCGCCCATGAACATCGGCACGTCGGCGCCCGCGACCACGCCGATGGTCGCGATCGCGCCGACCACCGCGCCGCGGGTCTGGTAGACCATCCGCCCGCCCGTCGCACCGATCAGGATCGGCAGCAGGTAGGTGATCATCGGGCCGACGATGCCTGCGCCGTCGTAGTCGCCCCATCCGCCGATCTTGGCGACCCATCCGCTGGGGTCACGCAGGTCCTCGAACAGGCTCGGCAGCCATCCGGTCTTGATGAACAGGGCCGTGATCAGGCCCCATGCGATGAAGGCTCCGATGTTGGGCATGACCATGTTGGACAGGAAGGTGCCCAGCTTCTGCACCCGGACCCGGGCCCCGGTGCGCATCGACGATGGTGTCGTTGTGGTGGACAACTGCTGCCTCCGATCGCTGACAGTGATGCCCGTCACATCACCCGATAGCAGCAGTAAACTCCACAATCGGTCACGTTGGCAAGCATTCGGGCATAAATGGGCAGTCATCGAGGTGGTTTTGTGCCCATATTCGCGCTACAGTGCTAACTGGCCGACTTTTTGTGACCTGGCCCACACGTGTTCTACGGAAGGACGACACCATGCTGGCCCTGCGCTTCTACGCCCCCGAGGATGTCCGCCTCGAGGATGTGCCCGAGCCGACGTGCGGGCCGGATGAGATCAAACTGCGCGTGCGCAACTGCTCGACCTGCGGCACCGACGTCAAGATCTTCTACAACGGTCACCAGAACCTGTCGCCACCACGCACCATCGGCCACGAGATCGCGGGCGAGGTCGTCGAGGTGGGCGCCGAGGTCAACGCCGCCTACGGATCGAACTGGCAGGTGGGCGACCGTGCCCAGGTGATCGCGGCGGTGCCCTGCGGCGAGTGCCACGAATGCCGCAAGGGCTGGATGGCCGTGTGCCAGAACCAGACCTCGATGGGCTATCAGTACGACGGTGGCTTCGCCGAGTACATGATCGTTCCGCGGCAGGTGCTCAAAGTCGATGGCCTGAACCGCATTCCGGACAACGTCGGCTTCGACGAGGCCTCGGCCGCCGAACCCTTCGCGTGCGCGATCAACGCGCAGGACCTGCTGGGCATCGAGGAGGGCGACACCGTCGTGGTGTTCGGCGCGGGGCCCATCGGCTGTATGCACATCCGCATCGCGCGTGGCGTGCACAAGTGTGGGCCGGTCTACCTGGTCGACGTCAACGAGGCTCGGCTGAAAATGTCCGCCGACGCCGTGAACCCCGATGAGACCATCAACGGCGCCGAGGTCGACGTCGTCGAACGGGTCATGGAGTTGACCGGCGGGCGCGGCGCCGACGTCGTCATCACCGCGACCGCGGCCAACGTCACGCAGGAGCAGGCGATCGCGATGGCGGCCCGCAACGGACGCATCTCATTCTTCGGCGGTCTTCCCAAGACCAACCCGACCATCACGTGCGACAGCAATGTGGTGCACTACCGCCAGTTGCACATCCACGGCGCCAACGGGTCGGCTCCCGAGCACAACAAGCGGGCGCTGGAGTACATCTCGACCGGTCAGGTGCCGGTCAAGGATCTGATCACCCGGCATGTGCCACTGGCGAAGGTGCTTGACGCTTTCCAGATCGTCAAGAACGGCGAGGCAATCAAGGTCACCGTCGAGCCCTAGCCAATCCCCCGCGAGCGGCCTCAGGTCCCCCGCGACGGGCCGTGTTGGTACAGCGCCACGCCGTGTTTGGCGTACAAAAGGGGACGCTCGTGGGAAGGAAAGGGGACGGTCAGCGCGCGGAGACGATCGTCGCGCTGGCCAGCACCTCGTCGCCGTCGGAGTCGGGGCGGTAGAGCACCATGGTCTGCCCCGGCGCCACGCCCCGCAGCGGGGTGTTCAACCGCATCCGCAGGGCACCGTCCACGACCTCGGCCACGCCGTCGCCCAGGCCGCCGTGCGCGCGCACCTGGACCTGGCATTCGACCGCACCGACCAGTGGTGTGCCGGAGGTGAAAACCGGCCGTTCGCCGGTCAACTCGGCGACCTCGAGGTCTTCCTTCGTCCCGACGCGCACCGTGCCGGTCTCGGCGTCGATCGCGGTGACGTAGCGGGGCTGACCATCGGGTCCCGGGCCCGCGATGCCAAGACCCTTGCGTTGTCCGATCGTGAACCCGTGCACGCCTTCATGTTCGGCGAGCACCGTGCCGCCGGCGTCGACCACGGCGCCCGGGCGAATACCGATCCGTGCCCCCAGGAAGGCCTGCGTGTCACCGGACGGGATGAAGCAGATGTCATGGCTGTCGGGCTTGTCGGCCACCAGGAGTCCGCGCCGCGCGGCCTCCGCGCGGATCTCCGGTTTGGGGGTGTCCCCCACCGGGAAAGCCGCGTGGCGCAACTGTTCGGCCGTCAGCACGGCGAGCACATAGGACTGGTCCTTGTCGCCGTCGACCGCGCGCCGCAGGCGACCCTCCGACAGGCGCGCGTAGTGCCCGGTCGCGACGGTGTCGAAGCCCAGGGCCAGGGCACGCGCGGACAGTGCGGAGAACTTGATGCGCTCGTTGCAGCGCACACACGGGTTCGGGGTCTCGCCACGCGCATACGCCTCGACGAAGTCGTCGATCACGTCTTCCTTGAAGCGGTCCGCGAAATCCCAGACGTAGAACGGGATGCCGAGCACGTCGGCCACGCGGCGCGCGTCGGCGGCGTCCTCCTTGGAACAGCACCCACGCGACCCGGTGCGCAGCGTGCCGGGCGCCGAGGACAGCGCCAGGTGCACGCCCACCACGTCGTGGCCCGCGTCGACCATCCGGGCCGCGGCCACCGAGGAGTCGACGCCGCCGCTCATGGCAGCCAGAACCCGCATCAGCGCACCGACCCTGAACTGGCCAGCGCGGCCTGCCGCGCCCTCAGGACAGCGGCGGGCAGCACGCGAAGTGCCGCGTCGACGTCGGCGTCAACACTGGTGTGCCCCAAAGACAAACGGATGGAACCACGGGACGTCTCCGGATCGGCGCCCATGGCCAGCAGCACATGCGAGGTCTGCGCGACCCCGGCCGTGCATGCTGACCCGGTCGAGCATTCGATTCCGTTGGCGTCCAACAACATCAGCAGCGAGTCGCCCTCGCAGCCGCGGAACGTGAAGTGCGCGTTGCCCGGCAGCCGCCGAGCCAGGGAGCCGTTGACCACGACGTCGTCGATCTCGGCGAGCACGCCTTCGATCAGGCGGTCGCGCAGCGCACGCATGCGTGCGCCGTTGGCGGACATGCCCTCGACCGCGATGCGCAGCGCCTCGGCCATGGCGACCGCGCCCGCGACATCCGGTGTACCGGAGCGCACGTCGCGCTCCTGCCCGCCGCCGTGCGCCAGTGGCACGCAGGCGGTGTCCCGGCGCAGCAGCAGGGCGCCCACACCGGTGGGGCCGCCGAACTTGTGCGCGGTGACGCTCATCGCCGCACACCCGCTGTCGGCGAAGCTGACCGGAATCTGGCCTGCGACCTGGACGGCGTCGGTGTGCATCGGCACGTCGAACTCCGCTGCCACCGCGGCGAGTTCCTCGATCGGCATGATCGTGCCGACCTCGTTGTTGGCCCACATGATCGACACCAGCGCGACGTCATCGTGCGCTTCCAGCACCGCGCGCAACGCAGCGGGCGTCACCGACCCGTCGGCCTCGGTCGGAAGATAGGTGGTCTCGGCGTCCTCGTGCTCACCGAGCCACTGCACCGCATCGAGTACGGCGTGGTGCTCGACGGCGGTGGTGACGACGCGGCGACGGCGGGCGTCGGCGTCGCGGCGGGCCCAGAAGATTCCCTTGACGGCCAGGTTGTCACTTTCGGTGCCGCCCGCGGTGAAGATCACCTCGGAGGGCCGGGCCCCCAACGCCGCGGCGATCGACTCGCGCGACTCCTCCATGCGGCGCCGCGCGGTGCGCCCGGAGGTGTGCAGCGAGGACGCGTTCCCGACTGTCGCCAGCACCGCCGTCATCGCCTCGATGGCGGCGGGGTGCATCGGAGTGGTGGCGGCGTGGTCGAGGTAGACGGGGCTGGCGGGACTCATGACCCACCCAGAGTACCCGCAGGTGGGCTGTACAACCGATTCGCTGTCAGGCCGCCAACGCGTGGTCCGCACCGCAGTGACGCACCCGGGTGTGGCGCACAGCGGACTGGCAGCGCGCCGCGAGGTCGCGCCGGTCGGTTCCGGGCAGTTGCAGCGACTCGACCTGCACATGGACCACGGTGCGCCGGGCCACCACGAGGCGGCGCAGAGACGCCAGCAGCGTGTCGTCGCCGATGTAGGCCGGCACCGTCGAGGCACGGCCGTCGCGGTGGTGATAGGTCAGGCGCAGCGGTTGCACGGGTCGGCCCGCGTCGATCGCGGCCTGGAACATGGCTGGGCGGAACTCTCCGTACCCCAGGCCGCACCACGTGGTGCCCTCGGGAAAGGCGACGACGGTGCGCCCGGTGCGCAGGCGCGCCGCCACTGTCTGCACGACGTCGGGCAGCCTGCGCAGGTTCGACCGCTCGATGGGGATGACCTTCATCAGCCTGGCCAGCACTCCGAAGGCGGGCCAGCTGATCAGCTCAGCCTTGGCCACGAACGACCCGGGCATCACCGCGCCAATCGAGAAGATATCCACCCAGGAGATGTGCCCGCTGACCACCAGGACGCCTCTCAGGTTGCGAATCGGCCCGCCCGACACCGTGATTCGCACACCCAGCGCCCGCAGCATCAGGCGGCAGTAGCCGCGCTGCAGATGTGAGCGGCCCGGGAGCGGGACCGCAAGCAGCGGCATCGCGGGCAGCAGCGCCAGGGCCAGCATCGTCCGCAGCAGCACCCGCAGCGCCACCACGGGCCGACGCCCCAACGGGGCCATGCCGGCGTGCATGCAGTCGTCGGTGCACGACGCCCGCGGCACCCAGGGGGTGGTCACCGCGCCGCCTCCGTCGCGCCGGCCATCGTTCGCAGGCGGGTCAGGTAGCGGATGTCGGCCCGCCGCTTGTCGAGCAGTGCCGGGAAATCCCCGACGCCGAACGCCGGATCGTGGGCGGGTTCACCGCACACCTGGGCGCCGAGGCGCAGGTAGCCGCGCATCAACGCGGGGATCGTCGGTCGCGGCGGGGGTTCGATGTCGTCAAGGCCGTGGCCGTCGATCACCACCGGACGGTAGGGGTGGACGGTGTACCGCGGGTCGGCGGCGTGGCTGCGGCCCACGAGGTCGCGCACTCCCCTGATCTGGCAGCCGGGGCCGGTCTGCCCCGTCGGGTCGAGCACCGGAACCGAGACGCAGCCCGCGACGTAGTCGTATCCGCAGCGGTCGACATACGCCAGGATGCCCGTCCACATCATCAGCACGACGGCACCGTTGCGGTGGTCGGCGCGCACCACCGCGCGCCCCATCTCGACCAGCGAAGGCCGCAGTGCATCCAGGCCGCGCACGTCGAACTCCGTTGCGGTGTAGAGGCCGCCGGCCGCGATGGCGCCTGGGGGCGGGAGCATCCGATAGCAGCCCACGAATTCTCCGGTGCTGTCGTCGCGGACCAGCAGGTGATCGCAGTGCTCGTCGAACTCGTCGGCGTCGCGGCCGTCGAGGGCCCCGGTCAGCTCGAATCCGGGCTCAGAGGTGAAGACGTCGTGCCGCAGTCGTTGCGCGGCCTCGATCAGGTCGGCGTCGGCGCTCAGGAGCAGCGTGTAGCGCGGCGCGTCGGCGGGTTGGTTGTGGTGATCTGCGGCGATGAGTACAGATGCGGTGCTCATGGTCAGCACGCTCGCGCAGCCAGTGGGCCGGTCGGCAATCGCGACGTGACGCGTCGGTGAACTCTCCACGCCTTTTCCGCCGAGACTGCGGTGGCTGCGACGTCTGGGGCCGGATTTCGCAGTGGCAGCGGTCTCGGCGCCAAGGGAGATGCGAAAAGGCCCCCCGGGACACGTCCCGGGGGGCCAATCTCGAAGCGGACTCAGCCCTTGCGAGCCTTGACCGCCTCGGTCAGCTGCGGGGTGACATTGAACAGGTCACCCACGATGCCGTAATCGGCGATCTCGAAGATCGGCGCCTCTTCGTCCTTGTTGACGGCGACGATGGTCTTCGAGGTCTGCATGCCGGCACGGTGCTGGATGGCGCCGGAGATGCCCAGCGCGATGTACAGCTGCGGCGACACGGTCTTGCCGGTCTGACCCACCTGGAACTGACCCGGGTAGTAGCCCGAGTCCACCGCGGCACGCGAGGCACCGACGGCGCCACCGAGAGAGTCGGCGAGCTCCTCGACGATGGAGAACTTCTCGGCGGACCCGACACCACGGCCACCGGCGACGACCACCGAAGCCTCGGTGAGCTCGGGACGGTCGCCGGCCACCGCGGGCTCACGCGCGGTGATCTTGGTGGCGTTCTCGGCCTGCGCGGGCACCTCGACGGCGACCTGCTCGCCGGCACCGGCGGCGGGCTCGGCCTCGACGGCACCCGGACGCACGGTGATCACCGGGGCGTCACCGTTGGCCTGGGCCTCGACGGTGAAGGCGCCACCGAAGATCGAGTGGATGCCCTTGGCGCCCTCTTTGACCTCGACGACGTCCACCAGCAGGCCCGAGCCCTGACGCGCGGCCAGACGACCGGCGATCTCCTTGCCGTCCGCGTTGGCGGCGATGAGCACGGCAGCCGGAGCGGCCTGCTCGACGAGCGCGGCCAGCACGTCGACGAAGGGGGTGATCAGGTAGGAATCGACGTCGGCGGACTCGGCGACGTAGATCTTGGCCGCACCGGCGGCCTTCAGGTCATCGGCCAGACCGGCCGCGGTGCCCGGAGCGGCCACCACGACGGCGGACGGCTCACCGAGCGCACGGGCGGCGGTGATGAGTTCGGCGGTGACCTTCTTCAGGGCACCTTCGGCGTGCTCGACGAGCACCAATACTTCAGCCATGGGTATGTAGCCTCTTTGCTCTCGATGGAAGGTCTAGATCAGCTTCTGGCCAACCAGGTACTCGGCGATCTTGGTGCCGCCGTCGCCCTCGTCGGTGATCTTCTCGCCGGCCGTCTTCGGCGGCTTCGGGGTGGACGACAGCACGGTCGAACCGGCGTTGGCCACGCCCACCTCGTCGGCCTCGACGCCGATCTCGGCCAGGCTCAGCGTGGTGACTTCCTTCTTCTTCGCGGCCATGATGCCCTTGAAGGACGGGAAGCGGGGCTCGTTGATCTTCTCGTTGACGCTCACGATGGCCGGCAGGCTGGCCTCGAGGGTGAACACACCGTCGTCGGTCTCGCGCTCGCCGGTGACCTTGCCGCCCTCGACGTTCAGCTTGCGCACGTGGGTCAGCTGCGGCAGGCCCAGGTACTCGGCGATGACCGCGGGCACTGCGCCGCCGACACCGTCGGTGGCCTCGTTGCCTGCGATGACCAGTTCGACGCCCTCGATGGTGCCCAGCGCGCGGGCCAGCGCCCACCCGGTCTGGATCACGTCGGAGCCGTGCAGGCCGTCATCCTTGACGTGGACGGCGTTGTCGGCGCCCATCGACAGGGCCTTGCGGATCGCCTCGGTGGCGCGCTCGGGACCGGCGGTCAGCACCGTGACAGTGCCCTCGCCGCCCTCCCTCTCCTTGATGAGGAGCGCCTCTTCGACGGCGCGCTCGTTGATTTCATCCAGAACAGCGTCAGCGGCCTCACGGTCAAGCGTGAAGTCACCGTCGGACAGCTTTCGCTCCGACCACGTGTCTGGGACCTGTTTGATCAGGACCACGATGTTCGTCATGACTCTGGTTCGTCCTCCTCGACGGGCCCCACGGCGGCGTGAACTGCCGTGAGGAGCTTGGGCCTTGGGCCGGTGTTTCGGGCCACCTCGCAATGTTACTAGCGGGTAACTTATGGCGGTCCGCTCGTACACCATAACCGAGCACGCTGCATGTTCTGCCCCCACATGCCTCGCAAGACTTCCGGTGCGCTGTGTCGCCGAACGCCGACGGGTTAGCCTGCCTTCACAATGAGCTCATTCGTGACCGACGGACCCGTCGACCCGACCCCCGCCGAACGACCCGCCGACGCCCGCCCCGAGGCACCCTCGGAGCTGCCGCTGACCGGCGAGCGCACGATTCCCGGTTTGGACATCGAGAACTACTGGTTCCGCCGCCACGAGGTGGTTTACCTGCAGCTTGCCGACCGCTGCGCGGGCAGAGACGTGCTCGAAGCCGGTTTCGGCGAGGGCTACGGGGCCGATCTGCTCGCCGGCGTCGCGCGCCGCGTGATCGGCGTGGACTACGACGAATCCGCGGTCGCGCACGTCCAAGCGCGGTACCCCCGAGTCGAGGCGCACCAGGGCAATCTGGCCGAGCTTCCGCTTCCCGACGCGTCCGTCGACGTTGTGGTCAACTTCCAGGTCATCGAACATCTGTGGGATCAGTCACAGTTCGTCTCGGAGTGTCTGCGGGTGCTTCGCCCGGGCGGCCTGCTGCTGATGTCGACGCCCAACCGGATCACCTTCACGCCCGGCAGCGACACCCCCGTCAACCCGTTCCACACCCGCGAACTCAACGCGGCAGAACTGACCGAACTGCTCGTCGACGGGGGCTTCCACCTGGAGGCCATGTACGGGGTGTTCCACGGCCCGGCCCTGGAGGCACTCGACGCCAAGCACGGCGGGTCCATCATCTCCGCGCAGATCGCCCGGGCCCTGGCCGACGCGCCCTGGCCCGAGGATCTGCTGGCCGATGTGGCGGGCGTGACCAGCGCGGACTTCGACCTGCTGCGCGACTCCGAACGTGACATCGACGAGAGCCTCGATCTAGTGGCGATTGCGGTACGCCCGTGAAAGAAGTCCCGGGGCTTTTCACCCTCGTCCTGCACACCCACCTGCCGTGGCTTGCGCATCATGGTCGCTGGCCGGTCGGTGAGGAGTGGCTGTACCAGTCCTGGTCGGCGGCCTACCTGCCGCTGATGCGCGTGCTGCGCACGCTGGCCGCCGAGGATCGGCGCGGCCTGCTCACGCTCGGGATGACGCCCGTGGTCACCGCGCAACTCGATGACCCCTACTGCCTCGACGGCATGCGGCACTGGCTCGCCAATTGGCGGTTGCGTGCGCTGCAGGCCACCACCTCGGATTCAGAATCCCTGCGCGAGTTCGGGATTCGCGAGCTTGCCGAGGCCACGCAGGCGATCGAGGACTTCGAGACGCTGTGGCGTCACGGCGCGAGCCCACTGCTGCGCGAACTGGTCGACGGCCAGACCATCGAGCTGCTCGGCGGTCCGTTGGCTCATCCGTTCCAGCCACTGCTGCATCCGCGCCTGCGGGAGTTCGCGCTCCGCGAGGGCCTGGCCGACGCCCAGCACCGCTTCGCCCACACCCCGACCGGCATCTGGGCCCCCGAATGCGCCTACGCCCCCGGAATGGAGCGCGACTACAGCGCTGCCGGGGTCGGCCACTTCATGGTCGACGGTCCGTCACTGCACGGCGACACCGCGCTTGGCCGCCCGGTCGGCGACAGCGACGTCCTGGCCTTCGGACGCGACCTGCAGGTCAGCTACCGCGTGTGGTCGCCGAAGTCCGGTTACCCCGGCCACGCGGCCTACCGCGACTTCCACACCTACGACCACACCACGGGCCTCAAGCCCGCGCGCGTCACGGGCCGCAACGTCCCCTCGGACGCCAAGGCGCCGTATGACCCGCAGCGCGCGGACGCCGCGATCGACGCCCACGTCGCCGACTTCGTCGACGTCATCCGCCGTCGCCTCATCGCGGAGTCCGAGCGGATCGGCAGGCCCGCGCACGTCGTGGCCGCGTTCGACACCGAACTGTTCGGACACTGGTGGTACGAGGGCCCGACGTGGCTGGGACGCGTGCTGCGGGCGCTGCCCGAGGCCGGCGTCCAGGTCGGCACCCTGCGGGACGCGACCGCCGGCGGATATGTCGGCAGCCCCGTCGAATTGCCGCCCAGCTCTTGGGGTTCCGGCAAGGACTGGCAAGTGTGGTCCGGTGAGAAGGTGGCCGACCTGGTCCAGCTCAACGCCGAGGTGGTCGACACCGCACTCACCACGGTGGACAAGGTGCTGGCCCAGACCGACGCACCGGGACGCACCCCGGCGCGCAGCTTCGTGGCCGACCAGATCCTGCGCGAGACACTGCTGACGGTGTCGTCGGACTGGCCGTTCATGGTCAGCAAGGACTCGGCGGCGGAGTACGCGCGGTACCGCGCGCATCTGCACGCCCATGCAACGCGGGAGATCGCCGGCGCACTGGCCTCGGGGCGCGCCGACACCGCCACCCGACTGGCCGAGGGCTGGAACCGCGCCGACGGCCTGTTCGGCGCACTGGACGCCAGGCGGTTGCCACGGCCATGAAGATCCTGATGGTGTCGTGGGAGTACCCACCTGTCGTGATCGGCGGTCTCGGCCGCCACGTCCATCACCTGGCCACCGACCTGGTGGCCGCGGGCCATGAGGTCGTCGTGCTGTCGCGCCGACCGACCGGCACCGATCCCGCGTCGCACCCGACGACCGACACGGTCAGCGAGGGTGTGCGGGTCATCGCCGCCGCGCAGGACCCGCACGAGTTCACGTTCGGCACCGACATGATGGCCTGGACGCTGGCCATGGGCCATTCGATGGTCCGGGCCGGTTTCAGCCTGTCGGACTGGCAACCCGATGTGGTGCACGCGCACGACTGGCTGGTCGCGCATCCCGCCGTCGCGCTGGCCGAATTCTTCGACGTGCCACTGGTCTCCACGATCCATGCCACCGAAGCGGGACGGCACTCGGGCTGGGTTTCGGGTGCGGTCAGCAGGCAGGTGCACGCGCTGGAGTCATGGCTGGTCCACGAATCCGATTCGCTCATCACGTGTTCGGCCTCGATGCGTGAGGAGATCACGACGCTGTTCGGCCCGGGTCTGGCCGAGATCACG
The DNA here is from genome assembly GCF_010729895.1 of Mycolicibacterium confluentis. Taxonomy (NCBI): domain Bacteria; kingdom Bacillati; phylum Actinomycetota; class Actinomycetes; order Mycobacteriales; family Mycobacteriaceae; genus Mycobacterium; species Mycolicibacterium confluentis. Next base: position 3,246,969 of record NZ_AP022612.1, read on the forward strand.
GTCATCCCGAACGGAATCGACACCGACGGTTGGCCGTTCGCCAAACGCCTCCCCCACGACGGCGCCCCCGAACTGCTGTACTTCGGCCGCCTCGAGTACGAGAAGGGTGTGCACGACGCGATCGCCGCGCTGCCGCGCATCAGGAGGTCGCATCCGGGAACGACGCTGACGATCGCGGGCGACGGCACGCAGATGGACTTCCTGGTGGAGCAGGCGCGGAAGAACCGCGTGCTCAAGGCGACGAACTTCGTTGGCCGGGTCGATCATTCGCAGCTGCTGACGCTGCTACACCGCGCCGACGCCGCGGTGCTGCCCTCGCACTACGAGCCGTTCGGCATCGTGGCGCTGGAGGCGGCTGCGACGGGCACTCCGCTGGTCACGTCCAACGTCGGCGGTCTGGGTGAGGCCGTGATCGACGGGGACACCGGCTTGTCGTTCCCGCCGCGCGACGTCGCCGCACTCGCCGCCGCGGTGCGTGCGGCGCTCGACGACCCCGCCTCAGCGCAGCAGCGCGCCGAGGCCGCGCGGGCCCGACTCACGGGTGACTTCGCCTGGCCGACGGTGGCCGCCAACACCGCCGAGGTCTACCTGTCGGCCAAGCGTGGGGAACGTCAGCCGCAACCGCGACGCGTGATCGTGGAACGGCCGCTGCCCGACTACGGCTGAGGCTGACCCCGGAACCGCTACTTGGCGGCCTTCTTGCGTTCGATGTCGGCCAGTGCGGCCGCGAGTTCGGCGCGCTCGGCCGCGGTGGCCTCCCAGGACACCTTGCGGTTCTTGACCACCTTCGCGGGCGCACCCACGGCGATCGAGTAGTCCGGCACGTCACCCTTGACCACGGCGTGCGCGCCGAGCACACAGCCGCGCCCGATCGTGGTGCCGCGCAGGATGGTCACCTTGGCCGCGATCCAGGTGTCGGGTCCGATCCGCACCGGGCCCTTGATGATGCCCTGGTCCTTGATCGGCATGTTGATGTCGTCCATCTTGTGGTCGAAGTCGCACACGTAACACCAGTCGGCCATCAGTGCGGAGTCACCGAGTTCGATGTCGAGGTAGGTGTTGATGACGTTGTCGCGGCCCAGCACCACCTTGTCGCCGATGCGCAGCGAACCCTCGTGGCAGCGGATGGTGTTCTTGTCGCCGATGTGCACCCAGCGGCCGATCTCCATCTGCGCCAACTCGGGCGTGGACTGGATCTCGACGTTCTTGCCGAGGAACACCATGCCGCGCGTGATGATGTGCGGGTTGGCCAGCTTGAACTTGAGCAGTCGCCAGTAGCGCACCAGATACCACGGTGTGTAGGCCCGGTTCGCCAGCACCCACTTGAGCGAGTCAACGGTCAGGAACTTGGCTTGACGCGGGTCGCGCAGCCGCGAACCCCGCCACCGCTTGTGGATCGGCGCACCCCACATGGTCGTCATGGCCGGAAAGCCTACGCGAGGGCCGAATCACCGACGGGATACCCTCGTAGGCGCCCCGATCACATCGCGACCAGGAGGGAATGACGCTGGTGCTACGGCGACTTGTCTCGCTGGCTGCCGTTCTGTCGGGGACGGTCCTGATCGCGAGCAGCCTCACGGCGTGCACCGACGACGACACCTGGGTGCAGGCCGCACCGGCCGGCGGTTGGGCCGCGCAGTACGCGGACGCGGCCAACAGCAGCTACACCGCCACCGAGGGCGCTGCGGATCTCGAGCTGGCCTGGACCAGGTCGGTCAAGGGCGATCTCGGTGCCGCGGTCGGACTTGGGGCACGTGGCTATCTGGTGGCCAACGCGCAGACTCCCGGCGGGTGCTCGCTGATGCTGTGGGAGAACGACAACAACGGCCGGCAGCGCTGGTGCACCCGTCTGGTGCAGGGCGGTGGCTTCGGCGGCGCGCTGATCGACGGCTTCGACAACGTCTACGTGGGCCAGCCCGGTGCCATCCTGTCGTTCCCGCCCACACAGTGGATCCGCTGGCGCCAGCAGGTGATCGGCATGCCGCACACCCCGCGTCTGCTCGGCGGCGGCCAGCTGCTGGTCGTGACGCATCTGGGCCAGGTGCTGGTGTTCGACGCGCACCGCGGCACGGTCGTCGGCAACCCGCTGGACCTGGTCGAAGGGGTCGACCCGACCGACTCCCAGCGCGGCCTGGCCGACTGCGCACCGGCGCGGGCACGCTGCCCGGTGGCCGCGGCCCCCGCGTTCTCCCCCGCCTCCAACATCCTCGTCGTGACCCTGTGGCAGCCGGGCGCGCCGAAGTCGACCCTGATGGGCCTGCGGTACCGCCCCGGCCAGGAACCGCTGCTGACGCGCGAGTGGACCAGCGACGCCCCGACCGAGGGCGTGTTGGCCTCCCCGGCGTTGTCGGCCGACGGGTCGACGGTCTACGTCAACGGCCGCGATGACCGCCTGTGGGCGCTGCACGCCGACGACGGCAGCGTCAAATGGTCACTGCCACTGGAATACCTGGCGCAGACCCCGCCCACGGTGGCCCCCGACGGCACACTCATCGCGGGCGGCGGTCCCGGCGCGGCACTGACCGGCATCAAGGATTCCGGTGACCGTGGCGAAGTGGTGTGGCGCCGCGGCGACGTCGAGTCGTTGACCACCGCCAGCCAGGCCGGCACCGACCTCGCCTACACCGTCGCGACCGAGGACGACGGGATGGCCCTGATCGCGTTCGATCCGCGCGACGGCCAGACCCGCAGCAGCCATCCCCTGCCGGAGGCCACGGGCTTCCCCGTCGGGGTGTCCGTCGCCGCCGATCGCAGCGTCGTAGCCGCCACCAGCGACGGTCAGGTCTACAGCCTGCGCGCCGAGTAGCTCAGGCGATCATCGAGTCGACCGGACCGCGCGGAATGCTCACCTCGAACGCGCCGACAGCGCCGGACAGCACAGCGCCCCGATCGAAGAAGAAGACCAGCGTGTCGCCTGTGATCGCGAAGTTCTGATAGGTCAGCGGGTCCAGACCCGCTGCAGCCGGGAAGATCTCGGACTCACCGAACCGCTTGGCCACCTCGGCCTGCACGAGCGGCAGGATCACCGGGTAGGGGTCGGTGCCCTCATGGAACAGGTTCTCGATGGTGATCGGCTTGCGTAACCCCTGATCCCAGTTGAAGGTCTTGTAGAACGTCGTCGGGTGCGCGCCGCCGACGGATTCGTAGGCCTCGAGCACCAGGGTCTGGGTGCCCCGCGGGGGCACCGCGGACCCGTACTGGGTGGACTTGATCTCCAACGCGTACGGCGCGACGCGGGAGTCCTGCGTCTTGGCCAGGTTCAGGAACCCGTCGCGGGTCGCCTTGATGTACTCGTGCACGGGCTTCTGGTCAGGGTAGTCGGCCGGGAAGCTGATCGACACCGAGTAGCCCGGATCGATGACCTGCACCTGGCACGTCGAACCCACCTGGACACCGGAGAGATCCGCACACTTGGGCGGTGCCGCCGAGGCGGTCGCCGCACCGAAACCACTGAACACCAACGCCGCTGCCACCGCGGCCACAGAACGCGTGCGCATGGCCCACACGATACCGAGCTCTCAGATCGCCAGCGGGGGAAGCTCCGAGCGTGGAATCTGCACGGCCTGGGCCCCGGCGGCGCCGGCCAGCAGGGCGCCGCGGTCGAAATGGAAGACGACGTGCGACGGCGTGATCGAGAAGTTCTGGTAGTTCGCCGGGTCTCGTCCCGCCGAAGGCGACACCAGATCGGGCACCCCGAGGCGTTCGGTCAGGTCGCGCTCGACGATCGGGGCGATGATGTCGAGAGGATCGGCGGTGGCGAACAGGGTGTCCAGCGTGATGGCCCGCTTCTGCGCGAGGTCGTAGTTGAACGACTTGAACCACGTGTTCGGGTGGGCGCCGCCGAAGTTCTGATACACCTCGAAGGTCACCGACCGGGTGGTCTCGGTGGCGTCGAGCAGAGGTTTGATTTCCAAGGCGTGCGGCAGATTTCGGGCATCCGGGGCGCGGGCCTCGTCGGTGAACTCCGCACGCGTGGTGGTGATGAAGTCGGTGACCGCGGGCTCATCGGGGTAGGCGATCGGAAAGGCCGCGTCCAGGATGAAGGCCGGGTCCTCGACATGCACGCGGCACAGACCGTCGGGGTCGACGGCCCCACCCATTCCGCTGCACAGTTCCACGGCCGCGGCCGTCGGCGCCGACCAGAGCGCAGTGGCCGCGGCCACCGCGGCGGCCGCCAGGGTCCGTCTCATACTCGCAGCGTAGTCAGATCGATGCTGCGACAGGCACCGATCGGCAGATGAACGCGCGCCGACGGGCATTCGCGCCCGCCCCGATGCGCGTGATGACCACCGACAGCGACACCGTCCCCCGCAGTCGGAGGCGACGGCGCAGTTCGTCCGGGTTGACGTTCACACCGCGCACCAGAATTTCCAGGACACCGCAGTCATGCACCGAGAGCGCCTGCCGCAGAGCCTTTTCGGTGAACGCCAACTCCTCGATCACCTCGAAGCCGCGAACCCCCGGCGGCACCGTGTCCCCCGAGAGGTAGGCGATCTCGGGGTCCAGCTGCCACAACCCGTGCCGGGCGGCGTAGTGACGCACCAGACCTGCGCGCACCACGGCCCCGTCGGGATCGACGATCCAGCGCCCGACCGGGCCGACCTCGCAGTCGGAGTCCTCGGCGTCGGTGAGTTGTTCACCGGTGTCGAGCACGGTGGCGCGTCGGGTCACCCCGGACTCCCCCAGGCCCGGCGACCACAGGCAGGCCTCGCGCACCGAACCGGCCCAGGACGTGATCTCCACCTCGCCGCGAAAGCCCATGTCCCCCAGTGCATCGAAGTCGATCCCGGGCGCGCATTTGACGGCGAGATCGCGGTCCGAACAGACCTCGAGCAGATCGTCGAGGGCCGGCATGTACTCCCGCGGGTCGAATCTGCGCCGGCCCTCGCTGCGGCGCGCCGGGTCGGCCACGACAGCCGCATCACGCGTGACGGGATGCAGTGCGTCGGCGCGGCAGATCAGCACCTCGCCGCCGAGGTTGTGCCGCGCCATCGCGACCCGCACGGGGTCGAGGTCACTGCCCACGACCTCTGCCGCGGTGCGCCGCAGTGCAGCCAGGTCGGCGCCCACCGAACACGTCACGTCGTGGACGACCCGGCCTGCCAGACGCAAAGCCCGATGCGCGGCGACGGGTTCGGCGGTGGCCTGCTGCAGGGCCTCGTCGGTGAACAGCCACTGCCCCGCGTCGGGCAGTTTGGCGACGGCCCTGCGGCGCAGCAGCGTGGTCTCGATGAGCACCGGGGCGCGCGCAGCGTGACGCTCCCGCACCACCGCGACATCCCGCACGCCGTCCAACGACGGCAGCGCGGCGACGTCGGCCAGGGCCGCGACGCCCTCGTCCGACGTCAGGTAGGCGACGTCGTCGAGTGTGAACTTCAGGAGGGCTTCACTCCGGTGATCATCACGTTGTAGAACCAGCCCTTGGGCACCACCCGGCGCCACACGTTGGCGTCGACCCAGCTGAGTGACGTCCAACTGCCGAAGGCGAACTTCGCCCACCCCCAGCCCAGCTTGCCGGGCGGGACGGCGGCTTCGAAGGTGCGGACCGGCCAGCCCAGCATGGCGGCGGTGAACTCCTCACTGGCGGTGCGCACGTCGACGGCGCCGGCGTTGCGGGCCATGCGCTCGAGATCGGCGGGATCGAAGGTGTGCAGATCGACGACGGCCTCCAGGGCGGCGGCGCGCGAGGACTCGTCGAGTTCGGTCTGCGGGCGCCGCCAGTCACGCAGGAACGGCAGCTTGGTGACGTTGGTGGCGACGTGCCACGTCAGCGTCGACAGTTCGCGCGCATAGCGGTTGCCGATCGTGGTGGGCTCTCCGGCGAAGACGAACCGCCCGCCCGGCTTGAGCACGCGGACCACCTCGCGCAGCGACAGTTCCACATCCGGGATGTGGTGGAGCACGGCGTGGCCGACCACGAGGTCGAAGGTGTTGTCCTCATACGGGATGCCCTCGGCGTCGGCGACCTTGCCGTCGATGTCCAGGCCCAGCGACTGCCCGTTGCGGGTGGCGACCTTGACCATGCCCGGCGACAGGTCGGTCACCGATCCGCGCCGCGCGACGCCGGCCTGGATGAGGTTGAGCAGGAAGAACCCGGTTCCGCAGCCCAGTTCAAGCGCCCGGTCGTAGGGCAGCTCGCGCTGGATCTCCTCGGGCACCGCGGCGTCGAAGCGGCCCCGCGCGTAGTCGACGCAGCGCTGGTCGTAGGAGATCGACCACTTGTCGTCGTAGGTCTCGGCTTCCCAGTCGTGGTAGAGGACCTGGGCGAGCTTAGTGTCCTTGAGGGCGGCCTCGACCTGTTCCGCGGTGGCGTGCGGGTTGGGAGCCGGGGATTCGTGCGTGCTCGTCATGGCACGAAAGCCTAGCGGGCGTTCCCGGCCGGTGTGTCAGCCCTCCGGGGCGTGCAGCGCGGCCGAGAACACCTCTTCATACCGGCGGCGCTGCTCGTCCGGGGAACACTGGCCGTCGAGCATTGCCTTCGCGGCGGCCACCGCCACGGCCGGGGCGTCGAGGTGGCGCTTGGCCCAGGCACAGGCCGCGTCGTAGACGTCGTCGGGTGCCACAAGCTGGTCGAACAGGCCGACAAGCTCGGACTCCTCGGCGTCGACGAACCGACCGGTGAACACCATGTCCTTGGCCCGGCTGCGACCCGTGATCTCGGCCAACCGCGCCAGGCTCGCGGCGCTGGGCACCAGCCCGGCCAGGATCTCCGTCGCTCCGGTCTTGACGTTGTCGCCGGCGATGCGCCAGTCGGCGGCCAGCGCCAGCGACAGGCCGCTGCCCAGCGCGTAGCCCGTGATCGCGGCGACCGTGGGCTTGGGGATCGCGGCCACCGCGGCCATCGCGTCGTCGCGCACCCGGGCGGCCACGACGGCCTCGGCCGCGCTCAACGTGCGCAGTTCGGGCACGTCGTCGCCGGCCGAGAAGATCTCGTGCCCGCCATAGAGGATCACGACGGCGATGTCGTCGCGCGCGCCGGCTTCGTGCGCCACCTGGGTGAGCTCGCGCAGCATCTGCCGGGACAGGGCGTTGGTCGGCGGCCGGGACAGCAGCAGCGTGCCCACCCCGGGATGCTCGGGGTGGGTGTGCAGGCCGACGAACTCGGGCACCGGGGCCGTCACGGCGCCCGTCCGGCGCGCGCGGCGTTATACCGGTCGCTGTCGAAGAACTCGATCTCCCAGTTGCCGTTGTGCTCGCTCAGGCTGGGCTGCACCGTGACGATCCTGCGCTCGACGGCGAGCACCTCGGAGACCGTGCGTCCGGCCAGCGAGTCCAGCTGAGTCCAGGTCGGCGGCAGCAGGAAGATGCGCTTCGCCTCGAACTCGCGCAGTGCCGCCTCGGGTTTGGCCCACGCGACCTTGTCCGCCTCGGTGTTCTCGCCGTCGGCACGCTGCCCCGACGGCAGTGCGCCGACGAAGAAGTACGTGTCGTAGCGCCGGGTGCGCTCCTCTTCGGGGGTGACCCAGTTGGCCCACGGCCGCAAAAGGTCGGCCCGCAGCACCAGACCCTCGCTGCGCAGGAAGTCCCCGAACGACAGGGAGTTGTCGGCCAGCGCGGCGCGCGCCTCGGCGTACACGCTGGCGTCGCTGACGATGCCGGGGTCGCCGTCCTGATGCGGGCCGGCGAACAGCACGCCCGACTCCTCGAACGTCTCGCGCGCGGCGGAGCACACCAGGGCCAGCGCCAGGTCCTCATCGACGCCCAGGCGCTCCGCCCACCACGACGGCGGCGGCCCGTACCAGTCGATGTCGGCGTTGCGGTCGCGGTCGTCCACCCCGCCGCCGGGGAACACCACGACGCCGCCGACGAACTCCATGTCCCGATGCCTGCGCATCAGGAACACCTCGATGCCGGTGTCGGTGTCGCGGACCAGCATCACGGTCGCGGCCGGACGGACGGGCAACGGCACTGCGTCGCTCATGCGCGCCTCCTGTGTGCGGCGCGGGGGCGTACCCGTCGCGCGAAATAGCGGCCGTCGAGGACGTCGACGGCGATCTGCTGCCCGAAGGCCTTGGACAGGTTCTCGGCGGTCAGCACGTCGCTGAGCAGGCCCGCCGCCACGACGCTGGCCTCCGAGAGCATGAGGCAGTGCGAGAAGCCGGGCGGGATCTCCTCGACATGGTGGGTGACCAGGACGATCGCGGGCGCGTCGGGGTCCGCGGCCAGATCTGCCAGCCGGGCGACGAGTTCCTCACGGCCACCGAGGTCGAGGCCCGCAGCGGGTTCGTCGAGCAGCAGCAGTTCGGGGTCGGTCATCAGCGACCGCGCGATCAGCACGCGCTTGCGTTCGCCCTCCGACAGCGTCCCGTACGTGCGCTCGGCCAGGTGCTCGGCGCCGACGCTCTCGAGCATGTCGAGGGCTTGCGCGTAGTCCACCTCTTCGTACTGTTCGCGCCATCTGCCGAGCACCGAGTAGCCGGCCGACACCACGAGGTCGCGCACCACCTCGGTGTCGGGGACACGCTGAGACAACGCCGAACTCGACAACCCGACGCGGGCGCGCAGTTCGGCGGTGTCGACCCGGCCGAGGCGCTCCCCCAGCACGTACGCCGTTCCGCTCGACGGATGCTCCATGGCCGCGGCGATGCGCAGCAGTGAGGTCTTGCCCGCGCCGTTGGGACCGATCACCACCCAGCGCTCGTCCAGTTCAACCTGCCAGGTGACGGGCCCGACCAGGACCCGGCCCGCGCGGCGCAACGCCACGTCGCGGAAGTCGATCAGCAGGTCGGGGTCGGCGATGTCCTCGGACTCGATATCGGCTTCGGGCACTCGACCATGGTAGTCATGGGCGCGCTGAAGTCGTCGAACAGCAGGCTTCTCGGCATCAGGCGCAGGAAGAGCTGCACCAGCGGGCCGATGCCCAGTGCGTAGAGCACGGTGCCGACGCCGACCGTCCCACCCAGCAGCGCACCCGCGATCAGGACGGTGGCCTCGATCATGGTGCGCACCAGTCGCACTGATCGACCGGTGCGGGCCACCAGGCCGGTCATCAGTCCGTCGCGTGGGCCCGGCCCCAAACCGGCGCCGATGTAGAGCACCGTGGAGATCGCATTGATGACGACGGCGCCGACGAGCATGGCCACCCGCACGGGCATCTGCGTGGGTGCGGGCAGCAGCGCCAGCGACACGTCGACCGCGACGGCGATCACGATGACGTTGGCGACGGTGCCGATGCCGGGGCGGATCCGCAGTGGGATCCACAGCAGCAGCACCGCCACACCCACCGTGGCGGTGACGGTGCCCAGCGACCATCCGGTCAGCCGCGCCAGGCCGACGTGGAACACATCCCACGGGTCCAGGCCGAGGCCGGCGCGGACCATCAGCGCCATCGAGAACCCATAGCCGATGAGGCCGGTGATCAGCGTGGTGCCGCGCAGGACCACCCGCCCCGCCGTCACGCGTGGTCTGGGAAACGGGCCCGGATCGCGTCGAGATCGACGTGGGCACGGCGTTGGTCGGCGTCGTCGCCGACGAACCCTGCGCGTGGCTGAGGAGTCCTCAGCCACTGCGTGCAACCCCGACGGATCGCCTTGATCCTGCCGTCACCTCGTAACCAGTTTCGCGCCATGTCCCCATGATTTCGGCGAAGTGGCTTGTTCTTCAATAGCCAGTTGGGGCAAACTGGCACGTAATGAGCGCAGATATGGCCGTCCGTCGCCTCGACGTACATCTTCTGGCCCGCGAACTGGGCAACTGGCGCACCGCCACTGCCAGCGGACCCATGCATCAGGGCCTGTCCGACGCGCTGCGCATGCTGATCGTCGACGGCCGGCTTCCCGTCGGGTCGCGACTGCCCAGCGAACGGGCCCTGGCCGACGTCCTGCGCATCTCTCGCACCACGGTGACCGCGGCGTATGCGCAGATGCGGGACGAGGGCTACTTGAACGCCAAGCGCGGTGCCCGCAGTTCGGTGGCTCTGCCGCCGCAGTCCAGTCCCGTCACCATCGAACCCAGCGACGCCTCTCGCGAGCGGATCAATCTCGCCGAGGCCGCGATGTCCGCACCGTCCTCCCCTGTTCTCGAGGCGTATGCGGCCGCCTCAGGCGAGATCAGCGCGTATCTGCGGCTGCCCGGGCTGGAACTCTATGGCGTGGCGCCACTGCGGGCCGCCATCGCCGAGCGGTACTGCCAGCGCGGCCTTCCCACCGAACCCGACCAGATCATGGTGACCACCGGCGCGCTGGGCGCCATCGGGCTGATCCTGGCGACCTTCGTGGAGGCCGGCGATCGGGTCCTGGTCGAACAGCCGACGTTCACCGGCGCGCTGGCCGCGATCTCCGCGGCGGGTGCGCGCGCGGTGCCGGTGTCGATCGCCCCCGATGAGGGCTGGGATCTCGACGCGCTGCACATCGCGATCCGCCAGCTTGCGCCCAACCTGGCCTACGTCATTCCCGACCAGCACAACCCGACCGGCCTGACGATGACGCCCGCGCAGCGAGAACAGTTGGCGCACATCATCTCCGACACCCGTACGCGCACCATCATCGACGAGACCATGACCGACATCTGGCTCGACCAGCCGGTTCCACCACCGGTGGCCTGCGCCGTGACGCGCCGGTCGGACCTCGTGATGTCCATCGGGTCGATGTCCAAGTCCTTCTGGGGCGGCCTGCGCATCGGATGGATTCGCGCCGAGCGTGCCACATTGGCCACCATCGCGGCCCGACGGCCGTCGGTGGACCTTGGCACGCCGATCTTCGAACAACTCGCCGCGGCCCACCTGCTCGCGGTCACCGACCGAGTGGTGCCGGAACGGTGCGACCTGATCCGGAACCGGCGTGCGCTGCTGCGTCGGCTGCTGGCCGAGCACCTGCCGGACTGGCACGAGTGCAACGTGAACCAGCCCACCGGCGGACTTGCCCTGTGGATGCGACTTCCCATCCCGTCGAGTTCCGCGGTCTCGGCGGCCGCATCCCGCCTCGGGGTCGACATCCCACCGGGTCCGCGGTTCGGCGTCGACGGCACCCTCGAGCGCTACATCCGCGTGCCCTATACCCTGCCGGAAGACACACTGGCCGAAGCGGTTTCGCTGCTGGCGCGGGCCTGGGCCAGCGTGGTCGGGGCCGATCTCGCACCCGCCGCAGCGGCCACCGGGCCCGTGGTCTGACGCGGGGTCAGTCCACCGGCGGGATCTCGACCCGTCGCACCATACCGTCGATGGCGTCGGCGGCCTCGATCTCACCGCGCGTGACGCCCAGGATGAACAGCACGGTGTCCAGATACGGGTAACTCAGCGACGTGTCGGCCACCTCGCGCAACGCAGGCTTGGCGTTGAACGCCACACCCAGGCCCGCAGCCGACAGCATGTCGATGTCGTTGGCGCCGTCGCCGACGGCCACCGTCTGCTCCATGGGCACCCCGACCTGACTCGCGAAGTCCCGCAGCGCCTTCGCCTTGCCGGGGCGGTCGATGATCTGGCCGACCACCCGGCCCGTGAGCCTGCCGTCGACGATCTCGAGGTGATTGGCCGCGACGTAGTCGAGCATGAGTTCCTCGGCCAGCGGTTCGATGACCTGACGGAATCCGCCGGACACCACGCCGCAGTGGAAACCGAGGCGACGCAGGGTCCGGATCGTGGTCCGCGCCCCCGGCGTCAGCTCAAGCTGTTCGGCCACCTCGTCGACGACCTCGGCGGGCAGGCCCGCCAGCGTCGACACCCGCTCACGCAGGGACTCCTCGAAGTCCAGTTCGCCGCGCATCGCCGCCTCGGTGATCTGGGCGACCTTGGCCTCCGCACCGGCTCGGGCGGCCAGCATCTCGATGACCTCACCCTGGATCAGGGTTGAGTCCACATCGAAGACGATCAGCCGTTTGGCCCGTCGGTCGAGCGTGTAGTCCTCGACGGCGACGTCGACGCCCTCGTCCACAGACACTCGGGCCAGCGCGGTCTTCAGCGCGCCGACGGCGCCCGGCGGCACCGAGACACGCAGTTCCAGCCCGGTGACCGGGTAGTCGGAGATGCCGCGGATGGTGTCGATGTTGACGCCCAGCACAGCACCCTCGCGGGCCAGCACGCCGAACGCCTGCGCGGTGATCGGCCGGCCCAGAACGACGATCGTGTGGGTCGACGGTTGACGGATGATCGGGGCGTCGACGCTGTGCTCGATCGTCACGTCCAGGCCGACACCGTGGATCGCCGCCTCGACGTCGGCGCGGAAGGCCGCATCGTTGGAGAGATCCGTCGGCCCGGACACCAGCACCCCGAGCGTCAGCCGGCCACGGATGACCACCTGCTCGACGTTGAGGAGCTCCACGCCGTGGGCGGACAGCACCTCGAACAGCGCCGAGGTCACGCCGGGCTGGTCACCACCGGTGACGGTGATGAGGACAGACACCTTCCCCGAACCAGGGGACACGGTCATCCCTTAGGTGCGAACGTTCTCGCCGTCGAGCCGGGTGACGTCACCGTCGGCCGGCCCGTGGGCGCGACCCACGTGCGCCTCGGCGCGCATCCGCTCCACCATGTGCGGGTAGTGCAGCTCGAACGCCGGACGCTCCGAACGGATCCGCGGCAGCTCGGTGAAGTTGTGTCGCGGCGGCGGGCAGCTGGTGGCCCACTCGAGCGAGTTGCCGTAGCCCCACGGATCGTCAACCGTGACGACCTCGCCGTAGCGCCAACTCTTGAACACGTTCCACACGAACGGGATGGTCGAGATGCCGAGGATGAACGCACCGATGGTCGACACCACGTTGAGGTTGGTGAAGTTGTCCATGGGCAGGTAGTCGGCGTAGCGACGCGGCATGCCCTCGTCACCCAGCCAGTGCTGCACCAGGAACGTGGTGTGGAAGCCGATGAACGTCAGCCAGAAGTGCAGCTTGGCCAGGCGCTCGTCGAGCATGCGGCCCGTCATCTTCGGGAACCAGAAGTAGATGCCGGCGTAGGTGGCGAACACGATCGTGCCGAAGAGCACGTAGTGGAAGTGCGCGACCACGAAGTAGCTGTCGGTGACGTGGAAGTCCAGCGGCGGGCTGGCCAGCAGCACGCCGGACAGGCCACCGAGCAGGAACGTGATGATGAAGCCGACGGAGAACAGCATTGGTGACTCGAAAGTCAACTGTCCCTTCCACATCGTGCCGATCCAGTTGAAGAACTTGATACCCGTGGGCACCGCGATCAGGAACGTCATGAAGGAGAAGAACGGCAGCAGCACGGCGCCCGTGGCGTACATGTGGTGCGCCCACACCGCGATCGACAGGGCCGCGATGGCCAGCGTCGCGTAGATCAGCGTGGTGTAACCGAAGATCGGCTTGCGGCTGAACACCGGGAAGATCTCCGACACGATGCCGAAGAACGGCAGCGCGATGATGTACACCTCGGGGTGCCCGAAGAACCAGAACAGGTGCTGCCACAACAGCACACCGCCGTTGGCGGGGTCATAGACGTGCGCGCCGAGGTGACGGTCGGCCGCCAGGCCGAACAGTGCGGCGGTCAGCAGCGGGAACGCCAGCAGCACCAGGATCGAGGTCACCAGGATGTTCCAGGTGAAGATCGGCATCCGGAACATCGTCATACCCGGGGCGCGCATGCAGACCACGGTGGTGATCATGTTGACGCCACCGAGGATGGTGCCCAGACCACCGACGGCCAGGCCCATGATCCACAGGTCGGCACCGGCACCCGGGGAGTGGATGGCGTCGGTCAGCGGCGAGTAGGCGGTCCAACCGAAGTCGGCCGCGCCACCCGGGGTGATGAAGCCGGCGGTCGCGATCATCGCGCCGAACAGGAACAGCCAGAACGAGAACGCGTTCAGACGCGGGAACGCCACGTCGGGGGCGCCGATCTGCAGCGGCAGCACCAGGTTCGCGAAACCGAACACGATGGGCGTCGCGTAGAACAGCAGCATCACCGTGCCGTGCATGGTGAACAGCTGGTTGAACTGCTCGTTCGACAGGAACTGGAGCCCGGGCAGGGCAAGCTCGGTCCGCATCAGCAGAGCCATCAGGCCGCCGATGAAGAAGAAGATGAAGCACACGACGCAGTACATGATTCCGATCAGCTTGTGATCGGTCGTCGTGATGAGCTTGTAGATCAGGTTGCCCTTGGGGCCCATGCGCTCCTTATAGGGGCGCGTCGCCTCGAGTTCTCGCAACGGGGGCGCTTCGGCGGTCAAGAACTCCTCCAAACATCCAAAATCCGGGTCTGAAACCGCGGAATCCCTGGGATCGTGCGCGATCTTCAAGGAGATCCTATCCCCCGTCCGCGCTCACGTAAGCCCGGGTCCGACAAGACGTCGTAGATGTCAGGGAAACGGGGCCGCCGGACCCGGGTGTTAACGTCGGGGCCGTGCCGATCCGCGCCGCATATCTCCTGTCCACCGCGCTGCTGGCGACGCTCTGTGCAGGGTGTTCGTCCCCGCAGGGCCAAGAACCCGTCCCGCCGTCCCGCAGTGTGATCACGAGCACTACGAAGGTCGCGGGCGCGGGCGTGTTGGGCAACCACCGCAGGCCCGACGAGTCGTGCGCACCCGAACCCGCCCCGGTCGATCCGGGCGAGCCGATGCGACGGGTCGACAGCGGCACGGAGCGCGGTGACGTGGACGTGCCCGCCGACCCGCAGCGCATCGTCGTGCTCTCGGGTGACCAACTCGACGTGCTGTGCGCACTGGGCCTGCAGTCGCGCATCGTGGCGGCGGCGCTGCCCGACGGGTCCGAGACGCAGCCCTCCTATCTGGGCAGGGTCGTGCTCGACGTGCCGCCCGCGGGCTCACGCAGCACCGTGGATCCCGCCGCGATCTCCGAAGCCCGGCCGGACCTGATCCTCGGTTCGCGGGCCCTGACACCTGACGCGTACGGCGAGTTGGCGGCGATTGCACCCACGGTGTTCACCGGAGATCCCGGAGCGGGGTGGCGGGACACCGCTCGCCGGGTCGGTGCGGCCACAGGCCGGGTGGGCGCAGCGGACGCCCTGGTCACCTCGTTCGACGAGGATGCCCGCCAGACCGGAATCGCCAACGACGCAACACATTTCCAGGCTTCGGTGGTGCAGTTCACTGAGAACGGCGTGCGCGTGTTCGGCGAGGAGAACTTTCCGGGCAGCGTCCTGTCGGTCGTCGGCGTGGACCGCCCCGAGGCCCAGCGGTTCACTGACAAGCCGTTCATCGAGATCGCCACCGACGACTCCGACGGTGCCGACTTCGGCCCGGTCGACGCCGACATCGTCTACGTGTCGTTCGACTCCCCCGCCGCCAAGGAGCGCGGCACGGCGGTCATGAAGGGCGACGCCTGGCGCGAGCTTTCGGCCACCCGGGACAATAGGGTGTTCGTGGTCAACAACGAGGTGTGGCAGACCGGACAGGGGCCCATCGCGGCCCGCGGCATCCTCGACGACCTGCGCTGGATCAACGCCCCCATCAACTAGGAGTTCCATGTTCCACGTCCTGACCCTGACCTACACGCAGCCGCTGGAGGAGGTCGACAAGGTCCGGCCCGACCACCTCGCGTGGATCGAAAGTGAGATCAAGGCCGGCCGACTGCTGTTGGCCGGACGTCAGGAGTCGCAGAAGGGCGGCATCCTCATCACCGCGGACATCGACACCTCCGCCGCCGACGAACTGATTGCCGCCGATCCCTATGCACTGGCCGGCCTGGTCGAATACGAGCGCGTCGGGTTCAACGCGGGCCTGCGCGCGCCCGGCCTCTGATCGGTTTACCTTTCTGGGGAATGAAGCGTCAGCCCCGCTCCGTTGGGGTTGACCAAGGGCTCGACGCTGCGCCGCCATTAAATTAACTTTGCTAAGCTATATATCTACCCGCATAGCGACGATCACACGAGGCACGCACACATGACCACGACAATTTCCGCTTACGCAGCCACCTCCACCACTGGGCCGTTGAGCAAGACCACGATCGAGCGTCGCGAGGTCGGACCGCACGATGTCGCCTTCGACATCAAGTTCGCCGGCATCTGCCACTCCGACATCCACACCGTCAAGGGTGAGTGGGGCAAGCCCAACTTCCCCGTCGTCCCCGGCCACGAGATTGCCGGCGTGGTGACCGCGGTCGGCTCCGAGGTCACCAAGTACAAGGTAGGCGACCATGTCGGCGTCGGATGTTTCGTCGACTCGTGCCGCGAGTGCGACAACTGCCACGCCGGTCTGCAGCAGTACTGCACCGGCACCGGCATGGTCGGCACCTACAACGCCATCGACCGTGACGGCACACCCACCCAGGGCGGCTACAGCACCGCGATCGTCGTCGACGAGAACTACGTGCTGCGCATCCCCGACTCGATCCCGCTCGACAAGGCCGCTCCCCTGCT
Source organism: Mycolicibacterium confluentis (assembly GCF_010729895.1). Lineage (NCBI taxonomy): Bacteria > Bacillati > Actinomycetota > Actinomycetes > Mycobacteriales > Mycobacteriaceae > Mycobacterium > Mycolicibacterium confluentis. The sequence goes on from NZ_AP022612.1 coordinate 3,263,227, forward strand.
GTGCGCCGGAATCACCCTCTTCTCGCCGCTGCGGCACTGGAACGCCGGCCCGGGCAAGAAGGTGGCCGTGATCGGCCTCGGCGGCCTCGGTCATATGGGCGTCAAGCTGGCCCACGCCATGGGTGCGCACGTCACGGTGCTCTCGCAGTCGCTGAAGAAGATGGAGGACGGCCTGCGCCTGGGCGCCGACGAGTACTACGCCACCGCCGACTCCGACACCTTCAAGAAGCTCGCGGGCAAGTTCGACCTGATCATCAACACGGTGTCGGCCAACCTCGACATGGGCCTCTACCTCAACCTGCTCGCCGTCGACGGCACGCTGGTCGAACTCGGCATTCCCGAGCACCCGATGCCGATTCCCGTGTTCCCGCTGGCCAGTGGGCGCCGCAGCCTGTCGGGATCGATGATCGGCGGCATCCCCGAGACGCAGGAGATGCTCGACTTCTGCGCCGAGCATGACGTGACCCCCGAGATCGAGGTCATCGAGGCGTCCTACATCAACGAGGCCTACGAACGGGTTCTCGCCAGCGACGTGCGGTACCGCTTCGTCATCGACACCTCGACCATCTAGGTCGTCGGCTCCTCGGCGTCGTCGTCGGCGTCGACCACGTCGTCCAGGCCGGCCAGCGGCCATCCCGCCGCGGCCAGCCTCGCGGCGACGCGGCGAACGCTCTCGGGGCCCGCGTCGTAATGGGCGACCTCGGCGATGTAGGCGTCGATGCGCTCCGGCGTGATGGGGTCGGCGACGTCGGCCGGCGCCGAGGCCTCGGCGATCTTGAACACCACCTCGTGGATCTGCTCCTCGGTCAACGGTGTGTCGCGCAGCAGCGCCAGAAGCGGCACTCGGTCCGGACCGGGCACCCCCTCGGGGTAGCCGGCCCGCAGCCATTCGATGACACGGGTCAGAAGGTTCGCCACAGCTGCCACAGTAGAACAGGCCGCCGGGCGACCGCCGTCAGTGGTCGACGGGGTTGCGCCGGGGCACGATCAGCGGATCTGCCGTTGTGAGCGGGAAGTTCGGCAGATCATCGATGTGGGTGTCGAACGCCGCGGCCAGGACTTCACGCGAATACGCACTCGCGGAAGCCCTGTAGCCGATGTCGGCGGGGAACGGTTGGTCGAAGAAGATCAGGAAGTGCCACTCGTCGCTTCCGATGTTCTCGATGTGGTGCGGATAGGCGCGCGGAATGAAATACATGTCGCCCGCCGTCATGTTCCAAGTGTCAAGCGTGCCATCGGGATTCATGATCGTCATGCGCGCGTCACCGTGCTGCACGTAGCCCATCTCGGCGGTCACCGGATGCCAGTGTGGTTCGCGCATACCGTCTTCGGAGACGCGCAGCGAGTACATCGAGATGTCCTTCAGTGTGGACCAGAACTGGTCGCGGGCGAATCGGGCGTTGCCGTACGCATAGGTCAGGCCCGCGGGTTGGGCCTCGACGTCGAACCTGTGCGGGTCCTCGAAATACGCCGACGCCGAGATGTCGGGGGCGCCGACCCGGGCGGCCAACTTGTGGTCGGTGGTGT